>CAZRVT010000032.1:0-28698 GCA_964603505.1 uncultured Holophagales bacterium | reverse complement strand
AAGCCGCCTGATAGAGAACATTAGTTTTCGTCATTTAATGCAACATTAGGGTGTAAAGAAGCGTGTGAGACACTACACTAGAGATCGCGGGGTCCCGTTTCGATGTCCAGAACGGCGGCGTGGACGTCCTGCCTCCCTTTCAGAGTGCCGTCGTGCAGCCGGACGGGCGGGTCCCCCGCCCGGACCGGCAGGGCGCGCAGGAACGTGCCGAACGCGTCCGGCCCGAGGGGAATCCGATGGTATCCGGAAGGGGCGGCGATCCGATTGGAGAGGGGGACGGAGGCGGCGTCGTGGGGCCACGGGAAGGGGCCCGAGGCCAGGACCAGCCCCAGGAGGAGGCGAGGGATCACGGGACCACCCGTTCCACGCTCCAGGCCGGGACCCGCCCGGGGCGGTGGGTGAAGGTCCAGTTCCCCCGCGTCTTGAAGACGAGGATGGCCCGCCCCAAGACGGCTTCGGGCCGCTCGAGATCGACCACTTCGTCGAAGTACCGCGGCTGGTACAATCCGGCGAGGTTGGTGGCGCTGACGGCGATGAGGGCGCCGTCGGGGACGATGACCGGGCTCTGGATCCGTTCCGGATAATAAAGGTCCTGGTGTGTGGCGGGCAGGGGGATGTAGGACAGCAAATAGGCGGCAGGGTCCGTAGTGCCGAAATAGCTGAGGCGGATGTTCGGGATCCCCTGCTCCTCCAACCACCTTTTCAGTGCCGGTAGTTCCGTCCCCCAGTCGAGGTTGGCGTCTACAAAGAGGCGGTAGGCCCGATCCCGATCCCCGGCGAACTCGTTGAAGTAGGCCAGGTGGTGGGGATGGTTCGAGAGCGTCCCCCACCCCAGCCAAGCCAGGAGGAGCCCCAGGAAGGCCCGGTCCCACGGCTTCTCCATCAGCTTCGCCCCGGCCGCCCCCGCCAGCAGGGCCATGAACGGGACCATGGGCAGGAGGTACCGCTGGCCGAACGGAAACGGCGACGCCACGGCCGAGAGGAACAGAAGCAGGCAGAACAGCCAGTACGGCCACGAGGCGCGAAGCGGCACGAGACGCAGGGAAAGGAAAAATAGGATCAGCAGGGGGATGGGGGTTTTCAGGAGGAAAGAGACGGGAAAGAACATCCGCGGGTGGCCCGGATGAGGCGCCCCGAGGAAATAGGTGAGCCGGTGGGCGATGAGCTCGTTCGAGATCTTGAATCCCGCGAGGTAGGCCGCCGGCAAGGGGATAGCGGGAAGGTCGAACCGCTTCCTAATCTCCGGCTGGCCATGGAAGAAATATCCGGCCCAAACCACCAGCCCGACGACGAGGAGGAAGGCCAGCAGGCCGGCGGCGGCCTTGGCGGCGGGCGGCCGCCGCTTCCACAGCATTCCTCCCCCGACGACGGCGAAATAGGGGAACAGCAAAAGGGCGGTGTGCTTGGAAAGGAGCGCCAGGCCGGTGAAAAAGGCAAAAAGCAATCCCCTACCCCATGCGGGGGCCTCGAAGAACTTCAACCCGGCGAGGGTGGCGAGGAACATGAACAGCGCCACTACGATGTCGGGGGTGGCCAGGGTGCCATAAGCCAGGAGGTCCGGGGTGAGCGCCAACAGGACGCCCCCCAGCCCGGCGGCGGCCGCGCCGAACCGGGCCCTCGCGGCTGCGAGGACGGCGACCAGGAGGAGGAGGGCGCAGGCGGCGGCCACGCTCCGGGCGCGGAAGACCCCGGCCCCGCGGTCCCTGCCGACTCCGTACAGCATCTCGAGGCCAAAGGCGATCTGGTTCCCCTGACCCCATGCCTGGGAGCGGAAGTCGGCGGGGGAGGTCCTGCCGAGCAACGGGAGGCCGAACAGGACCTTGGAGAGGGGCGGGTGCTCCAGATTGAGGCGGAAGTCTCCGGTCCGGAGGTAGCTGGCCCCGGCGGGCGGGTAGATGTTCTCGTCGAAGGCGGGGGAGGTCGAGCGCGCAACGGAGAAGAGAAGGACGGCGGCGGCCGCCAGGGTCGCGGCCAGGAACAAAAAGCGGGCCCATGCCCGCTTGGGGAACGCCGGACCCTGCGCTTGGCTCAAATCTCCTCGAGGCGGCTCAAGTAGAACTTGTTGATGTAGCACACCCCCGCCTCGGTATGCAGCTGGAAGAAGGCGCCGGGCGCGTTCATGAAGTCCGTCACCCGCGCCTCGTAGGCGGGGCCGAAGATGCGGAGGGTTCCCACGTAGGTGCGGTCGTCGGTCATGGTGACCTTCAGTTTCGCCTCCCGCGTGGGAGGGACGCCGTGGTCGCTCTCCAAAGCCGGGCTGTCCGCCGGGACGGTGACCGCCTCGATGAATTTCTTGCTGATGAGGACGATGTTGCCGCTGTCGCGCATCCGGATGGGGATAAACTCGCGGGGATCCAGGTTCAGGAACTCGTCGAGCGTCTCGGGGCCCTGGTGCCGCTCGGAGCTTTCCGCCAGGAAGAAGTCGCACGCCTCCTCCCCGTACCGGTGGAAGAACACCCGGGCGGTGATGGTGCGCCGCGGGATCTTGATGTCCATGGTCAGAACCGGACGACGAAGCCGGCGGAGACCTCGGTGGTGTCCAGCGAGTCCTCCCAGTAGTCGCAGTCGTCGTAATGGTCCCAGCAGTCGTCCTCCCAGTAGTCCTCCTCGCCGGTGTTGATCCAGTAGGCCCGGATGTCGGCCCGGAAGGCGAAGTTGGGGCTGAAATAGACCTTGAAGCCCCCCCCGAAGTTCCAGGCGAACTCCGCGTCGGAATCCTCGTGCCAGCCCCAGTCCTCGTCGAGGACCGGATGGTCCAGCATGGCCAGGCCCATCCCGACCGTGAAGAACGGGGAGAAGGCGCCGTGGCCGAACTGGTAGGTGGCGTTGCCCTGGAAGTAATAGAGGTCGAAGTCCTGTCCCTCCCAGGTCTCCGTCCGGGTCCCCGCGATCATCATTTCGACCGAGAACCCGTCGGAGAAGAAGTAGGAGCCCCGCATCCCAAGCAGCAGCGAGTCCTCCAGCTCCATTTCCAGGTCGATGCCGCCCTCGTTCTCGAAGGTGAAGCTGTCGCCCAGATGGGAGCCGGCGAACAGCTCGAACTCCGAACTCCCCTCCCGGAACGCGGCGGCGGCGGGAAGCGCCAGCAGCACGACCGCGAGGAACGCCAGGGTCCGTTTCATGGGGACCTCCTTACATGGAATCGAGGAGCGCATTGATCCTGCGGTGGAAATCGCCGGGCAGCCCCTCCCACGAGTCCGCCACTTGCCCCTTGGGGTCGAAGACGATGGTGACGGGGACCGATTGAAGGTTGAGCGCCCGGACCACTTCGGGCTTGACGCGATAGGCCGGCAGGTTGATTTTCCTCTTCTCGATGTACTTTTTAGCCGCTTCCGCCGAGGCGTCGAGGTTGACCGTAAGGATCCGCACCTTCTGCCCGGCGCGCTCGCGCGCGATCTTCTGCAGTTCCGGAAGCTCGATCTGGCAGGGCTTGCACCACGTGGCCCAGAAGTTGAGGACGACCGCCTGGCCCTTGAAGTCGGCCACGCTGCCGGCCGGACGGCCGTCGAGGTCCAACAGGGGGATGTCCAGCGCGGCGGCGGGAGCGGCAAGCAGGGTGAGGCACAAAACAAGGTTGATCATATCCGCTGGTATTATAATCTCCCCGGAAATCCATGTCAAAGACGCGCCTGGACCTCCTCCTCGTCGCCCGCGGACTGGCGGCCACCCGCCATGAGGCGCAGATTCTCATCCGGCTGGGGAAGGTCTTCGGCCCGGCGGGCCGGCTGGACAAGCCCGGGGCGGCGGTGCCCGAGGACCTCGCGGTCCGCCTCAAGGAAGAGGAGCGCTACTGCTCTCGGGGCGGCTACAAGCTGGAAGGCGCCCTCCGCGCGTTCGGCCTCGCGCCGGTGGGGTGGACCTGCCTGGACGTGGGGGCCTCCACCGGCGGGTTCACCGACTGCCTCCTCCAGCACGGCGCCGCGCGGGTGTACGCCCTCGACGTGGGGCGCTCCCTGCTCCACGGGAAACTCCTCCGCGACCCCCGCGTCGTCCCCTTGGAGGCGGTCAACGCCCGCTGCTTCGATGCCGCCCTGGTGCCCGAGCCAATCGACCTGGTCACCGTCGACGTCTCGTTCATCTCGCTCACCTTGGTCCTCCCCCCCCTGGTCCCGACGGTCCGGCCGGGCGGACTCCTCCTCCCCATGGTCAAGCCGCAGTTCGAGCTGGGGCGGGAGCGCATCCCCCGCGGCGGGGTGGTCCGGCGCGAGGGAGACCGGGCGGCGGCCGTGGAGAAGGTGGAGGCGCACGCCCACGCCCTCGGTCTGGAGGTCCGCGGGCGCTGTGCCAGCGAACTCAAGGGGCCCAAGGGGAACCAGGAGTATTTCCTCCTGCTGCAACGGCCGGGAGGGCGTTAGCTCTCGGAGCGCTTCTGCTCCGCCAGGTGCTCGAAAACGCTGGTGATGAAATGGGCTTTGGCGAAGTCACCCTGGGTCAGGTAGTAGCACCACCCCTCCTTCATCCGCATCGCCCGCTTAATCTGACCGAACTTCATCCTCCGATTTTTCATGCCCACGATCGTGTCCCGGATCGCGGTGAGGTTGAACCACTTGTTCTCGATCAGGTACTTGGGGTCGGTGATGGAGCCGATGTGGGAGGCATAGAGAACCCGGATCGGAAGGGTCCGGATCCGCTCGTAACTGGCGATGTACTCCTCCAGGTCCTCCTCCTCCTTCATGCTGGTGATGAGGGTGCCGGCATAGAGGTCCCCGGCGAACAGCCACTCCCGCTCGGGCTCGTACAGCCCCACATGCCCAGGGCAGTGGCCGGGCAGCGGCAGCACCTGGAAGCGGAACTGCGGGGTGCGGACCTCGCCGGCGAGGGGCTGGAATCGGGCGCGGGGGGGACGGCCGTAGAGAAGGCGGCGGTAGAGAAGCTGCGGCGGGAAACCCTCCTTCAGGAACTCGAGACCGTCGGGGTGGAGGTAGGGAACGATCCCCCGCTCGTTCAGCAGGTCGGCGTTCCCGCTGTGCTGCTCATGGTAGTGGGTCAGGACCGCCTGGGCGGGCTTCAGCCGATCCAGGAGCCCGGCGACGGCGCGTCGGGCAGTCGGGGGGCCGCAGTCGATCATCAGGCCGTCCACCTCATAGACGTAGACCCGATCGAACCGTCCGTGGAGGCGGAAGATCCTTACGCCGTCTTTAGGTTCCATTTCGTCCTCAGCAGTTTCCGCACCACCGCGGCGTCGCGGTGCACGGCCAGCCAGGCCGCGGTGCGGGGGTCGGACGGGTAGCCGGACCCGAAGTCGCCCACGGTGGCTTTGAGATAGGCCGTCATTTGGTCCCGCACCACCTTGGCCACGATGGAGGCCGCCGCCACGACGGGGATCCGCTCGTCGGCCCGGTTGAGCGGATAGACCTTCCGGCCGGTGGCCTGGAACAGTTCGCGGCGGTATTTCGGAAGGCCGCGCGGCGGGACGGGGGCGTCCACGAAGGTGACGTCGGCGTCCGCCTCGGCGATGAGTTCGGCGGTCTTCCGGAAGTGGAGCCGGTTCAGGTTCTCCCGGTCGATCTCCTCCGGAAAGGCGAAACGCGCCGCGAACCGAAAGCCCCGCTCCGCCAAAGTCTGGAACAGGACCGTTCGCCGCACCGGGGCGACCCGTTTGGAATCGCGCACCCCCAACTCCCGCAGGAGCGGGACTGTCCCATGGTCCAGCCACAGGCACGCCACCACCATCGGACCCAGGCAGCAGCCGCGGCCGGCCTCGTCGATCCCCGCAATGATCATGATTTGTTATCATAACACGATGGCCCAGCAGAACCTGTTCGGCGCCGCGTCGGTCCCGCTGGCCGAGCGGATGCGCCCGCGGGCGCTCGAGGAGATGGCCGGGATCGGCGCCCTGATCGAACCGGGGGGCTTCCTGCGCGCCTGCCTGGACACCCGCTTCCTCCCCTCCACGGTCTTCTGGGGGCCCCCGGGATGCGGGAAGACCACCCTGGCCCGCCTCCTGGCCCGCCTGTTGGACCGCCCCTTCCTCGCCTTCTCGGCCGTCACCAGCGGCATCAAGGAGATCAAGGAGGCGTGCGCGGCGGCCGCTCGGTCGGGCGGCCTCCTGCTGTTCGTGGACGAGATCCACCGGTTCAACAAAACCCAGCAGGACGCCTTCCTCCATTCCATCGAGGACGGCTCCATCACCCTCCTGGGCGCCACCACCGAAAACCCCTCCTTCGAGCTCAACGCCGCCCTCCTCTCCCGCGTCAAGGTGGTAGTCCTGCGACCGTTGGCCCCCGGCGAGCTCGCCGGTCTCCTCCGGCGGGCGATGGACGACCGCGAGCGCGGCCTGCCCCTGGCCGTGGACGTGACCCCCGCGGCGGTGGACGCCATCGTCACCCTCTCCGGAGGCGACGCCCGCAAGGCCTACAATCTCCTGGAGCTGGCCGCCCGCGGGGGCGGCCCCGTCACGCCGGAAACCGTCCGGACCGTGGCCCAGCGCCCCATCCCCCTCTATGACGCCGGCGGTGAGGAGCATTACAACCTGATTTCCGCCCTCCACAAGGCGGTCCGCAACTCCGAGCCCGACGCGGCCCTCTATTGGCTGGCCCGGATGCTCGCGGCCGGGGAGGACCCCCTCTTCGTCGCCCGCCGCCTCGTCCGCGCCGCGAGCGAGGATATCGGCCTGGCCGACCCGCAGGCTCTCCCGCTGGCCCTCGCGGCCAAGGAGGCCGTGCACTTCGTCGGCATGCCCGAGGGGGCCCTGGCCTTGGCCGAGGCCGCGGTTTACCTTGCCCTCGCCCCCAAGTCCAACGCCCTGTACGCCGGCTACGGCAAAGCCCTGAAAATGGCCGAGGAGACCCACTCCCTCCCGGTGCCCCTGGCGATCCGCAACGCCCCCACGGGATTGATGCGGGAGCTGGGCTACGGCGCGGGCTACGAATACGCCCACGACCGCCCCGAGGGGACGACGGGCATGGAGTGTCTCCCCGACCCGCTCCGGGGGATGAAGTTCTACCGCCCCTCGGGCCGCGGGGCGGAGAAGCGATACGGAGAAGTCCTGGAAAAGATCGAGGAAATCCGGAGGCGGATGCGGGCGGCCGGGGGAACCGGCCAAGCGCCCGAGGATGCCTAACGATCCACGCAGCCCTTCGTTATCGCCCCCGGACGATGGCGCCAGGGGTCTTCATTGCCGCGTTGCAGGCGGGGATCCGCATCAGGATCGATGGCGGTCAGCAGTGCGCCGCATGAACAGGGACCCGGCTCGGGGAGGGTCGGCCGCGGCTTGGTTGCATCCCTTCCAATGCTTTTCCTCTATCCGTTCCGCCTGCAGCGTTTCGCGCCCCCTTTTCCGCGCTAACCGTGCAGGGCCGGAGGGCATCCATGGCAAGGGGCTCATCGGTCGGCCCGCCGGAGGCCCGTGTTAGAATGACCAGCCTGACGCCCATGCCGACCGAATCCCCCCCCCCCCCCTCTTCGACCCGAGCGCTGATGCACCGCAGCTGGGCCGTCGCCTGGCCCATGACGCTGATCATGCTCTTCGAGTTTGCCATCGCCTTCACCGACGTCTGGATCGCCGGGCGCATCGGCAAGGAGGTGCAGGCGGCCTACGGCCTGGTCACCCAGATCTACTTCATCTTCACCATCCTGGGCAACGCCTTCACTGCCGGGACCGTTTCGGTGGTCAGCCGCCTGGCGGCCGACCAGCATGCGCCCGATTACCGGCGCGCCCTGGCCACCGCCATTGCCGGGACCCTGGGGGCCGGGCTGGCGCTGGGGCTCGCCGGCATCCTCCTGTCGCCGTTCATTATCCGGCTCATGGAGGTCCCCGCCGAGATCAAGCCCTTCGCTGCCCCCCTCGTCTCCATTTTCGCCGCCGGGCTGGTGTTCCATTACATCCTCATCAACACCAACGGGCTCCTGCGCGCCTCCGGCCGCGTCCGGGAGTCCCTCGCCACGATGGCCCTGACCTGCGCGGTCAACATCGGCCTCAACCTCGTCCTCAGCTTCCGCACCCCTCTCGGCTTCCGAGGGATCGCCCTCTCCACCGCCGCGGCCGTCACCCTCGGCGCCGTCGTCAACCTGGCCCGGTTCCGCTCCTCGCTCCGGGGCGGGCTGAACGTGGCCGGCGGCCTGCTGGGGAAGATGGTGTCCGTCGGCTGGCCGATCGGCCTCCTGCAGGTGCTGTGGCAACTGGCCTCCATGGTCCTCTTCCTCCTCCTCAGCCAGCTCCCCGAGCGCCGGGTGGAGGTCCTCGCCGCCTTCACCAACGGCCTGCGCATCGAAGCCCTCGTCTTCCTCCCCGCGTTCGCCTTCAACATGGCCAACGCCGTCATCGTCGGCAACTTCCTCGGACGGAAGGAGGACGACCACGCCTACCGCGGCGGGATGGCCACGGCCGGCCTGGGGGTGGCCGTGGTGACGGTCATGACCGGCCTGGTCCTCCTCAACGCCCGCGCCATCGCCGGCCTCGTCACCCCCAATGCCGTCGTGGCCGAGGAGACGGTCCGATATCTCTATATCGCCTTTCTGAGCGAACCGCTGATGGCCTGGGGGGTCATCCTCAGCGGCGGCCTCTCGGGGGCCGGCGACACCCGCGCCACCATGCTCCGCATCGCCGGGGCCGTGTGGCTCGTCCGCATCCCCGCCGCCTGGTTCTTCGGCATCGTCCTCGGGTTCGGCGCCCCCGCCGTTTGGTGGGCCATGAACGCCTCCCAGCTCGTCCAAGCGGTCCTGCTCACCCGGCGGTACATGGGACGGCGCTGGATACGCCCGGTGTAGCCCCCGCCGTCAACGCCCGGCCCAGGAGGGGACATGGTGGGCCCCATGCCTTCGATGAGGCCCTCCGAAGCGGGGCGCACGGCGCTGGCCGCCGCCGGTTCTACGGCGCATCGGTGGAGGGCGCCTCCGCCAGCGCGTCCAGCTCCTTCAGGTTGACCGCCTTCTCCACCGCGCTCCGGTAGCGCTCCATGTGGGTGCCGGCGGTGCCGTAGGCCTTGACGGCCTTCTCCAGGGCGGCCCCCACGGAATCGTACTGCGTCTTGAAGGCCTCGAAGTGGGTCTCCAGTTTGGCCAGGGATTCCTTCAGCCGCTGGGCGCTTTTGACGATCTCCAGGTTCTGCAGGCCCATCAGGAGCAAGTGGAGGAAGGGGTAGAAGGTGGAGGGGCTGACCGGGATGACGCCCGCCTCCCGCGCGGCGTCGTAGATGCCGTTCTCCTCGCCGAAGGCGTTCTTCTCCGCCACCGTCTCGTAATAGACCGACTCCGATGGAATGAACATGAGGGCGAAGTCGGCGGTCCCCTTCTGCGGCTTGACGTACTTGGACTTGATGCTCTTGATATGGGCCTTGACGGCGGCTTCGTGCTCCTTCCAGAACCGCCTTCTGTCCTCGGGATTTTCCGCGGCGAGGTAGCGGTTGTAGGCCTCGCGGGGGAACTTGGCGTCGATGGGGATGACGACCTTGTTGTAGATCAGGGCGGCGTCCACCCGATCGCCGCCGTCGATGGGGTATTGCCGCTCCCAGATCCCCTCGGGCACGGCGGCGCCCAGGTACTCCTCCAGCATCTTTTCGCCGAAACTGCCCCGCAGCTTGGGGGTCCACAGGACGTCCTTGAGCGCCTGCCCCAGCTGCCGGGCCTCCTCCTGCTGCCGGATGAGGCGCTGGAGGGTCTCCTGCATGGCCTTCAGGTTTTCGAGGGTCTTCATCCCATGGTCGGCCACGATCGTATTGGCCTGGGCCACCGCCTCCCGGTTCTGGCCCAGCTGCCCGGCGAGGGAGGCCTGGAACTCGAGAAACCGGTCCTTGAGCGACGATTCCATCTTCAGCAGGGGCTCCTCCGCCGGTCGTCGCCGGAGGAGATAGACGATCCCCCCGGCGACGAACACGAGGAGGACGACGATGACGACGAGCAGAACGGTGATCATGGGAACCTCCGGATCGATTATTGCCGGCATGCCGGTTCGGCTTCCAACTTCGAACCTTGAATCGGGCGGGGGGAGAACCTATAGCGCCTTCCCCATCACCTCCAGGAGTTCGGCGAGGATGCGGGCCGTGACGCCCCACACTCGGCGGCCGCCGTGGTGGAACTCCGCCCCCCCCCGCCCCCGCGTGATCGTCAGGTCCAGCAAGGGCAGCGCGAAGGCGTCCTGCACCTCGTCCGCGTCGCGCATGGCGAAGACCGCCTGGTGCGGGATGGCCGCCACGAACGGGCGGATCCAGAACCCCGTCGGGGTGATCTGGTCGGACAGCTCCCCGATGCGGAGGGCCAGCCGGCCGGGGACCCCGATCTCTTCCTCCATCTCGCGCAGGGCCGCGGCGAAAAGGTCGGCGTCGCGCGCCTCCACCTGCCCCCCCGGAAAGGAGATCTGGCCGGGGTGGTGCACTTTTTCCGTCCTCTGGATGAAGGTGGCGTGGAGCGCGCCGTCATTCACCGACAGGGGCACCACCACCGCCGCGACCGTCCTCTCCCCCGGCGGAATGAGGACGGGCCGATGCCCGGCCAGGAGCTCCCTCAGTTGCGCGATCCACATAACGCTTCTCCGACGGCGGTTGCCCATCGTTCGGGGCTGTGGCGCTCCCGGACCCAGGCGCGCCCGGCCTCTTCCATCGCCAGCCGTTTGCCGCCGTCCGCCAATAGGGCGCCCACCGCCTCCGTCCAATCCTCGTTCGGTGCCACCTTGAGGACCGCGTCGTCCGGCAGTTCGGCATAGCTCCCGAGATCGAGCACCGCGCACACCGTCCCCAGCGCCATCGCCTGCAGGGTGGTGAGCGAGGTCTCCCCCGTGACGGGGTATCGGAGGTTCCAAAAGACCGTGACCCGGGCCAGCTGGGAGAAGAACTCCGCATCCGGGAGGTCCCGGAGGACCTCCACGCCGGGTTGTCCGTCCAGCGCCGCCGGCACGCTGGCGCCGACGGCCTTGAGGGCGAGACCGGGGAACCGCTTCCGGAGCCGGCGGGTCCGGTCCAGCACCTCCTCCGCCCGCCGGTTCGCCCCGAGGTGGCCGAAGAGGCCGATGGAACAGGGGTCCTTCTCCGCCTTCCCCTCCGGGACGACCACCCCCATGGGAATGACCGCCACGGGCGTCTCCACGCCCCGCATCGCCAGCGTTTCCCTGGCATATTCAGAGTGGACCAGGACGAGCTTCTGCCGCCCGAGGAGGGGGAGCAGGGCGGGATCGAGGACCTCGTAGGGTTCCATCCAGACCCCCCGCTCCCGAAGGCGGGCGGCACGGCCGCCGTCCCCAAAGGCCTCCTCGGAGCGGCCGAGGGCGAGGGCGGCGTGGTGAAGGCAGGTGTCGTGCAGGAGCACCGCGTCGGGCTCGGCCAGCGCCCGGGCCAGGACGGGGGCGTTGGCGGGATGGTTGCCCAGGTTGTAGACCCTTCGGGCGCCCGTTGGGACCGCGGCTCCGGCCTGCACCCACTCCACCTCGGCGTGTTTACGGAGCTGCGGCAGAAGGTCCCGAGCGTAGACCGCTAGGCCGGATTTCGAGCCGGGCGGGGGGGCGAACCAATAGATCATCCTCGCCTGCCCTCCCCCGTCCAGCGCGCGGCGTGCGGCGCGCAGCGGAGAAACATGGGGTCGATATTTCGCGGAACGGGGAACGGGGAACGGGGAACGGCTTTCATTTCAAATGCTCTAAATACGCCTCGATGAACGGTTGGATCTTGCCGTCGAGGACGGCGTCGGTGTCGCCCGTCTCCAGGCCGAACCGGACGTCCTTGACCTGCCGGTAGGGGTGGAGAACATAGTTGCGGATTTGGGAACCGAAGGCGATGTCCATCTTGGCGGCGTCCGTCTTCTCCTTCTCCTCCAACCGCTTCTTCATCTCCATGTCGTACAGCCGCGCCTTCAGGACCCGCATGGCCACGGCACGGTTCTTGATCTGCGAGCGCTCGTTCTGGCAGGTGACCACGATGCCGGTGGGGATGTGGACGATGCGGACGGCCGAGTCGGTGACGTTGACGTGCTGGCCGCCGGCGCCCGAGGAACGGTAGGTATCGATGCGGAGGTCGGACTCTTTGATTTCGATGTCGATATCATCCTCCACCTCGGGGTAGATGTCCACGGCGGCGAAGGAGGTGTGGCGCCGCTTGGCGGCGTCGAACGGGGAGAGGCGCACCAGCCGGTGTACGCCCGCCTCCCCCTTGAGGTAGCCGTAGGCATAGGTCCCCTTGACCAGGATGAGGACATTCTTGATGCCCGCCTCCTCCCCGGGGCTGTATTCCAAGATCTCGGCGGTCCACCCCTCCCGCTCGCAATAGCGCAGGTACATCCGCATCAGCATCTGGGCCCAGTCCTGCGACTCGGTGCCCCCCGCCCCGGGGTGGATGCCCAGGTAGGCGTTGTTCCGATCGGTGGGCCCGGTGAGCTTGACCTGGAGGAAAATCTCCCGCTGGCGCGGCTCCCAAACGGCGAGGAAGGCGGCAAGATCGCCCTCGACCGACTCCCCCTCCTTCTGCAGCTCGAGCAGGGTGTTCAGCTCCTCCTCGGCCTCCCGGAAGCGGGCGTGAAGGGCCTTTCGGTCATCGAGCGTTGCTTTTTGGCGGGTGAGCTGGGCGGCCCGGGCTTTGTCGTTCCAGAGGTTAGGGTCGGCCAGTTGGGTTTCAAGCTGCTTCAGCTGCGCTTCGACGGCCTCCGGCTCAAAGCCAGCTCCGCAATTTTCGGAAATTGTCGAGGACATCGTCGATAGCCATGAGGCGCTCCTGTCGTGGATTGGGGGGTATTGTATCGCGTCAGCCCTGCTTTTTCAATCGAAAGCGCCGCCACCCGGCCCGCAGGGCGAGCGCGGCGAACCCCGCGGCAAGGGCCAGCGGAACCGCGTCCCCGGTGATAGCGTAAGGGGTGGTCCGTGCCGAGGGGGTCACCTCCGCCACCAGGGGGCCCTTGACGCCGGACGGAAACATCGCGATGACCCTTCCGTGGGCGTCGGCGAACCCCGAAATGCCGGTCAGCGCGGCGCGCGCCAGGGGGCGGTGGAACTCGACCGCGCGGAGGAGCGCCTGCCGGAAGTGCTGCTCCGGGGCCCCCGAGAAGCCGTACCAGGCGTCGTTGGTCAGCACGACGAGGACCTTCGCGCCGTTCCTCACCTGCGGCCGCAGCAACTGGGGGAAGACGATCTCGTAGCACAGCGCCACCCCCAGGGGGACGGGGCCCTGCAGCACCTCGGCCCGGGTCCCGCGGGAAAAGTCGCTGACGGATCGGGCGATGACCTTCATCCCCAGGGCCTCCACCAGGGGGCGGAAGGGCAGGTATTCGCCGAAGGGGACGAGGTTGCGTTTGGCGTAGCGCCCCGCGATCTCGCCGTTCCGGAGCAGGAGGGCGGCATTGAACACCCGCCCCCCGTCGGCCCAGTTGGCGTTCAG
The DNA here is from genome assembly GCA_964603505.1 of uncultured Holophagales bacterium. Taxonomy (GTDB): domain Bacteria; phylum Acidobacteriota; class Thermoanaerobaculia; order UBA2201; family UBA2201; genus UBA2201. The sequence continues at coordinate 15,406 of CAZRVT010000032.1, read as the reverse complement.
CAGCAGGGGGACCTGGCGGGAAAGCCGGATGGCCTCCGCCGTCCCCGGCCGCCCCGGCTCCCATCCGTGGAGGAAGACCGATTCAGGCCACAGGACCATCGCCGGTTCCTGTTGAAGGGCGGCCTCGGTGAGCGCCACCGCCTGTTTCAACCCCTCCAAGTCGTCGCCCTCGAAATAGCGCTTGCGCTCGTCCAGGTCGAGCTGGACCGCGGCCAGGCGCAGGGGTTCGCCCGGATCCGGGTGACGGAGCGAAACCGCGGACCACAGCGCCGCCGCGGCCAGAATCCCTCCCCAGGCCCCGGCCAGGGCGGGACGGCGTTCCCGCAGGAGCACGCCCCCCCCCAGGACTGTGAACACCAGGAGCGCGCTGAGGCCGTGCATCCCCAGGAGGGAGGCGGGTTGAAGGAGGGACGGGTGGTCCGTCAGCGGGAGGCAAAGCGGGTTCCAGGGGAACCCGCCGATGAGCCGGGCCCGCAGCGCCTCCACGGCCCAGAACGAAGCCGGGAAGGTCCACAGGAACCACCGTTCCGGCAGGAGCCGGGTCGCCAGGAAGGCATAGGCGTGGAAGGCGCCCAGGTAGAGGCAGAGCCCAAGGAGCAAAAGCGCCGCCGGGACCGCGCTCATGCCGCCGAAGGCCTTAAGGAAGGGGTGGATCCACCACAACGAAACATAATAGAACGCCGTCCCGAAGGCCAGGGCTCCGGCGGCACCCAACCCGGTCCGCCCGCGATCGGCGTGGAGAAGGGCGCAATACCCCCCCAGGGCGGGCCAGAGGATCCAGCCGTGGTTATGGGGCGGCAGGGCCAGGGCCGCGAGGGCCCCGAGCGGAAGGGCCAACAGGAGGGCGCGCCAGGGCATCGGCGCATGGTAGCACAAATAAAAGGGAGGGAGGGACGCCCGACGCCCCCCGGGACCGCGCAAGCCCCTGCCGTCGGCCCTCGGAGGCGACGATCGGCCCGGCGATGCGGATGCCGGCCCCAGGGAGATGAGCGTGTACCGCTCGTTCTCCGTCTCTCCCGAGCGAAGGAGGTGGGAAGCGCCCGCACACACCAGAACCCCCGCGGAGAGGACCAGGAGGGTCCCCAGCACCCCGCTTCCCATCCGGCTGATGAACGGGAAGGAGACCGCCGGCTCGAATGGGGTGAAGAGGGCCGCGGTCAAACAGCCGTGGAGGGCCGACGCCTTTCACCATTTGCCGGCCCCCGGCCTCGTCCTGTCGGTGAGGGACCGCCTCTTCCGGTCCGGCGGACGGTTGGCCCTGATCGACTTCGACAAGGCGGGCCCGGCCTTCGTTGCCGAGATCCACCGCTCGGAGGGGCGGGTCACGCGAGGCACGGCAGGCGGACCAAGTGGCTGCGCGAACCTATGGACGCGGCGGGTGCGGGCCGCTCCGCACCGACGCGCCCCATCGCTGGATTCTGGTGGAGACGAAACCCCGCCGACGCCCCGGCCCGGGGCTCCGGTCTGAGCTGCTCTCATCGGCCATGACCCGCCAAAGCCGATTGGCCCTCGCCGTGTTGACAGAGTTTTTCGAGTCATGCTATAAAACCGGCGGACTCAAGTTTGCCAGGAGAACGCATATGCGTTTCGTTTTTGGCTTCACCTGAGGGGTCACCATCCGCTAACCGGGCTGGTTAGACTGCCCCCCAAGCCAAAAACGCGCCTGCGCACAAGTCATTTTAAACAAGTCGTCAAAGGTGGTTTTGACTTCGGCATGGCCAACCAGCCCCGATGGAGGGAAGCGTGTCGAAGCCGGGGCCTATCCGTCCGCCGGCCCGGCATTCGCCAACAACCCAAGAAAGGAGCAACGTATGAGTGCAGATTACCGTTCGATGTGGCAGACCCTAGGACTCGACCTCAAGAACCATGACGCCCTTTTGAGCGTTCTCGGACAGGCCTACGAGTCCATCTTTCTTGCGCAAAAGGACCGCCCGGAGGGGATGTCCTATTTCGATTTTGTCATGAGCGAGGTGCACGGCCTCCGCATCAAGGAACTGCTGGACGAAAAGGCGGCGGGCCGGAAGATCGTCGGGTCCTATTGTGTCTTTGTGCCCGAGGAGATCGTTCTGGCCGCCAACGCCACCCTGGTGGGCCTCTGCTCCGGCGCCGATTTCGCGATGGAGGAGGTGGAGAAGATTCTCCCCCGCAACACGTGCGCCCTGATCAAGTCGTCCTTCGGCTTCAAACTCGGCAAGGTGTGCCCCTACCTGGAAAGCGCGGACATGATCGTGGGGGAAAACACCTGCGACGGCAAGAAGAAATCCTACGAAACGCTGAGATCGCTGGTCGGCAATCTGCATGTCATGGACCTTCCCCAGGTCAAATCCGGCGAGGGAAGGGCGCTCCTGGCGGCCGAATACTACCGGTTCAAAACCGCGCTCGAACGGATGACGGGAACCGCCGTCACGGCCGAGACCCTCGGGCCGGCGATTCAAACGGTCAACGCCAAGCGCGCCGCCCTGCACCGCCTCTCCTCTCTCCGCAAGGCGGACCCGGCCCCCATCTCCGGGTTGGACGCCCTCCTGGCCAACCAGGTCTCCTTCTACGACAACCCCGCCCGCTTCACGGCGTCCGTCCACAAAATCTGCGACGAACTGGAGAAGCGGGTCGCGGAAGGGAAGGGCGCCTTCCCGAAAGGGGCGCCGCGGATTCTCCTTTCCGGCTGTCCCATGGCGGTGCCCAATTGGAAACTTCCTATGATCGTGGAATCATCCGGTGCGGTGATCGTCGGCGAAGAATCGTGCGTGGGGGAGCGGGGCGCCCGCAATCTCGTGGATGCATCCGGCCGAACGGCGGCGGAGATGATGGAAGCCATCGTGGACCGCTATTTCCGGATCGACTGCGCCATTTTCACCCCCAATCCCGACCGCCTGGCCCACATCCGGGAGATGGCCGCGGCTTACAAGGCCGCAGGCGTGATCCATTACGGCCTGCAGTTCTGCCAGCCCTATCTCATGGAATCCATCCCCGTGGAACGGGCCCTCGAAGAGGCGGGGATCCCCTGCCTCCGGATCGAGACCGACTACAGCATGGAGGACGCGGGCCAACTCAAGACCCGCATCGAGGCCTTCATCGAGCAGATCCATTAGGTTGAGGGGGCGCCGACGCCATGCGCTTTGCGGGAATCGATATTGGATCGCGCACTATCGAATTGGTAGTTGTGGACGAAAAAGGCGGGGTCCTTCACGCCCTTGAGACGAACACCGGCTTCGACCCGATGGAGGAAGTTAAACAGCTGAACGCCAAGGCGCGTTACGACCGGATCCTGGCCACCGGATACGGTCGGAACCTCTTCGAACTTGCCTATGACGCCCCGACGGTCACGGAGATCAAGGCCCATGCCCGGGGGGCACGGCATGTGTTTCCTGACGCGCGGACGGTGCTGGATATCGGAGGGCAGGACAGCAAAGCCATCGCCCTCCGCGATGACGGGAAGGTGGCGAAATTCGAGATGAACGACCGCTGCGCCGCCGGGACCGGCAAGTTCCTGGAGATCATGGCCAGATCGCTGGGGTTCGCCATCGACGAGTTCGGACGGGAGGCCCTCCGGACGGATACCGCCGTCCATCTCTCCAGCATGTGCACGGTTTTCGCCGAATCCGAGGTCACTTCCCTGATCGCCAAGGGCAGCGACCGCCGGGAGATCGCCCGGGGTGTGCACGCCAGCGTCATCCGGCGGGCCGCCGGGATGCTCCAGCGGGTTTCCTCGGAGGGGGATATCATCTTCACGGGCGGCGTGGCCCGAAACCCCTGCATGCGGGTCCTGCTCGGGCAAATGCTCGGCCGCACCATCCGGGTCCCTGACGGACCCCAGTTCATCGGCGCCCTCGGGGCAGCCCTCCTGGCCGGGGAGTGACCGAATGAAGCTCGTTTTCCAATGTCCCGACACGCGCCAAGTCTTCACCAGCGGTCAGTTCGAGATCGTAGAGTACAAGGGGGTCAGAATCGGGCCTGGCGGCGAAAAGGTTCTGGATGCCCGGGTGGCACTGGCCGAACCTTGCCCCTACTGCGGCAAGCGGCACCAATTCGATACCTGCGAATTGTCCTGCCCGGTCGATTGGAACGATCGGGGCAAGATTGAAAAGGGAGGCATCCGACCATGAGCATGAAGAATATTTTCGCGACGCGGTGGGGCATCATCGGGGTGGGAGCCGTAATCGGCGTCCTGGCTCCCCTGCTGCAGAAGGCGGGCAATCCGGGGAACATGGGGATCTGCGTGGCCTGCTTCGAACGGGACATGGCCGGCGCGTTCGGCCTTCACCGGGCCGCGGTGGTGCAATACCTTCGGCCGGAGATCATCGGGTTCGTCCTCGGCTCAATGGCCGCCGCTTATCTGTTCCGTGAGTTCCGTCCCCGGGTCGGGTCGGCGCCCATTGTCCGGTTCGTCCTGGGGGTCTTCGCCATGATCGGCGCCCTGGTCTTTTTGGGGTGTCCCTGGCGCGCCGCGTTGCGGCTGGCCGGGGGGGATTATAATGCCATTTTGGGACTGCTGGGGCTGGTGTCCGGCATCTGGGTGGGCACCCTCTTCCTCAAGCGCGGCTACACCCTGGGGCGCGTGCAGAAGACGCATGCCGCGGTGGGGTGGATGATGCCCCTGATGATGGCCGGGTTCCTGACCCTGATGCTCCTCTTTCCATGGGTGGCGGGCCAGGAGAAGAGCGGCGTGCTCTTTTACAGCGTGAAGGGGCCCGGCTCCATGCACGCGCCGTTGCTCATCTCCTTGGCGGTCGGCATCGGCATCGGCTTTCTGGCCCAGCGCAGCCGGTTCTGCACGATGGGAGCCGTCCGCGATACGCTCCTGTTCGGCCAGACCCACCTGCTGGGCGGCTTCATCAGCCTGATCATCTTCGCTTTTATCGCCAATCTGCTCCTGGGGCAGTTTCATCCGGGATTTGTCGGCCAGCCGGTGGCCCACACCATGGATGTCTGGAATTTCGCCGGCATGGCTCTGGCCGGCCTCGCCTTCGCCCTCGCCGGCGGTTGTCCGGGGCGGCAGCTCTTCCTTTCCGGCGAAGGGGACGGCGACGCGGCCGTGTTCGTGCTCGGGATGATCGTCGGTGCGGCATTCGCCCATAATTTCGGCCTGGCCAGCTCACCCGACGGCCTCGGCGTCCACGGGGCCGCCGCCGTGGTCATCGGGCTGCTGGCCTGCATCTTCATTGGATTTGCGCTGCGGACACGAATTGAATAAGGAGGATTTCCATGGCTGAGACAGTGGATGCGCGGGGCTTATCCTGCCCTGAACCGATCATCATGACCTTGCAGGAGATCAAAAGCGGCCGGAGCACCGAGATCGTTGTGCTGGTGGACACGGACACCTCCAAGGAGAACGTCACGCGAGCCGCCTCCAGCTACGGCTGGCGGACCAAAGCGATCTCGCAAGATGGGGAAGGCTACCGGATCCTGATCACCAAGGATTGATCGATGTGGGAATGGTTCAAAAAGCGCGGCCCGAACGCCGGGCGACAAGACCGGGCATCCTCCGACCGCGGGATTCTGGTTTTCGAGCAAACCAGTGAAGTCATCCGCGCTGAGGGTGTCCTGAAAGCCGCGGGCCGGCCCATCCGGGTGATGGGGCCTCCCCCCGACCTCCAAACCGGCTGTGACCTGGTCATTGAATTCCCTCTCATCGAACAATTGACGATCCAGAGGGAACTTGAAAACGCCGGTACGCCGCCCCTTTCCGTTGTGCCGGTCACCCATCCCCTCCTGAGCCCTGTCGATCTTTTCCATGCAAAGGATTTTGGGAGTTACTGGATGGTCAGGGCGGCCAATATGAAGATCACCGTCGCCAAAGATGACATGAGAATCGTCAATATCTCCGGCGGCGGATGCCCGGATGTACCCTACCTGGCCCGTGAGATGGTGGGGAAAACCCTTTCGGAATCCCCGCGCCCCAAAGATCTTGGACATACGCTCTGGGGCTACGCGCTTCAACTCGCTTATGAGGAGCTGCTCCGATATGCTGGGCATTGTGGGAACCATCCCTGACCCGCACTTCCCCCTGACGCATGGGAAGGTCCGCCTCTCAAACGGATGCATCGGCATCCAGAACACAAGTCTTCCCATCACCCGCGGCACCCCCGCGCTGCTGGGGGCGGCGGCGAAGGCGGCCGAATGCAACGGTGGCCCGGAGGTCTATGCGTTTCTGGTTGGGGACATTGGAAGGGGCGCGGGCAGCCGTCGGCTCTATCAGTTCCTGGAGCGGCATTTGGCGCAATTTGATTTTCAAGCGCTGGCCTTCCACTATGTCCAACCGGACGTGCGCGGACATAATGCGGTCCTGAACGCCATCGCGGCGATGAGGAAGAAACCTATCTTGATCGCCGATGCAGGATACATGTACGTCGCGAAGATGAGCGGGCACGCTCCCTCCTACGATTTCTTCACCCCGGATATCGGGGAGCTGGCGTTCCTGGCCGACGAGTTGGCCCCGCACCCATTCTACACACGGGGATTCATCCTCCACCAAAATGAGAGCGTGCCGGCCCTGATCGAGCGCGCCTGCCGCCACCGAAATGCGGCAAGGCATCTGCTCGTGAAGGGAAGGGTGGACACCATCGTCCAGGAAGGGCGGATCGTGCGAACGGTGGAAAGTCCATCCTTCGAGGCCATGGAGGCCATCGGCGGGACCGGGGACACCCTAACGGGCATCCTGGCCGTCCTGTGCGCCCTCGGCCTGCCGCCCGTGGAGGCGGCGGTCCGGGCGGCCGAGGCCAACCGCTGGACGGGGGCTATGGACACCTTAAGTCCGGCCACGCCGGTGGCCGAGCTGATCGAACGGATCCCAGCGGCGCTATCGCGGGTGGGTGTTCCCTCGCCGGGGGCCGATCAATAGATGAATCGGGCCCCGGCGCTCACGGGAATGAACCGGCGGCCGAACGCTTTCTTCAGGCGCTCCAAGGCCCTGTCCCCCGTACAGTGGCAGGGGGCCACCCGTCCCGGCTTGAGCGCCTTGAGGTCCCGCAGCGTCCGCTCCATCCGCTCCTCCCCCGCCCCCACCAGGTGGAACCCCCCGATGACGGCCCGGAGGCGGTCCGCGCCGCTCCGCTTCAGCGCGCAACGGAGCGTGTTGACGATCCCCGCATGGGAACAACCCACACACACCACGAGCCCCCGGGCGGTGGCGATCCACATCGCCATGTCGTCCTCCAAGGGGTCCGGCCTTTGGCCGCCGCGGTCCAGGAAGAAGGGGCCCCCGGTGTCTTCGTACCCGGTCTCCCGGGGGACGCAACCGGTGAGGCCGATGCCCGGCCCCAGCCCGACCGGTTGGGCCACCCAATGGAGCTTCTCCTCGGGGACGCGCGCCAGGGCGGCCGCGCTTTCCGTTGGAAGCCCGATGAACCGCGCCCGCCCACCCTCGACGGCGTACCGGGGCTGGGCCGCGGCGGGATGGGCATAGACCTCCGGCCCGGGTCGCGACCGGAGCACGGCCGGCAGTCCTCCGCCATGGTCGTAATGGCCGTGGCTGAGGACGACGGTATCGGCGGTCATGAGATCGATCTTCAAGGCACGGGCGTTGGGCGCGAGAGCCCGTCCCGCCCTCGTGTCGAATAGGACCCTGCGCCCGCGCGCCTCGATCCACAGGGCCAGGCCGTGCTCGGCCAGCAGGTCCCCCGATGCGTGGTTGTCAACGATGACGGTGATGCGCATGGCTGTGGCCCTTGAGTGTGAAAATGCGGGGGACCGGTTGGACGGCCGGCCCCCCGCCGGATGATCAGGCGCGGCGGCCGAGCATGGCCTTGAGGTCCTCCTGCAGGGCCTGAAGGTCTTCCTCATGCTCCACTTCGTCCTGGAGGATCTGCGTGGCCAGGTTGTAGGTGACCGGGTCCTTGCCGTGCACCTCCTGAAGCAGATGGTTGTAGACCGTGATGGCGCACTGCTCCCCCCCGATGTTCTGCTCCAGGATCCGGGCGACGAAGGGGTCGGCCGGCTCCTCATAAGCGCAGTTAGCCAGTTTTGCCCACTTGGCCGGGGTGGTGACCGGGGTCCCGCCCAGCTGGATGATTCGGTTGGAGACCGTGTCCGCGTGCCGCAGTTCATCCGCGGCGTGCTGCATCAGTTCCGCGATGACCGCGTCCTTCATCGGGCCGGAGACCACCTTGGCCCCGATCCAGTACTGATAGTAGGCCAGCCACTCGTCGGCGAAGGCTTGGTTAAGCAATTTTACGATGCGGTCGGCGTGCTTGCCGACGATGGCGCGTCCTTTCGTTCCCATGCGGTCCTCCTTGCCTGATTATTCGTCCGACTTCCAGACCTTCCAGACATTGCCCGCCAGGTCCGGCCCCACCTTGAGTGTCGGTTTTCCGGGTTCCCAGCCGGCCGGGCACACCTCCGCCCCCTTGGTCTTCCGCACGTGCTGGAAGGCCTGGAGTTGGCGGATGGATTCGGTGACTTTCCGCCCCACGGGCGGGGTGAGGATCTCGATGGCCTGGACGACGCCGTCGGGATCGATGATGAAGCGGCCCCTCACGTCCACGCCCCCGGCCTCGTCATAGATGCCGTAGACGGTGCCGATCCTCCCCCCCGCGTCGGAGAGCATGGGGAAGGGGAAGCCCCCCTTGACCATCTTGGAGAGCTCCTGCTCCTGCCAGATCTTGTGGACGAATCGGCTGTCCGTGCTGCAGGCCAGCACCTGGACGCCCAATTTCTCGAATTCCTTCGCTTTGCCGGCGACCGCCGACAACTCCGTGGGTCAAACGAAGGTGAAATCGCCGGGATAGAAGCACAGGAAGATCCACTTCCCCCGGTAATCCGACAACCTGATGTTCTTGAACCCCCCCTCGTGGTACGCGGAGGCCTCGAAATCGGGTGCTTCCTTCCCCACCATGACCGACATCCTCGTCTCCTTTCCGCCGCCCTCGGGCGGCCCTGCGGGCGTCTGCTCCGGCTTCGGTTTGGGGCCCACGGGGCCCGCGGCGGCGCTGACGCAACCCTCCGGTTTCTTCGCGCTCATGGCTCCTCCTTTATGATCATTTGGATTGCCAATTAATGGTCGCACGCATTGTCGCCCGAGACCAGGGCGCCGTCCAGGAAGCGCGAGACCAGCGTCTCCGGCTCCTCGGGAGGGGCGCCCACTACCACCTCCACCCCCTGCTGGGCGAACAGGGCCTGGGCCCGCTGGCCCATTCCGCCGGCGATGATGTGCGTGGCCCCCTGGCCGGCCAGCCATGCCGGCAGGACGCCGGGCTCGTGCGGGGGCGGGTCGAGGTCCTTCCGGCCAAGGATGGTCTTGATCCCCGGGTCCGCCTCGATGAGGGCGAAGGTTTCACAGTGGCCGAAATGCTGGCACAACCGTCCCTCCGCGATGGGAATGGCGATCTTCATTTCATTTCCTCCTTGGGTATGGATGGGCCGTCCGCCCGGGGGGGCTCCCCCCCCAGCGCCGCGATCGGCCGGATGATCTCCTGCAGGATGCGGGCGGCGGGGCTTTCGGGATTTCGGAAGACGAACGCGTACCCGGCGTCCCCCGCTGCCGCCACCCGGGGGTCCATGGGGATGGAGCCCAGGAATGAGACCTTCATGTCGTCTGCGATCTTCCGCCCTCCTCCCGCGAGCAGGATGGGGGTGACTTCGCCGCACTTGGGGCAGACGAACCCGCTCATGTTCTCCACCACCCCCAGGACCGGCACCTGGAGGTGACGGCAGAAGGTGATGGACTTCCGCACGTCCACCGCCGCCACCCTCTGCGGGGTGGTGACGATGACCGCGCCGTCGAGGCCGCCGACGAGCTGGACCACCGACAGCGGCTCGTCGCCCGTTCCCGGGGGGGAATCGATGACCAGGAAGTCCAAATCGCCCCAGGCGGCCTCCTTGAGGAACTGCTTGATAACCCCCATTTTCATGGGGCCCCGCCAGATCACCGCGTCGTCCGGATGGCGGAGGAAGAACCCGATCGACAGCACCTTCAAGCCGTCCCGCTCGACGGGGAGCATCTCCTCCCCGTTGGTCCCGACCGTCGCCCCCTCGAGCCCCAGCATGGTGGGGATGCTGGGCCCGTGGATGTCCACGTCCATCAGGCCGGTCCTCCATCCCGCCGCGGCCAGGGCGGCGGCCAGGTTGACGGCCACGGTGCTCTTCCCCACGCCGCCCTTGCCCGAGAGGACCACGATCTTGCGCCGGATGCGGCACAGTTTGGATTGAAGAACCTGCCGGTCCAGGAAGTCGGCCTCGCTCTCTCCGGGACGGGCCTGCGCCGCGGAACAGTCGCCCCGATCGCAGGTCTTGCAGTCGGGCGGCGGACCGCCCGGTCCAGCGTGTTGATCGTCGTGCATGCTTCCCCCCTAAGTTTCGATCATGCGTTGCCACAGGAGCCGGACCGCCTCGGCGGACGGGGTATCGATCTCCACCACCGCCTTCGCCCCCATCTGGGCCCGGGTGACGCCGGGGTCGTAGGGTACCCTCCCAATCGGCCGGGCCCCCAGCGCGAGCCCGCGCCTTTCGATCCGCTCGGCCATGGCCGGGTTGAGGTCCCATTTGTTGAGGCACACCCGGGCCGGGATCTGGAAATGGCGGGCCAGCGACAGGACGCGCTCGAGGTCGTGCTCCCCCGAAACGGTCGGCTCGGTCACCGCCAAGACCCGCCAGGCCCCGGTGATAGAGGCGATGACGGGGCATCCGATCCCCGGAGGGCCGTCCACGATGATCCACGGGTGGTCCCGCTCCCCGGCGATCCGGCGGGCCTCCCGCCGGACGGTGGAGACCAGTTTACCCGAATTCTCCCCCCCCGCGTCAAGGCGGGCATGGACCATCGGCCCGCTCCGGGCGTCCGACACCATCCACACCCCGCACCGGCGCTCGGGGAAATCGATCGCTCCCTCGGGACAGAACCGGACGCACACGCCGCACCCCTCGCACGCCAACGGGTCCACATGGTAGAGCGTCCGCTCCCCGTCCCGGTTTGTCGCGCGGATGGCATCGAACCGGCAATACGGCAGGCAAATCTCGCACCCGGTACAGCCGGCCTCGCGGATAACCGCCTCCCGCCCTCCAAAGAAGTCACGGCGCTCCCGGACGGCGGGATCCAAGATCAGATGCAGGTCGGCGGCGTCCACGTCGCAATCCGCCACCACGGAAGCCCCCGCCAGGAGGGCGAAGGAGGCGGCGATGCTGGTCTTTCCCGTCCCCCCCTTGCCGCTCACCACGACGATCTCCCTGGCCGAGGCGCCAGCCATCGCCATTTCAGCCCCTCCGGGCGCCGGGGCCGGCGACGCAGTAATAGGGCCGGTCGCCCGCATGCTCGATGCGGACGCGGCCGGCCCTGTGAAGGGCATCCAGCTGCTTGGCCACTTCCATCCGGTGCGCCCCGAGGCCGGCCGCGATGTCGTCCAGCGTGCAAGGGCGGCGGGCAAGCAGATCCAGGACCCGCCGCGCGGAGGCCCCCCGCACCGTGGCGTCGCCTCCCTTGGCGAACGAGGCAATCACCTCGGTCTTCGGGCCGAAGAGCGGGCGGATGCTTTTGAGCAGGCAGTCCGGCACGGGAAAGATGTACTCTTCGGCCGGGGGCCGCGTGACGGTGTTGAGCTGGACCCGGTCCGGACGGAGGCGCCTCACCTGGTCGGCGATCCGGTCCGCCGCCAGAACGGTGCCCGTGGCCCCCGCGATGAGGAAGACCTCGAGCCAGACCGGCCCCGAATATTCCCTGCGGAACGCGAGCAGGCCCTCCAGGATCTGATCGAAGGAAAGGTCGGGATGGGGCCGGTTGACGTACCGGAAGGAGGCGGGGTCCCCCGCGTCGAGCGAGGGAAGGACGAGGTCGGCCTCCAGGAGCGACCGGCGCACCTGCCGGTCCCACAGCAGTGCGCCGTTGGTGAGGACCGCCACGGGGATGTGGGTGAGCCCCTTGATGCCGTGGATTACCTCTCCTATCCGGGAGTGGAGGGTCGGCTCCCCCGAACCCGCCAGGCAGAGATAATCGGCCGGGGGATCGCGCGCGAGGGCCGCCTTCACGTCCTGAAGGAGTGCGTCCACGGGGAGGTATTCACGGCGCTGGAGGGTCTTCCGGGTGGTCCTCCCGAGCTGGCAGTAGAGACAGTCGTAGGTGCAGGTCTTGAAGGGCACCAGGTCCACCCCCAGGGAGCGCCCCAGGCGGCGGGACGGCACGGGACCGTACACATGGCGCTTCCCCGGAACGCTCATGCGTCCCCTCCGCACGGCGGCTTCCCGCACCGCTCCGCCCGGCCGCAGCAGGTGTGCCCGGTTTCCTCCAGGGCGCACCCGCCGGAAGAGGGACGGTCGCCCCCGCCGCCGCCCCCCTTGATGATGAATCCGCCCCCTCCGGAGATCAACCGGCGCACCTCCCCGCCGCACCGCGGGCACCGGTCGAGCGGGGCCTCGCGCATGGACTGAACGGCCTCGAACCGGTGCCGGCATTGCCGGCATTCGTACTCATAAGTGGGCATGATCCACCTCCTGTGCGGGCCAGCGGGCTTCGACGGCTCGGTGAAGCTCGGAGAACAGACGCCGGTATTTGGGGAGGGCCTCCACCAGGGGCTCGCCCCGGGAATAGGCCTCGGCGATCAGCCGGTCGTCGGGGATCTCCGCCAACACCGGGATCCCTTCCAAGGCGCAGAAGGCGTGGACGCGGCCGTCCCCCACGCCCATCCGGTTGACAACTACGCCGAACGGGAGCCCCAGGCGCCGGACCATCTCCACCGCCAGGGTCAGGTCGTGGAGTCCGAAGGGGGTGGGTTCCGTGACCAGCAGGGCTGCCCCCGCTCCCTGCAGGGCGGCCACGACGGGGCAGGAGGTCCCCGGCGGGGCGTCAATGATCACTCCGGCGTCGTCCGCTCCTTCGGCCGCCCGCTTGACCGCCCGGATGAGGGGCGGGGCCATGGCCACTCCGATGTCCAGCCGACCCTGGATAAGCCGCACCGCCCCCACAAGACGGGTCTCCACGACCCCGATGCGCCGCCTGCCCTCCGTAAGGGCGCCGCGGGGACAGACCAGGATGCACCCCCCGCACCCGTGGCAGAGTTCGGGAAAGATCAGGGGCTTTCCCCCGGGGACGGCGATGGCGTGGTAGGCGCAAAAGCGACTGCACTCGCGGCACCCGTCGCACCGTTCGGAGTCCACCACGGGAACCGGGAGAGAGACGACCTCCCCCTCCGGCGCCGGCCCGCCGAGGAACAGGTGGGCGTTCGGTGCCTCCACGTCGCAGTCGAGCAACCGGACGGGGGATCCGGCCGTGAGGGCCAGGTTCACCGCCACCGTGGTCTTTCCGGTGCCCCCCTTGCCGGAAGCGATGGCAAGTATCATGGCAGGCCCTCCGCCGGAACCGGGGCAAAACATTGGAGACCCCGCCCCCGCCCGTCCCGTGAAAAAGGCCTCCGGCCGTGATCCTCTCCGCGATGGTTTCAGGGCGGAGGCGGTGGTCCCGGACCGAAAGGACCCCCCTCCCCTTCAGAATCCGCCGAAGCCGGGCGAGGACGGCTTCGGGGCCGTCGATCTCATGGAGCACATCGAAGAGGAGCGCGAGGTCCACCGTTCCTTCCCCGATCTCCGCCAGGTCGTCCCCGTGAAGGACGCGAAGGGTTCCGAGCGCATACTTCCGAGCCCGGCGCCGCACCGATTCCAGCGCCAAGAGATGGATGTCCACGGCATAAACCCGTCCGGCCGGACCCGCCATCCTGGCTGCCGCGACTGCGAAACCCCCGGGACCGCAGCCGAAGTCGAGGACGGTCATGCCCGGCCGCAGGCCGGCGGCGGACAGAACCCTCTCCGGCGGGTGGAGGAAGTCGCGGATGCCGAATTCCGCGGTCATCAGACGGTAGAGCATGGGAGAGTGGTGGACGGATTCGGTCATGTCCCCCCTCCCTCCCGCCTCCCCCGCCGCTGCGCGGTCGCCTCGTCCACCTCGTCCTGCCAGCCATCCCGGGTTGCGGGGATCCGGTCGAACCGGCCTATGTACGGCTTGATGTCGAGCAGCGGGGTCCCGTCCAGGACGTCAACCCCGTCTAGGTGGAGGACGGCGCCCTCGACCGCGATCAACCGAACGATGCTTAGCCCAATCGGATTGGGGCGGCAGGGGGCCCGCGTGGCGAAGACCCCCCGCTCGAGGTCCTCCAGGAAGGGCTGGACCCGCAGGCGAGGGGGGCCCGCCCGGTGGAGATGATAGAGCAGGATCACATGGGAAAAGCCGTCCAGGTCTTTCAGCCCCTCAGCATATTCCGGCAAGACCTCCGCCCGTCCCCGGCACCCCTCGGCGTAGGGGGGCTGGATGGGCGTCGCCCCGGGATCGGCATGGTCGCTCCGGATGACGCCAATGGGCCGGAAGGTCGCGGGGGGAGGGCTCATGCCCAATGCCCCTCCATGTCCGCCCCCAAGGCCTCGGCGAGCCGTCCCGCCCGATAGGCCTCCAGGGCCTCCCGTACGGTCGGAAAGGAGGCGTTGTAGATCTTGATCCCTGCGGAGGCGAGGACGTGGAACGCCTTGGGGCCGCAGTGGCCCGTAACGACGGCCCCGGCCCCGGAACGGGCCACGGCCTCCGCCGCTTGGATCCCCGCCCCCGATGCCGCCTGGAGGTTGGGATGATTGTCCAGGACCTCGAACGTGCCGGCGTCGGTGTCGTAGAGGAGGAAGCGCGGCGACCGCCCGAAGCGCGGGTCCAGCGGGGCGTCCAAATTATCTCCCGGCGTGGTGAAAGCAATCTTCATGTGAGCTCCTTTGATTCGTCAGCGATAGGCATCCATGATTTCGCGCGCCTCTTCCATCAGGGCCCCGGCCACCTCCTCCATCCGGGCGTCCGCCCAGAAGGGCAGGCGCCGGTGGGCGTCCATGTAGGTGCTCGGGATGGGGTGGGTGCCCACGACGACGGGCAGGCCGTGGACGGTCTCGATGTAGGCCTTGAACTTCCGGAGATGGGGACAGGGCGGATAGCCCACCACCAGCCCTGTGGCCAGGTGGACCACCTCCGCACCGTTCTTCTTGAACTCCGGCAGGACCCCCTCGACATTGCCCCCCGGACAGCCGCCGCACTGGGCGTAACCGACCACCTCGACCCTCTCTTCGGCCGGGTAGCCCGCGAACCCCCCCCCGCGCTCGCGGAGGGCGCGGAAGCACTTTCCGCCGCCGCAGTCGCCGTACCGCGCGCAGATGAGAATGGCGATCCGGGTCCTCGTCCCTATGCCCGTCTTCAGGGAAGGCAGGGCCGGATTGGCTCCGGCCCCATCCTTCCGGCCCTGCGCCCCGCCGCTCATTCCTGCGAAGGCGCGTTCTCCAGCTCGTCCAACCGCTTGCGGAGCGCCTCCAATTCCGCCTGCAGGGCCTGGGCCTGCGCCTGGAGCATCTGCTTCTCCGCTTCCGGCGCGGGAGCCGGGGCGGCCCCCGGAGCCCATCCCCCCCACCACGCCCAACCCCATAGGTGTTAAGTTAAGCCGCCTTCTTTTTATTAGCAGGATAACCATGA
>CAZRVT010000031.1:0-29979 GCA_964603505.1 uncultured Holophagales bacterium | reverse complement strand
CGTTAGTGGCTAACGATTTGGCGGAACTGTCCATTTCCAGCTGGGGCGGGACAATCATTGGAAAATGTTCTTAAAGGGGTTCTTCTCCTGCTCCTTCCCGCTCTCGTTGCCCTCCTCCGCCCCTTCCATCGCCACGCCCAGAAGCGGGGTCTCCTTGTAGCCGGCGGGGACCTTGAAGAGGTCGTCGGCCAGGGCGGTCTTCTCGTAGCCGGTGATCTCGAACTCGTCCCAGCTCTTCGTCACCTTCCCCTTGTCGTCCTTGTTCTCGGTGGCGGTCCTGGACTTCACCAGGATGCCCGGGACTTTGGTCCGCTCAAGTTCGATGAGCTTGTCCAGCTCGCCAAAACCGGTCTTGACGGAGCGGTTCTGGAAGTAATCCATCACCTGGACGGGGAACGACTCGGTGAACCATAGGTCCTTGTGGCTGGAGACCTGGGAGGAGCTCTTCATAAAGAGCACCTTGACCTTCAAGGTGTAGGAGGTCTCCATGACGTAGTGTTTGGCGGGGAGGCCGGCGACCGTTGTGTCCTGGGGGCCGCGGGACTGGGATGCCTTGGGGTTCTCGACCTTCATCTCCATCATGCCGCCGACGGCCTGCACCGTCTTGAGCAGCTGTTCCATGTCGAGCTTGCTGTAGGTCTTCTCCTTGGGGTTGACGATATAGATGGTCTGACCGTCGTTGGAGACCATGGTGGTGCCGGTCCCCATGAGAGGGTTGTTGGAATCGGTGAACTCGATGCGGAAGGAGGTGGGGGCCTTGAGGAAGGCCTTGCCGTTGGTCAGGACCTTCTCCTTGCTGGCGTCGGACCAGCTGGTCCCCTGGAAGGTATAGGTCATGTCTGCCGCGGCGAGGGCGGCGGTGAGGATGAGGATCAGGGCGAACGCGGTGCGCTTCATGGTTACCTCCGTGGGATGTCGGAAATGGCGGTCCCCGGCGGGGGCCGCTCAGCATAGTATAACAGGAGCCGTCCCGGTCCAATTCGCGGCAGGCAAGGCCCCCGAAGCCGATGATATAATATGTTCGGCATCTCCCCCGGAAGGAGCACCCGAGACCGATGATGGGCCTGCATCGCTTTGCAATCCTAATGATCATCCTCGCCGCCCTCCCGCACCCCGCGGCCGCCCAGGAGGGCGCCGTGGGGGTGGAGGAGCACCTGGGGACGGTCCTGCCCGCCGACCTCACCTTCCTCGACGAGCAGGGGAACAAGGTGACGCTGGGGGACCTCGTGGACCATCCCACCGCCCTGGCCCTGGTGTATTACCGGTGCCCGGGCATCTGCGGCCCCCTGATGAACGGGATGGTGGAGGTTTTCGACAAGCTGGACGCGGAGCCGGGGCGGGACTACCGCCTCCTGTGCATCAGCTTTGACGACCGGGAGGGGCCGGAGCTGGCGCGGCAGAAGCGGGATAACTTCCTCAAGGCCTTCGAGGTCCGCGCCCCCTTCCCCCCCGGGGCGTGGCGGTTCATGACCGCCGATGCGGAGACCATCCGGAAGGTCACGCAGACCGTGGGGTTCCGGTACATGAAGGCGGGGGAGGACTTCAACCACCCCGCCGTCCTGACCGTCCTCTCGCCCCAGCGCAAGATCGTCCGCTACCTCTACGGCGTCTCGTTCCTCCCCTTCGACGTCAAGATGGCCCTGACGGAGGCGGCCGAGGGGCGCACCGGCCCCAGCATCCGCACCGTCCTCCTGTACTGCTTCTCCTACGACCAGGGGGCGAAGAAATACACCCTGAACCTCCTGCGGGTCACCGCCACCGCCACTCTCGCTTTCCTGGGCTTCTTCGCCCTCTATCTCGTCGTCACCACCCGCCGGCGCCGGAGGAGCCCGTCCGATGAGCGATAATCCCCGCCCCAGCTACCTGGACGCGCCGCCGGGAGGCGGAGGCCTGAAATCCTGGATCTTCTCCACCGACCACAAGCGCATCGCGATCCTCTACATGGTCTCCATCCTTTCCTTCTTCTTCGTGGGGGCCGCCATCGGGATCCTGATGCGCCTGGAGCTGATCGCCCCGGGGGAGACCCTGTTCGCCCCCGACGCCTACAACGCCCTCTTCACCCTGCACGGGGTGATCATGATCTTCCTCTTCATCATCCCGGGCATCCCCGCCATGTTCGGGAACTTCTTCCTCCCCATCCTCATCGGGGCGGAGGACGTGGCGTTCCCGCGGCTGAACCTCCTCTCGTGGTGGGTCTACATGGCCGGGGCCTGCCTCGCCGTGACGGCGCTGTTCACGGGGGGCGGCCCCCCCGACACGGGCTGGACCTTCTACGTCCCCTACAGCCTGCGCACGGGGACCAACGTGACGCTGGCTGTCTTCGCCGCCTTCGTCCTGGGCTTCTCCTCCATCCTGACGGGGCTCAACTTCATCACCACCATCCACCGCCTCCGGGCCCCCGGGATGACCTGGTTCCGCCTGCCGCTGTTCGTCTGGGCCCACTACGCCACCGCCTGGATCCAGATCCTGGCCACCCCCATCCTGGCCATCACCCTCGTCCTGATCATGGCCGAGCGCCTCTTCGGGATGGGGCTCTTCGACCCCGCCAAGGGGGGCGACCCGCTCCTGTACCAGCACCTCTTCTGGATCTACTCCCACCCGGCGGTCTACATCATGATTCTGCCGGCCATGGGGGTCATCTCCGAGATCATCCCCACCTTCGCGAAGAAGCGCATCTACGGCTACCACGCCATCGCCTGGTCCTCCCTGGCCATCGCCTTCGTGGGCTACCTGGTGTGGGGGCACCACATGTACACCTCCGGGATGAGCGACACCTCCCGCTGGATCTTCTCCCTCCTCACCTTCCTCGTGGCCATCCCGTCGGGCATCAAGGTGTTCAACTGGATCGCCACCCTCTACAAGGGCTCCATCGATCTGGAGCCGCCCCTGGCCTACGTCCTGGCCTTCATCTTCCTCTTCTCCATCGGCGGCCTCACGGGGCTCATCAACGGCGCCCTCGCCACCGACGTCCACATCCACGATACCTACTACGTGGTCGGCCATTTCCACTATGTGATGTTCGGCGGCACGGGGTTCGGGTTGATGGCGGCCCTGCTCTACTGGTTCCCCAAGATGACGGGCCGGATGTACGACAGGAGGACCGTCTGGGTGGCCCTGGCCCACCAGTTCGTCGGCTTCAATATGCTCTACTTCAGCATGCTCATCCTGGGGATGCTGGGGATGCCCCGCCGGTACTACGATTACCTGCCCCGGTTCCAGCCCCTTCACCTGGTCGCCACCGTGGGCTCGTGGATCCTGGTGGCCGGCCTGGTCATCATGGCCGTGGCCCTGCTCCGCGCCCTGAAGAAGGGGGAGCGCGCCCCCGCCAACCCCTGGGGCGGCGTCTCCCTGGAGTGGACCGTCCCCTCGCCGCCCCCGGCGGAGAACTTCCCGTCGCCCCCGGTGGTCGGCGAGCCCTACGACTTCTCGAAGGGTCCGGCGCGATGAGCACCGCCCACGCCGCCCCCCACGTCCACCACGACCCCGAGGGCTCCCGCATCGGGATGTGGCTCTTCCTCCTGACGGAGGTCCTCCTCTTCGCCGGGTGTTTCCTGGCCTACGCGGTCTTCCGCGCCCGCTACTCCGGCGACTTCCATTTTGCGGCCCAGGAGCTGAACCTCCGGCTCGGGCTGGTGAACACGATCGTCCTCCTCACCTCGTCGCTCACCATGGTCCTGGCCATCGCGGCCCTGGAGCGGGGGCGGGCCCGCGCCGCCGCGGCGTGGACCGGGGCCACCATTGCCCTGGGGGCGGGGTTCCTCGTGGTCAAGGGGTTCGAGTGGGCCGCCAAGTTCCACCACGGCCTCTACCCGAATTCCGAAACGCTGGCCTCGGCCCACACCCCAGGCGAGCAGATCTTCTACGGCCTCTACTACACGATGACCGGCCTGCACGCCGTCCACGTGGTCGCGGGGATGGCCGTCCTCGGGTTCATGCTGGCCTTCGTCCTGAAGGCCGTCCGGGGCGGCGGGGACGGGGGCCCGGTGCTCGCCGGCCGGCTGGAGAACGCCGGGCTCTACTGGCACCTGGTCGACGTCATCTGGATCTTCCTGTTCCCGCTGTTTTATCTGATCTCGTAGGAGACGCCATGGAAAACCGCGTCCACATCCCGATGGGTCAGTTCCTCACGGTCTGGGCCGCCCTGCTGGTGCTGACCGGCGTCACGGTCACGGTGGCCGGGCTCCGCCTGGGCGCCTTCTCGGTCTTTACCGCCATCCTCATCGCGGCGGCGAAGGCCTCCCTGGTGCTCCTCTTCTTCATGCGGCTCAAGTACGAGCCCCTCCTGTTCCGCGCCATGCTGCTCGCGGCGGTGGCCACCATCGCCGTCATCATGGCCCTTACCTTCGCCGACGTGGCCTTCCGATAGGGGGAACGCCGTGACCACCACCGCCGCCGTCGACAACGTCTTCCTCCTCATCATCTCCATCTCCGTGGCCCTCCTGCTCTTGGTCACGGGGCTGATGCTCTGGTTCGTGGTGCGCTACCGCCGCTCCCGCCACCCGCAGGCGCAGGAGGTGGAGGGCTCCGCCGCCCTCGAGGCGACCTGGACCATCATCCCCACCCTCCTCGTGCTGGTGATGTTCTGGTACGGCTACAAGGGGTTCAAGGTCCTGCGCCAGGCCCCGCCCGATTCCCTCGTCGTGACCGTGACGGGGCGCATGTGGGACTGGGGGTTCGAGTACGCCAACGGCAAGAAGGCGGACAAGCTCTACGTGCCGCTGGGGCGGCCCGTGAGGGTGAATCTCCGTTCGGCCGACGTCATCCACTCCTTCTACGTCCCCGCCTTCCGCGTCAAGGAGGACGCCGTCCCCGGGAAGGAAAACTACCTCTGGTTCAAGCCGCAGTCCATGGGGCCGGCCGACATCTTCTGCGCCGAGTTCTGCGGCCAGCGCCACGCCTACATGATCTCCCAGGTCATCGTGATGGCGCCCGAGGAGTTCGATCGCTGGCTTCTGGCCCCCTCCGAGCCGGCGGCCCCGGGCACTGCCGCCGACGCGGCCCGGAAGGACATGGAGGGCCAGGGGTGCTTCACCTGCCACTCCACGGACGGGACCGAGAGCGTGGGCCCGACGCTGAAGGGGGTCTGGGGGCGGACGGTGACGGTGTACGCGGGGGGGCAGGTCTACGAGCTCCAGTCGGACGAGGCCTACCTGCGCAAGGCGCTCCTGAAGCCGTCGGAGGAGCTGGTGAAGGGGTTCGACGACCTCATGCCCCCGGCGGAGCTGACGGAAGAGCAGATCGCCCGGCTGATGGAGTACTTCAAGACCCTGTGATGGCCGACCTCGTCCGGCTCACCCGGCTCCCGCTGGCCCTCCTGGCCACCGCCTCCGCCCTCACCGGCTGGGTGCTGGCGCACGGCGGGTTCGGAGCCGGGCTGGCGGTCCCCGTCGCGGGGGTCTTCCTCCTGGCGTGCGGCGCCACCGCCCTGAACCAGGTCCAGGAGCGGGGGGCCGACGCCCGGATGGAACGGACGCGGAACCGCCCCGTCGCCTCGGGCCGGATTGCCCCGGCCGCCGCGGGCGTCCTCGCGGCCCTCCTCCTGCTGGCGGGCCTCGCGGTTCTGGCCCTCGGCGAGGGCGGGCCCGTCCCGGCCGTTCTCGGGGCCTTCTCCATCGCATGGTACAACGGCGTCTACACCCCCCTCAAGCGGCGGACCGCCTTCGCCTCCGTCCCGGGCGGCCTCGTCGGGGCGGTGCCCCCGGCCATCGGGTGGGTGCTGGGTGGGGGGACGCTCCATGACGCCCCCCTCCTGATCCTCATGGCCTTTTTCTTCTTCTGGCAGGTGCCCCACTTCTGGGTGCTCTCCTGGCTGCACAAGGCCGACTACCGCGCCGCCGGCTACCCCGTCCTGGCCGACCGGTTCCGCCCTCCCGCCCTGCGCCGTCTCACGGTCCTGTGGGCTGCCGCCGCGACGGGGGCATGCGTCCTGATGCCCCTCTACGGCCTTCTGCGCCAGGTGGGGCTGTACCTCCTCCTGCTCGCGATCGGCCTCCTCCTGCTCGGGGCGCTCGCCCGTTGGGCCCGCCCCTCGCCGGACGGGCGCCTGCTCCGCCGCGCCTTCGCCGCGGTCAACCTGTTCGCCGTCGCCGTCATGGCCGCCCTGCTCATCGAACGGGGAGCCGCGCCCGCATGACCGTCCACCGCACGCCCGGGAAAGGAATCTTCGACCATGGGAACCCTTGACGCCCTCATCCCGCCGCCGGCCATCCATCAGCTGCCCGTCCTGGGCGGACTGGCGGCCTTCCTGTTGCTCTTCTTCCTCCCGTATACGGGGATGCTGCTGGCCTCCACCGCGGCCTCCCTCCTGGCGGGCAGAGGGGGCGACGCCTGGTTGGGCGGGCACCTGGCCCGGCTGACCGGCCGCACCTGGGCGCCCCCCCTCGTGTTCGGCGCCCTCCCGTATCTCGCCCTGGCCTTCCTGATGGGCCAGGTCTTCCACGGGGAGGGGTTTCCGGTGGCCCGAATGCTCTTCCTCCTGTCCCCGCCCTTCCTCTTGGCCTTCGGCCTCTTGCTGGCGTATCGGCGGGGCCTCGACCCCCGCCTCGGCGGGGCCGGCGTGGCGCTCCTGTTCCTGGCCCTGGCGGGGCTCACCGCCGTTCTGGACCTGGGGTTCTTCCCCGAGCACTGGAGGGTCGTGGAGACGCCCCTGCCCCACCTCTTCTCCGTCTCCGTGGTCGTCCATCTCGCCGCGTTCCTGCTCCTCTCGGTCCTCCTCACGGGCGGGGCGGTCCTCTATTTCTACTTCCGGTGGAGCGAGCGGAAGCTGGAGGGGGAGGAGCGCAAGCTGGTCGTCCTGCGCAATCTCGGAGCCGGGATGGCCCTCGGCGGCGGGCTCCTCCTGCCGCCGGTGCTGGTGTGGGACCTTTACACCCTTCCGTTCCAGGCCCTCTCCCCCCGCGGCTTCGTCCTGGCGGCGGCGATGGTGCTCCTCCTGATGGTCGCCTCCGCGCTGGCCTTCACCATGCTCCGGAACGCCCACGCCCGGTTCGCCGCCGGCGTCTTCGGGACCGGCATCGTGCTGTTCGGCCTCCAGGCCTACCGGGTCGTGGACCTCCAGGCGGCCGCCAACCGCGAGCACGCGGTCCTGGCCGCCATGGAGTCCGCCGCCCTCCGCGCCGAAGAGGTCGCCCGGCGGGAGGATCTCCTGGCCGCCTCTATCGTCGCCGACGCCGTCCTCGGGGAGCGCATCTACAATGAGCGGTGTACCGCCTGCCACCAGTTCGACCGCAAGGTGGTGGGGCCGCCCTACAACCAGGTCCTGCCCAAGTACAAGGACCGGATCGGCGACCTGGAGGCCTTCATCCGCAAGCCGGTGAAGGTGGATCCCGCCTATCCCGCCATGCCCGCCCTGGGCCTCTCCCTCGGGGAGGTCAAGTCGGTGGCGAGGTTCCTGATGGAGCACGAGGAGGCCCCGCGATGAAACGGTCCATTCCGTCGATCCTCCTCGCCGGGTACTTCCTGGCCGCGCTCGCCGCCGTGGGGGCGTTGGCGTGGAATTGGCGCAAGCACGAGGCCCCCGTCCAACCCATCGCGTTCCCCCATCCCACGCACATCACGAAGGTCGGGCTGGCCTGCGTGCACTGCCACACCACCGTGGAGAAATCTCCCAAAGCCGGGGTGCCGGCGCTGAGCGTCTGCATGGAGTGCCACGCCAGCGCCGCCGTCGACCGTCCGGAGATCCAGAAGCTGACCGGGTACTGGGAGCGCAAGGAACCGGTCCCGTGGATCCGGGTGCACACCCTGCCCTGGCATGTCCGGTTCACCCACAAGCGCCACATCCGGGCGGGGGTGGACTGTTCCGTCTGCCACGGCGAGCTGAAGGCCCAGGCGCGTGTCCGACAGGTGCGCTCCTTTCAGATGGGGTTCTGCGTCCACTGCCACCGGCAGAACAGCGCCCCGACCGACTGCTGGACCTGCCACAAGTGATGGAGACCTGCGCATGAATCGACGAGATTTTTTGAGGATCTTGGGGCTGGCCGGCGGAACGGCCGCCGTGGCGTGCCAGGGGAAGCCGCCGGAGAAGCTCATCCCGGCCCTCGTGCCGCCCGAGGACGGCGTCCTGCCGGGCGAGGCGAAGTGGGTGCCGACCGTCTGCACCGAATGCCCCGCCGGGTGCGGCCTCCTGGCCCGCGTGCGCGAGGGATGGCCGGTCAAACTGGAAGGGAACCCCGAACACCCCGTCAACCGGGGCGCCCTCTGCGTTCGCGGCCAGGCGTCGCTCTCCCGCCTTTACAACCCCGAGCGGATCAAGGAGCCCCTCCTCCAGCAGCGCGACGGCGTCTTCCAGCCCGTCTCGTGGCAGAACGCCCTCGAGACCGTTGGGAATGCGTTGAAGGAGAAGGGACCGCATGTGCTGGTTGCCGGGGCCGTCACCGGGTCGCTGGCCAACCTGATCGGCGAGTTCTGCAAGCATTTCGGGGCCGAGCACATCGTCTTCGATCCCCTCTATCCTTCGGCTATCGCCAAAGCCAACGGCGCCCTGTTCGGCCGCCCCGTGGTCCCGACCTTTGCCGTCGAAAAAGCCGATCGGCTGGTCACCCTTGGCGCCGACCTCCTGGAGACCTTCGTCAGTCCGGTGGAGTACGCGCGGAAGATCGCGGAGAACCGCGCCCGCGGCGGGTTCGAGTGGATCCACCTGGAGCCGCACTTCTCCGTCACGGGGGCCAACGCCGACCGGCGCGTCGCCCTTCGACCTGGGAGCGAGGCGTTCCTTCTGGCCCATCTCCTGCGGCCCCTCCCGGCCCGGCAGCCCTTGCCGGCCGCGGTCCTGGCGGCGGTCCCCGTCATCTCCCGCGAGCAGGCCCTCTTCGAAACCGGATTGAACCCCGCTGCCCTCGATGACCTGGTCCGGGCCCTGGCCTCCGCCCGGAGCCCCCTCCTGATCGCCGGCGGCGTGGCCACGGCCGGGCCGGGCGGAGAAGCGGCCGCCACGATGGCGGCGCTCCTCCAGTACGCCCTTGGGATGATCGGGTCCACGGTGGACTTCCGTCATTGTCTCGCATTGGGCGGTGGCGGGGGGAACGCCGAACTTCTGGCTTGGGCCGAGGCCCGCAAAGCCGAGCGCGGCGGGGTCTTCATCGCCGCGGGCGCCGATCCGCTGGCCCACATTCCTGAACTGCGGGAGGCCACGGGGCGCGCGTCGTTCCGCGTCGGTTGCGGCGACACCCTGACGCCGACGATGCGCGCCTGCACGATCGTTCTGCCCGTCTCCCTTCCGC
Source organism: uncultured Holophagales bacterium (assembly GCA_964603505.1). Classification (GTDB taxonomy): domain Bacteria; phylum Acidobacteriota; class Thermoanaerobaculia; order UBA2201; family UBA2201; genus UBA2201. The sequence goes on along the minus strand of CAZRVT010000031.1, from coordinate 20,761 downwards.
TGGAGACCTGGGGGGACCCGGAATACGCCTGTTCCTCCGTGTCGGGCCATCATGTCGTTGCGCCGGCCCTTGCCCCCCTGCATTCGACTCGCTCTTTGGGCGATCTGTTGCTGAACCTGATGGGCCACGGGGAGACCTGGGAAGGGAGGATCCGCGCCCGCTTCCCCCTGGACCTTCCCTCCTACCAATCAGGGTTCACGCAGGACGGTCTGAACGCCGATCCGGAGATCAAGGTGTCGATCGATGGAAACGCGGAGGGGCTGTTCCGGATGGTCCCCGTCTCCAAGGCCCCCGTCGCCGTGGTCGCCCCCTCCGTCCGAACCGGCGACGGTCGCTCGGCGGCCCTGCCGCTCCTCCACGAGATCCCCGACCCCCTTTCCACCGTCACCTACGGCCGGTGGCTCTCCGTCTCCACGGAGGATGCGCGCAAGCTGGGAGTGTCGGACCGGGAGGTCGTCACCGCGGACATCGACGGCGTTTCGCTTGACCTGCCCGTTAAAGTGCAAGTGGGCCTCCCCCCCGGGGTGTTCATGATTCAGCGCCCCTTCCTGATGGGGGAGAAGCTCCCTTCGGAGCGCTTTGCCGCCGCCGAGCCCGATGCCCTCTTCCCCCTGAAATCCATCCGAGCGAAGGGCGAGCGGGTCCGCCTTCCGATCTTGTCGGGGGGTATGACGGCGACGGGGCGGGGAATCCTCCCGGAACCTCACGACGGCCATCCACACGAAGAACATCCGGCCACCCTCTACCCCGAACATGAGCACCGGGACTATCGCTGGGGGATGGCGATCGACCTGGACCGGTGCACCGGCTGTTCCGCCTGCGTGGCCGCCTGCTACCTGGAGAACAACATCCGCCTCGCCGGCCTCGACGAGCATCTCAAGGGGCGCGAGATGGCGTGGATCCGATTGGAACCCAACTTCGGCCCCGACGGCACCCTGGAGTTTCTCCCCATGCTTTGCCAGCACTGCGACCACGCCCCCTGCGAGGCGGTGTGCCCCGTCCTGGCCACCTATCACAACCCCGAGGGGCTGAATGCGCAGGTGTATAACCGGTGCGTCGGCACCCGCTACTGCGCCAACAACTGCCCCTACAAGGTGCGCCGGTTCAACTGGATCGACCACCCCCTCGAGGAGCCCCTCCCGAAGATGACCAACCCCGACCTTTCCCGCCGACCCAAGGGGGTCATGGAGAAGTGCACCTTCTGCATCCAGCGCATCGTCGCCGCGAAGGACAAGGCCAAGGACGAGGGGCGCAAGGTGCGCGACGGCGAGTTCACCACCGCCTGCGCCCAGACCTGCCCCGCCGGGGCCATCACCTTCGGCAACCTGATGGACCCGGCCTCCGCCGTGTCCCGGATGGCCGCCTCCCCGCGGGCCTACCGCGTGCTGGAGTCGCTGGGGACCCGGCCGGCGGTGTACTATTTAAAAACGGTTCAGAGTTCAGAGTTCAGAGTTCAGAGAGGGGAGGAGGGGCTCTCAACGCTCAACCCTCAACGCTCACCTTCTTCTCACTCGGAGGATCGCCATGAGTGATCCCGCGACCCGGCCCCTCGCCTTCAACGACCGGGTGGAGATGGATGTCCTCGGCTCGATGGCGAGCCCGCGGAAGGTCTACTGGGCCGCCCTGGCCTTCACCATGCTGATGTTCGCCGTCGGCCTGGCCTGCTGGGGCCTCCAGATCTGGTCGGGGATGCACCTGTCGGGGAAAAACAACCCCGTGGGCTGGTTCATGTATATCACCGACTTCGTCTTCTGGGTCGGCATCGCCCATTCGGGGACCCTCATCTCGGCCGTCCTCTTCCTCTTCCGCGCCCGGTTCCGCAAGGCCTTCAACCGCACCGCCGAGGCGATGACCGTCATCGCGGTGATGACGGCCGGCCTCTTCCCCCTCATCCACCTGGGGCGCGTCTGGCTCTTCTACTGGCTCCTGCCCTACCCCAACCAGCGCCTCCTGTGGGTCAACTTCCGCTCGCCCCTCATCTGGGACGTCTTCGCCGTCTCCACCTATTTCACCGTCTCGTTTCTGTTCTTCTATGTCGGCATGGTCCCCGACCTGGCCATCGCGCGTCGGAGGACGACGGGGGTCCGCCACTGGGCCTACCGGGTCCTGTCGCTGGGGTGGAAGGGGACCGCGCAGCAATGGGTCCACTGGGAGAAGCTCTACGTCTTCCTGGCCTCCTTCGCCACGCCGCTGGTCATCAGCGTCCACTCCGTCGTCTCGTGGGACTTCGCCATGAGCGTCATCCCCGGCTGGCACACCACCATCTTCGCCCCCTACTTCGTCGCCGGGGCCATCTTCTCCGGCTGCGCCATGGTGATGACGCTGGTCATTCCGATGCGGAAGATCCTGAAGCTCGAGGCCTACATCACCGTCGACCACTTCGAGGCCCTGGCCAAGACGCTCCTCTTCACCTCGCTCATCGTGGCCTACGCCTACGTCATGGAGATCGCCCTGGCGTGGTACAGCGGCAACGTCTTCGAGACCGCCCACTTCTCCTACCGCCTCTTCGGCGACTTCCGGTGGGCCTACTATCTGATGGTCTTCTGCAACTGCCTCCTGCCGCTGACGCTCTTCGTCAAGCGGTGGCGGCGCAGCATCCCCTATCTGTTCGTCCTCTCCCTCTTCGTCAATGTGGGGATGTGGCTGGAGCGGTTCATCATCATCGTCACCGCCCTCGCCCACGATTTCGACCCATACGCCTGGGGCAAGCCGGCCTTCTCCTGGGTGGCGGTGGGGATCACGGTCGGCTCCTTCGGCCTCTTCTTCACCGTCTTCCTCCTCTTCGTCAAGGCCCTGCCCGTCCTCGCCATCACCGAGATCAAGGAGGAGCACGCCGAATGATCCAGCAATACCGGTACGACGACCCAGCGGCCTTCCTCGCCAAGCTCCGGGAGCTGGTGGACGGCGGCGTGGCGCCCTCCCGCATCGAGGTTCGCACCCCCGTCCCGGTCCACGAGGCGTTCCGCATCCTCCACACCCCCCCTTCGCCCCTGGGCTGGTTCACGGGGACCGGGGCCGTCCTGGGGGCCGCCGGGGGGTTCGGCCTCACCATCGGCACCGTCCTCTCCTGGCCCCTCATCACCAGCGGCAAACCCCTCCTCTCCCTTCCGCCGTTCATGATCATCGCCTTTGAGTTGACCATCCTCCTAGGGGCCGTCGCCTCCATCCTGGGGTTCTTCCACCTCAACCGCTTCCCCGATGTCCGCGCCATCGTGGCGATGGAGGAGACGGGAAACGCCTACGCCATCGATGTCCGGGAGGAGGCATGAGCCGCCGGATCCCCTTCGCCGCCGCCCTCGCCGCCTTCGCCGTCCTCTACTACGCCGACGGCTCCGCCTCCAAGGTGCTCGCCTGCCTTCTCGCCGCCGCCTTGGCGCAGGGGAGCGTCCTCCTGGTCGCCGCGGCCGAACTCTCCAACGCCCGTTGGATCGTCCCGCTCCGTCGGCCCCTGCTGGGGATGCTGCCGCTATTCCTCCTGCCCCTGCTCTGCCATCCGGACGCCTCCCTCTACGCGTGGAGTGCCCATCCCACGGCCTGGCTCAACGCCGGAGGAATGGCCTTGCGGCACCATCTTTTCCTCCTGGTCTCCTTCGGCCTCGCGTTCCTCTTTGCCCGGGCCATGCGCGCCGGGGCCGAGAACCGCCGCGCCTGGGCGGTGGCCTACATCTTTTCCTTCGTCGTCTCCCACTCGGTGATGGCGGTGGATTGGATGATGAGCTTCGACTACCCGTGGATCTCCACCATGTTCCCCGCCCTCGCCATGGTCGAGGCCCTCTACGCCGGCCTGGCCCTGGCGGGCATTCTCTGCTTCGTCCTCACCCGCCGCGGCGCCTGCCCCCCCGCCACCCTCAAGGATACCGCCACCCTCACCTTCGGGTTCGCCCTCTTCTGGGGCGGCCTCTTCTTCGCGCAGTACCTCACGATCTGGTATGGCAACATTCCGGAAGAGGTGCACTACCTCGAACTCCGGTTCCACCACGCCGGCGGCCGCGCTCTGTTTGCCGCGTCTGTCCTCCTCCTCTTCGCCGTCCCGTTCTTCTCCCTCCTGGCCACCCCGTTGCGGAAGGTCCCCGGGGCGGTGCTCTTCTTGGACGCCGTGGTCCTGGGCGGCCTGCTGGTCTACCGGATCTTCCAGGTCCTCCCCCACGCTCCGATCAGCCCCCTTTTCCTCGTCCTTCAACTGGCCGCTCTGGCGGGGGCGGGGGCGGTGCTGATGGCCGATGGGGTGAAGGAGGCCGCGGCGGCGGGATAGGGGCGGCGTCCCGCGGGCGTGCCATCATCGGGGAGTCCCGCCCCGGGAGGATCCCAAGACCGTCGCCCGTGAGCTGGCCCTGCGCGAAAAGCGGTTGGCTCCCCTCCGAGAGGGTCCGCCTCCCCGAGGGGGTGGAGGCCGCCCCGGTCCGGATGGACGGCGACACCGGCGACCCGATCCCGGCCCCACCGGAGGGGGGCACTGTGTCGTGGGCGACGTCTCCGGGAAGGGGATTGCCGCCTCGATGCTCCTGTCCCAATGGCACGCCATCTTCCGCACCGTCGCCGCGCAGGACCTTCCCTGGGAGGCGATGATGGCCCTGTCCCGACCCGGATGCCGGGTGCCGCTCCCATCATGTGGCCGACCCCCGCCGTGTTGGACAGCCTGCTCGCGGGATTTTACCTGTTCGTCGGCGTCTACCATGCCATGCTCTACCTCCGGCGCAGGGAGATGATCGCGTATCGGCGGCTGGCGCCCCTCTGCGCCGGTGCCCCGACCGTCAACTTCTCCGCCACCCTTGCCGGAAGCGGCCTGGCGGCTCCCCGGATCGGGTGGCTGAAGGGACTCAACACGGCGGCGTGCCTGGAACTGGCCTGCCTCCCGGGGAGGGGCCTGATGAGCGAGACGGTCGCCCGGCACGCGGTGGGACTGGGAACCCGTGGGCCCGTGGAGGAGGTGGTCCTGAAAGGGCATCCCGCCCCCGTCCGGGTGCGGGTGCTGGAACCCCACCTCCCGCCCCAAACTTGACAACGGCCGTCGGTCTACCCATACATCCGTCAAGGGCATCCCGTCTCCCGCCGTTCTCCTGGTGCTCCTCAGAACGCGTCCGGCCGTCGGCGGCGCATCCACCCTTCCTCCCCCCGCCCCGCTTGCTCCGTCCCGTCCCGCACCCGGCCCCGGAGGCACGGGGCCGGAACACCTACTGCGGCTCGACTCCCTTGGCCCGCAGGAACCGGCCCACCTCGGCGTCCACCTGGCGGATGTGGTTGGCCAGCCAGGCGATGAGGAAGGTGTTCACCTGCTTGGCGAGGAAGTCGGAGGCGCCGTCGGTCTCGAAATCGACGTCCATGCAGCGGAGGGCGGAGCGGAACTCTTCGTGCTTCGCCTTGTGCTCCTCCAGGGTGGGGTAGCCCTGGGCCTGCATCAGCGACTCCTCGGCGGCGAAATGAAAGTTGGTGTATTCGGACAGGAAGGAAAGGGTCGAGGCCACGGCCGTGGGGCCTTGGTTCTCCCCGACGGCCCTGGCGAGGTCGTCGAGCCTCTTGATCAACTGCTTATGCTGTTCGTCGATGAGCTCCACGCCTACCGCGAGCGAATCGTCCCACTGCATTCTGGCCATGCGTCGCTCCTTGTGTGAAAGTCGGTCCCGCGGAGAATAGCACGCGCCGCCGAGCGGCGTCAATCCGCCGTCCGCCGATCCCACGCCGCCATCCGCTCTCCTCGTTAGCGCAGAGCGGCAATCGGCTATTTCCCCTTGGGCACCGGCGCCACGCCGGCCATGTCGCCGATCACATTGACCAACTCGCTTCCGGTCGGGACGATGATCTTGGCATTGCCCTTGAGGGCGTTCTCGACCGTCTCCAAGCGCTTGAGGAGCTGGGCGTTCCCCACGAAGTACTTCTCGGCCGCCTCGTTGACGAGCCGGATGGCTTCGGCCTCGCCCTCGGCGGCCAGGATGCGGGCCTGCCGCACCCCTTCCGCCTTCTTGATGGCGGCCCGCTTTTCGCCGTCGGCGGCGGTCTCGGCCGCGGTGGCGAAGTCCACGGCGGAGATCTTCTCGTTCTCGGCCTTGACGATCTTGTTCATCGTCTCCTGGACATCGCGGGGGGGGTCGATCTGCTTCAGCTCGGCCCGGACGATTTCGATCCCCCACGAGCCGGTCTCCTTGACCAACACCTTGAGCAGCTCCTCGTTGATGCGCCCGCGCTCGCTGTTGGCCGACTTCAGCGTCATGGTGCCGATGATGTTGCGGAGCGTGGTGCGGGCCAGGTTGACGATCTGGTAGGTGACGTTGTTGACGTTGTATTGCGAGTTCTTGACGCTGGCCTCGTCGGACTTGATCTTGAAGTAGATCTGGGCGTCCACCATAGCGTTGAGGTTGTCGTTCGTGATGATCTCCTGAGGGGCGGCGTCCACCATCTGCTCGGTGATGTTCACCTGGTAAAGCTGGTCGATGACCGGGATGATCCAGTTGAACCCCGGATTGGCGAACTTGCGGTACTTGCCGAGCCGCTCGATGAGTCCGCGCCGGGTGGGGCGGACGATGCGGATGCCGCAGAAGAAGACGAACAGGATGATGCCGAGGATGATGTAGTGGACGGTGGTCATGGTCCCTCCTTGGGGGCTGGTTGCCGAGCGTGGATCACTCCTTAGTTTATCAGTTTCAGGAACGCGGGGTCGTCCCGCAGGCCCTTCAGGTCGTCGTCGCCGGCGGCCTGCTGCTTCAGCTTGGGATTTAGCGCCAGGGCCTTCGCCAGCGCCTCCAGGGCCTCCGCGCGCTTGCCGGCGGCCAGGCGGATGACCGCGAGGTCGTAGAGCACCTCGCCGTTGTCGGGGGCGAGGGCGGCGGTGCGCTCCATCAGCGGTAACGCGGCGGAGAACCGCTTCGCCGTGTAGGCCGTCCACGCCTCGTTCCAAGCATAATTCATCTGCGCGTAGCGCAGGAGGCGCCCCAATTCCGCGAACGGCTCGGGGTGGTTGTCCACGCGGATGTCGATGGCCCGGTCGGTGTATCCGCCGTAGCCGGCCCCCGCCTTGACGACCATGAGGGCCGCCGACTGCTTCCCCCGGGAGTCGCCTCCCTTGGCGTCGCCCGCCACCAGCGCGGCGTACATCCGGTCGGCCAGCGTTCCCGCGGTCTTCAGGAACGCCTCCTCCATGGCGGCCACCACGGCCTCGCCCGCGAGAATGTTGCCTTGGACGGCGTAATTCGGGCCGCTGCGGCCCCCCGCCCAGGGACTGCACCCCTTGCCGGTGTAGGTGATGGAGGCCCCGTCGGTCCCCACGATCCCCACTTGGCGGCGCTCCGGATCGCTGTCCCTCTTCAGCAGGATGGCCAGCGTTTCGGCGGGCGAGGCGCCCCGCTCGAGCAGGTCCAGACCCCGGGGACCGAAGGAGGCGTTGCCGTAGGCCTGCGTGGCCACGGCGCCGGCCCCGGCGCGGCCCCACGGCACGACCGACCCCACGGCGAAGAAGCGCGAGGCCACCGCCACCCCGCATTCCCCGGCGGCGGGGTCGGCGGCGGCGATGGAGAAGGTGGCGATGGGCCCCTTGGGCGGTGCGGCGGCGGCCGGGGAACCGGCGAGAAGGGCGATGCACGCGGGAAGGAGCAGGCGGGGCAAGGCGGTTCGGGTCATGGATCACCTCCGTTCCTATCATAGCAGGAATGCCGGGCGCGGCCCCCGGCCCGCTTGCATTGGCCGGATATCCGGGCGACAATACCCGTGTTCGAATCCGCACAAGGAGGAACCCCCGATGCCGACCATGAAATGGAACGCCCCGCCCGCCATGCAGATCGATCCGGCCAAGGGCTACGCCGTCTCCATCCAGACCCCGCGCGGGACCATCGAGCTGGAGCTGTTCCCCAAGTTCGCCCCCAAGACCGTCAACAACTTCGTCTTCCTGGCCCGCCAGGGCTACTACGACGGCGTCCCCTTCCACCGGGTGATCGGCGGCTTCATGATCCAGGGGGGCGACCCCACGGGGACCGGGAGTGGAGGGCCGGGCTACCGTTTCGAGTACGAGTTCAACGGGAACCCCCTCCGGCACGAGAAGGGGGCGATCTCGATGGCCAACGCCGGCGCCAACACCAACGGGAGCCAGTTCTTCATCACCCACGCCCCCCAGCCCCACCTCGACGGGAAGCACACCGTCTTCGGGAAAGTGACGAAGGGCCAGGATGTGGTGGACGCCATCCGCCAGGGGGACCGGATGGAGAAGGTGGTCGTCACCGAAGCGTAGAGGGGCCGGGCGGCCTCAGGAAGACCACTCCAGGGCCAGTTTTCGCCGCTCCCCGTCCAGCCGGACGCGGAGCACGACGGGGCGGCCTGCGGACAGCGTCCCTTCGATGGCCGCGTACGCGGTGGCGGCCTTTCCGTTCCGCGCCGTCACCCAGACCTTGAACAGGTGCCTCCCCGGGGCCGCGGCCAGCGGCTCCTCGAGGCGCCCCCCCGTTTCATCGAAGGCGAACGACTTCCGGAGCACCTGCCGGTCGTCCACGTAGGCCATGATGTAGCCCCGCGGGACGGGGCTGTCGAAGAGGAGACGCACCAGGGGCGGGCCCGGACCGGGGGCCGATGCGGGAACCGGTTCGTCGGGAAGGGCCTGCATGGCGGCGACGGCCGAGGCATTGTCGGGCTGGATCCCCAGGGCGGCCTGGAAGAACTCCGCCGCGCTGGCGGTATCCCCCCGCGCCGCGGCGCTCTCGCCCATGGCCTGGAGCCGGCGGGCGGCGCCGTCGGCGGGAAGGGTCCGCTGGAGGTCGGCGACGAGCCGCTCCAGGGCCGCGCGCACCTGCGCCGCGAGGGCCGGGGAGCCGGGCCGTTCCCGTCGAACCCCCTGCAGGCGCGCCAGCGCCCCTTCCGCGTCCCCTTCCGCCAGCGCCCGCCGCCCCGCCTGGACCTCCTCCCTCCACGACGGGAGGGGGCCGGGGGACGGCCCGGGCCAGGCCCCGGCCTCCCGGGCGCGGATGCCGAGGGGGACGAGCAGCGCGGAGGCGGTCAGGGCCGCCAGAGCGGCCAGCGCCCAGGCCCGGGCGGCCGGCAGTTCGCGCGCCAGGGGGGCGAGTGCGGGCCGTGACCGGAGGCGGGCGAGGGCCCGGGCGCGCAGGCCGGCCGGGGGAGGGGGGGCTGACGCGGGGGCGGATCCGGGCGCCCCCTTCGGGTCCAGCCGGCGGGTGGTCTCTTCCAGGTAGGCGATCAGGCTGTCCAACGGGTTGCTTTCTTCCCCCCCTTGCGACGCCGCAGTCGGAGATAGGGGGGGAGGAAGCGCCGTCGCTCCGGCGGGGCGCTCCCGGCCGTCGAGAAAGGCGCGCAGGTCGCGGGCCATCGCGGCCCCGTCGGCGTAGCGGGCCTCCGGGGCCTTGTGCAGGGCCCGGTCGATCACCTGGGCCAGGGCGGGCGGACACTCCGGGAGGGCCTCCCGGAGGGGCGCGTAGGCCTCGTAGGCGATGGCGTGGAAGAGGCGGCCGAGGTTGTCGGGGGGGAAGGGCTTCCGCCCCGTGAGGAGCTCGTAGAGCACGATGCCGAGGGAGAAGAGGTCGCTGCGGCCGTCCACCGGGAGCCCCAGCACCTGTTCGGGGGAGGTGTAGGCCGGCGTGCCGAGGTAGGTCCCCTCGGTGGTGAGGTGCGACGCGGCGACCTTCGCGATGCCGAAGTCGGCCAACTTGACCGCCCCGCGGTCGGTGAGGATGATGTTGGCCGGCTTGACGTCGCGGTGGACGACCCCCTGGGCGTGGGCGTAGTCCAGCGCCTCGGCCACCCCGGCGGCGATGAAGGCCGCCTGGCGGGGGTCGGGCCGCAGGCCGTCGGCGAAGAACTGCTTGAGGGTGACCCCCGCGATGTATTCCATCGCGATGAAGTGGCACCCCTGGGCCGGGTCGAGCCCCGCGTCGTAGATGGTCACCACGCCGGGGTGGGAGAGCTTGCCGGCGGCCTGGGCCTCGCGGTAAAAACGCTGAAGATACTCCTCGCGCTCCCTCTCGTCCAGCCCCTCGGGCAAGCGCACCGTCTTGACGGCCACGCGGCGGTCGAGAACGGGGTCGTGCGCCAGGTACACCACTCCCATCGCCCCCCGGCCGATCTCCCGCTCCACGGCGTACCGCCCGATCTTCATCACAGCGGTATTGTAAAGTCCGGGAGGGGGGCTGTCAACGCGCGGGGAGGACCCTCGCCGCCAGCGGTCGGAGCGATGGAGATGTGGAGGAGGAAGGGGCCGGCCGCGCGAGGCCGTTGGCGGCGAGGGTGCGGAGAGCGCCCCCCCGCGAGACCATCGGCGCGATCTCCCCGAGGGAGGCCCCCAGCGCCTTGCGGGCGCCGCCCGTCCGATCCCGGACGGCCCTCTGCTACAATGGACCCCGTGATCCGCTTCCTCTGGACGTTTCTGGGATTGGCCATGCTTGCGGCCTGCACCGCCGGCGGCCCCCGCACCGTGGTCTCGGGCCGGCTCTATATGTCCGCCCAGCCCGACGCCGCGGAGTGCAGCCGGTGGATCCGGGACCTCGCGCTCGGTTCCGTGGTGAACCTCCGGGGCGTGGACGAGGACCGCGCCACGTTCCTGCAGGAGCGCCGGTGCACCGACGCGGCGGGGATCGAGCGGCTGGACCTCCCCTTCCTCGCCTCCCAGGACCCGCCCCGCCACCTGGTCCTGGAGTTCGTCCGCCGGTTCCCCGCCCTGCGGGAGCCGGTCCTGATCCACTGCCGATCCGGCGTGGACCGCTCCGCGCTCGGGGTATTCCTCGCCCTCATGCTCTGGGACACCCCCTTCACCGAGGCGGCCTCCTGGGTGCGCGACTTCAGCCGCCACCCTTGCCCCCGCCGATGTCCCCAGAAACGGTTTGTCGACGGGTTCGAGGCATGGTGCGGCGGGGCGGGGCGGAGGCCCGACCGGTCGGCTCTGATCGAATATGTGGAGCGCGATTACTGTCCGGACCCCTTCCGGTGCCGGATCGAGCCGGAGGCGGTTCCGCCCGCCGCCGGGCCGGGGGGCCCGGTGCGGTTCGCGGTCCGCGTACAGAACACGGGGACCCGCCCCTGGAACCTCACGCCGGAGGCCGCCCGGGGCGTCCGCCTGGGGGTCCGCCTCTACGGTCCGCTGGAAGGGGCGCCGGCGGATCCCGAGGCCTTCTACTACGCCAGACGGGGGGAGGGGTGGGACGCCTGCCGCGCCGGGATGGAGGAGGGAACCGTCCGGCCCGGGGAGGGGCGCCGCTGGGAGGCGGCGTTCAACGCCCCCTCCCGGCTCGGCTTCTACCTGATGGCGGTGGACATGGTGGACGAGAACCGGGCCTGGTTCTCGGACCTCGGGCGGCCCCCTCAACTTTTCCTCCTGGCGGTCGGTCCCGTCCCTTGAGACCGGCCGCTCCCGGTGTTATACTGAACGGCTTATCCCTCCCCAAGGAGATCCCGGAATGCCCGTCATCGAGGTGGAAGGCCGCATGCTGGAACTGAACGAAGAGGGGTTCCTCGCCAACCCCGCGGACTGGAACCGGGCTGCGGCCGCGGCCCTGGCCCGGAAGGAGGAGGGGATCGAGGAACTCACCGAGAAGCATTGGGCCGTCGTCAACTTCATCCGCGAATATTACCTGGACAAGGGGATGGCCCCGATGGTGCGCCTGATGTGCAAGACCACCGGCCTCCCGCTGAAGGAGATCTACACCCTCTTCCCCTCCGGCCCCGCCAAGGGGGCCTGTAAGGTCGCCGGTCTCCCCAAGCCCGACGGGTGCGTGTAACGCCCTCCCGTCCACCGGGACGCCGGGACGCTGGGACGCGAGGACGCCGGTACGGATCGCCCGTATGGATATCTTTTCCGCATTGAAGGGTGCGGTTCTCGTCAGCGCGGCCGCTTGCGCCGCGGCCCTGGCGTGGCAGGGGTTGCGCACCTGGCGGTTCGGCCGCCGCCCCGACCCGTCGGTCCCGGCCGGGAGCGCCGCCGCCGGCGTCGCCTATGCCTTCGGCCCCGGGATGGCCCCCTGGGCCAAGGAGAGCGCCCGGGCCCACCTGGCCACCTGGACGGCGGGCGTGCTCTACCATCTGGCTGTCCTGTTTGCCTTTACCGCGCTGGGGTTTCTGGTCGCCGGGCTCCTGCCGCCGCCGGAGCCCCTTCCCGTCATCCGGGGGGTGCTCGCGCTTGGGCTGACGGCGGGGGCCGGCCTGTTCGTCAAGCGGCTCACCGCCCCCTCCCTCCGGACCATCTCCTGTCCCGACGATCTCATCGCCAACCTCCACGTGAACGGGTTCCTCGCCCTGGCCCTGGCTGCCACCTGGACGGCCGACGCCCCCTGGGGCGCGGGGGCCGCGGCGCTCTTCATGCTCTGGGGGGCGGCGCTCCTCCTCTACATCCCCTTCGGCAAGGTCCGCCACTGCTTCTTTTTCTTCTACACCCGCGTCCTGTTCGGCCGGTGGTACGGCCGCCGCGGGGTCCTCCCGGGGGGGCGGGGGTGAGCGCGCTTCGCCCCGCCGACGCCCTGCAGGCCCGGCTCGACGCCCTCACGGCGGAGGAGGTGGAGCGGGCGCTGGCGGTGTTCCGGGAGAACCTCGACCACGAGGCCGCCGCCCAGCTGCAGTCGTGCGTCCACTGCGGCCTTTGCGCGGGAACCTGCCATTACGCCCTCACCCACGGCGAGCCCGCGGACCATCCCGCCCACAAGCTGAACCTCGTCGCCGCCGTCTTCCGGTACCACTTCACCCTGCCGGGGCGCCTCGCCCCTGGGGTGGTGGGGGCCCGTCCGCTCGACGCGCGGATGCTGGAGGAGTGGGTGGACGCCCTGTGGGGCCGCTGCTCCCTCTGTGGCCGCTGCCACCTCCACTGCTCCATCGGCATCCACACGCCGCAGATGGTGCGCGCCGCCCGGGCGGCGATGACCGCCGTCGGCCTCATCCCGCCGGAACTGCGCTCCACCATCGACAAGGCCCTGGAAACCGGCAATAACATGGGGATCGCGGAGGGGGACTGGACCGAGACGGTGGAGTGGCTGACCGAGGAACTGCGGACGGAGACCGGCGACCCGGCCGCGGAGCTCCCCCTGGACCGGGCCGGCGCCCACTGCCTCTACGCCGTCAACCCCCGCGAGCCCAAGTTCTTCCCCCTCTCCCTCGTCGCTGCGGGGAAGATCTTCCACGCCGCGGGGGAGAGCTGGACCTTCTCCCGCCGCTTCTTCGACGTGACCAACTACGGTTACTTCAGCGGGGTGGACGGGGAGGCGGAGGCCATCACCCGGCACATCGCGGATGACATGGCGCGGCTGGGCTGCTCCACCCTCGTCCTCGGCGAGTGCGGCCACGGGTTCGCCTCCTTCCGCTGGGAGGGGCCCCGCTGGCTCCGGGAGCGGTACGGCTTCGAGGTGGTGAGCGTCCTGGAACTGGTCGACCGGTACCTGCGGGAGGGGCGCATCGCCCTGGACCCGGCCCGGAACCCGAAGCGGGTCACCCTCCACGACCCCTGCAACCTCACCCGCTACGGCGGCGTGGTGGAGCCCCAGCGGAGGATCCTCCGCGCCGCGGCGGGGGAGTTCGTCGAGATGGCGCCGCACGGCGCGGACAACTTCTGCTGCGGGGGTGGGGGCGGCCAGCTGGCGATGAGCCGGTTCGCCCCCCGGCGGCTCGAGGCGGCCCGGGTAAAGGCCGACCAGATCCGCGCCACCGGCGCGGCCGTGGTGGCCACCCCGTGCCACAACTGCATCGACCAGCTGGCGGAGTTGAACAAGGAGTACAAGCTGGGCGTGGAAGTCCGAAGCGTCTGCGAGATCGTGGCCGACGCCCTGGTCGTGCCGGGGACGCCGCATGGCGGGGCCTGAGGAGCTCGCCGACGCCGCGTACGCCGTGGCCGATGAGTTTCGGTCCGGCCGGTGGCCCGAGCTGAAGGGGCGCGCGTGGGGGCGGGTGTGGGAACGGCTGGTGGATGAGTTAGCGCGGCGGTGTCCGGGCTTTACCCGGGAGGAATACGACCGCGCCCTCGACCGGGGGTTCGTCGAGAGCCGTTGAAGAGAGAGGATCGCGCGCGTCCCGGACCGATGGAGGACGGCTTCTTCCACCGTTCAAATGAAAAAACAATTTGTAGCACGCCCACGCGTCGGTGGCCGCGTAGCGGAGCTGCCGTTTGGTGAGGACGGGGGCGCCCCAGTTGGAGGTCTGCGTCCCCTTGGAGATGCGCCCTCCCAGAAACCGCTGGGCCAGCGAGCGCACCCCCCGCTCGGCCAGGCCGCGGGTCTTGGCCAGGTCCCCCAGGTCCACGAACCCCGCCGGCTCGAAGGGCCGCACTTCCTGCAGGGCCCGAAGGTCGTCGCGCGTCCCGACCCCTGCCTTGAGCACGCGGGGGTCGGCCAGGAGGGCGGCCAGTTCCTCCGTCAGGCCCGTTTTTCGGAGCTGGACGACCCACACCCGCTCCTCCAGGGCCAGCTGGACGAGGGCGGGGGGGTGCTTCTCCCCTTTGCGGAACGAGGGGCGGGTCTCGGTGTCGAAGCCCAGGAGGGGCTCGCGGCGCAGCTCCCCGGCCATGGTCGCGAGGGCCTCCGGCCGGTCCACCAGGACGATGGGGCCCGGGAACCGGAGGGGGGGATGCTCGTGGCGGGCCGCGGGGTGGGTCACCGGCCCACTCCCTCCAGGCCCATCGCCTTCAGCAGGGCTCGGAACCGGGGCTCGTCGCGGAGGGCGTCGAAGACGGGGTCGGTCGCCACGGAGGCCAAACTCGACGAGCGCACGGCCTGCGCCTTCTCCAGCCAGTCCAGGGCCCGGGCCTTCTCCCCCAGCAGGGCGTGGTAGGTGGCGTAATAATAGGGCCGGCTGTAGGGCTGGGGCACCAGGGCGATCCCCTGTTCCACCAGCCAGCGCCACACCCCCCGGAGGCCGTGCCCCGCGTAGGCCGCATCGAAGGCGGCGAGGGTGCCGGGGTCCGCCCCGGTCTCCTCCAGGATCCGGCGGTAGGCGTCGGCGGCCCGGCGGGGGTCGTCTTTCTGGATATGGCAGAACCAGAGGGTCCGCCGGGCGAGGAAGAAGGCGGGGTCCATGGCGAGGGTCTGTTCGAGCTGGGGAATGGCCAGTTCGGTCTGGCGGGACTGGTAGTAGGTGACGCCGAGGATGGTTTGGGCGATCAGGGAGAGGGGGTCGAGGTCGCAGGCGGTGCGGGCGTGGGTGACGGCTTCGGGGAACCGGCCGAGGTTGACGAGGAGTTCGGCATACCACTGGTGGGCGGTGGCGTACCCGGGATTGATCTCGAGGGCCCGCCTAAACTCCCCCTCCGCCGCCTTCCACTCCCACCGGTGGATGTGCCAGGCCGCCTTGGCGGTGCGCCCTTCCGCCAGCAGGGGGTCCAGCCCGACGGCCTTCTCCGCCAGAACCCGGACCTCTGCGTAGGCCGCGGCCGGCTCCTCGTAGCCCCAGTCGGCCATCACGATGCGGGCCCCGGCCAGCCCCGCGTAGGCGGCGGCATACCCGGGGTCCCGCCCCGCGGCCTCCCCGAACAGGCGGACGCTCTCCTCCAGGTCGGGCCGGGTGCGGCGGTTCCAGTGGTAGAGCCCCTGCAGGAAGGCGTCGTGGGCCGCGGGGTCCACGGGGCGCGCCGGCCCCAGGGAGGCCTCCTCCTGCGGGGTGAGGCGCACCTGCACCGCCTGGGCGATGGCGCGGGCCACCTCCCGCTGGAGGGCCAGGATGTCGCGGGTGTTCCGCTCGTACGATTCGGCCCAGAGGGTGCGGTCGGTGCGGGCGTCGAGGAGCTTGGCGGCGATCCGCACGCGGCGGCCGTCCCGGGTGACGGAGCCCTCGATGACCGCCTCCACCCCCAATTCCCGCGCGATCTGGGGGAGCGACTTGCCGGTCCCCTTGTAGCGCATGACCGAGGTGCGGGAGATGACCTTGAGCGCCCGGATGCGGGCCAGGTCGGTGATGAGGGCTTCGGTCATCCCGTCGGCGAAGTAGGCGGCGTCGTGGCGGGCCGAAAAGTCGGCCAGCGGGAGGACGGCGATGGAGCGCACGGCCGCCGCCGGGGCGGTGGGCGGCTCGGCCGCCGGGGCCCGGTCCCGGAGCCACAGGACGGCGGCCGCGGCGGCGAGGCCGATGGCGAGGGCCGCGGGGAAGAGGACGGGGGCCCGCAGCCACCGCCGCCAGCCGCGCAAGGGCGCCTCCGCCTCGGACCACGGGAACACGATGCGGTAGAGGTCGGCCGGCATCTTCAGGTTGCGGAGTTTCGTCGGGCCGAGGGGGACGACGGGGTACGGCAGTTTGTTGTGCACCTGGGCCCTCACCGCCTCCGTCAGGACGACGCCGCCCGGCTCGGCCAGGGGAACGATGCGGGAGGCGATGTTGACGCCTTCGCCGAAAAGGTCGTTGTCCTCGTGGACGACGTCGCCGAGGTGGATGCCGGCGCGGACCAGGACCTGCCGCTCGGGGGGCTCCTTGAGGTTCCGCCGGCGGAGGCGCTCCTGGAGCTCCAGGGCGCACTGCACGGCGTCGACCGCGGAGGAGAACTTCACCATGAAGGCGTCGCCCATGGTCTTGATCTCGCGTCCGTTGTGGCGTTGGAGGATGGGGCGGACGAGGCGGCGGTGCTCTTCCAGCAGTTCCAGCGTCAGCCGTTCATCGGCTTCCGCGCGGGAACTGTACCCGACGATGTCGGTGAACAGGATGGCCGCCAGTTTCCGGAGTCCGTCTTTCATGGTGCATGAGGGGGTATTATAACCGAAATCGGGCTCAGGGCCCTTCGCGACCTCCCTCGGGCCGGCTGAGCCGTCCGTCGCCGCCGGACTCCTCCAGGGACAGCCGTCCCGGTTCCGCTCCCTCTAGGCGCGCCCTCACCTTCGCGGCGGCCTCCTGACCCGCCCGCTGCTCGTTCCGGTCCCCGCGCCCCTCCGCCCACCCGTCCAGGCGCGCCGCGGCGGCGGCCGTGCGGCCCACATCCCCCAGCGTCTCCGCGGCGGAGAGGGCCAGAGCGGGGACCGCGGAATCCAGGCCGGACAGGAGCAGGCGCTCGGCCTCCGCCGCCGGGAGGGAGAGCCCCAGGGCCCTCAGGGCGGCGGCCCGGACGCCGTCCGGAAGGTCCCTCCGGTCCGTCATCGCCCGCAGGGCGGGCCACCCCTCCCGCCGCAGGTTCACCGCCCCCTGCAGCCGGATCCAGTCGCTCCCCGGGTCGGTCAGCGCCGCGCGGCTGGCCTCGAGGGTCTCCGGGGCCTCGGGGAAATAGGCGCCGAGGCAGGCCAGGTTGACGCGGCGCACCTCCGCGTCCCGCTCCCCGTGGAAGTTGTCGAGGAGGTTGTCGAGGGGGCGGGCCCGGCCGCGCCGGGCGAGGGCCTCCGCCAGTTCGGCCATGAGGCGGACCCAGACCGCGGCGTCCACGGCGGGGTCGTAGGGGCCTGCCACGGCGCTGAGCTCGATCCACCCCTCCTTCACCTGCGCCCCCAGGCCGTCCAGCGATTGGACCAGGCGGCGGGTTTCCCGGTCGAGGATCCCCACGCCGAGCCCCACGGGCCCCTTCACGCGGATGCGCTCGTCGAACGCCTCGTCCCCGGTCACGATGTCGTCGGGCTCCGCGTAGCCGCTGCTGAGGGACCGTGGAAGGAAGGGGCCGGGGGGCGGGGGCTTGCGGCCGAACAGCCGCATGGGCTCGCGGGCGATGCGGAACCGGGGGTCCGCCCCCCCGACACGGAACCGGAACCCCGTCCCCTCCTTCCCATGGTCCACGATGCGGAGTTCCATCGGGTGGCCGTTCCACTCCCCGCGGGCGGTGTCGCCCTCCATGGCGAGGCCGAAGGTCCCCGCCAGCGATCGCGTCCGATCGTGCTGGGCCCGGCCTCTCAGGTGGATGGCCAGGGCGGCGGCGGAGGTGGCGGCCGCGATGATCAGCGCGAGGGGGACGACGAACTCCATCACCGCGCCGGCGGCTCCTCCTCCGGTAAGACATCGGGCCACCAGCCGCCGGGCGTGTTCATCGGCCAGGGGCAGCGGTCGTTCAGGCGAAGGTCCTGGAACAGGGGCGAGTCGGAGCGCAGGGGGAACCGCCCGTCCCCCCGGCCGCCGCAGCGGTACTGCGGGGCACCGGCCCCCATCGCCAGCCCGACCAGGACGCCGGCCGCCGCCGCGGCCGTCGCCGCCCGCTTGACCGCCCTCCCCTCCGGCCCGTCGAGCCGCTCCGCGCACCATAGAAGCGGCGGGAGGAGGGAGGCGTGGAACAGGAAGATCCCCTGCCAGAACATGATGGTGGTGGGGGCCAGGCAGTAGACGGCGAAGGCCGCCGCGAGGCAGAGCATCGCGTACCCCTCCATCCACGCCCGCGGCTCCAGCCCGTCCGGGGTGGGGGAGGGACGCCGCGCCCAGCCCCACTTCCGCTTCCGCCACAGCCAGATGTTGGCCGCGAGCGCCCCGGCGGCGGAGACCGCCCCCAGGATCCGGGCGGCCCACACCGCCGCCGGGGCCAGCCAGGCGTCGGTCCCGGCGCCGAGGAGGGCCGTGAAGTCGAACCTCAGCATCTGATCGCTGACGGCGAAGGAGGCGTAGCGGACCCAGTAGCCGAGCCCCCGCAGGACGGGGTGGACGGTCACCAGGCCGCGCCCCAGGAACCCCTTGCCGGCCTCGGTGATCTCCGGATGGGCGGCCAGGGCCAGCGCCCAGGGGACCAGGGTGACGGCGGCCAGCAGCCCGCCGAACGCGAGGCCGGCCCAGTGGAGGCGCTGGTAGCCCCGCCCCCACAGCAGGAAGCTGGCGACGGCGAGGAGGATGAACGAGGCGTGGAGCTGGAACGCCAGCCCCACGGCCAGGGCCTGGACGGCGCTGGCCCAGAAGCGGGGGCGTTTCGCCTGCGCCCGCGCCGACCAGAGGTGCATCGCCCCGAAGACGAAGAGGTAGTTGGGGTTCCACAGGAAGCCCGAGAGGTACACGCGCCAGGGGTTGAGCCAGAAGAGAACGGCGAGGAGGACCCGGGCGGGGCCGCCTAGCGTCTCCCTGACGACGCGGTCGAGGAGGAACCAGGCCAGGAGGTGGGCCAGGACGACGACCAGGACGGGCGCCCGGGCGTCCATCCAAGCCATCAGGGGAAGCCCCACGAGGAGGCTCGTGAGGGCCCCCGGCTCGTGCCCCCCGGTGGAGAGGGGGTTCCCGAACGGGACCAGCTCGCCGCGGGCGGCGAGGAGCCAGCCGCGCGCGAGGAGGTTGAGCTGGTCGCCCAGCGACTGGCCGCGCCAGAACAGGAAGAGGGTCAGGGTGAAGCCGGCGAGGCCGATGGCGAGGAGGAGGCGGGATTCGAGGCGGTCGGCCGCCGGCCGGGGACCGTTCTGCGGGGTTGTCGGCCCGTCCACCCGGGCGGGGTCCTCGCGCCGGTTGCCCTTTTTCTCCTGGTCCCTCGGCGGCTCCATGTTCTTAATTCTTGAGGGCCTTATGGCCGGTGAATTTGAGGGGCCGGACCGCGACGGCGCCCTCCCCGTCGGGGCCGCTGAGGGCCCAGCCGCGAGCGTAGGGGTCGGGGCGAGCGTCCGCGGCGGGGGCTTGGAAGAAAAGGGGCAGAAGGGCCGGCGGAGAGGAACAGAGGGACCAGCGCATCACGGCCTCGGGGCGGGCGGATCCCGCCCGGACATTATACCCGCGGCCGTTCTATAATGAAACGACAACCCGAGCGAGGTGAACCATGGACCTGATCACCGCCACGAACGAAGCCGGGCGCGGCTGGATCCTGCGCCTCCGGAAGCACGAACTGGCCGTCGATCCCGAGGCCGCCGCCGGGGGGACCGACCGCGGACCTTCGCCGGTGGAGCTCCTCGCCGCCGCGCTCGGGGCGTGCGTGGGGATGACGGTGGAGGCGTGGTGTCGCGCCCGCGGCTACACCGACGGCCCGGTGGCGGTGAACCTCACCTTCGCCGTGGGGGATCTGCCGAAGCGCGTCACCACCTTCACGCTCGACATCGAGCTCCCCCGCGACGTCCCCGCCGGCAAGCACGCCCTGATCAAGCGCCTCGTCCAAGGCTGTCCCGTCCACCGCACCCTCACGAACCAGCCGGTCATCGACGTGGAGGTGGTGTCGTAAGGACGGCACCCCGCCGCTCGTCGAGCGCGACCGGTGCGCGGGTCTTTTCGTTAATGGACGGCGGGACGGCTACTCTTTGACGAGCAGGACGTGGATGGCCTTGACCACCACACGGACCTTGTCCCCCTTCTTCAGCTTCAGCGCGTCGATGGAGTCGAGGGTCATCACCGATTCCATGGTCGAGCGGGCCGGAATCCGCAATTTGACCTGCCCCATCACCCCGCCCCGCTTGATCTCCGCGACCGTGCCCGTGAGGGTGTTGCGGGCTCCGTATTTCATCGGCATCCTCCTTGAAGACGAGTTGCTTTCATATTAGCAGAAAAATCGTGGGGAAGAGGCGTACAATGGAGCCATGAGCGACACGCTGGAAACCGTGCGGATGGAGAACAGCACCGCGTGGCGGCGGTGGCTCCGTCAACACCATGGAACCAGTCCGGGCGTGTGGCTTCTCTTCCACAAGAAAAGCTCGGGCCGTCAGACCCTCTCTTACGAGGAGGCGCTCGAGGAGGCCTTGTGCGTCGGCTGGGTCGATTCCATCGTCCGGCGCCTCGACGACGAGCGCTACCTCCAAAAGTTCGCCCCCCGCCGAGAGGGAAGCGATTGGTCCCTCCCGAACCGCAACCGCGCCCGCCGCCTCTTCCGCGCGGGCCGCCTGATGCCCGAGGGGCTGGCGCACACGGGTCCCTGGATCCACGCCTCCGAGGAGGTCCAACCCCCTCCGGAGGAGGGCATAGGTGTTAACCCTGTAGTTGCATAAAACTGCTCTAAAAACAGTATACATATAATATTGAC
>CAZRVT010000030.1:0-31052 GCA_964603505.1 uncultured Holophagales bacterium | reverse complement strand
TGGCCTCGTAAAAGTATGCGCCGATCGGCTCGTAAAATAACACGCCGCTGGACATGTGGCAAGCAACGGGTCGGCCTCCAACCCCTCCGGAACGTTGCCGGTGAGCATGGGCGCGTCATATAGATTGCCGTTGACGCGGTAAAGCCCATCGGAGGGAAACGATAAAACGACCGAAGCGCTAAACGGGTCCGAAGAAAACCAAAAAGACGGTGGACTTGAAGTGGAGATGAAGACCGCCCCCTCCGAATGGGCCATGAAAACGCCCTCATAGCCGCCGCTTTCCGTCCAAGCCGAGAATTGAATCTCAAGCTGGTTTCGTTGTGTGGCCACTTTCTTAGAGGTGAGATCGAGGTGAATGGTGGGCGGGGGAGTGAACGCCAGTGTCACGGAACTAAACGAAAGCCACATCAAGCAAGCAAGCGATTCATATGCCCTCCTTGTCGAATGCTGATTTAGTATGGGACGAATCATTTAGAAAGTCAAGCGGCTGGCTCAAATCCGAGAAGCACTTGTCAAACAGACGGACCATACGGCCCGACTGAAGTGTATCGATTCAATAACGGGCGCCCCACCGGGTCGCCCCCACTCGTAACACAAGGCCGTCCTCAGCAAGCTGAGGACGCTACATACACGCATGGATAGAACCGGGCGGACGCATGGGTCCGCCCCTACATTTTATTTGATTTTCCTGCTTACGAACTGGTTCCCCTTCACGAAATATCTCAGCGGCCAGTGCGCCGCCTTTCCCGCATAGGCCACCCCAATCCGGGGCGAGGTCCCGATCAGTTCGTACGGCACCGGCATGCCGTGCGTCAGCTTCAGCGGTGCATCGCGCAGGTCGTGGCCGTTCAACTTCCGGTCGATGGCCAGGGCCTGACAGAGCACACCGGGGCCCGAGGCGAGGTTGTCCCTCCCCTTCCGGTTCTCCCGCATCCGATCCAGCCCCTCCAACGGCTCGAGGGCGCGAATGAGGACCGCCTCCGGCACCCCCTTCGGCCGGGTGACCACGTTGAGGCAGTGGTGGAACCCGTAGATGAAATAGACGTAGGCCCTTCCGGGGGGCCCGAACATCACCGCGTTGCGCGCCGTTTCGCCCCTGAACGAGTGGCAGGCGGCGTCAAGGGTCCCCAGATAGGCCTCCACCTCCACGATGCGCCCGGAGAGCCGCTCCCCGTCCAGGTCCCGGACGAGCACGGCCCCGAGGAGGGCCCGCGCGGCGGCGGCCGTCTCCCCGCGCAGGATTTCTTGCGGGAAGGGGCGGTTCGGGTTACACTGTCCCGGCATGGCCACCATTCTTCTGACCGGCGGCGCGGGCTTCATCGGGTCCCACCTGGCGGACATGTACCTGGCCGACGGGCATCGCCTCATTATCGTGGATAATCTCTCCACGGGCAAGCGGGAGAACCTTCCCGCGGGAGCGGCGTTCGTGGAGATGGACGTCACCGACCCCGCCCTCGAGAAGGTGTTCGCCGAGTTCCGGCCGGAGGTGGTGAACCACCACGCCGCCCAAGTCAACCTTCGCCGCTCGATGGAGGACCCGGTCTTCGACACGGAGGTCAACTACTTCGGCACCCTCAATCTTTTGGAATGCTGCCGGCGCCATCCCATCCGCCAATTCCTGTTTGCTTCGTCCGGGGGGGCCATCTACGGGGACGGCGTCGAGATCCCCACCCCCGAGGAGGCCCCGGCCCGGCCCATGAGCGTCTACGGCACGAACAAACTTTGCGGGGAGGGGCTCATCGGCGCCTATGCGGCCGAATTCGGGTTCACCGCCACCTTTCTCCGGTACGCCAACGTCTACGGCCCCCGCCAGAACCCCCACGGCGAGGCCGGGGTCATCGCCATCTTTCTGGACCGGCTCCGCTCCGACGCCGATCCGGTCATCTTCGGCGACGGCAGCAAGGTACGCGACTACGTTTTCGTGGGCGACGTGGTCTCGGTGAACCGCTTCCTGACCGCGCGAGGCCAGGCGGGGGCCTACAATGTGGGGACGGGAACGGGGACGACCGTCAACACCCTCGCGGCGGCCATCCTTGTAGCGCTGGGTATGGAGCGGACCATCCCCCACGGGCCCGACAAGCCCGGCGAGCAGCGGGTGTCGGTCCTGGACGCTTCCCGCGTCCGGGCGGCGATGGGGGGGGTTCGCTTTACCCCCCTGGCGGAGGGGCTGGCTCGGACGATTCGGGCTTGAGGTATTTCACCACCACCACGGTGATGTCGTCCTGCTGGGCGCGGCCGCCGCGCCATCGCTCCACTCTCTTCAGCAGCGTCTCCACGATGGCCCGGGCGGAGTTCGCGGCGTGCTGGCGCACCGCGGCGGTCACCCGGTCGAGCCCATACTCCTCGCCCGCCGCATTGGTGGCCTCGATGAGGCCGTCGGTGAAGAGGAGGAGGAGGTTGCCCGGCTCGAGGCGGACGACGCCGCGGTTGAAGCGCCGGTCGGGCAGGGGCCCCAGGACGGGCCCCCCTTCCGTCAGGTATTCGATCTTCTTCCGGCGGAAAACCATCGGGGGGTTGTGCCCGGCGTTGATGTAGATCAGCACTCCGCTGGTCTCCAATTCGCCGTAAAATAGGGAGACGAACCGGCTGGTGAGCTTCTCCCGGTTGATGAGGCGGTTCAGTTTCTGAATGGTCTGGGCGATCTTGTACTCGCGGGTGGAGCCCATCCGCAGGCCCATGTATACATCCCGGACCTGGAGGGCGGCCGGAAGCCCGTGGCCCGTGGCGTCGGCGATGGCGATCCCCAGGATGGACGGGTCGATCCAGATATAGTCGTAGTAGTCGCCCCCGACGACATCGGCCGGAAGGGAGGCGCCGTGGATGTCGTATCCGGCGAAGGCGGGCTGCTTTTGAGGCAGGATGCTCTCCTGGATCTTGCGGGCCTCCGCCAAGAGCTTGTTGAACTGGTCCTCCCGCACCTTGGAGCTGATGGAGTGCCGCAGGACGTTGAGCCCCTGGTAGATCTCCTCGGTCTTCTTCCCCTGCAGAAAGGAGAAGGCGATGATGAACTGCCCGTCCCCCACCGCCACGGCGGCAAAGCGGTCCACCCCCAGCCGCCCCTCCAGCGCGCGGTCCACGCCGGGGGAGTTCAACCCCATGACCGCCACCCCGTTCTCCAGGGTCTTGGCGATGGGGGGGTAGGTCTCGGGGATGGTGAACCCGGGGGCCACCCGCGTCCCCTCGCCCAGGGTGTCCACGAGGACGTAATCGCTCCCGTCCCGGCGGTAGAGACGGGCCCCCCGCAGGGAGAAGGGCTCGCTCACCTCGCGCAGGATCACCTCGGCCGAAGCCCGAACGGCTTGCAGCGGCTCCGTGAAGGCGGGAAGGGCCGAGAGCTTCTGCTCGACGATCCGAAAGAGCTGCCGGTAGGGCATGGCGATCAGGGCTGAAGCGATCCCGGAGCCGCCGGGCCGCTGACGGACGCGTTCACATTGCAAACGGCAAGATGCAAATGGGGAAACGAACCACCGCATCGGCAGCCCCAATTTGAATGTTGCATTTTGCTATTGGCAATTTCTGAATAATGCATCTTCGGCGGTCCAATCTACGCCAGCTTCCCTCCGAGCACCTTGGCGATGCGCTGCAGGGCCCAGTCGGCCTCCTCGCGGGTGATGATCAGGGGGGGGGCGAACCGGATGACCTGGTGGTGGGTTTCCTTGGCCAGGATCCCCTCCTCCATCAGGCGCTCGCAGAAGGGGCGGGCGGGGCCCGAGGCCTCCTTGATGACGACCCCGATGAGGAGCCCCTTGCCGCGGACGTGGTCCACGTGCGGACTGTTCATCTGGCGGAGCTTGCCCATGAAGTACTCGCCCGTTTCCTTGGACTTCTCGCAGAGGCGCTCGTTGACGATGACGTCCAGGGCGGCAATGGCGACGGCGCAGGCCACCGGGTTCCCGCCGAAGGTGGAGCCGTGGTCCCCCGGGGTGAAGACGTCCATGACGGCGTCGTCGCAGGCGATGGCCGAAACGGGCAGGATGCCGCCGCCGAGGGCCTTGCCCATCACGTAGACGTCGGCCCTGACCTCCTCATGGTCGCAGCAGAACATTCGCCCGGTGCGGCCGAAGCCGGTCTGGATCTCGTCGGCGACGAAGAGGACCTTATTGCGGCGGCAGAGCTCGAAGGCCTCGGCCAGGTAGCCCGCAGGGGGGACCACGACGCCGGCCTCGCCCTGGATGGGCTCGACCATGAAGGCCACGGTGTGGGGGGTGATCGCCTTTTCGAGGGCCTTGACATCTCCGAAGGGGACGACCGTGAACCCGGGAGTGAAGGGGCCGAATCCCGCCTTGTACTGCGCCTCGGTGGAGAAGCTGACGATGGTCACGGTGCGCCCGTGGAAGTTGCCGTCGCAGACGATGATCTCGGCCTTCCCCTCCGGGACGCCCTTCTTCAGATAGCCCCACTTGCGGACCGCTTTGACGGCCGTCTCGACCGCCTCCGCCCCGCTGTTCATGGGGAGGACCTTGTCCTTGCCGGCGAGCTGGGCCAGCTTTTTGAAAAAGGCGGCCTGCTTGTCATGGAAGAAGGCGCGGCTGGTCAGGGTGATGCGATCCAGCTGGTCCTTGGCCGCTTGGATGATGGCAGGGTGGTTATGCCCCTGGTTGAGAGCCGAATAGGCGCTCAGCATGTCCATGAACTTCCGCCCCTCCACGTCCCATACCCAGACGCCCCGCCCCTTCTCCAGCACCACCGGGAGGGGGTGGTAGTTGTGGGCCCCGTACTTCTCGCACTCCTCGATCATGCGATGCGATGCGCTCATGAGTGGCTCCTTTCGATGGCTGGCGAAACGGTCCGGGAATTATACCACCTGGGGAGGGAAAACCCAAGGCCAGGCCGAAGCCCCCCTGAAGCGGCATATGGAAATACTAAGGCGCTCCGAGCGCCCGCATTTGTGTTAAACTAAGCCATCAATCTTTACGGAGGTTTCACCGCATGCCGTCTCAATGGACATCGTGCATCACCCCCCCCGAAGGCGAGGCCATCACTTACGATGGGGCCAAGTACACGATCCCCGACCAGCCGATCATCCCCTTCCTGAGGGGCGACGGCACCGGCCCCGACATCTGGGCAGCCTCGGAGCGCGTGTTCGACGCCGCCGTGGCCAAGGCCTACAACGGCAGGCGCAAGATCCACTGGATGGAGCTCTGCGCCGGGGAGCGGTGCTTCGAGCGGACCGGCCAGTGGCTCCACAACGACACCATCGAGGCCATCCGGCACTTCCACATCGCCATCAAGGGCCCCCTGACCACCCCCGTGGGCGGCGGCATTCGCTCCCTCAACGTGACCCTGCGGCAGATCCTGGACCTGTACGCCTGCGTCCGCCCGATCGAGTATTACACCGGGGTCCCCTCCCCGGTCAAGCGCCCCGAGGCCCTCAAGGTGGTGATTTTCCGCGAGAACACCGAGGACGTCTACATGGGCGTCGAGTGGAAGTCGGGCACCCCCGAGGCCGACAAGCTCATCAAGTTCGTCAACAGCGAGTTCGGCAAGAACATCCGTTTCGACTCCGGCATCGGCATCAAGCCCATCAGCCCCTTCGGCACCAAACGCCTGGTCCGCATGGGGATCCAATACGCCCTGGAGCACGACCGCCGGTCGGTCACCCTGGTCCACAAGGGCAACATCATGAAGTTCACCGAGGGCGCTTTCCGCGACTGGGGCTACGAGCTGGCCAAGGAGGAGTTCCGCGACCGCATCGTCACCGAGGACGAGCTCTGGGACCAGTACCAGGGCAAGATGCCCGAGGGCAAGCTCCTTATCAAGGACCGCATCGCCGATTCCATGTTCCAGCAGGTGCTCCTCCGCCCCGATGAGTATGATGTCATCTGCACGCCCAACCTTAACGGCGACTACCTGTCCGACGCCCTCGCGGCCCAGGTGGGCGGGCTGGGGATGGCGCCCGGCGCCAACATCGGGGACGGCGCCGCGGTCTTCGAGGCCACGCACGGCACGGCGCCCAAATACGCCAACCTGGACAAGGTCAACCCCGGCTCCGTCATCCTTTCCGGGGTGATGATGCTGGACTACATGGGCTGGAAGGAGGCCGCCGCCCTCATCCAGAAGGCGATGGCCGCCACCATCGCGCAGAAACGGGTCACGTACGATCTGGCGCGGCTGACCGAGGGGGCCCAGGAACTCAAGACCTCCGAATTCGCCGCCGCCCTCATCGAAAACCTGTAAAGGAGGCGTTCATGAAAAAGAAGATCACCGTCGTCGGGGCCGGGCACGTCGGGGAGATCACCGCTCAGCGGATCGCCCAAATGGAGCTGGGGGACGTCGTCCTCATCGACATCGTCGAGGGGATGCCGCAGGGCAAGGGGCTCGACATCACCCAGTCGGGGCCCGTGGTGGGATTCGGCTCCCGAGTCCACGGCACCAACCAATGGGAGGACACGGCCAACTCCGACATCACCGTCCTGACCGCCGGGCTCCCCCGCAAGCCGGGGATGAGCCGCGACGACCTCCTCCACGCCAACACGGAGATCGTCGCCAAGTGCGCGGAGATGAGCGGGAAGTTCTCCAAGGACGGCATCATCATCGTCGTCACCAATCCCCTCGACGCCATGTGCGAGGTGGCCCGCCGCGTGACCCGATTCCCCAAGAACCGGGTCTTCGGCATGGCCGGCATCCTGGACACCGCCCGGATGCGCACCTTCATCTCCATGGAGCTCAACGTGGCCGTGGAGAATGTCACGGCGTTGGTCCTGGGCGGCCACGGCGACACCATGGTCCCCCTGGTGAGCTGCTGCAACGTCAGCGGCATTCCCATCACCGAGCTCCTGCCGAAGGAGAAGATCGACGCCATCGTCAGCCGCACCGCCAAGGGAGGCGGCGAGATCGTCGCCCTCCTCAAGACCGGATCGGCCTACTACGCCCCTGGCGCCGCCGCCGCCGAGATGGTGGAGGCGATCGTCAAGGACAAGAAAAAGGTCCTCCCCTGCGCCGCCTATCTCGAAGGCGAATACGGCTACCGGGGCCTCTATGTCGGCGTCCCCGTGATCGTCGGCGCCGGCGGCTGCGAGAAGGTCATCGAGGTCAAGCTCACCGCCGAGGAGAAGGCGATGCTCGACAAGAGCGCCGCGGCGGTCAAGGAGCTGATCGATCTGCTCAAGGTCTAGGCCAAAGGCTTATGGCCGCAGGCCGCCCGATGAACGCTAAAAGCTGAAGGCAGAAGAAGAACAACGCACATAGGGAGGTCTTTCCAGGGCGGGCTACAAGGCCCGCTTTTTTCTTTGTGATCGTCCGGACAGCCCGAAGCCGGGGGACTCCAAACTCCGGACCGCAACCCCTCCGCTATGCTAAAATGCGCTGTGCTTCATACGCCGAAGTGGTGGAACTGGCATACGCAGGGGACTCAAAATCCCCCGGGCCTTCGCGCCCATGCGGGTTCGATTCCCGCCTTCGGCACCATTCTGCTCCTGCTCGCCCTTCTGTCGTCCTCCAATCTTGCCGCCGAAGTTATCGACCGGATCGTCGCCGTGGTCAACGGCCAAGTCGTGATGCTCTCCGAGGTCCGGCTGATGCAATCCCTCCAGGAGCGGCCCATCGCCTTCGAGGAGGCCCGCGACCGGGTCGTTCTCGAGCGCCTGCGCCTGCAGGATATCGCCAAGTTCACCCTGCCCGCCGTCCCCGACGCCCGCGTGGAGGAGGTGCGGGCCGCCTCCGGCCTGCCCGACACTCCGGAGCACCGGGGGGCGGTGCGGCGCGCCCTGATCATCCAGCGGCACATCGAGGAGCGCTACGCCCCCCTCGTGACCGTCTCCGACGCCCAGGTGGCGGAGTTTCTCGACCGGGCGTACCCGGCCCACTCCATCGCCCCGGGGAGCCCGGACTGGGAACAGGCGCGCCGGGCCGCGGGCGCCGAAGCGCTGGCGGACCTGGTGGCGGCATGGGACCGGCGCCTGCGCGAGGCGGCCTCGATTAAATTTTTTTCAGATACCGGCGAATAAGCTCCTCGAAGAGCTCCGACAGCAGGATCCGGGGAACCTTGGGGTACGGGAGGTTCTCCTCGGGATAGGGCAGATTGCGCTGCTTCTCCCGCTGGGCCTCCAAGTCGGCCAGGTATCGCCCCGGGATGGGGCTCTGGCGCCCCAGCATGTGGGTGATGAGGGTGATGCGGGCGTTCTGCTCGACCAGCTCCATCCGGGTCAGCGCCGTCTCCAGGTCCGCCCCCACGGTCACCACGCCGTGGTTGGCCAGGAGGAGCGCGTCGTGCTCCTCCAGGAACGGAAGGACCGCCTCCCCGAGCTCGATGCTGCCCGGGTTGGCGTAGGGGACCAGAGGGATGGTCTTGAGCAGCAGGCTCACCTCGGCGAGCAGGGGGACCGACAGCCCCATCCCCGCGCAGGCGAACCCGGTCGCGTGCGGGGGGTGGGCGTGGACGATGCCCCCCACATCGGCCCGTTGGCGGTAGATCTGGAGGTGGAGCAGGAGCTCCGATGAGGGCTGGAGCGTCCCCTCGATCAGGTTCCCCCGGGGGTCGAGCACCAGGAGCTGGCGGGTGTTGAGCTTCCCCTTGCACACGCGCGAGGGGCTGACCAGGAGGTTGCCGCCGGGAAGTCGAAGGGAGAGGTTCCCTTCCCCTCCGAGGATGAGGCCGCGGTCCCACAGGGCCCGGCCCACGGCGACCATCTTCTCCTTGAGGGCCGGGAGGTTCGGGACGGTCTCGGGCGGGCCGGAAGGCATGCGCGGCGGCGTCAGGGTGTGCCGAGCTTCGCGACCTCGGCCTCCAGCGCCTGGAGGTCGATATCCGGCGGCTTGAGCGTTTTCAGTTTCTCCAAGTAGCCCCGGGCCCGCTGGGCGTCCTTCAAATCGTGCAGGCTGACCACGAGGGCGTTGAAGACGCTCCGCCAGTGGGTGGGATCGGCCTTGAAGGAGGCCTCGTAATGCTCCACGGCCTTGAGGGGTTCGCCCGTCTCGCGGTAGCAGGTCCCCAGGTCGGCCTGGACGTTGGGATTGCCCGGTTTCTCGGCCAGGGCCCGCTCATAGTAGGGGATGGCCCTGGCGAACTGCGAAATATCGTAATACAAGTTGGCCAGGGCGACGAGGGCGTCGACGTCCTTGGGGTTCTCCTGCACGCGCCGCTCGAGCGCCCGGAGCTTCTCGTGAGCGTCGGCCATGGCCCCCGCGCCCGGGGCGGCCGGCCCACCGGCGGCGCCGGCCGCGGGGGCCGGGGCCTGGAGTTCCATGTTCCGGTAGTGCAGGTCGGTGAAGATGTAGCCCCCCGCCAGCCCCAGAACGAGGCCGAGGAGGAAGGCCAGGACGAGTTTAGCGTTCACGGTTTTTCCTTGCGATCCAATTTCCGCCCATGGGGCCCCCCGTGGTGAAGAGGGTGCTCTCCCACGTGCCCTGGACGGTCAGCGTTTCCTTGTCCAATTTGCCGTAGTAGACGGCCATGAAGCCCTGCTCCGCGTCGATGCGCTCCAGCCGCACCCGGTTGCCCACCAGCGTCCCCTTGAGCGATCCCTTCCACCCTCCCGAGAGCTGGTAGGTGCCGGAGATGAGGGTGCCGCTCAGCGAGAGGACGAACTTCCCCGTGAGATCCATGGGGGCGATCGTCACCTCCCACTCCCCCGAGACCGGGTCCTCCGCCTCCTCCTGGACGATGGAGGCGAGCCGCTCGTCGTCCATCACCTCGATCCGCTGGCGGCGGTTGAGGATCCGCTCGTTGAGGATCTGGATCTGGTTCTGGTAGGAGGCGGCCAGGGCCATTTCGCTGGCGATCTGCTGGACGAGATCGTCGATAGCCTGGGCGGTGGACTTGTCGGTCCGGGTGGCCGCGATGAGGGCGTCCTGGAGCTCCGAGACCCGCGCCACCGACCGGCTCCAGGAGCGGTAGGCGAACGACAGGTTGGACATGTCCCCATCCAGCAGCTTCCGTTCGAGCTTGATCTCGCTCTCCAGGAGCCGGCTGAGGGTGATGTTGGCGGGGGCCAGAGCGGGGAAGAACAACAACACCAGCGCAAGGCGCTTCATGCCCTTATTATACGGAGGATGAGAGATAATCGTCAAGACAGCCAGGTGAGGTCCTGTCGGGCGGCCGGCCCGTATATTCTCCGTTCGCCTGCCCCGCGGTCCGGCTGTTGTAGAATATCCCCATGCGTGAGCGCTTCCCCCTCCTGTTGTTCGCCGCCTATCTCGTCCTTTTCGCCGTCTGCGCGCTCCACCCCTACGACCGCCTGACCTGGGTTTCCGAGAACATCCCCATCGTCCTCATCGTGGGCGTTCTGGTGGTCCTCTACCGGAAGTTCCGGTTCAGCAACACCGCCTACGCTCTGATGGCGGTCCTGGTCTTCATGCACACCATCGGGGGACACTACACCTTCGAGCGGGTCCCGTTCAGGTTCGTCACCGACCTCTTCGGCTTCGCCCGCAACCACTACGACCGGGTCGCCCACTTTTCCGTGGGCTTTTACGCCTATGCCATCGCCGAGCTCTGCGTTCGCCGGCGGCTGGTCCGCTCCCTCTGGGTCCTGGCCCTCTTTCCCGTCTTCGCCATCTTCACCGTGGCCTCAGCGTACGAGATCATCGAGTGGTGGTATGCCGCCGGCGCCGACCCGGCCGCCGGCGCCGCCTTCCTCGGCTCCCAGGGCGATATCTGGGACGCCCAGAAGGACATGCTCGCCGACGGCCTGGGCTCCATCGTGGCGACGGGGCTGTTCTTTTTGCTTAATCAGAGAGATTTAAAAGACCTCTAAATGGCTGAGAAGCTGGGAGGATAGGACTCTGGCGTCATTGGAATGCTTATTTCCGATCGAGTCACCACATCTTGACAAATGTTTAACTGAAGAATCCACCCAACAAGGACCCAGGGTAGAAACGCAATCCTGCAAGATACAGGGCCGGTACCCCCGCAGGAGCGAGGCAAAATATTGCCCGCCTGTATTCTTTATAACAGAGAGCATAGACAGTTCCGAGCAACGATAGCACCACTAAGCCAACGCTAACGATAGGCAGCACGATAAAATGCATGGTGACCCAGAAGAAGCCCCAATCCACCTTCGCGTTTTCCCCCATACCCAGTAGGATCGGCGTCATCTCGGATATAAAAGCCATCAAAACCAGCAGGGCATCACCGATCCAAAGGGCCAGAGCAGTTCTATGGATCATGCCCTATCGTCTCTATGATCGATTGATTGCCCGTTTCACACATCCCGGCCTCCCAGCCTCCCAGCGTCCTGGCGTCCCAGCCGCCTACGGCGCGAGAATGACCTTCGGCGCGATGACGATCGAGCCGCCCTCTCCGGTCTTGACCTCCCCCACCCCGATGAACTGCCGGTCCGCGTTCAGGATTTGAATGTGCCCCCCCTTGGAGGCGCGCGGGAAGTCGGGATCGTACTGAGTCACGGTCTGGCCATGGGCCAGCTTGCGGGCCTGCAAGTTATCCACCACGGCCGTGGGGATTGGAAGTTGGATGTCCGAGAGAGTGACGAAGTGTCCCCCCTGCAGGCGCTCGGCGGGCATGATGGCCTTGAGGGCTTCGAGGGTGATGGCCCGCTCCAGCGAGAAATCGCCGATTTTCTCCCGCCGGAGGGAGAAGAGGTGCCCGCCGCACCCGAGGCGCTCCCCCAGCTCGTGGGCGAGCGAACGGATGTAGGTGCCGGAGCCGCATTCGATCTCGAAGGAGGCCCGATCTCCCTCCGCGGCGGTGAAGACGAACCGCATCACCTTGACCCGCTTCTCCACCTTGGGGACTTCGAGGCCGGCCCGGGCCATCTCGTAGAACCGCTTCCCGCCGAACCGCTTGGCCGAGAAGGGGGGCGGCGCCTGGACGATGTCGCCGGTGAACCGCTCCGCCAGGGCGTTCAGCTCGGCCAGCCTCAGGGCGGGGACGGCCTTCGGCTCCCCCATCGGCTCCCCCTCGGCATCGTAGGTGGTGGTGGCGAAACCGAACCGCACCTGGCCCACATAGGTCTTGTTCATCCCGGTCAGGAACTGCTGGAGCCGCACCGCGGCCCCGAGGCAGAGGACCATGAGCCCGCTGGCGGCGGGGTCCAGGGTGCCGGTATGGCCGATCTTGCGGAGGCGGATGAGCTTGCGCGCCTCCTCCACCACGTCGTGCGAGGTCCGGCCGGGCGATTTGTCGACGAACAGCAGGCCGTGGGCTTTCATCTCAGAGGCTCCCTTCCAGCTCGGCGACGACGAGGTTGCGGGCGGCGTCGAGGTCGCCGTCCATCGTGAACCCGGCGGCATTGCGGTGTCCGCCGCCGCGGTACTTGCGGGCCACCCGCTCGACGTCCACCCGCCCCTGGCTCCGCATGGACACCTTCACCTGCCCCCCTTCCAGCTCGCGCAGCATCACCGCCACCTCCACGCCGCCGATTTTGCGCGGCTCGTCGATGACCCCCTCCGAATCCCCGGGCAAGCAGCCGCACTCGGCCAGGAAACGGCGCGGGAAGCGGAGGAAAGCCAGGCGCCCTCCGCCGGCCATCTCGAGGGTGGAGAGGAGCATCCCCTTGAGCTTGACCGACTGGACCGAGTGGCCCTCGTAGAGGATGCGCGAGACCTCCGCCGGGGCGGCCCCGAGGGCCACGAGGTCGCGCGCGAGCTCGAAGCTTTCCGGGGTGGCGTTGGCGTAGCAGAACTGCCCCGCGTCGGTCACGAGGGCGATATAGAGGCAGGTGGCGGTCACCGGGTCCACCGCGGCGTCCAGCTCCCGGGCCATCCGAAAGATGATCTTCCCCAGGCAGGCGGCCTCGGCGTCGAGGTAGGCGATGTCGCCGTAGCCGGCGTTGGAGAGGTGGTGGTCGAGGTTGATGATGCGGCCCGCCTCCAGCCCCCGGTAGCCGGTCCGCTCGATGCTGGGGCACTCGAGGACGAAGACGGCGTCAAAGCCCGCCGGCCAATCGGCCGGCAGGTCGGGCGCCAGCGTCCAGTTCTCCAGCAGGGGCATCCGCTGGAGGTTGAAGGGGACGGGGTCGGTGTTGATGACCAGCGAGTCCTTCCCGAGGGAGGCCAGGATGCGCTGGAGGGCCAGAGCGCTCCCCGCCGAGTCCCCGTCGGGATGCTGGTGGGAGGTGATCAGGAATCGGCGGCCGCCGCGGACGGCCTCCAGGACCCGGGGGAAGGCGTCGCCGCTCACGGAAGCGTCTCCAGAAGGTGCTCGATGCGCGCCGCCTCGTCGGGGAGTTCGTCATAGCGGAACCGGAGCTCCGGGGCGGTCCGCATCTTCAGGTCGGCCTGGACCTCGCGGCGCAGATAGGGCGCGGCGTTTTCGAGGGCGGCGGCCAGCGCGGCATGCTCGTCCGCCGGGCTCATGGCGCGGTAGAACACGGTGGCCAGGGAAAGGTCGGGGGTGCAGATCACCTGGGTGACGATGCAGGCGCGGAGGCGCGGGTCCTGCGTGCGGGTCAGAAGGATGACGGAGAGGGCCTCCTTGACCGCCTCGTTCATCCGCGCCACCCGGAGGCCTTTGGGCCTCATTCGCGCCCCCAGGGGAGGCACTCCGCCCGATAGGCGGCCAGGGTGCCGTCGGTGTGCGACTCCACCCAGCTCCGGACATCCTCCGCCATCCGCTCGAGCAGGGCGGCGTCGCCGCTCACCCCCGCCGCGCCCAGGGCGAGGACCTGGTGGGCGTCGGTCCGATCCACCTCCGCCACGACCAGCCCGAAGGAGCGGCGCAGCCCCTCGATCAGCGGGAGCTTGACGCCCCGCTTCTCCTTGAGGGACCGGCTGAAGGGGATGTGGATCTCCATCTCGACCACGAGCAGGAACATGGGCCGCGCGTCAGACCTGCTTCTTCTCGATGGCCTCGATCACGTCGCCCTCCTTGACGTCGGAGTAACGCTCGAGGCTGATGCCGCACTCCTGCCCCTCGCGCACCTCCTCCACGTCGTCGGTGAACCGTCGGAGCGAAGTGAGCCGCCCCTCGTGGACCACGGCGTTGTCGCGCAGCAGGCGGGCCATGGCCCCTTTGCGGAGGAGCCCCGCGATGACCTCGCAGCCGGCGATGTGGCCGACCTTGGGGATGCGGAAGGTCTTCTTGACGCGGGCCTGGCCGAGGACCGTCTCCTTGTAGACGGGCTCCACCATGCCGGCAACGAGCTGTTTGAGCTCGTCCACCATGGTGAAGACCACCGTGTAGAGGCGCACCTCGACCTTCTCCTGCTTGGCCAGGTCGGCGGCCTTCTTCTCGGGCCGGACGTTGAAGCCGATGACCATCGCCTTGGAGGCGGAGGCCAGCATGACGTCGTTATAGGAGATGGCGCCCACCCCCTCGTGGACGATGGTGATCTCCACCCCCTCGGCCTCCTGTTTTTTCACGATGCCTTTGAGGACCTCCAGGGCGCCGTTGGTGTCGGCTTTCAACAGGACGAAGAGCCCCTTCTTGCCGCTCCCGGCGTCCTTCATCAGCAGGTCTTCGATGGAGAGGACCCGCCGATTGAGACGCTCCTCGCGGGCCTGGGCCTTGCGGAGGTCGACGACCTTCTTGGCCTCGGCCTCGTCGTGGACCACCGCGAAGGCGTCCCCGGCCGAGGGGAGCTCCTCGAACCCCATGAGTTCGACGGCGGAGCCGGGGCCGGCCTCCTGGACGGCCGCGCCGTGGTCGTTGACCATGGCGCGCACCTTGCCCCAGGTGGAGCCGCAGATAAAGTTGTCGCCCCGCTTGAGCGTGCCCTCCTGGACGATGAGGGTGGCGAGAATGCCCCGCCCCACATCCTTGCGGGACTCGAGCACGATGCCGCGGGCCAGGGCCTTGGTGTCGGCCCGCAGGTCCTGCATCTCGGCGACCAGCAGGACCATCTCGAGCAGCTCCTGCACCCCGTCGCCCTTGAGGGCGGAGACGGGCACGCAGACGGTCTGGCCGCCCCACGCTTCGGGCTGGAGGCCGCGCTCGGCCAGGCCCTTGTAGACGGCGTCGATATTCGCGTTGCCCTTGTCGATCTTATTGATGGCGACGATGAGGGGCACGCCCGCCGCCTTGGCGTGGTTGATCGCCTCGACCGTCTGCGGCATGATGCCGTCGTCGGCGGCCACCACCAGGATGACGATGTCGGTCACCTGGGCGCCGCGGGCCCGCATGAAGGTGAAGGCCTCATGGCCCGGGGTGTCGACGAAAACGATCTTTTTCCCGTGGACCATCACCTCGTAGGCGCCGATGTGCTGGGTGATCCCTCCTTCCTCGGACGCGGCCACCCGCGCCTTGCGGATCGTGTCGAGCAGGGTGGTCTTGCCGTGGTCGACGTGCCCCATGACCGTGACGATGGGGGGGCGCGGATCGCCTTGCTTCTTCTCCTTGACGTGCGCACCGGTGGTCTTCTGCCCCTCCTCGAAGGAAACGAACTTGACCGTGAAGCCCAGGTCGGCGGCAATCTTTTCGGTGAATTCCTGGTTGATGGGCTGGTTGATGGAGACGCTCATCCCCTTGTCCATGAAATAGGGCATGAAGTCCTTCACCTTGACGCCGAGCTTGTCCATGAGGTGCCGCAGGGTCTGCCCCTCTGCCAGGACCACCTCGATCCCCTGCGGGATGGCGTCGCGGAGGCGGCGGACCTGCTCCTTGAGGGAAAGGGGGACGTGCTGGACCTCCTCCTCCACCACCTTGCGCCCCTTCTTCGCCATCTTGGCCCCGCGGTCCTCCGTGACGTCGTGTATCTCCTGGACGGTCTTGATGGCCTTCCCTTTGAACTGCTGGAGGTCGATCGAGGGCCCCGACTCCGGCTCGAAAGTGGCGATCTTGCCCTTTTTCTTGGCGGGGGCTTTCTTGTCCTCTTTCTTGGTCTTGAGGACGGGGCCGGGCGCCGGAACGGCGGGCTTCGAAGGCCCGCCGGTCGCCCGGGGCCGAGCGCCGGGAGCGCCGGGCCGGGGGGAGGGGGCTCCGGGGGGGGCCGCCGGTCCGCCCGTCCGGGCCGGCGGAGCTCCCGGCCGGACCGCCCCAGGAGTTGCGGAGCTCGCAGGGGCGGGGGCGGGCGCCGGTTCGGCGCTCCGAGGCGGAGCGGGCCGCGGCCGGTTGGGGATCTCGGCGATGCGGCTCCGCGTGGCGGCAAGCCGCGGCCCCGCCTTGGGGATCTGCGGCCGGACCGCCGGCCGAGCCGCCGCAGACGCCGCCGGGGGCGCCGCCGAAGGTGCCGTCGGCGGTGCCGCAGCAGGCGCCTTGGGTGCCTTCGTGGTTTTGGCCGGGGGGGCGGGGGCAGGCGCCGCCTCGGGCACCTCGGCCGCGGGTTCCTCCGCCGGTTTTTCCTTGGTCTTCTTGACGGGGATGTTGATGATGGCCGCCTCGGCCGCGGGGACCCGGGTCAGCGGGGCCACCTTGATGTCCCGCTTCTTGGCGTGGGCCTTCTCCTTCTTGTCCTCGCGGATGATGAGCGACTTCTGTGTCGCCTTGAGGTCGCCGGAGAGGAGCGCTTGCGCCTCCTCGAGGGTGAGCGCCTCGTCGCCGCTCGACTTGTTGATCCCGAAGTTCCTCAGGTAGAAGAGGATCTCGTTGACCGTGATGCCCATGCGGTCGGCAAGGGCCTTGACCAGGATCTTTCCCGCCATGCGGCTATTCCTCCCCGCCTTCGGCGGCCTCCGTCTCGGCGGCCTCCTCCCCGGCGACGAGCGCGAACAGCGATTCCGCCTTTTTCTCTCCCAGGCCCGGCACCTGAGCGAGGGCCTCGGCGGAGCTGCTGCGCAGGTCGGCCACCGTCAGATAGCCGGCCTCCCGCAGTTTCTCGGCGGTCTTGGGGCCGACGCCTGGAATGCTCTCTACGGGGGAGGCGTCGTCGAGGACCGCGCCGGCGGGCTCCTCCTCGTCCTCCTCCCCCCCGCCGCCCTCGCCCAGGAGCATCTTGGTGAGGGCCTCCTGGACCTCCTTCTTGACATCCGCCTCGCTCTTGATCTCGATGCGGACGCCGATCAGCTCGGCGGCCAGGCGGACATTCTGCCCCTTCTTCCCGATGGCCAGGGAAAGGGAATCGTTGTCCACCACGACGTCCATCTGCTTGGTGCCGTCGAGGTTGGCCTTGACGAGGACGCGGTTGATCTTGGCCGGGGCGAGGGCGTTCTGGGCGTATTGGACGATGTCGTCGGCCCAGTGGATGATGTCGATCTTCTCCCCGCGGAGCTCGCGCGTGATGGCCTGGATGCGCCCCCCCTTGATGCCGACGCAGGCGCCCACGGCGTCAACGTCCTTATCGCGGGAAAAGACGGCCACTTTGGCCCGCTCGCCGGGATCGCGCACGGCGTTCTTGACGATGACGGTGCCGTCGTAGATCTCCGGAACCTCCATCTCGAGAAGCCGGATGAGGAGGCGCGGGTCGCGGCGGGAGAGGACAATCTGGGGCCCCGGCGCCTTCTCCAGGACGTCGGTGATGACCGCGCGGATTCGTTCCCCCACGCTCCACTTCTCGTTCCGGGACTGGAGCTCGCGGGGGATGCGGGCCTCGGCCTTGCCCAGGTCCACAATGACCTCGCCCTTCTCAAACCGCTTGACCGTGCCATTGACGAGGTCGCCGATTTTCTGGATGTATTCCTTATAGATGTTCAGCCGTTCGGCCTCGCGGATCTTCTGGTAGAGCACCTGCTTGGCGGTCTGGGCCGCAATGCGCCCGAGCTGGGTGAGGTCCAGCTCGCGCCGCCAGAACTCTCCGAGCTGGACGGCGGGGAGGTCCCGTTGGGCCTCTTCGAAGGCGATCTCCTCCTTGGGGTTCTCCACGGTCTGGACGACCCGCTTCTCCACATAGGCGCGGATCTCGTCCTTTTCCCCGTCGTGGACGGCGACCACCCGGTCCTCCAAG
This sequence comes from uncultured Holophagales bacterium, assembly GCA_964603505.1. Lineage (GTDB taxonomy): Bacteria > Acidobacteriota > Thermoanaerobaculia > UBA2201 > UBA2201 > UBA2201. The sequence continues at coordinate 13,338 of CAZRVT010000030.1, read as the reverse complement.
TGGTAGAACTTCCGCGCGGCGGTGGCGATGGCCTCCTCAAGGGCGTGGATGATGAAGTCGATCTCCAGGTCCTTCTCGCGGCTGGCCTCGCGAATCACGTGCAGCAGGTTCTGCGTCATATTACACTTCCTCCCAGGGCCCCAGCAGGCGGGCGGCCCGAACCTCCCCCAGGGGGTAGGTGCGCCGCTCCTCCCGGATGGCCACCTCCAGGCGGCCTTCCGCGCATCCCGTCAGGGTGCCCTTGACGACGATATTCTCATGCTGGAACCGCACGGCCTTCCCGATGGCGCGCCGGAAGTCCCGCTCGGTTCGCAGCGGTCGGTCGATGCCCGGTGACGACACCTTGAGCCTGTAGCGGGACGGAAAGGGGTCCCGGAGGTCCAGCAGAACCCCCACGTGCCGGGAGACCTTCTGACAGTCGTCGATCCCCACTCCGCCGGCGCGGTCCACGGTGACCTGCACCTCCCCCTTGCGGCCGGTCCCCTTCCACTCCAGGGACACCAGCTCCAGTCCGAGCCCCTCCACAAGGGCCTCGATCTCCCGGCGCAGCTCTTGGCTGATCATCGTGCTCATAGAAAGAAAAAAGTGGGCCATGCCGCCCACTTTCACTCAAGCCATTATAGCACACCCGCGCCTCTTCGACAAGGTTGCATGGGCCCCCAGGTTCCCGTGCCGCTATGTTGAGACCTGCCCCTGCCGATCGGGACCGGGAATGACCTCCGCCCCGCCGAGGATGATCGGGACCGGCCCGGCGCGTTGGCGTGTCGTCCCCCCGCAGACGACGGCGGCCCCCTACGGGCTGGAATGTTGTTTTCCATGCGCTTTCTCCCGGATCGCTCCCATCCGCCCCTCCAGAAGGAAAGGGGACCGGGCGGTCGCGCTCCGCCCGGGGAGGGCATCCCCAAAGAGGACCAGAACAACCGCGCCCCCCTATGCCGCTGGGTGCCTCCGCACCGATTCGGCGTCCCAGGCCCCATCCTTTGCCGAAGGATGGCCACCGAGGCAATCGACGAAGGGGTTCCGGCGCCGTCCCAAAGGCAGAAGCCCTCGCTCCCGACCAGACGCAGGCCTGGAAGGAGCGCGAGGATGCGAATCGGCGGATTGCATCGCCCCATCACGGACCGGACCGCGGGGCATCGCCCCAGCGTTCTGATATAATGGGCGGCCGCGGCTCCTCCGGCCGCCGGCGGAGGTTCACGTAATGCCCGAGCGCCCGGCGCTCCCCCTTCCCCCCACCAGCGTCCTGATGCCGGTCTACAACGAGGAGGCCGGCATCGGCCACACCGTTGAGGCCACCGTGCCGGTCCTGGACCGCCTGTTCGATGATTTCGAACTGCTGATCATCGACGACGGGTCGCGAGACAAGACGCGGGCCGTGCTGGAGGCGCTCAAACCCCGGTTCCCCCGCCTGCGCGTCCTCTCCTATTTCCCCAACCGGGGCTATGCCGAGGCCCTCCGCCGGGGCTTCGCCGCCGCCGCCAAACCCTTCATCTTTTTTACCGACGCCGACCTGCAGTTCGACGTTTCGGAATTGCCGCTTCTGTTCGCCGCCATCGGGGACGGCGCCCTGGCCGTGGGATACCGGCGGGACCGGAGGGACTCGTGGCTGCGCAAGGTTTGCTCGCGCGCCTACAACCTCATGCAACGGGGCCTGCTCGGCATCCAGGCAAGGGACATCAATTGCGCCTTCAAGCTGTTCCGGCGGGAGTTCATCACCGGCATCCCCCTCGTCGCCGAGTCGTTCGTCATCAACGCCGAGATCTTCCTGCGGGCCCGCGAGCGCGGCCTTCGGGTGCCCGAAGTGGGCGTCACCCACCGGCCGCGGGCCCGCGGCGCCTCCACCGTCCGGCCCGCCGTCGTGCTTCGGACCCTCCGCGAGATGGCCCGGTTGCGGTGCGCCCGGGTCCGGGCCTGATCCCGCATGATCAAGGTCGCCGGTTTGTCCAAGGCCTACGGCAGCCAGACCCTCTTCCAGGAGGTCAGTTTCAGCGTTAACCGTCGAGAGCGCATCGGCCTCGTGGGGAGGAACGGTCACGGGAAAACCACCCTGTTCCGCCTCCTGCTGGGCCTGGAGGAACCCGACGCCGGGAGCGTGACGATCCCCAAGCACTACGCCCTCGGCTGCGTCGAGCAGGAGATCCGGTTTTCGCGCCCCACCGTCCGGGAAGAGGCCTGCCGGGCCCTCCAGGGGGGCAAGGGGGAAGCGTGGCGCGCCGAGAAGATCCTCCTGGGGCTGGGATTCTCGACCGCCGACCTGGACCGCGACCCCCACACGCTCTCCGGCGGCTTCCAGGTGCGGCTGAACCTCGCCAAGGTCCTCGCGGCCGAGCCGGACTGCCTCCTCCTCGACGAACCCACCAATTATCTCGACATTGTCTCGATCCGGTGGCTGTCCCGTTTCCTGCGGGAGTGGAAGGGCGAACTCCTCCTCATCACCCACGACCGCGCCTTCATGGACGGGGTCATCACCCACACCCTGGCCATTCACCGGCGGCGGGTGCGCAAGTTCACGGGGGGGACCGCCAAGGCCTACGAGCAGATCGCGCAGGAGGAGGAGACCTACGAGAAGACGCGCCTGAACGACGAGAAGAAACGGCGCCAGGAGGAGCTCTATATCCGCCGGTTCCGGGCGAAGGCGCGGCTGGCGGGGCTGGTCCAATCGCGCATCAAGATGCTGGCCCGGCGGGAACGCATGGAGAAGCTGGAGGCGCTGGAGGACCTGGAGTTCCAGTTCAACGCGGCCCCCTTCGAGGCGAAGCGGATGGGCGAGGTCAACGGTCTGACCTTCAGCTATGAACGCCGCGCCCCCTGGCTGGTCGAGGGACTCTCCCTGGCCCTCGGCCCCCGGGAGCGCCTCTGCATCGTCGGCCGGAACGGCAAGGGAAAGTCCACCCTCCTCAAGTTGCTGGCGGGGCGCCTCCGCCCGGCGGCGGGAAGCGTCAGATACCACCCTTCCGTCCGTCTGGGATACCTGGGGCAGACCCCGGAGCATGAATTGAACCCCGATCTGACCGTGGCGGAAGAGCTCATGGCCGCCGCCCCGGGATGCACCCTGGACCGGGCCCGTGAACTGGCGGGGGCCCTGATGTTCCCTGGCGACATGGCCCTCCGGAAGACCGCCCACCTCTCCGGCGGCGAGAAGAGCCGGGTCCTGATGGGCAAGGTGCTCCTCGCCCCCTGCCACCTCCTCCTCCTCGACGAGCCCACCAACCACCTCGACATGGAGTCGTGCGACGCCCTATTGGCCGCCCTGGACGCCTTCGAGGGCTCCATCATCATGGTCACCCACAATGAGATGTTCCTCCACGCCCTGGCCACCCGGCTCGTGGTCTTCGATCGGAACCGGGTGTTCGAGTATGTGGGCTCCTACCAGGAGTTCCTCGACCAAGTGGGCTGGGAGGGCGACGATGCGCCGGCTCCCCGCCCCGCCACCGAAACCCCCGCCCCCTCTGGAACCCGCCAGGAGGCCAAGCGGGCGCGGGCCGCCCTGCTTCAGGAGCGCTCCCGCGCCCTCCGCCCCCTGGAGGAGGAGGCCGCCCGCCTCGAGGCGTCCATCGTGGCGCTGGAGTCCGAACAGGCCGCCATCGACGAGGCCTTGGTGCGGGCCTCCGCCGAGGGGGACGCCCCCGCCATCGCCGCCCTGGCGAAGCGCCAGCGCGAGATCCCGCCCCTGCTCGACGGCCTCTACGACCGCCTCGACGGGGTGACGCGGGATCTCGAGGGCCGGAGGTCGGAGTTCGAGCGGAGGCTCCGGGACCTCTCGGCGGAGGAGGCGTAACGCCCCGCCCGGGGGCTCGCCGTCCCGCACCCTTCCGGCATCCCCCGTCCCTCCTCGGCCGCAAGCTCTCCGCTTTATTTGTTATAATGCGCCGATGAACCGCATCGCCTTCACCGCCTTGGCCGGCCTCCTGCTGGCCGCCGTGGTCTGGGCCGCCCTCGGAGGCGGTGAGGCCAAGGCCCAGGAGCACCACTCCTTCCGCCAGTATACCGAACTGCTGGAAAAGGTGCAGGCCTGGTATCCGGGCGAGGCGAAGGGGGACCGGCTGGTCTACGCCTCCATCGAGGGGATGCTGGACATGCTGGACCCCCACTCCAACTTCCTGGACCCCGACGCCTACCACTCGATGCAGCAGCGCCAGGTGGGCCGGTTCTCCGGCCTCGGCATCATCGTGGGGATCCGGGACGATCACGTGACCGTCATCTCCCCCATCGAGGGCACGCCCGCCCACCGCCTCGGGATCCGCGCCGGGGACATCATCACCGAAATCGACGGCGTTTCCACGGAGGGGAAGGACATCGACGAGGTGGTGGACAAGCTGCGCGGGCCGCAGGGCAGCCAGGTCGCCATCGCCATCCTGCGCCGGGGGCTGGCCGCCCCTCTGAAGTTCACCATCATTCGGGAGATGATCCCGGAGACCAGCGTCCGCTATGCGTTCATGCTCGACGACCGCACCGGATACGTCCGCATCACCGACTTCAACCGCACCACCGCCCAGGAGCTCGAGGACGCCCTCAAGGGACTGGAGGCCCGCGGGATGCAGCGCCTCCTGCTCGATCTGCGCGACAATCCGGGCGGGGTGCTGGAGCAGTCGGTGGAGGTGTGCGACCTGTTCCTCAAGGGAGGGAGCATGGTGGTCTTCACCCGCGGCCGCGACGCCTCCTCCTTCCAAGAGTACCGGACCCCCAGCCGACGCCCCCGCCGGGACCTGCCCGTGGTGGTTATGGTCAGCGCCGGCTCGGCTTCCGCCTCGGAGATCGTGGCCGGGGCTCTGCAGGACCACGACCGCGCGACCATCGTCGGCGAGACCACGTTCGGTAAGGGTCTGGTGCAATCGGTCTACGAGCTCGGCAACAGCTCGGCGCTGGCCCTGACCACCGCCCGCTACTATACCCCCTCCGGCCGCTGCATCCAGCGGGACTATACCAACCTGGCCGATTATTACCGCGGCGCCAACGGCAAGCCCTCCGAGGGGGAGGCCTTCAAGACCGACCGCGGGCGCACGGTTCACGGGGGCGGCGGCATCACTCCCGACGTAGTCATCAAGGCCCCCGAGGTGCCCCTCCGCCAGTTCCAGCTCCAGCTCGCCGGGGGCTACTTCAACTTCGCCGTGGACTTCAGCAACCGGCACCCCGACCTCCCGCGCGACTTCGAGCCCGACGCGAAGACGGTGGACGAATTCGCCGCCCACCTCGTCAAAGCGGAACTGCTTACCGCGGAGCAAGCGAAGGAGATGAAAGGCAATGCGGCGGAGATGCGCATCCTCCGCACCCTGCTCCGGCGCGAGGTGCTCTCCGCCCGATTCGGCATGACCCAGGGGTACCGTAGCACCCTCAAGGACGATGACCAGGTCACCCAGGCTCTCGCCCAGTTCGGCCCGGCGGCCGAGCTGGCGCGCCTTTATTTTCAGTAGCCTCGTCGCCGCCGCTCTCCCCGCTCTGGAGTTCGGGCCGCCCCTGGCGCCGCCCCAGCGGGCCATTGCCTCCTCTTTCGGGGAGTACCGCACCAACCACCTCCACGCCGGTCTCGACTTCTCCACCGGAGGCAAGAACGGCCTCCCCGTCCTGGCGGTGGCGGACGGCGAGGTGCGCATGGTCAAGATCACCCACCGCGGCTACGGCCGGGCCCTCTACCTGACCCACGCCGACGGCTACCTCTCCGTGTATGCCCACTTGGAGCGGTTCAGCGACGCCGTGGAGAGACGGATCGCCCCGGCCCTGGCCGCCGCCCCCTACCCCGGCACGGTGGACCTGACCCCCCCCATCGCGGTTCGGGCGGGCGAGGTGGTGGCTTATTCCGGGGAGAGCGGCGAGGGGCTGCCCCACCTCCACTTCGAACTCCGCCTGGACAACGCCCCGGTCAGCCCGGCCCCCTGGTACCGCGACGCCACGCCGGGGACGACCCGGATGAGCCGCCTGGCCTTCATCCCCACCGCCCCCGCCACCGCCGTGAACGGCCGCTGGGACCGGGTGGTGGTCCCCCTCCCCCGCCGCGAGCCCGTCACCGTCACCGGGCCCTTCACCCTGTCCCTCCAGGGGATGGATTTCTGGGAGGGCCGCCACCGGGGCCTGTTGGGGGCGGAGCTGCGGGTGGACGGCGAGCCCGTGGCCTCCCTTTCGCTGGACCGGTTCGACTTCACCGAATACCGCGGGGCGCGCTTCCTCTACGAGAAGCGGGCCACGCGCTTCTCTCCCTCCTTCTTCTCCTACTGGCTCCTCCCCCAGCCCGGCAACCCCCTGAGCTTCTTCCGCGGCCCCACCGCTCTGGACCTGCCCCCCGGAGAGCACCGGATCGAGGTCCGGGCCCGCGGGCTCTCCAGCGCCGCCTCGGAGACCTTGACCGTCTCGGTCCGCCCTTCGACAGGCGCGCCGCCGCGCTCCTCGAAAATGGACTTTTTCCCCACCCATTTCCTCTTCCCCGGCCTGCCGCCCCAGGCCTGGCCCCCGACCTTTCAAGTGTTCCGAACCAACGGATTGACGGTCCACGCCGGCACGGCCCCGCCGGGCGTTCCGATCGTCCTCGGCCCCTACTCCATCACGCACGGGGAGGCCCGGCCCATCCCCCTGGCGCTCTATCTGACTGACGAGCGCGTCGGGCCGGCGTCCCCCCTCGCCCCGGTCCTGCACATGGAGCCGAAGGACCTGGGGACCACCGGCAAATTCAGGGTGGAGGCGCGCCTTCCGGGCGTCCCCCGGCCGGGGCAGGTGGGGTTTTACCGGGCGCACGGCGCCAAATGGCAGGGCGGGACCTGGCAGGGGGACACGCTGACCGAGATCCTCTTCGGCCCGGAGGACTTCACGGTGCTCCGGGACGACCGCCCGCCCACGATCGGATCGGTGTCGCTCTCGGGGGGTCGGCTGCGCGTGGTGTGCTCCGACAAGGAGACGGGGATCGCGTGGAACGGGGTGCAGGCGCTCGCAAACGGGAAAGAACATTGGCTGGAATACGACCCCGATCACAACACCGCGGAGGGAACGGTCCCGCCGAAGGGCCCCCTGGTTCTTCGGATCCGGGACCACGCGGGCAACGAGACCACCCGCAAGGTCCGATGATCCCGCGTTCCATGCCGGAGCGCCGGCGCGGCCCCGGATCGGGGCCGCCGGACGGAGCGCCCCGCTATCGGGGCGCGGGGGGGCCGTCCACCGAGAACAGCCCCTGCCGGATCACGGTGAGGCAGGCGTCCACCACGTCGGGGTCGTAATATCTTCCCCGGAAATCCTGGACCTCCTGGAGGGCCTGCAAGAGCCCCCGGGCGGCGCGGTAGGGACGGTGCGTGGCCATGGCCTCGACCACATCGGCCACACAGAGGATGCGCGCCTCCAGCAGGATTTCCGCGCCTTTGAGCCCCTTCGGGTAGCCGGAGCCGTCCAGCCGCTCGTGGTGCTGGAGAATCATGTCGGCAATCGGCCAGGGAAAGGGGATCGCCTTCAGCACCTCGGCCCCGAAGTTGGGGTGGGTGCGGATCATGTCGATCTCGATGCGGGTGAGCTGACCGGGCTTGCTGAGGATCTCGGCCGGGATGTAGATCTTGCCAATGTCGTGGATCATCGCCGCCATGTGGAGCCCCTGCACCCGCTCCGGGGAGAGCCCCATCTCGCGCGCAATCAGCTCCGCCAGCTCCGCCACGCGCAGCTGATGGCCGGCGGTGTACGGGTCTTTGGTCTCCACGATCTTGGCCATAGTGGTGATGGTCGTGGAGAGGGTCCGCCGGAGGGTGGACACGCTCTCCTGCAGGGCCGCCTCCGCCTTACGCCGATCGGTGATGTCCTCCACCATGGAGAGGACCCCCAGGACGGTCCCGTCGGGCTCCTTCAAGGGGGTGTTGGTCCACTGGCACAGGATGGTCCGGCCGTCCCACGTGATGTTTTCATTAACGGAGCTGGCCCCCTCGTCCCCCTTCAGCAGGCGGGCCATGATGCCCTCCGTGTGCGGCCGGACTTCGCGCGGGACGATGAACTCGTGGGGGTGCCGGCCCAGGACCTCCGCCTCGGCAAAGCCGAAGATCCGCTCCGCGGCGGGGTTCCAGGAGACGACCCGGAAGTCCGGGTCCCACAGGATGCACCCGATGGGCATGCGGTCGAACTGCAGCTGAAGGCGCGCGGTGGTCCGCCGCAGCTCCTCCTCGGCCCGCTTCTGCGCCGTCACGTCGATGTCCATGCAGATAAACTGCCGCCCGCCCCGGGCGTCGGGGATGGGGAAGATGGTGCTCGCCACGGTGCCGGGGGACCCGTCCCGCTTCCGAATCGGGTACTCCCCCTCCCACAGGGCGATGCGCCCCTCCTCCAGGTCCCGAATCGTCTTGAGGAAGGCCGCGTGGCTGGCGGCGTCCAGCAGGGTCCCCTCCAGGGTCCGGCCCGCCATCTCCCCCTCGGTCCAGCCGTAGAGCCGCTCGGCGGCGGAGTTCCAGAGCAGGACCCTCCCCTCGCGGTCGAAGGCCTCGACGGCCAGGCTCGGCGTGAGGTCGATGATGGCCCGGAACCGGGCCTCGCTTGTCTGCAGGGCCTCGATGAAATGGATCTTCTCGGTGATGTCCAGGACGGTGCCGATGATGGCGGGACGCCCGTGGTACTCCACGCGCTGTGAAAAGACCTCGCAGTGGATGACCGTCCCGTCCTTCCGGAGCCCCCGGAAGATGTAGCGCCCCGCCTCCGGCGCCCCGGAGAGCCGCGCTTCCATCTGGCGCTCCACCAGGGCCCGGTCCTCCGGGTAGGTGAGGTCCACCGAGGCCAGGCGGTCTTCGATTTCGCCGGCGCGGTAGCCGAAGATCTTCTCAAAGGCGGGATTGACGTAGCGGAACTTTCCGTCCTGGACGAGGTAGACCCCCACCAGCGACGCCTCGGTGACCTGGCGGAACCGCTCCTCGCTCTCCACCAGAGCCCGCTCCGCCCGCTTGCGCTCGGTGGCGTTGTGGGCGATGACCATCACCTGCCCGTTCTGGAGCGGAAGGAGGCGCGTCTCGAAGTGGCGCTCCCCCTCGGGGAAAGGCAGGGCATACTCGATCGTCACCATCTCCCGGCTGGCGTTCATGGCCTCAAGCGCCTCGGCAAACCGCGCCCCGACCGCGGGGGGGAGGACCTCCTGCATCCGCTTCCCCAGGAACGCCTCCGGCGGGAGGTGCAAGTCGTCCGATCGCCCGGCCAGGCAGTCGAGGATGATCCCGTCCAGGGAGAGGCGGAAGTACAGGTCCGGCATGGCTCGGAACAGGGCCTGGAGCTCATCGAGGGTCCGGCACAGTTGGGCCTGGGCCTCCACGGTCGCCGAGATGTCCTCGACGGTCCCCTCGTACCCCGTCACCCGGCCGGAGGCGTCGCGCACGGCCCGGGCATTCTCCCGGGCATGCAGGACCGTCCCGTCCTTGCGGAGCCATTTCGTTTCGAACCCCCTGACCTCCCCCCGCTCCTCCATCAGGCGCTTGAACCGGTCCCGGGGCGCATCCGCCGGATATCCCTCGGCCTCGATGTCGCGCGCGAGGCACTCCTGCTCCGAGTCGTAGCCCAGCATCCGCACCATCGCCGGGTTGACCATCAGGGGCTTGCCCTCCTCGCTGCTTCGGAAGATCCCGATCGGCGCCTCCTCGAAGAGCCGGCGGAATTCGGCCTCCCGCGCCCGGAGGGCCTCCTCGGCCTCCAGCCGGGCGGTGACGTCCCGGACGATCCCGAACCACCCCGTTACGGCGTCTCCGTCCTTGAGGGGGCGGATGGTGAACTCCCCCGTCCGGCAACTGCCGTCGCGGCACCGGATCCGCAGGACGTGCCGGTCCGGCCCGCCCCGCAGCACCCCGGCCAGGGCCGCCCTCGCCGCGGGCACATCGTCGGGGTGGATCAGCCCCTCGTTGGGCTTGCCCAGCCATTCGCGGACGCTCCAGCCGGTGATGGCCTCGAAGGCGGGGTTGAGGGAGGTGATGGACCCGTCGCGGGAGAGGGTGTAGATGACCTCCGGGGCCGACTCAAGCAATTGGTGGAAATGGCCGAGCGCCCGGCGAAGCTGTTCCTCCTTCTGCTCGTGCTGGCGCAGCAGGGTCTCCAGTTCGAGAATGCGCTCGATCTCGTTAGACCGGTGAAGCCCTTGGGGCATCGTTCAGATTCCTTTCCGACGTCGGGTCATGGCGACCGCCATTATACCCTGTTCAGGGGAGGGACGCCCGCAACGATAGGGCGAGGGCCGGGTCGTCGGTGACCACCCCGGCGAGGTCGCCCCGCTTCAGGGCGGCCGCGAGGGGCTTCTCCCCGTTGACGGTCCAGGCATAGACCTCCAGGTCCGCCGGCAGGCGGCCGGCGGGCGGCAGGCAGGCGTGGTGGAGGAGCAGGGCGCGGTGCCCGGCGAGCCGGCAATGCTCCCCCAGTTCCGTCGGCTCCCCCTTGCGGGCGACGAGGCCGGTGGCCAAGCGAGGATTGCGCCGGCGCACGCGGTCCAGCACGCCGGCGAAAAAGGAGGTGACGAGGAACCCTTCGGGAGCGTGGGGCTGGAGGAGCGCCAGGCAGTCGGCTTCCACTCCCGCGGCTTTCAGATCGAGGTCCAGGAGGACCTTCCCGGCGCAACGCTCCAGCACCTCCTCCAGCAGGGGCGCGAAGGGGGCGGCGGCGCGCAGCTCGTCGAGGGACAGCCGGTCCACCCTCTGGCCCGCGACCTTGGCGTCGTGGACGACCACGGGCCGGCCGTCCCTCAGCGCCCGCACGTCGAGCTCGATCATGTCGATCCCCAGGGCCATGGCCCGGGCGAAGGCCGCCAGCGAGTTCTGCGGTTCGGGATCCCAGGCGCCCCGGTGGGCGACGATCCTCGGCCGGGAAAGGGGGCGGTTCATCCATCCACTACACCATATTCCGTGGACGATTTCAACTCCGGGCGCCCTGCATACTATAATGCGGGCATGAGCGGAGCGCTCCCCCCCGAACGGACCGGGCCCGACCTCCTCGACGACCCGGTCCTGCGCCACGCCCGGACCGACTTCGTCACCCTCCACCCCGAATGGTCCGCGGCCCAGGCGGTGGAATCCATCCGCGGGCGGGACCTGGGCGACGCCATTCTATACTTTTATGTGGTCGACGACGCCAGCCGCCTGATCGGGGTCCTCCCGGCCCGGCGGCTGCTGACCGCCCCCCCCGAGCGCCCCGTCCGGGAGATGATGCTGGAGAAGGTGGTCACCATCCCCGAGCGGGCCACGATGGTCGAGGCCCTGGAATTTTTCATCCTCCACAAGTTCTACGCCTTCCCCGTCGTCGCGCCGGACCGCCGCCTCCTCGGGGTCGTGGACGTGGGGCTGTTCACCGAGGAGGCCTTCGACATCCTGGAGCGCGAGCGGATGGACGAGGTGTTCGAAGCCATTGGGTTCCGTTTCTCCCAGGTGAGGAGCGCCGGCCCCTGGGGGGCCTTCCGGGTCCGGTTCCCCTGGCTCTTGGCCACGATCGCGGGGGGCACGCTCTGCGCTCTGCTCACCCAGGCCTTCGAGCGGACCCTTTCGCGCAGCCTCCTCCTCGCCTTCTTCATTACCCTGGTCCTGGGGCTCGGGGAGAGCGTCACGACCCAGTCCATGACCATCACCGTCCAGGCCCTGCGGGCGTCGCGGCCCACCCTGCGCTGGTACCTGGGGGCCCTGCGCCGCGAATTCCTCACCGGCGCCTTCCTCGGAACGGCGGCGGCCCTGATCATCGCCGCGGTCGTGGCGGGGCTGTTCGGGACCGGCGTGCCCGCCGCGGTCATCGCCCTCTCCGTCCTGGCCGCCATGACCACCGCGGCCCTGCTGGGCCTCACCGTCCCCGCGGTCCTGCACGCCCTCGGCCAAGACGTCCGCATCGCCGCCGGCCCCCTCTCCCTGGCCCTGGCCGACCTCTGCACCCTGCTCGTCTATTTCTCCGCGGCCGCCTTGCTATTGTAATGGCAAAGGCCCGAGCGGTCGCCCGGGCCTTCCCGCCTCATCGGCCCCGCCGGCTCATCGGACGGAACGGTACTCCCTCAGCCCCTCTTCGAAACAGACCATGGCCTTCTTGATGTCCTCCTCGCAGAGGACATAGGCCAGGCGCACCTCGTCGTGTCCCAGCGTGGGGGTCCCGTAAAAGCCGCTCCCCGGGGCCACCATCACCGTCTCTCCGTTGTGGTCGAAGGCGTCGAGGAGCCACTGGGCGAAGTGGTCCGAATCGGCGATGGGGAGCTTGACGATCATGTAAAACGCCCCGCGCGGCTTTTTGAGCACCACCCCGTCGATGCGGGAGAGGGCCTCGAACATCGCGTCGCGCCGCCGCTGATACTCGGCGCGTATGGGGTCGAAATAAGCGGGGTCCATCCGGTAGGCCGCCAGCGCCGCCAATTGCTCCACCATCGGCGGGCACAGGCGGGCCTGGGCGAACTTTACCAGCGCCTCCATCGCCTCCCCATTGCGCGTCACCACGCAGCCGATGCGGGCGCCGCAGGCCGAGAAGCGCTTGGAGACCGAATCCACCACGATGACCCGGTCCTCCAGGCCCTGCAATTCCAGAAGAGAGGTGTGTTTGTAGCCGTCGTAGGCGAACTCCTTGTAGACCTCGTCCCCGATGAGGAAGAGGTCGTGCTTCAGCGCCAGGGCCGCCACCCCCTCCAGCTCCTCGCGGGTGAGAATGGTGCCGGTGGGGTTATTGGGCGAGCAGAGGAGGATGGCGCGGGTGCGGGGGGTGATCTTCCGCTCGATTTCGGCCGCCGGAGGCAGATGGAAGCCCTCCTCGGCCTTGGTCACCAGCGGCACGATCGTGACGTCGGCGAACGAGGCGTAGCCGTTGTAGTTCGTGTAATAGGGCTCGGGGATGAGGATCTCGTCGCCCGTGTCGGCCACCACCGAGAAGGCGAAGTGGATGGCCTCGCTTCCGGCGATGGAAATGAGGACATCCTCCGTCCCGACGGCGCAGCCGAACCGCTGGAAGTAGCCCGCCACGGCCTGCCGCAGTTCCAGAAGGCCCTGGGAATGGCCGTAGCTGATGATCTTCCCGTCGAAGTGGCGGATGGCGTCCAGGACCGGCTGGGGGGTGGGGATGTCGGGCTGGCCGATGTTGAGGTGGTAGACCTTTTTCCCGCGCTTTTTGGCCTCATCGGCGTGGGGGACGAGTTTGCGGATGGGCGAGGCCTGGATGGTGGCGCCCCGCTGGGATACCCTGGCCATGATGCCTCCTTGTGAACGCGCTCACTAAATATTGTACGGCAGGGGCGCCGCGGCGTCAACCTGTGCCTTCCGGCACCGCCGAAAGGCAGTTCAGAGTTCGGAGTTAAGCGTTCGGCGTCCCCCAAACCATATTTTTTTGCGGTCTCTGTGGCCTCCCGTCCGTTGATGTCAATAGGCGTACACTTTTACGAGGAGTAGAGGCGTGTACTTTTACGAG
>CAZRVT010000029.1:0-31516 GCA_964603505.1 uncultured Holophagales bacterium | reverse complement strand
ACAACACCTCCGGGAGATTATCCCAAAAGTGTTGCACTTGGACTTTGAACTCAGGATGCATCTGACCACCCTGGGGAGGGTCCTGCGCGAAGGGCGCCCCCCCGAAGCCGTCGGCACGGCGGTGCCGGACTTCACCTGCGAGGCGTAGCCGGCAGATCCCCGATGATAACGAAAGGTCAGCCCCCCGTGCCGACGCGGTTCGGCGAGGCTACGCTCTCCCCTTCTCCACCGCCTGCACGTGCTTTCCGCGGAGCCACGGCAGAATCCCCATCGCCTGCAGCCGGCGGTTCAGCTCGGGGAGCTTGAGCCAGTCCCGGCGCGGCCGGTAAAAAGGGATGACCGTCTCGAAGGCGCGGTGGATCCCCTCGTAGATGCCGAGGTCGAGGGGGGTGAGAAAGCTCGGGTGGTCCGCCGCGGCCTCGTGGACCATCTTCAGGAGGAGCGGGGGCGGGGTGGCCGGCGAGCAGTAGAACGCGGGCCGCAGCAGGCCGTCCCCCACCGGAATCACCCCCTCGGCCGCGGCCACCTTGGCCAGGGCGGTGCGGGGGGAGATGCGGAACCCGATGGAGAACAGGACCACGTCCTCGGGGGAGAGGCGGCGCGCGCAGAAGTCCAGCGTCTCGCGCACGGTCGCCGGCGTCTCCCCCGGCCCCCCGAACGTGAAGAACCAGAAGACGCGGATCCCCGCCCCCTGCAGGAGCCCGACGGCGTGGGCCAGGTCGTCCACCGTGAAGTTCTTCTGGAGCCCCTCCAGCATCGCCGGCGAAGCCGAATCGGGCGAGCACATCAGGCAGCCGAACCCCGCCGCCCGCATGGCCGCCACCAGGTCCGGAGAGACCGGCCCCGGGTTGAGGTCCATGGTGGTGAGGCGGGTCCGCAAACCCCGACGGACCACCGCTTCGCACAGGGCGACGGCGTGGGCCTCGGGGTGGTTGAAAACGCTGTCCACGAAATCGAACCCCGGCGGGGCGGCGTCGCGCACCCACCCCTCCATCTCGTCCACCACCTCGCCCGGCTCCCGCAGGCGCGGCGTGCACCCCTCGATGAGGCCGTAGGCGCAGTAGATACAGTCGAAGGGGCACCCCCGCTTGGTCTGGATCCCGGCCCAGGCGCCCCGCCGCCGATAGCGCGGGTAGTCCACCCAGGCGTAGGGGCGGGGAGGCGCGGCGCCCGCCAGGGGTTCCAGGGCGAGGCGGCCGGGCCGGTGGACGGTCCCGTTCTCCCGCCGGAAGAGCCCGGGGATGGCGGCAAAATCGGGCGTCGGGGAAGCCAGGGCCTCCACCCACCGCGCCATGCCCGACTCTCCCTCGCCGGCCAGGGCGAAGTCCACCCCGAGATGATCCATCATCTCCACCGGGGAGATGCCCACGGCCGAGCCGCCGATGATGAGGGGGGCCCGCGTCCCCGCCCGCAAGGGGCGGACCACCTCGTCGCGGACCGCGTCAAGGTAGAAGCGGGTCCCCAGCAGGGCGACGTTGTCGATGTTCCGGATGGTCACCCCGACGGCGTCGGGGGTGAACCGCCGCAGCGCCCGGCCCACGGCCCGGCGGGGCGAGCGCTCGAAGCAGAGGTCGAGGACCCGCACCTCGTGCCGGCGGGCCGCGAGGGCGGAGGCCACGTAGCTCAGGCCGAGGGGGAGGACGGGCCAGGGAGAGGTCTCGCGATTGCTGTTGACGAGCAGGACCTTCACGGGCGCACCATGGCCGCATTGTAGCACGGGGGGACCGCCCTTTAGGAGGGCTAAGGGGCGGACCGGACCTCCACGACCACCAGGGTGACGTCGTCGCCCTGGGGGACCGCCCCGCGCCAGGCGTCGAGCCGCTCCAGCAGGCGGTCGATGACCGCCGCGGGCGTCTCCCGGGCCGCCGCGAGGAAGGCCTCCGCGCACCGGGCGTAGTCGAGCATCTCCTCCCCAGCGCCGATCTGCTCGAGATAGCCGTCGCTGAGCAGGAGCAGCTTGTCCCCCGGCGCGAGGTCGAGAGCCACCTCCTCCCATGGGACGTCGAACCCCGTGCCAAGGAGCATGCCGGAGACCAGCACCTGCTCCACCGCCGTGCGGGCGGCCCGGTACACGAACAGGGGCGGCATGGCGGCGGCGGCCGCGCGGGCCCGCTCCCCCTCCAGGCGGAGGAGCCCCAGGGCCATGTACATCGGGTCCAACTCGATGCCCCGCAGGGTGCGGTTGCACTCCTGGAGGACCGTCCTCAGGTCCGGCTCGTGGCAGAGCCGGGCGAAGAGCCCTTTCATGATGGCCACCATGATGCCCGCCCGGGTGCCGTGCCCCGTGGCGTCGCCGATGGCCACGGTCATCGAGCCGTCATCCCCGAGGTGGAAATCGTAATAGTCGCCCCCCACCTCGGTGGCGGTGCGCATCACGGCCGCCACGGCGTACCGGGGGTGGCGGGGCAGCTCCTTGGGGAGAAGGGAGAGCTGGAGCCGGCGGGCCTCCTCGAGCTCCCGGCTCTTCCGCTCGTTCTCGGCCTTGAGGGCGCGGGTCTCGGCCTCGGCGGTCCGGGTCTGGAACTCGGCGGCGGTGGCCCGAAGTTCCGCCTCCACCACCCTCCCCCTCTCCCGCTCGCGCATCTTCTCGAACCGCACGAGCCCCCCCACCGCCCCCAGCAGGAGGAGGGCGTAGGCCGCGACGGCCCAGCCGGTCCGCCACCAGGGGGGGAGGACGATAAGGCGCAGCGCCGCCCCCTCCTCGTTCCACACCCCGTCGCTGTTGGTCCCCCGGATCCGCAGGGTGTAGGTCCCCGCGGGCAGGGTGGTGAACATCACGAAACGCTGGGCCCCCAGATCCACCCAGTCCTGGTGGAGCCCCACGAGGCGGTAGGCGTAGCGGTTCTTCTCCGGCGCGGTGAATTCGAGGGCGGCGAACTCGAACGACACCACGCGGTCGCGGTGCGTCAGGGTGATGGACGGGGTGTCCGCGATGGAGCGCTCCAGGAGCGTGCGCCCGTCGGCCATGGGCCCCACGGGAACGCTCTGGTTGAAGAGCTGGAAGTCGGTGAGGACGACCGGCGCCCGGTACGGGTTCTCGCGGATCCGCTCGGGGAAGAAGGCGTTGAACCCGTTGATGCCCCCGAAGAACATCTCGCCCCCGGGGCTCCGGCAGTAGGATCCGCCGTTGAACTCGTTGCTCTGGAGGCCGTCGTCCTGCGTGTAGGTGCGCACGCCCCCGCCCTCGGGGTCGTAGCGGGCGAGGCCGGAGTTGGTGGAGAGCCATAGCCCCCCCTCGGCGTCCTCCAGGATGCCGTACACCGCGTCGTCGGGGAGGCCGTCGCCTTTGCGCACGGCCGTGAACTTCCCCGTCGCCCGGTCCAGGCGGTTCAGCCCCCCGCCGTAGGTGGCCACCCACAGCCGCCCCCGCCGGTCCTCGTGGATGGAGAAGACGAAGTCGTTGGTGAGGGAGTCGGGATCGGCGGGATCGTGGCGGTAGCGGGTGAAGGCGCCGGCCGCGGGGTCCCAGCGGTTGAGCCCGTCGCCGTGGGTGCCGAACCAGAGCGCCCCGTCCCGGTCCTGGAATGCCGTCCGAACGTAGTTGCCGCTGATGGAGGCCGGATCAGCCGGGTCGTGGCGGTGGTGGACGAAGCGCCCCGCAGCGGGGTCGAGGCGGTCCAGCCCGCCCCCGTAGGTCCCGACCCAGAGGCGACCCTCGCGGTCCTCGAACACCATCCGCAGCTCGTCGTGCGCGAGCGACCCCGGGTCCGCGGGGTCGTGACGGTGGTGCGTCCACCGCCCCGTGGCGGGGTCGAAGCGGTCCAAGCCGCCGCCGTTGGTGGCGAGCCAGAGCGCCCCGGAACGATCGCGGACCACCATCCGGATCGAGGGATGGGCCGGCGAGGCGGGGTCGCCCGGGCGGTGGGGGTAGTGGGTGAAGCGCCCCGATGCCCGGTCGAAGCGGTCGAGCCCCGCGTCGTTCGTGCCGACCCACAGAACCCCCGAGGGCTCCTCGCAGAACGACCAGACGATGTCGTGGGCGAGGGAGGCGGGATCGGAGGGGTCGTGCCGGAAATGGGCGAACGCCTTCTTGTTGAGGGCGCAGCGGCTCGCCCCGGCGCCATAGGTGCCCACCCACAGGAGGCCCGAGCGGTCGATCAGTAGCGAATAAATGCGATCGCTCGCCACGCTGGAGGGGCGGTTCGGATCGTGCCGGTAGCGGTCGAAGACCTCGGCGCCGCGGGCCAGGCGGTTGAGCCCCCCCCGTCCGTCCCGACCCATAGGTCCCCCCGCGCGTCCCGCGCCAGGGCGAGGACGAGGTCGCCCCCGAGCGAGCGGGGGTCCCGAGGATCGTGGCGAAACCGGCGGAAGGACCCGGTGGCCGGATCGAGGCGGCACAGCCCCCCGCCGCGGGTGCCCACCCACAGGGCGCCGTCCGCGTCCTGGAGCAGGGCCCGCACATCGTCGTGGCTCAGGGAGGTGGGGTCGGCGGGGTCGTGCGTGAAGCGGAGGACCGCGCCGGTGGCGGGGTCGAGCCGCAGGAGTCCGTTCCCCGCCGTCCCGGCCCACAGGGCCCCATCCCGGTCCTCCAGCAGGGCGCGCACGTCGTCCGGCCCCGCCCCGGGCTCCGCGGTCCGGAGGTGCGCGAAGGCGACGGCGGCGGGATCGAGGCGGTCCAGCCCCTCCGCCGTCCCCACCCACAGCCGCCCCTGCCGGTCCTCGATCACCGACCAGACGATGTCGCTAGCGAGCGAGGCGGGCGCGTCCATGTCGTGCTGGAAATGGGAAAAGCGCCCGGTGGAGGGGTCGAAGCGCTCGAGGCCGCGGCTGAAGCTCCCGATCCAGAGGATCCCAGCGCGGTCCTCGTGGATGCACTTGATCTCGTTGTGGACGAGGGAGGCGGGGTCCCGGGCGTCGTGCTTGTAGACCGAGAACCGGTAGCCGTCGTACCGGTTGAGCCCGTCCTCGGTGACGAACCAGACGAACCCCCGGCGGTCCTGCACCATCGCATCCACGATGCTCTGGGAGAGGCCGTCCCGGATGGAGAGGTGGCGGAATTGCAGGTCAGGGGCCTGGGCGCGCAGGGGCGTCGCAACCCCGGAGAGAAGCAAGGCCGCCAGGAGGAGGGGGCGCCAGCGGAACGGCGGGATCGTGATGGGGCCGGCCACCATTTGATTATACGACTATTTCAGGGGGAATGGTCCGCGACCGCCCCGCCGGCGGAACCGGGCGGGTCCGGTGCTATAATCGCCCCCGATGCCAATCCCACCCTCCCCACGGATCGGCCGGCCATGAACGGCTGGGCCATCGACCTGGGGACCACCCACAGCAAGGTGGCCTTCTGGAACGAGGCGGAGGGGGCCCCCCGCCTCCTGCCGTTCCCCGGCATCGCCCTCCCCGCGGACGAGCACGCTCCCGCCGAGGCCGAGGCCCTCGTCCCCTCGGCCGTCCACCTCCCACCCCACCGGGGTTTCTGGGACCGGGTGGGCGCCTGGTCGTGGGTGGACCGGCGCTACTTCCTCGGTCGGCAGGCCCTCATCGGCCGGCCCGCCCTCGAGGCCAACGCCGCGACCGTCCACCCGGGCTTCTGCCCCTCCTTCAAAATCGCGCTCGCCGGCGCCCCCCTCAAGCCCCTCGCCCAGCGGGGTCGGCACCCCGTCTCCGCCCGGGGCGTCGCCCGCGTCTTCGCCCGGGAACTCCTCGCGGAGGTCCGCCGGCGGGCCGGCGAGCGGGTCCGAGAGGCGGCCTTCACCGTCCCGGTGGAGGCCTACGAGGCCTATCGCGCCGAGCTCCTCACCCTTGCGAAGTCCCTCGGCATCCGCCGCGCCCGGTTCGTGGACGAGCCCGTGGCCGCGGCCCTCGGCTACGGCATGGGCTTGCTCAAGGACGTCCTCGCATTGGTCCTCGACTTCGGGGGCGGCACCTTCCACCTGGCCCTGGTGCACCTCTCCCCCGCCGGGACGCACGAGGGGGCGTGCCGCGTGCTCGCCAAGACCGGACGGCTGGCGGGCGGCTGGATGGCCGACGAGTGGCTCCTGCGGGATCTGGCCGAGCGCGAGGGGTGGCGGCTGGAGGAGGCCTCGGAAAAGAACTTCTGGCAACGCCAGCTCCTCCTGGAGGCCAAGCGGGTGAAGGAGGCGCTCTACCTCCACGAGCGGGTCCTCTTCCGCGTGCCGCCGCCGCCCTCGGCCCGCCGCGGCGCCCCCGGCTCGGGCCCCGCCCCGCCGGAGGTGACGCGGGAGCGGTTCGCCGAACTGCTACGCGAGCGGGGGCTCTATCGGATGATCGGCGAATGCCTGGAGGAGATCGAGGCGGCGGTCCCGCCGGGAGGAGCGGTCGACGAGGTCCTGATGGTGGGCGGCTCCACCCTCCTGCCGGGCGTCTATCCCCTGATGGAGGCGCGCTACGGCCGCGACCGGGTCCGGGCGTGGCAGCCCTTCGGTGCCGTGGCCCTCGGGGCGTCGGTCTTCTCCGCCGGGAAGGCGGAGGCGGGGGACTTCATCATCCACGACTACGCCTTCGTCACCTACGACCCCAAGACCGGCGCCCCGGAGCACACCGTCGTGGTCCCCCGGGGCACCCGGTTCCCCACGCCGCCGGACCTCTGGACCGGGCGCCTCGTCCCCACCTGCGCCCGCGGCGAGGCGGAGCGGGTCTTCAAGCTGGAGATCTGCGAGATCGGCCGCGGGAAGGAGGGGGAGCGGCAGTTCGCCTGGGACGCGGCGGGACGCCTCCAGGCGCTGGAGGGGAGCGGCGACCGGGTGGTGGTGCCCCTCAACGCCTCCGATCCCGCCCTGGGCCGCCTCGACCCGCCCCACCCCCCCGGAGACCGGAAGGCCCGCCTGGAGATCGCCTTCGGCGTCAACGCCGACCGGTGGCTCACCGCCACCGTCCGCGACCTGAAAAACGGCCGCTTCCTGATGGACGGACGGCCCGTGGTGCGCCTGCTGTAAAACCGACCGAGGAGGTCCGCCATGAAGAAATGGATCCTACTCGCCTTCGCCCTCGCCGCCGCCCTGTTCGTCTACCTACAATTCGTCCGCGTGGGGCCGGCGAAGGCCTTCGAGGAGTTCTCCGAGTACTGGGGGGCCAACCGCCTGGAGAAGGCGTGGGCCTATTCGGTCAAGGACGAGGTGATGGAGGACTTCCAGAACATCAACCAGGCCACCGGCAACATGATGGAGAGCATCCTGGGGATCACCTACACCCAGACCTCCATCGCCGAAGCCGGGGACGAGGCGGAGGTGACCGCCGAGCTGGTGGTCCAGTTCTGCCCGCCGGGCGTCACCTCGGCGATGACGGCCTCCCACGCCGCCGGGTTCCGACTCGAGGGGACGGTGCGGAAGACGGAGGGCGGGTGGAAGGTCGTCGCGTTCTATCCCGAGTTGAAGGGCGTGAGCGAGCTGGGCCGGCGGTGAGGGGCCGGCTTACGCCGTGTCCCCGAGCGCGGCGGTGATCGCATCCATCATGGCGGCCGGGTCGGCCACCGCCCGGCCGCAGGCGCCGTTCGAGCACAGGTAGGCGGCCGCCTTCCCGTCCACCATCGCCATGGGGGCCGTGAAGGGCGCCAGGCGCTCCACCTCCGCCGCGTCGCCGGCGGGCTTGAAGAGCGCCGCCACCCCCGGGAGGAATCCCCGCTCCAACGGCTCCAGGAGGGCCCGGGTGCCGGGGGCTCCCCACTCCCCGACCACCACTACTTCAACAGAGGGCCCGAGGGCGCGGTCCAGGGCCGACAGGAAGCGGCAGAAACCCGACGGGGCCCGCTCGACCTGCGGGGCGAAGGCCCTCGCCAGCGTCCACGCCCGCTCGGCGAGGTCGGCCCTCCCGGTGAGCGCCGCCAACCGGAGGAGGTTGTCAAAAGCCACGGAGTTCCCCGAGGGCAGGGAACCGTCGAAGACCTCTCTCGTCCGCACCGGAGGGGCGTCGGGGCCGGCGGCGGCGAGAAAGAGAACGCCGCCCGCGGGGTCGCCGAAGCGCGCGAGCATGGCCTCCGTCAGCTCCAGGGCCCGGCGCAGGTGGGACGCGTCCCAGGTGGCGGCGTGGAGCTCGATGAGGCCGTGGGCGAGGAACGCGTAGTCGTCCAAAAAGCCCGGGATCCCCGCCCGCCCGCCGTGCCACCGGTGGAGCAGGGTACCGTCCGGGCCGGTCATGGACGCGGCGACGAAGGCGGCGGCCCGCCCGGCCGCCTCGATGTAGCGGGGCTCCCCGAGGGCGCGGCCGGCCAGGGCGAGCGCGGCGATGGCGAGGCCGTTCCAGTCGGCCAGCACCTTGTCATCCAGCCCCGGCCTCGGCCGGCGGGCGCGCGCTTCGAACAGCTTCCGCCTCCAGCTCTCCATGCCGGGAGGGTCCGCTCCCGCGCCGGGGCCATGGAACAGGATGTTGCGGCCGTCGGCGCGCCCGGTGACGGGATCGGAGAAGTTCCCCTCCTCCGCTACGTTCATCCAACGGCAGAACACCTCGCCGTCCTCGGGCCCCAGCGCGTCGAGCACCTCCCGGCGGGTCCAGAGGTAGAACCTCCCCTCCTCACCCTCGATGTCGGCGTCCTCCGAGCTGAAGAAGCCGCCCCCGGGCGCGGCCAGGTCGCGCAGGAGGTAATCCAGCGTCGCCCGCGCGGTCTCGCGGTACGCCCCCTCTCCGGTGGCCTGCCAGGCCTCGGCGTAGGCGGACGCCAGGAGGGCCTGGTCGTAGAGCATCTTCTCGAAGTGGGGAACGCGCCACTCCGCGTCGGTGGCGTAGCGGTGGAACCCGCCGCCGAGGTGGTCGTAAATGCCGCCGTCCCTCATGGCGTCGAGCGTCCGGCAGACCATCGCGAGGGCGTCGGGAGAGCCGTGCCGGCGGTGACGGCGCAGGAGAAACCACAGGGCGTGGGCCGGGGGAAACTTGGGCGCGTCCCCGAACCCGCCCCGGGCGGGGTCGAAAGCGCGCTTCAGCTCGCGGAACCCCCGCTCGAGCAGGGCCTCCCCCGGGTCCGCTTGGGCGGCCGGAGGGGCGGCGCGTAGCCCCTCCAGAATGCGCTCGGCCGCGGCCAGGACCTCCCCGCGCCGCTCCCTCCACAGCTCCGTCACGCGCGGTACCAGCTCCATCAATCCGAGATGGCCGAACCGGGCCCGCTTGGGCAGGTAGGTGGCAGCGAAGAACGGCTTGCGGTCCGGGGTCAGAAGGAGCGTCAACGGCCACCCGCCGCTCCCGGTCATCCCCTGGCAGACGGCCATGTAGAAGGCGTCGAGGTCGGGCCGCTCCTCCCGGTCCACCTTGACGCAGACGAACGCCGCGTTGAGGAGGGCGGCGACCTCGGGGTCGGCGAACGACTCCCGCTCCATCACGTGGCACCAGTGGCAGGCGGAATAGCCGATGGAGAGGAGAACCGGCCGGTCCTCCTCCGCGGCGCGGGCGAACGCCTCGTCGCCCCACGGGAACCAGTCCACGGGGTTGGAGGCGTGCTGGCGCAGGTAGGGGCTGGGCTCCGAGGCGAGGCGGTTCACGGGCCCGATAACAGGCGGGCCGCGCGGAATCTTCCTCTCGGCCCTCCGCGAAGGACCGATGGCGGTTTGATCCGGAAGGCTCATCGCCCACCCCACCCCCGCCCAGCCCGCCCGCTTCCGCCTGAGCGAGAGGCCGGGGGGCTCCCCTTCCCCGCGGGCCAAGGCCGCGAGGCCGGCCCTGGGCATCCCCACCCCCGTTCTGGCCGGGCCGACCCGGCAGGCGAGCATCCTTATCCCCCTGCGGGGGTCCGGGGGGGCCGCAAGCCAGGGCACTTGACGGCCGCCCGCAATCCTTCTATAATTTGAAATATGTCTAACTATAAAAGCACCAGCGTCGCGCGCATGGCGGGGTATTTCAAGGCCCTGGCCCACCCCCACCGACTGAGGATCTTCCTCCAGCTCTCCGCCCGGTGCCGGCCGGGGGTCGGCTGCTGTCCCGAGAGCACCGTCAGCGCCTGCGTGGGCGAGCTGGGCCGCCCCCTCAAGATCAGCCCCTCCACGGTGTCGCACCACCTGAAGGAACTGCGCCAGTCGGGCCTGCTAAGGATGGCGCGCCGGAGGAAGAACGTGGACTGCTGGGTGGACCCCCAGGCCCTGCGGGACCTCGCCCGGCTGTTCCCCCCGGAAGCCGGCAGGCTCCCCGCACGGCCCGCCGGGCGCGCGGCGCACGCGAAGGAGGCCTCCCGTGCCTGACCTCCCCAAGCGCCCCTCCTGCGGATGCGGCCCCTCCTGCTGCGGACGGCCCGCCGAACCACCCTCCCGGCCGGCCCGAAGCGAACCCACCCTGGCCGGCTGGACCGACACGCCGGCCGGCCCCGTCCCCCTTCTGAAAACCGCGCTGGAGGCCGCCGACCGCCGCGGAGCGCTGAAGATGCGCTGGGGGCTGGGACGCGACCGCTATCGAGTCGCCCCCGGCCTCTACGGCGTGGGGAGCCCCTCCCCGGCCTCCCCCGTCCTGGTCACCGCCAACTACAAGCTGACGGTGGACCGCCTCCGCACGGCCGTCGCGGGGCTCGACGCGTGGATTCTGGTCCTCGACACCAAGGGGATCAACGTCTGGTGCGCGGCGGGGAAGGGGACCTTCGGAACGGAGGAGTTTCTCCATCGGATGGAGGCGGTGAACCTTCCCGCCATCGTGTCCCACCGCAAGCTCATCCTCCCCCAGCTGGGCGCCCCGGGGGTGGCGGCCCACGAGGTGACGAGGCGCTCGGGCTTTCATGTGGCCTACGGCCCCGTCCGGGCGGAGGACATCCCCGAGTTCCTCCGCCTCGGCGGCAAGGCCACGGAGGCCATGCGGCAGGTGCGGTTCGATCTCTTGGACCGCCTGGGCCAGGTCTCCGTGGAGCTGACGCAGGGGCTCAAGCCGCTGGCCTGGGTCCTCGCGGCCGTGGCCGTCCTGGCCCTCGCTGCGGCCCGGCCGCCGACCCTCGAGCGGACGGCCGGGCTGGCGCTGGCCTACGGCCTATGGATCGCGGCCGCCTACCTCGCCGCCAGCGTTTTCACCTTCGCCCTTCTCCCCTGGCTGCCGGGCCGGGCGTTCTCCCTCAAGGGGTTCTGGGTGGGGCTGGGACTCTCCGCCCTCTGCGCCCTCTTTTTCCGCGCCTTCCCCGGCCTGGAGGCGAACGGCTGGGCCACCGCGGCGTGGCTGGTGCTCCTGCCGACGGTCTCCAGCTTCATCGCCATGAACTTCACCGGCTCCACGCCCTTCACCTCGCTGTCGGGCGTCAAATATGAGATGCGCCGCGCCGTCCCCCTGCAGGTGGCGGGGGCCGCCGCGGCGCTGGGACTCTGGATCACGGGGGTGTTCGTCCAATGAACGCCATGCGCTATATTCCGGGCGTTGTCACGCTGAAGATGAACTCCGCCGTCTGCACCGGCTGCGGGATGTGCGCAGTGGTGTGCCCGCACCGCATCTTTACCGTCGAGGCGAGAAAGTCGGTCGTCGGCGACCGGGACCGCTGCATGGAGTGCGGGGCCTGCATGGTCAACTGCCCCTCGGGAGCGTTGACGGTGAGCAAGGGGGTGGGCTGCGCGACGGCCGTCATCAGCGGGTGGGTGAAGGGAGGGGAGCCGTCCTGCGGCTGCGGCGACTCCAACGGGCCATCCTGCTGCGGATGAGGCCCGGCGGCGGTCCGGGCGCCGGATGCGGTATGATGGGACGGACCGTGCGGCAGCCAAGGAGGCGTCCATGCCCCACCGCATCCTGATCATCGACGACGATCCGGGTTTCCTGCAGGGGATCCGGAAGATCCTCGGATCGACCGGGGCCGACCTGGACCTGACGGATACGCTCGCGGAAGCCCAGCGGTTCCTGGCCGGCCACCGCTACGACATCGTCATCACCGACCTCCGGCTGACCAACGTGATGAGCGAAGAGGGCATAGAGATCCTCCGCCTCGTCAAGGAGCGCCACCCCGACACCCACTGCATCCTCATCACCGGGTACGGCAGCCCGGAATTGGAGGCCCGGGCGATCGCCCTGGGCGTCTCCTGCTATTTCGAGAAGCCGGTGGACCCGAAGAAACTGCTGGAGGCGGTCCAAGTGCTCCTGACGGGGTAGTCCCCTGATCTCTTTTTACCGCACCTCCCTCCCCTTCCACAGCTTGTAGATCGCCGGATACACCAACAGTTCCAGCAGGAACGAGGTCGCCAGGCCGCCGATCATGGGGGCTGCGATGCGCTTCATCACGTCGGCCCCGGCGCTCGTGGCGAACATCACCGGCACCAGCCCCATGAGGGCTGTAGCCACCGTCATCATCTTGGGCCGCGCCCGCTTGACCGCTCCGTGGAGGAGGGCCTCGTCCAGGTCCGCCAGCGTGTTGAGCGCGCCGCGGCGCTTGTAATCCGCCAGCGAGAGGTCCAGGAACAGGAGCATGAACACCCCCGTCTCGGCGTCCAGCCCCAGCAGGGCGATCATCCCCACCCACGCGGCGATGGAGACGTTGTAGCCCAGGATGTAGAACAGCCAGATGGCCCCGATGGCGGAGAAGGGCACGGCGAGGAGAACCACCCCCGCCTTGAAGGCCGACTTGGTATTCATGTACAGAAGCGCGAAGATGAGGGCCAGGGTGATGGGGACCACCACCTTGAGGCGCTCGCGCACGCGGAGCATGTTCTCGTACTGGCCGCTCCACAGGAGGCCGTAGCCCGCCGGCAGGTCCACCGTCGAGGCCGCCTTCTTGGCCTCGTCCACATAGGATCCGATGTCCCGCCCGGCGACATCCACATAGACATAGCTGGAGAGGAAGCCGTTCTCGTTGCGCAGCATGGCGGGCCCCTGGACCAACTTGATGTCGGCCAATTGCCCAACCGGGATTTGTGCTCCGGAAGGGGTGGGGACCAGGACGCGGGCGAGGGCGTCAGGGTCGTCGCGCAGTTCGCGAGGATAGCGGACATTGACGGGGTAGCGCTCCCGGCCGTCGATGGTGGTGGTGATATTCTCCCCCCCCACCGCGCTCATCAGCACCATCTGGAGGTCGCCGATGGTGAGCCCCACCCGGGCGAGGGCCTCGCGCCGAGGCTCGAAGTCGAGGAAGTAGCCGCCGGCCACCCGCTCGGCGAAGACGCTGCGCGTGCCGGAGACCTCCTTCAAGGCCGCCTCCAGGTCGGTCCCGATGCGCTCGATGGTCTTCAGGTCCGAGCCGAAGACCTTGACGCCGACGGGGGTGCGGACGCCGGTGCTGAGCATGTCGATGCGCGCCTTGATGGGCATGGTCCAGGCGTTGGTGACGCCGGGGAAGCGCATCTTGGCGTCCATCTCGGCCACCAGTTCCTCCCAGGTGAGCCGGTCGGGCCAGAAGGGCCGGAGAAAACCTTTAACCCACTCCGGGGCCCAGGACGAATACCAGGCCTCTTTGGGCCGCCACTGCTCCTGGGGCTTGAGGATGACGGTGGTCTCCATCATGGAGAAGGGGGCGGGGTCGGTGGAGGTCTCGGCCCGGCCGGCCTTGCCGAAGACGCGCTCCACCTCGGGGAACGACTTGAGCACCCGGTCCTGCGTCTCCATCAGCACCTTGGCCTCGGCCACCGCAATGCCGGGGAGGGTGGTGGGCATGTAGAGGATGCTCCCCTCGTTCAGCGGCGGCATGAACTCCCGGCCCAACTGGAAATAGACGGGGATCGAGACCGCCACGAGGGCGAGGGCGGCGGCGATGGTGGTCTTGGGCCGCCTCAGCACCCAGCGGCAGGCGGGATCGTAGACCCTGAAGATAAGGCGGGAGATAGGGTGCCGCTCCTCCGCGTAGTAGGTCCCCACGGCGACTTTTGTCAGAAGAACGGAGAACCATCGGGGCCGGAAAGTGAAGGGGTCCATCCGGGTGAAGACCATGCGCATGGCCGGATCCAGGGTGATGGCCAGGACGGCGGCGATGGCCATGGTGAGGTTCTTGGACCACGCCAGGGGGCCGAAGAGGCGCCCCTCCTGGTCCACGAGGACGAAGATGGGCAGGAAGGCCACGGCGATGACGAGGAGCGAGAAGAAGACAGAGGGGCCAACCTCGAGAAGGGCCTCCAGGCGGACGGCGTGGAAATCCCCCTTCCGTCCCCCCGCCTCCCACTGGTGCAGCTTGTTGTAGGCGTTCTCCACCTCCACAATGGCCCCGTCCACCAGCACGCCGATGGAGATGGCGATCCCCGCCAGCGACATGATGTTGACGGTGATGCCGAAGAGCCGGAGCGGGATGAAGGCCAGGAGGACCGCGACGGGGATGGTGAGGATGGGGACGAGGGCCGAGGGGATGTGCCAGAGAAAGACGAGGATGACGAGGGCCACGATGATCATCTGCAGGGTCAGCTCGTGGGTGAGGGTGTCGAGGGCGCGGTGGATGAGGTCGGAGCGGTCGTAGGTGGTGACGATCTCCACGCCCGGGGGGAGCGTGGGCCTCAGGTCCGCCAGCCGCTGTTGGACCCGGTCGATGACCTGGAGGGCGTTCTCCCCGTGTCGCATCACCACGATGCCTCCCACGGTGTCGCCGGTCCCGTCGAGGTCGGCGACGCCCCGGCGCATCTCCGGGCCCCACTCCACGCGGGCGATGTCCCCCAGCAGGACGGGGACGCCGCCGGGGCCGGTCTTGACGACGACCTTCTCGTAGTCCGCGGGTTCGCGGGAGTAGCCCCGGACGCGGACCATGAACTCCGTTCCCGCGAACTCAAGGAGGCGCCCGCCCACCTCGTCGTTGGAGGCCCGCACGGCGGCGATCACCTGGGTGATGGGGATGCCGAGGGCGGCGAGGCGGTGGGGGTCCACGGTGATCTGGACCTGCTGGACGAACCCGCCCACGGAGGCCACCTCCGCCACGCCGGGGACCGACTGCAGGGCGTACCGGAGGTTCCAATCCTGGAACGATCGCATCTCCTCGGGCCCGAGCGTCCCGGTCCGGTCCACGAGGGCGTACTGGAACACCCACCCCACCCCGGTGGCGTCGGGCCCCAGCTCCGTCTTCACTCCCTGCGGCAGCGAAGGTTGGATCTTGGTGAGGTACTCCAGGACGCGCGAGCGGGCCCAGTAGAGGTCGGTGCCGTCCTGGAAGATGACGTAGACGAAGGAGTAACCGAAGTCGGAGAAGCCGCGCACGGCCTTGACCCTCGGAGCCCCCAGGAGGGCCGACACGATGGGATAGGTGACCTGGTCCTCCAGGATGTCGGGGGAGCGGTCCCAACGCGAGAGGACGATGACCTGGGTGTCGGAGAGGTCGGGCAGGGCGTCGAGGCGGCTGGTCTGCAGGGTGTGCCAGGCCAGGACCGCCAGGGCGGCCACCGCCATCAGGACGAGGTATTTGTTCTCCGCGGAGAAGGCGATGACTTTCCGGATCATATCGTATGCCTTCTGCGAAGGCGAAAGAGGGGGGTTCCCTCTCCCGCCCCGAGAAGCAAATTCTCGGGGCTCCACCCTCTCCCCGCAAGGAGACCATCCCGCCTTGGCGCAGAAACGCCAAGGCGGCCGGGATTATCCAATTTCGCTCGTAACATCTGCTTCTCCTTCGTTGGATCAGTGCCGGTGGCCGGCGTGGGGATCGGTTTCCGGATTTCCGGCCGTCCGGCCGTCCGGCGGCTCGGACCTCGGCGTTCCGATCTGCGCCCTCAGCCGCGATTCGCTGTCGAGGAGGAAGTTGGCCTTCACCACCACCCGCTCCCCCGCCGCCACCCCCGACCGGACCAGCACCCGTCCCCCGTCCCGCAGGCCGGTCTCCACCTCGCGGGGCTCGAACGACCCCGGGCCGGACTCCACGAACACGATGCGCCGCGTCCCGGTGTCGAGCAGGGCCGAGTCGGGGATGAGGACGCCCGAGGCGGCCTCGGCCCGGAGGACCACCTCGGCGAACATCCCCGGCTTGAACCGCAGGCCGGGGTTGGGCACCTGCACCCGCACGCGGAGCGTCCGGGTCTCGGGCTCGAGGGCGGGAAGGACCAGGACCACCCTCCCCGCGACGGCGGCGCCGGGGTCATCGGGAAGGCGGACCTCGCCCGCGGTCCCGACCCGGACGGACGGGGCGTCGGATTCGTACACGGCCGCCTCCACCCAGACCGTGGAAAGGTCGGCGATGGTGAACAACTCCGTCCCCGGCTCCACCCGGTGCCCCTCCACCACCGCCTTCCCGAGCACGTGCCCGGAGGCGGGGGCGTGGAGGGTGACGGTGCGGGAGGCCCGGCCGGAGGCCTCCAGCCCGAGGATGAAGTCCTCCGGGACGTCAAAGAGCGCGAGTCGGCGCCGGGCGGCCTCGAGGAGGTCGCGGGCGCCGTCCCCCACCTCGGGCAGGGAGGAGCCCTCGAACCGCTCCCGCGCGCGGAGGGCGTTCAGGTACTCCTCCTGGCTGGCCAGCAGTTCCGGCGAATAGAGCTCCAGGAGCGGCTGGCCCTGCCGGATCGCCTGGCCGGTGACGCCGACATGGAGCTTCTCCACCCAGCCGTCGAGCTTGGCGTGGACGTGGCGCACGCGGGACTCGTCGGCCGCCACCGTCCCCGCGGCCCGGATGGAGCGCCCCAGGGCCCCCGCCTCCGCCACCGCCGTCCGCACGCCCGCAAGGGCCACGCCGTCCCCGTTGAGGCGGACCGGGGCCATCCCCTCCGCCGCCCGGATCCCCTCACTTTGCAGGACCCCGTTCCGCACCGGCATGAGGTCCATCCCGCATTTCCCGCACCGGCCCGGGCCCTCCGCGACCGCCTCGCAGAGCATCGGGCAGACGAACCCCTCGGCCGGGACCAGGTCCATGCCGCATTTCCCGCATATTCCGGGTCCGCCGGCGGGAGGCTCGCAGTTCATCGGGCAGGCGTAGGCCTTCGCCGCGGCTTCGGCCGGGGCGGGGGCCGAGGCGTCCACCTTGACCAGGTCCATCCCGCAGATGGGGCAGGACCCGGCCCGGTCGGCCAGGTAGGTGGGGTGCATGGGGCAGTGGTACGGCACGGCCTCCCCTCCGCCGGGGGCGCAGGCGAGGGCGGACAGGAGGATGGCGGCAAGGACGAGGGTGGCGGTCTTAGCGGTCTTCATGGTCGACTCCTTGGGCGAGGGCGGGGTCGTTCCCCGCGAGGAACATCAGCTCGGCCTCCGCCGCAGCGCGGGCCGATTCCCGCATGGCCAGTTCGATGCGGGCCTCCAGCCAAGCGTCCAGCGACTCCAGGATGGCGGGGAAGTCGCCCTTCCCCGCGAGGTAGGCGGAGCGCGCGGCGCCGAGGGCCTCGCTGGTGCGCGGGAGGATGGACTCCCGGTAGCGGAC
Source organism: uncultured Holophagales bacterium (assembly GCA_964603505.1). GTDB lineage: Bacteria > Acidobacteriota > Thermoanaerobaculia > UBA2201 > UBA2201 > UBA2201. The sequence goes on along the minus strand of CAZRVT010000029.1, from coordinate 14,385 downwards.
GATCTGCCGCCTCTCCGCGTCCCGGCGGGCGGTGAGGGCGACGGCGCGGCGGAGGGCGTCCAGTTCCGCCTGGGCCTGCTCCTGGCGCGCCATGGCGAGCTCGCGCTCGGCGGCGCGCGCCATGGGCGCCTGCTTGCTCTTGGACCAGAGGGGGACCTCCATGCCGAACCGCAGGGTGGTCACGGGGTCGTAGTGCCCGCGGGCCGCGGTCCCCGCCGCGACGTAGAGGTTGGGCTTCGATTCGAGGCGGGCGATGTCGAGGGCCAGTTCCGCCTCCCGCACCCGGGCGCGCGCCAGCGCCGTCTCGGGCGAACCCGCCGCGGCTGTCCCTGTCTCCGCGGCGGGGGTCTCCGGCAGGGCCTCCACCGTCCCCACGGGGGTCTCCGGCGGAAGACCCCGCATGGCGTTCAGTTCCGCTGTGAGGCCGGCGCGGCGGGCGGCCAGGTCGTCGAGCCGGACGGCGGCCCCGTCGGCCTTCAGCTGGGCCCGCAGGACGGCCCCGGCGCCGGCGTCCCCGGCCCCGTACCGGGCCGCGGCCACCGCCGCGGCGAGGTCCACCAGCTCCCGGGAGGCCTCGAGCGCCTCCCGCTCCCGGTCGAGCGCGTACAGCTCGGCGTGCATTTGCCTCACCTGCAGGGCCAGCGCCCTCCGCTCGAGCTCCCACCGCACCCCGGCCCCGGCCGCGCGGGCGCCGGCCCCGGCTTTCGCCGCCTTTCGCTTGGAGGGGAGGGAGAGCCCCTGTCGGATCTCCACCCCCAGTATGGACATCTCCTCCTCCCCCACCGTGTACTCGGGGAACCCCACGTCCTGGAGCATGAATTCCACCATGGGATCGGGCAGGGCGCCGGCGCCGGCGGCCGTTTCGGAGGCCGCGGCGGCCGATTCGGCCCCGGCCTTGAGCATGGGGGAGGCCTCCAGGGCCTGGCGGATGAGCGCCTCCGGCGGGGGGGCGGGCGGGGTCGAGGCCGTCCCGCCGGGCTGGATCAGCAGGGCGGACGGGAGCAGGATCAGCAGAACGGAACGCGGAACGGGCATGGACGCCTCCTTTCAGTCATGAGGGGAACGATGACCGGGAAGGGGGCGCGATCAGAGACGGAGCCGGGAGGTTTCCTGGAGGGGGGGCGGGCCGTGGATGCGACCCGCAACGGGCGCGGTGACAGCGACGTCATCGGCCGGGAGCGGTTGCGCTCCCTCGAAGGCCGTCCACATGGCCGGGACGGCGACCTGCGGCGGAGAGACCGCGGCGGCGGCCTGCTCGGGATAGAGGGGGACGATGTCGCAGCAGGTGCAGTCGTTCCCCTCCCCGCAGCACGAGCACTCGTGCTTCTGCACCGCCCCGCACACCAGCGCCTGGGGCGCCAGCGAGAGGGCCAGAACGAAGAGCAGGGCGGCGGATGGAGCGGTGCGCGACATCATCAGGATAACCAACTAATGATACCACTCATTCCGGCCCCACGGCAAACCGCCTTGGAGTAGAATGTGGACATGCGGCCCGGTGTGCGGTCTCTTCCGTTCGTCCTGCCCGTCGTTCTATCCGTGCTCACGGCCATCGGCGCCCCCGCCCAGAAGGTCTCCCTCGAGGCGGGGCCGGGGATGTTCTGGCGCAGGGTGGAGCAACCGGCCGGGGCCGCGGCCCTCGCCATCGCCCCCGACGGCCGGGTGTGGGCCTACCATGGATGGGTCAGCATCTTCCCGCCGGGCCGGCCGGACCGGCCGGAGACGCTGAAGGCCCCCTCCTCCGAGGGCAATCCCCGCGGCTTCGCCCTGGACCGGAAGGGCCGGGCCTGCGCGTGGGGCTGGCACGCGAGATCGCTCGCCTGCTTCAACGGGAGGCAATGGCTCGACATCCCCCTGCCGGACGACTACCTGCACGCCGCCGGGATCTTCGACGGGCGCGTCTTCGCCGCCGCCCAGTCGCTGAAGCGGTGGGACCCGCGGGCGAAGATCTGGCGGGACGAGAAGGAGACGCGGGGGAGCATCTTCGACCGTTTCCACGCGACCCCGTGGGGGGCGTTCCTTGCCGGTGGCCCGGAGCTGTGGGCCCTCGACCGCCCCGAGGGCGCCGCGTGGAAGCCGATCTGGAGGGGCTCGGGGTCCTCCGAGGAGTGGGTCACCTCCCTCGGTTCGGCGCCGGACGGCCGGATCCTGGTGGGGACCCGCAACGGCTTCTTCGTCCTGGACCGGAAGGGCGGGGTCCTGGCCCACCACCTTCCCGGCGAGTGGGTGACCGCGGTGGCCCCGCGGCCCGGGGGGCGCTACTGGGCCTCCACCTGGCAGGCGGGGTTGTTCTTCATCGAGGGCCCGAAGGCCCACCGCTTCGGATATGCGGAGGGGCTGCCGCAGGACGCGGTCGCCGACATGGTCCTGGACGCCGAGGGCCATCTCTGGTTCCTCTGCGGCGGCCTCCAGGTGGCGCGGGTGGAGGACGCGGAGCGGGCCATCCGCCGGCCGCCGAGCCCGCGGAAGATGAAGGGGCAGGTCTTTGAGAACGCCTGTGCGGCCGCGGAGGCGCTGCTCGGCGGGAAGCGCGCCTCAGGCCAGGTAGTGGTGGAGACCGTGGAGGCCAGGACTGTGGTTTTCCTCAACGGGCGGCAGGCGTGCCCGGACCGGCACCAGGGGACGGACGCCGGCTTCGTCGCTTTCCGCCGCTCCGACGGGGCGCTGGCGGTCATGCAATACAATGGCGCTCGTTTCTTGAATGATTGCCCGCGCCCCTGCCCCCCCGACCAGGCACGGGAAATGCAACAACGATGGGCCGGCTACCTTCTATTGCCGGTCGAGCGCGGGGCCGGCCTGCGCCGCTTGGACCTGCCGCCGGTGGACCCGCCTCCGGCCCAGGCCCCCGGCAGCGATTTCATTCTCGATTCCAAGGGGCGGCTGTGGGTGGGCACCCGCGGGGACGGCCTCTATCGGTTCGACGGCGCGGAGTGGACGCGGTTCGCCGAGGAGGCCCGCCTCTACCCCCGGAACCTCATCTGGCAGTTGGCCGAGGACGCCGAGGGGGCGGTGTGGGTGGCTTCGGATCCGCAGTTCGTCCAGGATAAGGGATACGAGAACCCCAACCTCCACCGGTGGAGGAACGGGTTCTGGAAGCACTGGAGCCCCGACGACGGTCTGGGGTTCTGGACGGCCGAGTGCGTCCTGCCGATGAGGAACGGCGCGGTGGCCGTGGGGACCAACGGGGGCCTCTCCCTCCTCGACGAGGGGGGCCTGCGGACCTACACGCGCGATGAGATGACCGCGTCCCATTTCGTCGAGTCCCTCAGCGAGGACGCGAAGGGCCGCCTGTGGATCACCCACCTGTATTGGGGCAACGGCGTGACGCTGTTCGACGGCCTGCGGTTCCACACGCTCGACTCCCGGGACGGCCTCTTCGCCGACCGCCTTCTAGCCTCCGCCCACGACGGCAAGGGCCGGGTGTGGCTGGTGGCCGACGACGGTCGGGTGGGGGTGTATGATCCGCAATGGTTCGAGCCCGTCTCCGAGCCGGTCCCGGCGGAGAAGGAACCGGGGCGATGAGCCGCGCGCCGCCCGCCGCTTTCCGCCCTCCGCGGTCAGCCGTCAACCTTGAGCCTACCGGGGCGCCACCCTCCACGCGTACACCTCCGCCAAAAGGTTCGGCCACTGTTGCGCGATGCGGGTGGCGGTGAATTCGCGGGGCCCGTTCAGGAAGGGGAGCGGCGCCGAGGTGGGATAGCCGTGAACGACGCGCCAGCCTGAATCCTCGAACATCCTCCGGGCCGTCCGGACGGTGAAGAAACGCAGGTGGCTGCGGTCCAGGATCCCCTCCTCCGCGTAGTCGAACCGCCCCCGCAGGTGGGCCCACCGGACCTTGTAGAACCCGATGTTGGGGATCGTGGCGAAGAGGAAGCCGCCGGGATTGAGCAGGGCCGGGGCCGCACGGAGGAAAGCCCAGGGGTCCCGAAGGTGTTCCAGAACGTCCAGGCACAGGAGGGCGTCGTAAGGGCCCCCCGCCCGGGCGGCCGCCAGGGTCGCCGGCGCTTCCGCGTCCCCCTCCACGACCTCCACCCCTCTGGCGCGCGCCGCGGCGGCGGCCCCGGGGTCGGCTTCCACCCCAGCCACCCTCTGCCCCCTCCCGGCCATCTCCGCCAGGAGGGCCCCGGTGGAGCACCCCAGTTCCAGGACCGAGGCGGCCCCCTCGGTCTCCTTTAGGGCGAAGTAGTACTTCAGGGCCATGCCGCGGCCGGCGAAGTCCTGGTCGTATTTCATCGCCATCACCGCCCTCCGCCCGGTCTCGAGTTTCGAGTTTCGAGTTTCGAGTTGAAAAGCCAATAAAGCACCCATGCCCGTCCGTGCATTGCCGTTCCATCACCGCCGAGGGGGGAAAGAGGTCCTGAAACCTGAAACCTGGAACCTGAAACGGTTCCCGGGTGGCGGGTAGAGCTTTTCCGCGGGCCGGGGGGCGATCCCTGCCAACTGCCGCCTGCCGCCTGCCGCCTGTTGCCTATGGCCAGACATCTGTATCTATTCACGCTATAATAATTCTACATGAAAATCGTCTACCTGCTCGAGGGAACGGAGATTAGCGGCGGGGCCAAGGTGGTGCTGGACCATGCGTCCGAGCTGGCGCGCCGGGGCCATGCGGTGACGGTGGCGGGACGGACCCCCCGGCCCGCGTGGCATTCCATGGAGGGCGTGGAGTTCCTCCAGGACGCCGACTTCTCCCAACTGCCGGAGGCCGACTGGGGGATCGCGACCTTCTGGACCACGGTGGCCCCCGCCTGTGATTCGGGACGGTTCAAGCGGGTGGCCCATTTTTGTCAGGGATACGAGGGGAGTTTCCCCCCCTATCAGCCCATTCGGGACCAGATCGACGCCGCCTATGCCCGCCCCGTCCCCAAGCTCCTGATCCACCGGCACCTGGAACCGGTGCTCAAGGAGCGGTTCCATTGCGAGACGACGGTCCTGGGGCAGTTCATCGACCGCAAGCCGTTCTTTCCCCCGCCGCCCCCCCTTCCCCCCAACCCTCCCCTCAAGGTCTCGGTCGTGGGACCGTTCGAGGTGGAGCTGAAGGGGGTCCGCGATGCCCTCCGGGGGCTGGCCCTGGCGAAGGCGTGGACGCCGCTGGAGGTCCGCCACGCCTCTTCCTCCCCCCTCTCGCCGGAGGAGGTCCAGTTGGGGGCCACCGACGTCTTTCTGCACAACCTCTCCCCCGCGCAGATGGGGAGCTTCTACCGGGGCTGTCACTACCACGTACAGGCCTCCCACGCCTATGAAGGGTTCCCCCTCCCTCCCCTGGAGGCCTTCGCCTGCGGCTGCCTGCCCGTGGTCTCCGACATCCCGGCCTTCAAGGAGCTCCCCTTCCCCAAGTTCCCCGAAGGGGACCCCGGGGCCCTGGCGGAGGTCCTCCGCGGATTGGCCGCCGAGGCAGGAGAGCGGGAGGCGCGGGTGCGCGAATGGGCCCCTCTGCTGGAGTCGATGACGCTGGAGGCGGTAGTGGACCGCCTGGAGCGCTTCCTTTTGACATAGACGCCCGGCGGGATTACAATAGCCATCCATGTTCAACAAATTGATGCCCAAAGAGCACAGATTCTTCGAAATGTTCTCGGTTCTGGCGGCCAAGATCCAGGAGGGGGTCGCCCTCAGCGAGGAGATGGTCCACACGTTCGACGACCTGGCGGGACGCGCCAAGCGCATCAAGGAGATCGAGCACGACTGCGACCAGCTGACCCACGAGACCCTCGCGTTCCTCAACTCCACTTTCATCACCCCCTTCGACCGCCAGCACATCCACGCCCTCGTGACGAAGATGGACGACGTGATGGACCACGTGGACTCCGCCGTCCAGCTCCTGGTCCTTTACCGGGTTGAGGAGCCCACGGAGGACCTCAAGCACCAGGTGCGCCTCGTGAAGAAGTCCGTGGATGTCATGGCCAAGTCGGTGGCCGCCCTGGAGCACATGAAGAAGACCCGGGCCGTCCTCGACCACTGCGTCGAGATCAACACCCTCGAGAATGAGGGGGACGTGATCATGCGGCAGGGCCTCGCCCGCCTCTTCGACGACCAGGCCGACGCCCTCCAGGTCATCAAGTGGAAGGGCATCTACGAGCACTTTGAGGACGCCCTGGATGCCTGCGAGGACGTGGCCAACATCATCGAAACGGTCGTGCTCGAGAACGCGTAGCCGCCGACCGCGGTCCCGCGAGGAAGCGTTCCGGGGGAGGCCGTCCCAGCCTCCCCCGAACCGCTTATGGCGGGATGGCTACACGGGCCTCATCCCGCTCCCGTTATAGGCCGAGATGTCCAGGAACCCGTGCCCGGAGAGGTTGAAGAGGATGACCCGACCCTTCCCCGCCGCCCGGTCCTTCAGCGCCTCCTCGATCGCCACCCTCACGGCATGGGCCGACTCCGGGGCCGGCAGGATCCCCTCGGTCTGCAGGAACAACTTCCCGGCGTCGAATACCTCATGCTGGGGGACGGCCCGCGGCTCCACCAGCCCGAGGGTGATGAGGTGCGAAACGAGCGGCGAAACCCCGTGGTAGCGCAGGCCGCCGGCGTGGATCGGCGGGGGGATGAAGTCCTTTCCCAGCGTGTGCATGTGGAGGAGCGGCGCCATCCCGGCCGTGTCGCCGTGGTCGTAGCGCAGCTCCCCCTTCGTCATCGTGGGGCAGGCCTCGGGCTCCACCGCCAGGAACCGGATCCGCTTCCCCTCCTTGAGATTTCTCCGGACGAAGGGAAAGGCGACGCCGCCGAAGTTGGATCCGCCTCCCACGCAGCCGATCACCACGTCGGGCTCCAGGCCGAACTCGGCCATCTGCCGTTCCGCCTCCAGCCCGATGACCGTCTGGTGCATCAGGACCGCGTCGAGGACGGAGCCGAGCGAATACTTGGTCCCCGGGTTCGTCACCGCCGCCTCCACCGCCTCGGAGATGGCGATGCCGAGGGAGCCGGGGTGGTCGGGGTTCTGTTCGTAATAAGCCCGCCCGGCCGCCGTCTCGGGGCTGGGGCTCTCGCGGACGGTGCCGCCGAAGAGCTCCATCAGCACCCGCCGGCCCGGCTTCTGCCGGTAGGAGGCGCGGACCATGAAGACCTTCACCTCGACGCCGAAGAGGGCGCCGGCGTGCGAGAGGGCGGAGCCCCACTGACCGGCGCCGGTCTCGGTGGTGAGCGTCCTCACCCCCTCCTTGGCGGCCAGGTGGGCCTGCGGGATGGCGGTGTTGCTCTTGTGGCTCCCGGAGGGGCCGACCCCCTCGTACTTGTAGAAGATGTGGGACGGAGTGTCCAGTTTCTCTCTCAGGCCGGCCGCATAAACCAGCGGAGTGGGACGGAAGACGCGGAGGGCCTCGAGGACCTCGGGCTCGATGGGCACCTCGGCCGCCGTGGCCCCCTCGTGGGCGATGAACCCCCTCGGGAAGAGGGGCTCCATGTCCGACGGGGCCAGGGGCTCCCCGGTTCCGGGGTGGAGCGCCGGCTTGGGCAGGGACGGGAGGTCCGCCTTGAGGTTGTAGAAGGACTGCGGGAGATACTCGGGATTGCGGGACGCGTAGCGTTTCATGGTTTCCTCCTTGGAAACGTCGTCGTGGTGCGGATAGATTGAGGGATGGATGGACGGGTACGGTTATGGGCGGGGGACCGCCCACCAGCACCAGGAGGAAACGGTGGCCACGAGGGCCGCGGGGAGGATGCGGTGGAGCGACATCGCCGGCGAAAATAGCACAGGCGTCCGGCCGGTGTCAAGGGGCGGGCGGCACAAAGAAGCGCGCGGCCCCTGGGGGCCGGGCGCAACACTACGATCCACGCTCTGCGAATGACGACCTGCTCTTATGCCGGCTGCGCCGGGCCGGGGGACAGTCCCGCCTCCACCCTCCCCACCGGACAGTCCCCAGAGGATTAGATCACTTTCAGCGCCCGGATCACGGGCCCCAGCGGCATGGAGAGGCGCACCTCGGCGTCTGGGGCGTCCACGCGGATGGTCAGGCGGTTGGCCACCTTGGCAACCTCGACCTTCGCCTCGGGGCTGTCCACTTTGACCAGGCAGCCGTCCGGGCAGTCCTGGAGGGAGGCGAGCATCTTGACGATCCCGTCCCTCTGCTTCAGGAACGCCTGGAACCCCTCCTCCCGCTTGGCCTCGTCGGGGACGAAACAGCAGGCCAGGGGAAGGAGGTCCATGGGGAGCGGCATGGCGATGTGGACGGCGTCCTCGCCCGTGGTCCGGACCTCCACTCAGCCGAAGTCCGAGACGAAGGCGGCGAGGCAGAACCCCGCCGCCACGGCCAGGCCGAGCACCGTTGAGGAAATGAAGCCCCGGCTGTTCATCTCACTCCACCCAGATCCGGACGTCGGCCTCGCCGGTCACCCGCACCAGGTCCCCCGCCGGCAGCTCGCCGAGCTTCGTGATGAAGGCCTTGACATCCAGCTGGTTCTTCTCGTCCACGGAGAAGGCGTCCAGCAGGGCCACGGGGAGCTTCACGTCCACCGTGTTCTTCCCCTCCCCGCGCTCCTGCACGTTGACCAGGAAATAGCCGTTCTTCTTGTTCACAGTGACGAAGGCCTCGGGGCTGTCCACCTTGACGAACTCCGAGTCGGGCAGGGTCTTCATCTTCTGGAGCAGGGGGACCCAGTCCATGGCCATGGCCCCGGGGTGGGTGATGGGAACGCCCTCCTTCAGGGCGGCGTCCACCTCGGCCTCCACCTCGGCCTCGATCTCCCCTTCCGCGCCCTCGTGGTGCTTGGCGAAGTCCAGGGTGATCTTGCCGTTCCGGAACTCGGGGGTGTTCACCGCGTCGATGGCCGCGCCGATGAAGTCCAGCGGCAGGCGGACGTCCACGGTGGTCTGCTCGGACGGGTCGAAGACGTGCACGTTGACCCACTGCGTCTGGGGCCCGGCGCAACCCAGGGCCGCCACCAGCATCACGATCGCGATTCTCAGCACTGCGTTCCCGTTCATATCTGACCTCCTGATTGGCGTTCATGAGACCAAACGCCGGGCCGGGGAAAAGGTTCCATGGAATTCGGATCCGGCGCAGGACAGCCCGCAGCCGGCAGCGGAGAAACGAGAAAGGTGAGACGCCCATGATCCGGTTTTCGGCTCCTGGACTGCCGGGCCGTCCGGCCGCCCCGCTGTCCGGCCCTAATGTTCGTCCTTTTCCGGACGTCTTACGGGTGAACCACGAAGGAGGACGCCATGACCCGGAACCAGAAGAAATTGAGCGCGCTGTTCGGACTCATCCTGATCGTCGAGGCCCTGCTGACCGCCCTCGCCCGACCGTTGCCGGCGGCCCCAGCCGCCTCTCCCCTGCTGGCCCGGGTCCCGGTGGCCGACGCCGCCCTCCACGGCCGGACCATCGAATATAAGGTCGTGGGCCTGACGGGGACCGCGCTGGCGACGGGGATGGCACGGGTGGGCACGGGGGCCGGCGCGGCCTTCACCTGCCCCCTGCCGCCGCTCCCCGCCGACGGCACCCGGGAGGAGGCCCTGGCCGACCTGCTCCTGGCCCGGGTGGAGTATGGCCTCCCCGGCGACCCGGCAAGAACGGCGGACCTGGAGGAAGCCCTCCCGGTCTTCTCCCTCCGCTATCCCGCCCTGGAGGCCGTGGAGGCCGGCAGCCGGTTCACCCTGCGGTTCACGGCGGTCCGTCCCGGTTCTGGCGACCCCGTGGCGGGGGTGCGCGTGACGATCGAGGAGCTCTCCGACGGGCTCTCCGGCGGCCGGACCCGGGCCTACACCGACGCCCAGGGGGCCGTGGCGTTCCCCCTGCGCGCCGCCTCCGATGCGCAGGGCCGGCAGTCCGTCGCGCTGCGCGCCGAGAAGGACGGGTGGGTCTACGCCGACTGGCTCGGGTTCCAAATCGGCCGGGAGGCCCGCGCGTTCCTCCAGACCGACAAGCCGCTCTACCAGCCGTCGCAGATCATCCACATCCGGGCCCTGGTCTTCAAGGCCTTCCAGAAGCGGCCCGACGCCGGGCGGACCGTGACGGTCCTCGTCTGCGACCCCAAGGACAACAAGGTTTTCCGCAAGGAACTGAAGGCCAATCCTTACGGGGCCGTCTGGACCGATTTCACCCTCGCCGACGAGGTGATCCTGGGGACCTACCGCATCGCCCTCCTGGACGCCGACGGCAACCCCTTCGCCGAGCGGACGGTGGAGGTCTCGCGGTATGTCCTCCCCAAGTTCAAGGTGACGCTCGCGCCCGACCGGCCCTACTACAAGCCGGGCGACCGGGCCCGCCTGACCGTGGCGGCCCGCTACTTTTTCGGCAAGCCCGTGGCGGGCGGCACGGTGAAGGTCACCGCGAGCCAGTTCATCGAGGCTCTGGTCCCCTTCGGGGAGCATGAGGTGAAGCTGGATGCGCGGGGTGAGGGGACGCTGGAAACCACCCTTCCGCCCCGGTTTTACGGCACCCCCTTCGACCAGGGGAAGGCCTTCGTCCTGTGGGTGGCCGCGGCGGAGGACACCGCCGGCCAGCAGGTGCAGGCCGCCCTCTCTACCCCCGTGGTCCCCGACCCGGTCGCCCTCCATCTCATCACCGAGGCGGGGCCGACGGGCTTCAAGCCGGGGCTGGCCAACCGCTTGTATTTCGTCCTCAACGACCCCCTGGGGGCCCCCCTGGCCCTGCCCGTCCGCCTCTCGTTCAGACAGGGCGGCGCCATGCGCGAGGCCTCCGTCCAGTCCAATGCCTACGGCATCGCAGCCTGGGAGACCCCGCTCCTCTCCTCCGAGCCCTTTGAGCTGACCGTACGGGCCCAGGCCCCCGACGGGACGCCGGTGACGAAGGTCTTCTCGCTGAGTCCCGAGGGGGGGGCCGAGTCCATCGTGGTCCGGACTGTCCAGGCCCAAGTCCGGGCCGGCGAGTCCTTCGCCGCCTTCATCCTCGCTTCCAAGCGGGAGGGGACGGCTTACTGGGACCTCCTCAAGGACGGCCAGGTGATGGCGGCCGGGATGGGCAGATTGAAGGATGGCCGTTACCACTTCTCCCTCCCCTCCTCCCCCGACCTTGTCGGCCACTGCCTCCTCCGCGCCTACGCCTACGATTCCAAGGGGAACCTGCTCCACCACGCAACCCCCGTCATCGTGGCGCCGGCCTCCGATCTGACCGTGAACGCGATCTTCGACAAGCCCGAGTACCGTCCCGGCAGGACCGCGACGGCGCACATCGCCCTGACCGACGGCAAGGGGAACCCCCGGCAGGGGGCCCTCGGGGCCTTCATCGTGGACGAGGCCGTCTTCGCCCTGGCCGACCTCCACCCCGGCCTGGAAAAGATCTACTTCCTCCTGGAGGAGGAGATCATGAAGCCGCGCTACGAGGTGCACGGCATCGGCCTCGAAGAGACCGCGCTAGAGGCGTTCGAGGAGAATGAGCGCCGCGGCCAGGCGCAGGAGGCGCTGAAGGCGGTCCTGCAGCTGGCCCGGACCGCGGCCCCGTCGTTCGCCGACTCCTACGACCGGCAGATGCCCGCCCTGCGGAGTTGGGCGGAGCGAAAATACACCCAGCACGCCTATGCCGTCGGCCTCAAGATCCAGCGGGCCCTGCAGAGCTACACCCGCCTCGAGGGGCGGTGCCCCTCCCCCGAGCGGGCCATCCGCGAACTGCTCCGGAAAAAGCTCATCCTGCCGGAGGAGGCGAAGGACCGCTGGGGCGGCGAGTGGGTGATCCAGGCATGGAGCGGAGGCGATTGGTGTTCGCAGGGGTTCACCCTGGCGAGCAAGGGGCCCGACGGGAAGCTGAACACCGGCGACGAGCGGGCGTGGTATCTCTACGACGAGAAGCGCCAGCGCAGGAACGGGCGGGAAAAAGATGAGGAAGGATTTGCCGTCGGCGGGGCCATGCTGGCAGCCGATCAGGCGATGCCCTTCCCCGCCGCGGCTAAGAGCGCCGTCCTCAACGAGGCCGCCCTCTCGCGCGAGGCCGGAGCCAAGGAAAAGAAGGGCGACGCCGATGCCGTGGCCGAGCCCCGCGTCCGCCGTTCCTTCCCCGAGACGATGTTCTACCTTCCCTTTCTCGAAACCGGCCCCGACGGGAAAGCGCGCGTCGAGGTGCCCTTGGCCGACTCCATCACCACCTGGCGGTCGGTGTGGTTCGCCTCCACGGCCGACGGGTTGCTCGGCAGCGCCACCGTCCCCCTGAAGGTGTTCCAGCCGTTCTTCGTGGACCTGGACCTCCCCCTCTACCTGACCAAGGGGGACGAGGTGCACCTCCCCGTGGTGGTCTATAACTACACCCAGGATCAGCGCGATGTCCGGCTGGTCCTCTCCGATCTGGAAGGTCTTGTCTCGATGGGCGATAAGGAGAAAGTCGTCACCCTCGCCTCCGGCCAGGTCCTGCGCTTCTACTTCCCCGTCCGCGCCGCCGCCGTCGGCACCGGCCGCCTCCTCCTGAAGGCCTATTCCGGCGCGGTGAGCGACGCCATCGAGAAGACCGTTCCGGTCATCCCAAACGGCAAGGAGGTTTGTTTCACGAAGAGCGGCGTCCTGAGCGGCCCCGTGGAGGTGCACGCCGGCCTTCCGGAGCACGCCCTGGCCGAGGGGGCGCGGCTCCAGGTGCTCCTCTATCCCTCCTATTGCTCGCAGGCGGTGGACGGCCTCGACAAGATCTTCCGGATGCCCGGCGGCTGTTTCGAGCAGACCTCCTCCACCACCTATCCCAACGTCCTGGCCCTGCAGTATCTCGAAAAGAGCCGCAAGACCAACCCCGAGCTCTCCATGAAGGCCGAGGGGTTCATCAACCAGGGCTACCAGCGCCTCCTCACCTTCGAGGTCCCCGGCGGCGGCTTCTCCTGGTTCGGCAACCCGCCGGCCAACAAGGTCCTCACCGCCTACGGCCTCCAGGAGTTTGCCGACATGGCCGAGGTCCACGCCGTCGACCCGCGGCTGATCGAGCGGACCGCGGCCTGGCTGGCTTCCCGGCAGAACGGGGACGGCTCCTGGAGCGCCGACACGGAATACATCGCCGAGGGGGCCGTCAACCGCTTCCTCGCCGACCCGGTCCGCATCACCGGCTACATCGCCTGGTCGCTCGTCGTCAGCGGGAACGATTCGGAGGCCGTCACGCGGGCCCTGGGCTTCATCGGACCCCGCGCCGACAAGGTCGAAGACCCCTACACCCTCGCCCTTCTCGTCAACCTCTACGCCGACCGAAAAGAAACCGCCACCGCCAACCGTGTGGCCGCCAAGCTGGCGACCATGGCTGTCCGCGACGGCAAGGAGGTCGCCTGGAAGGAGTCTGGTCCCAGCCCCTTCTACTCCACCGGCGAGGCCGGCTCCGTCGAGATCACCGCCCTGGCCGCCATGGGCTTCATGAAACTGAACCAGCGCCCCGACCTGGTCCAGGGGGCGCTGGAGTCCCTCGTCGGGAGCAAGGACTCGTGGGGCACCTGGTGGTCCACCCAGTCCACCGTGGCGGCCCTGCGCGCCCTCATCTTCGCCCTCGATCACGGCGCCCAGCCCTTCGCCGGCACCGTCCGCATCCTGGTGAACGGCGAATTGGCCAAGACCTTGACCATCGCCAAGGAGCAGTCCGACCTCACCTTCTCCTGGAGCGCGACCGAAGGCCTCACTCCTCAAACGAAGGTGCGTCTGGAGTTCGACGGCCAGGGCTCGCCCCTCTACCAGATCGTCACCAGCGCCTATGTCCCCTGGGCCTTCGCGCCCCGGGGAGAGGAGCCCGTCAAGATCTCCGTGGCCTACGACCGCACCCGCCTCACCGCCGACGACACCCTCACCGCCAAGGTCAAAGTGGAGAACACCACGGACGACCACCTCAAGATGCTCATCGTGGACCTGGGGGTGCCGCCGGGGTTCACCCCCGTCACGGAGGACCTCGAGGCGCTGAAGGCCAAGGGGAACATCCAGAAATACCAGCTCACCGGCCGGCAGGTCATCCTCTATCTGGACGGTCTTGCGGCCCACAAGACGCTGACTCTCACCTACAAACTGGAGGCCAGGTACCCCGTCAAGGTCCAAGGCGCCGAAGCCCGCGTGTACGAGTACTACAACCCCCAGAACGAAACGCGCATCCAGCAGGAATCATTGATCGTTTCAGAATAATCGCGGGGGCGGACCCTTGGGGCCGCCCCCGGTTCCGCTCATCCAATAATCAACCGGGCGGCCCGCCCTTGTTCCTCCGGTTTCCGCCATCGCGCCGATGGGTGGGATTTCACGGATCCAGGGAATCCCTATTCATGGGCGGGCGCCGGCGCTCGAACGGATCTTCCCCGCCCGGACCTCAAAGTTCCTTGCCTCTTCCTGCCTGCCCGTCCTGCGGCAAAGAGCGGCCAGATGTTCCAGCGTTTCGGCCGTCTCGGGATGATCGGGGCCCAGGAATGTTTCCTGGATGACCAACAACCTCCGAAACAGGTGCTCCGCCTCTCCATGAGGTACCATCATAAGGTGTGGAAAAAGAGAAACGCGGCGTGTATCCTGAATGG
>CAZRVT010000028.1:0-32695 GCA_964603505.1 uncultured Holophagales bacterium | reverse complement strand
GTGGTACACTTTTCATGATCATTTTTGGTACATTTTTACACGACCGGCGACACCGACCACTCGGCCAGTACCGATAGTATGTCGTGCGGTTGAGGGCATCGGTGGCGCTGAGCTTTCTTCCAAGCTCATCATAGTCAGTCTTAGCGGTATTACCCAGGGCGTCCTTTACTTCTTTGATCCTTCCCAATTCATCAAACGTCTGCGTTATTTTGTTCCCGTACGGGTCGGTGATTTCGCAGTACCCCCCGCCGCCGCAGGTGCTGCACCCGCCCCCGCCCCCGATCTCCCCACAGTACCCGTAGCTCCAGGTGTTGCCCAGGGCGTCGGTCATCGAGATCATCCGGCCGATGGCATCGTAGTCATAGCTGGTCTTGTTTCCCTTGGCGTCGTACCGCGCCAGGACGTTCCCCTCGGGATCGTAATCGGTTCTGGTGACTGCCCCGGCGGGGTTCGTGGTGCGGAGGACGCGTCCCGCCGCATCGTAGACATAGACCGTTTCGCCCAGGGCGTTGATGGTTTTTGTCCTACGCCCGGCGTCGTCGTAGCGGAATTCGGTGACGTTGTTATAGGGATCGGTGATGGAGGAGATGCGGTCCTTTGCATCCATGGCTACCTTCGTCACCTGGCCGGCCGGGTCGTGGATCTCCTTGATCCGACCCAAATCATCCACCACCATCGTGGTCAGGTTCCCCAGGGCATCCGTCCGGGTGGTCATCGCCCCGTGGGCGTTCCACCCGAAGTGGCTCTCATGCCCGAGCGGGTCCCGGGTCGTTACCAGCTGCCCGGAGGCATCGTAGATGTTCGTCGTCGTCTTCCCCTCGGCGTCCGTGCTCGTCAGCAGGTCGCCCGTGGTGGGATCGTAGGTGTTGGTGGTGAAAGTGTCATCGGGATATGTGGTCTTGGTGACCTGGTTATAGGTGGGATCGTATTCGTAGGTCGTGGTCTGGCTTAACGGGTTGGTCTCGCTTTGGAGGTTGCCATCGGCATAGTAGGTCCATTGAGTGGTGAAGCCCCTCTCGTTAGTGAGGCTTGTCTTGTTGTTGTCGTCATCCCAGGTCTGGAAGACATGGTTCCTCGCCGGGTCCACCGCCATCGTGATCCGGCCGGCCCGGTCGTACTCCGCGTAGTACTCGTTGCCCCGCCGGTCCATCCGCAGGGTCTTCTTCTCCCCCGTGTCGTAGTAGAAGTTCTCCACATACCCCATCTTGTCCACGTGCTGATAGCACCGGCCGTAGGCGTCGTGATAAAAGGTGTCGGTGTGGCCCAGGGGGTCGGTGACGGTGGTGAGCTTGCCGCTGAGATCGTAGCCGAACGCAGTGCTCTTGGATAAGGGGTCTGTGATCAGGGTGAGGAAGCCGTTGGTGTAGCCGTAGGCGTAAGCGCGATCGGCCAGGTCGGTAACGGTCCGGATCAGGCCGTCGGCATTATAGGCGAAGGTCAGGACGGTGCGGCCGGTGGCATCCTGCACTTTCCATAGCCTTCCTTCGGTGTCATAGATCAGGGTGACGCGATTGCCGTGGGTATCCTCTATATAATCCATCCGGCCATCGGCCAGGAAGTGGGTCTTGGTCTGATCCTTCGTGGTGAGGGTGTACCCCGTCCCATCCTTGCTCAACGTCAGATACTTCCCCGGCGGGGAGACATAGTTGCTCCCATCGAAGGTGAAGTGATGGATGGAGCCGTCGGCTTCGGCGTAGTCAACGCCGTCGGCGCCAAGATCAAGAAGATACTCGCCATACGTATGAGACCAGCCGACACCGAAGGTTGAAGGCTGAAGGCTGAAGGCTGAAGAGCGGGAGTTGTAATAGCGGGTCAAACTGACCGGAATACCCCGGGCCACGATGGAGAAGTCGGTCTCGGTGCGGTAGAGGTTGCCGGTGGCGAGGTTGACGGGATCGGAAGCGTAGGTGCCCGGTCCGCCGCCATCTCCGCCGCCACCACCCGCACCTCCACCGAGGAGGGCCAGCAACTGCCGGAGAAGGTCTCCCAACGGGCTTCCCTCCAGCCAAGGCTCGCTCCCCAGGAGATCCTGAATATCCTGCACCGGATCGCCGCTGGAGGCGCCCCCGGCGTAATTGCCGCTAATGGGATACGTGGCCGCGCCGGACGCGCTCCTCGAAGCCCATGGGGACCGCATCCGGAAGGAAGCCGTGCGTGCCGCATCGGGATGGGCGGTTCCGGGTCCAGGACATCCTCGACGCCATCATCTGGGACACGGTTCAGTGCAATCTGCCCGCCCTCGTGGCTCCGCTTCAAGTAATCTTGCAGACCGAACCCTAGGCGTAGTTTAGAGATGCCTGCAGGGCCGGGGCATTGGAACTACCGCACCTTAAGAGGTGCGGCTACATCCAAGCCGGTTGGGTGGGGAAGCGTCCCGGAGTCCCGGCCTCCCAGCATCAATCGCCGATTCCTATGCTTTTCTACGCCTCTACGCCTTTGCGCCGCACCGCGCTATGTGAAGATTTGCGTCTTCTTCAACTCCATCAATTCATCGCGCAGTTTCGCCGCCTTCTCGAAGTCCCACGCCTTGGCCGCCTGCTTCATCTCCAGCTCGAGGCGCTTGATGGCCTGCTGGAGGGTGAGCTCGTCGGTGATCTGCGTCCGGTCGAGCGGCTTGTACTCGAAGTAGTCGAGGTTGCCCATCTGCACGAGCTCGCTGGAGATGTCCTTGACGATGGTCTCGGGGACGATGCCGTGCTGTTGGTTGAAGGCCTCCTGGGCCTTGCGGCGGCGGGCGGTCTCGTCCATCATCGTCTTCATGGAGCCGGTGACGCGGTCGGCGTAGAGGACCACGCGCCCGTTGACGTTGCGGGCGGCTCGGCCGGCCGTCTGGATGAGGGAGGTGGCCGAGCGGAGGAACCCCTCCTGGTCGGCGTCCAGGATGGCCACGAGCGACACCTCGGGGAGGTCGAGTCCCTCGCGCAATAGGTTGATGCCGATGAGGCAGTCGAACTCCCCCCGGCGGAACGCGGTGAGGATGGCGATGCGCTCGAGCGTGTCGATGTCGGAGTGGAGGTAGCGGCACCGGAGGCCCTGCTCGGTGTAGTGCTGGGTGAGGTCCTCGGCCATCCGCTTCGTGAGGGTGGTCACCAGCACCCGTTCGCCGCGGCCCACCACCTCGCGGACGGTCCGCTCCAGGTCCTGCACCTGCCCCTTCGTCGGGCGCACCTCCACCGCCGGATCGAGCAGGCCGGTGGGGCGGATGATCTGCTCGACGACCGCGCCGTTCACTCGTTCCAATTCGAAGGGGCCGGGGGTGGCGGAGACGCACACCACCTGGTGGACCTTGCCCAGGAATTCGTCGAAGGAGAGGGGGCGGTTGTCGATGGCGGAGGGGAGGCGGAAGCCGAAGTCCACCAGCGTCTGCTTGCGGGAGCGGTCGCCGTGCTGCATCCCCTGCACCTGCGGCAGGGTCTGGTGGCTCTCGTCCACGATGAGGAGGTAGTCGCGGGGGAAGTAGTCGATGAGGGTGGCGGGGGGCTCGCCGGGGCGGCGGCCGCTGATGTGGCGGGAGTAGTTCTCGATGCCGGAGCAGAACCCCGCCTGCTCCATCATCTCCAGGTCGTAATTCGTCCGCTGCTCGATCCGCTCGGCCTCCAGCGGCTTTTCGGCCTTCCGGAAGAACTCCACGCGCTCCACGAGCTCCTCCCGGATGGCCTTCATCGCCGCCCGGAGGCGATCCTGCGGGGCGGCGAAGTGGGTGGCGGGGAAGAGGGTGAATTTCCCCACCGCCTCCAGCTTCTTGCCCCGGACCGGGTCGATGCAGTGGATCCGCTCGATCCGGTCGCCGAAGAACTCGACGCGGTAGGCGAAGTCCTCGTGGGCCGGGTACACCTCCAGCGTGTCGCCGCGCAGGCGGAAGGCGCCCCGTGTGAGGTCGTACTGCGTCCGCTCGTACTGCATCTGGACCAGTTGGAGGAGGATGTCCTTCATGGGGATCTTCTGTCCCACCGCCAGCGGCAGGAGCATGGCGAAGAACGACTGCGGGTCGCCGATGCCGTAGATGCACGAGACGGAGGCGACGATGAGGACGTCGCGCCGGTCGAACAGGGCCTGGGTGGCCCGGATGCGCAGTTTTTCGATCTCGTCGTTGATCTGCGTCTCCTTTTCGATGTAGGTGTCGCTCTGGGGGACATAGGCCTCGGGCTGGTAGTAGTCGTAGTAGGAGACGAAGTACTCGACGGCGTTGTGGGGGAAGAACGCCTTGAACTCGCCGTAGAGCTGGGCGGCGAGGGTCTTGTTGTGGGAGAGGACGAGGGTGGGGCGGTTCCACGCCTCCACCACCTTGGCCATGGTGAAGGTCTTGCCGGAGCCGGTGACCCCGAGGAGCACCTGCCACGGGAGGCCGGCCTTCAGGCCCCTGAGGATCTGCTCGATGGCCTGCGGCTGGTCCCCTTGCGGGGAGAACTTGGAGACGAGCTGAAAATCCATAACGGACCATTGTACCGCGGAAGAACCGTTCCGCGCACCGCATTCAGCGTGCTGCGTTCGGCGTTCAGCGATGATGACGGTTGTTCCAAGTTCTTTGCCTCTGCGCAGTCCACCGCACGCACAACGCCGTGCGGCCGTTCAGGGGGCGAGCGTGAACGGCAGGGCGGCGTCGGTCAGGGTCGGCGGGATGGGGGAGTCGAGCGGGACCTCGGCCAAGTCCTTGAACGGGATGGCGGCGAGGTCGGCGAGAAGCACTTCGCCGGAGGCGGTTCCCATGGCGAGGGTCTGCGGACCCAGCAGGCAGGCGGCGCCGATGGTCCCCACGCGGGGGTTGACCGCCAGGGACGCGGCGGCGCGCAGGGTGTCTCCCTCGCGCCGGATCGAATAGCGCACGAGACCTCCGGCGCCGGAGACGATCACCGTGTCCGGCGCGGCGGCGGTGGCCCAGGTGGCCCCCAGGCCGAGGTCGGGCAGGGGGTGGAGGCGGCGGGCGCGGAGATCGTAGGCGAACACGGCCCCCGGCTCGATGCCGACCAGGATCGCGGCGCCGGCCTCCGGCAGGGGAGCGATGGCGTAGAGTCCCTGGGACGGGAGCCGGAAGACCTGGGCCGCCTTCCAAACGCCGCCCGTCCGCTCCAGCACGACCAGCATTTTTTTCCAAGTCCCGGCCAGGACGAGGGTCTCGTCGCCGTTCACCCACAAAGCGGCGTGGTTCCCCGCCCCGGTGGCGATTTCTTCCACCTCTGCAAGCTGCGGCCAGCGCCAGGACTTCAATTGGCCGTCCGAGGAAGAGGACCAGAGGGTGCGGCTGAAGGGGGAGAACTGCAGGGCGTTGATGAGATAGTCGTGGGCCTGGGAACGCCAGAAGACCTCGAGAGAGGGGAGCTTGCGCAGGGCGATGGTCTTGTCGTCGGAGGCGCTCGCCAGGGTCCCCTCGCGGCAGAGGAGGGCGGTGATCCCCTGCGTGTGGAGCTCGTGGGCGGCGACGGTCCCCTTCGCGCAATCGACGGCATAAAGCTTGCCGTCCGCCCCCCCGGCATAGAGCATGCGCCCATCGTTCGCCGCGGCGACGGCCCAGAGCTCGCCGCCGCCGGTGCTGAATGCCGCCTTCAGGGGGAAGCCGGGGTAGGCCAGCCGGTGAAGCTTGCGGCCGGCGGCGTCGAGGGCGAGCAGGCCCTGGGCGGTCCAGCGGGCGTCGGCGAACCGGGCCCCGGCCGATCGGAACGCCGCGGCCGTCCCCGTCCCGGGCCGCCACAGGTGGACGATGTCGTTCTTGGCGATGAGGAGGGAAGGGGCGTCGGCGATGAACCGGAGGGAGAAGGTGCGTCCCGGCAGGATGACGGTCTCCGTCCTCTTGACCCGGAAAGCGGCCACGAACACCTCGTCGAACCAGCCCCCCACGGCGGCCAGGCCGGCCTCCTCGAGGAGGGCGAGCGCCCCCACACCCTGAAGGGGAATGTCCGTTTTGTAAAGGGGCTGGAGCGTTTCGAGATCCCAGACGGCGAGGGCGCCGCCGTCGGCGGCGGCCAGCGTCCGCTCTCCGAGGCGGAACAGGGCGTTGGGGGAGAACCGGCTTCGGATGCGGTCCGGGGCCTGCCTCCCTTTCCCTCGCCGCAGGTCCAGGACGGCCAGCCCGTCGGCGTCCTGCAGGAGCAGCCGGTTCCCGGATGGGGAGACCGCCACCGCCGTGCCGAGCGTTCCGTAGTCGAATTGAACATCTTCCCTCCGGCGGTTTTCGGCGCAGTCGACGATCAACAGAGCGCTGTTTCTGCGCGTGGCCAGCCGGCCGCCGGGGAGGCCGTCCAGCAGGGCCTCCCCCGGTTCGAGGGCCACGCGCGCGGGCACGGCGGGGTTGGCCGGATCCAGCAGGTGGACCGCGTCGGCGCCCCGGAGGAAATAGCCCCCCGGATGGTCCAGGATGGCTTCGGCGTCCGGGGGAACAGGGGCACTTCCGAGATCGGCCATCAAGGCCTCCAGGGGCGGCTCGGCCGGGGCGGAGGCCGCGGATCCGCCTTTCCAGAGCATCCACCCGCCGGCCGTCAGGGCCAGGCCGGCGAGGGGGAGGGCGTAGCGGAGCCAGGGCCGCCGGCGCGGGGCGGTGACGGGGCTGGGGGCGGCGGCGGGGGAGGCCATGGAGGGCGCTTGCGTCCCGCTGACGTGCGTCTTGCCCGTCTCCATCTCCTCGTCGCCGCAGAGGGCCTCGACGAAGGCGTGGACCGAGGGGTAGCGCATCCGGTAGTCCGGCGCGGTGGCTCGAGCCAGGGGCGGTCCGAACCGCTCCTCGAGCCCCCCCGCCGCCAGCGCCTCGAGGGCGAGGGGGCGGACGAGCTCCTGAGAGATGATCTCGCCGACGGTCTTCCCCTGCCGCGCCGCGCGCCCGGTGAGCATCTCCCAGCAGATGAGTGCGAAGGCGTATTGGTCGGTGTGGGGGCCCATGTTGACCCCGGTGATCTGCTCGGGGGCCATGTAGTGGGGCGTCCCCAGAATGAGCCCGGTCTGGGTCATGGTGCTGGCTTGGGCGTCGGGGGCCACCATCTTGGCGATGCCGAAATCGAGGACCTTCAGGATGGGGCGCCCGTCCAGCTCCTCCACGAAGATGTTTTCGGGCTTGAGGTCGCGGTGGACGATCCCCTTGGCGTGGGTGTAGGCCAGGGCCGAGCCGATTTGCCGGACGAACTGTTGGAACTGCGGGATGGGCATCCCCTGGGGGTAGCCGGAGAGGACCGCCCGCAAACTCTGCCCCTCCAGCAACTGCATCACATAGTAGGGGAGCCCCGCCTCGGAGACATCCAGGTCGAAGACCTCGACGATGTTGGGATGGCGCAGGGCCGCCAGGACCTTGGCCTCGTTCCGGAACCGCCGGACGAAGTCGCCGTGCTTTCCCTCGGGCACCAGGAGCTTGAGGGCCACCACCTTCCCCAGGTCGGCGTGGACGGCGCGGTAAACCACCCCCATCCCCCCGGCCCCCACCACGCTCTCCAGCCGGTACTTGCCGAACGACTGCCCGAGGAAATGGTCGGGGTCCACCAGGATGACATTGGCGCGGCAGTCGGGGCAAGTGGCGGCATCCCCCCGCGCCTGATGGCACTGGGGGCACAGGCGGATCTCCATCGCGACCATTCTATCAAATGGGGCCGCACCGCGTTCAGGATTGTGCGTTCAGCGTTCCGGCGTCCCGGCTTCTCCTTTCAACGCATACCAGAACGCCAGGCCGGCTACGGCCGCCGTCTCCATCCGGAGGGGATGGCGGGTGAGGGGGAGGAGGGGGATGCCCCTGGCGCGGAACAACGCGAGCTCCTCCGGGGCCCACCCGCCCTCGGGGCCCACGAGGAGGGTCGTGGGACGGTTCGGAGGGAGCGCGTCCCACGCCTTCCGGTCGCCGGAGGGGTCCAGGACGGCCGCCTCCGGCCGGGTCTCGATGAAGCGCGCCAGCGGGACCATCGGATGGATGGGGGGGAGCCAGGGGCGGCGGGCCTGCATCCCGGCCGAGGCGGCGACGGCCTTCAGCCGGCGGAGGTGGCCGCCGGGGCAGTCATGCACGGCGGCGAACCGCGTGTCCAGAAGGTAAAGTTCCGCGACGCCGAATTCGACCGATTTCTCGATCAGATAAGAAACCCTCGGCCCCTTGGGGAGGGCGGTGGCGAGGGCGATCATCGGGGCCGGCTCCGCGGGAAGCGCCTCCTCCGGGACGGCCTCCACCTCGCGCCTGGAAACCACCCGGGCCGCCGCCTTCCAGGCCCGTCCGGCGCCGTCGGCAACCTCCAACGGGTCGCCTGCCCGGCGGCGGAGAACCGTCAGGAAGTGGCGGGCGTCGTCCGGGGTGAGGCGGAAGTCCGCTCCGACATAGAAAAAGGGGATATGGCCGGTGGTCATCGGGCCCATCGTAGCACAACGGGAAGCGGTTTTCCAATTGGTTCATTTCCAAGCGGTTACGATCAATTATATTTACAACGGCGGCCATTGGTGATACCATTTCGGCCCGATGCCTGACCTCCCCGTCATCGCGACGCAGATTGCGGTCCTGCTCCTCTCGCTGAGCGTTCACGAGAGCGCCCACGCCTACGCGGCCTGGCGCTTCGGGGACCCGACCGCCAAGCTCCTCGGGCGCATCACCCTCAACCCCCTCAAGCACATCGACCTCATCGGCACCGTCCTGCTGCCCCTCTCCATTCTCCTGGTCAACCTCAAGACGGGGGGCAACATCCCCGTTTTCGGCTGGGCCAAGCCGGTGCCGGTGAACCCCCTCCACTTCCGCAACCGGCTGCGCGACACCGCGTGGGTCTCCTTTGCCGGGCCCCTTTCCAATCTCGCCCTCATGACCGGCGGCTTCGTCCTGGTGAAGCTGCTTTTTCGGGCCCTCCACCTGCCCCAGGAGAGCCCCGTCGTCGTCATCGCCCTCTACCTGCTCCTCATCAACGCCGTCCTGTTCCTGTTCAACCTCATTCCGCTGCCCCCTCTCGACGGGGCCTCGGTGCTGGCCGGGTTCGTCAGCCCCCGGTTCGGGGAGCTGGTGGACCGCCTGGGCCCCTTCTCCTTCCTGATCCTCCTGGCCATCCTCTGGACCGGGGTCTTCGACGCCGTGATCCGGGTGTTCCTGGCCTTCATCCTCGCGTGGATCTGACCCAAGAACTCAACCACCCCTTCGTCGTCCGGGACTTCACGGGCCCGCTGGACCTTCTGCTCCACCTGATCCGGACGAACGAGATGAACATCGCCGACATCCCCATCGTGCCCCTGGTGGAGCAGTACCAGCGATACCTGGACATGCTGGAGGAGCTCAACCTCACCGTCGCCTCCGAGTACCTCCACATGCTGGCCATCCTCCTCTCCATCAAGGCCCGGATGCTCCTCCCCCGCACCGAGGAGGAGAAGGCCGACCCGGAGACCGACCCCCGGCGCGACCTCATCGCCCAGCTCCTGGACTACGAGAAGATCAAGGCGGCCGCCGACGACCTCCACGAGCGGTTCTCCCTCTGGTCGGGCGTCCTGGGGCGGCCGGAGCCGGAGGACGAGGCGGTCCTCGGCGAGGTTTCGCTCTACGACCTCGTGGAGGCCTTCCACAAGGTGCTCAAGGCCCGCAAGGACCGCGAAGGGCCCGCCTTTCTTCCCCTGCCCCGCCCCCAGGTCAAGGACCTCATGGCCCACATCCTGGCCTTCGTCCCCCGGTCGGGCAAGCCCTTCCCCCTCCTGGACATCCTCCTCCAGCTGAAAAACAGCATGGAGGTGATCACCGCCTTCCTGGCCACGCTCGAGCTGTGCCGCCTCGGCTGCGTCCGGCTCCAGCAGAAGGAGCCGGGCGCGGACATTTCTCTGGTATACTTAAAAGAAATCCCCACGGACCTCACGTTCATCGAATACCTGTAAGAGCGCATGACCAAGGAAGAACTCGCCGGCATCCTGGAATCCCTCCTCCTCGTCTCCGCCGATCCGCTCACCGCGGCCCAGGTGAAGTCCGCTGTGGAGGGGGCCACCGACGCCCTCGTCGCCGAGGCCTTCGGCGTGTTGGAGGAGCGCTTCCGGGTGCACACCGGCATCGTCCTCCAGAAGGCGGCCTCGGGTTGGCGGCTGGTCACCTCGCCGCAGAACGAGGCCCCCCTCGCCCGGTACCTCAAGATGACCTCCCGCCAGCGCCTCTCCCGCGCGGCGTTCGAGGTGCTGGCCATCGTCGCCTACCACCAGCCCATCACCCTGCCGGAAATCTCGGCGGTCCGCGGCGCCAACAGCGCCAACGCCGTCAACACCCTCCTGGAGAAGAAGCTCGTCCGCATCGTGGGGCGCAAGAAGGTGGTGGGCAAGCCCTTCCTCTTCGGCACCACGCGCGAGTTCCTCCTCCATTTCGGCCTCAACTCCCTCGAGGACCTCCCCCGGGTGGAGGAGATGGATGCGTTCAAGGCTGAATAAGTTCCTGGCCTCCGCGGGGCTGGGGTCCCGCCGCAAGGTGGAGGAGCTGATCGCCGCCGGGCTGGTCACCGTCAACGGGGCCCTCGTCAACGACCTGGCCACCACCGTGGACCCGCTGAAGGATTCCGTGAAGGTGGGCGGGAAGCGGGTCCGCCCGCGGGAGTGCCGCTACTACGCCTTCTACAAGCCGAAAAACGTCGTCACCACCCTCCGCGACCCGGAGGGGCGCCCCAGCGTGGAGCGCTACCTCCGCCGTCTGCCCCCCGGCCTCAAACCCGTGGGGCGCTTGGACTTCGCCTCGGAGGGGCTCATCCTCCTCACCAGCGACGGCGACTGGGCCCAGGCCGTCCAGCACCCCTCCATGAAGGTGGAGAAGGTGTACGAAGTCAAGGTCAAGGGGGTGCCGGCGGCGAAGACGCTGGAGCGATGGACCAAGGGGCTCGTCCTGGACGGGAAGCGGGCGAGGATGGAGAAGGTGGAGCCCCTCTCCAGCACCGAGGCCGACAATACCTGGCTGACGATCACGCTGACCCAGGGGATGACCCGGCAGATCCGCCGCATGTGCGAGTCCCAGGGGCATTTCGTGATGAAGCTCAAGCGGGTGGCCGTGGGGCGGGTGGCCCTGGGGCGCTTGAAGCCGGGGGAGGCGCGGGAGCTGACGGAGCGGGAAGTCCAATCATTCGTCCGAAGGGGGAAGGAATGAAACTGCCGAGCCATATCGCCACGCTCAGCCCGTATGTTCCGGGGAAGCCGATCGAGGAGCTCGAGCGCGAGCTGGGGATCACCGGATGCGTCAAGCTGGCCTCCAACGAGAATCCGCTGGGGCCGTCGCCCAAAGCGATGGAGGCCGTCCGGGCCGCCCTCGGGGATCTGAACCGGTACCCCGACGGGGGCGGCTATGCCCTTCGGAAGGCCATCGCCGCCCGGTTCCAGTGGCCCATCGACGGTGTCATCCTGGGCAACGGGAGCGTGGACCTCATCGAGATCGCGGTGCGCACCTTCTGCGCTTCGCGCGACGAGATGGTCATCCCCCAGGGGGCCTTCATCTCGGCCCGCCTCGCCGCCCAGTCGGTCGATGCGGCCCTCACCACCGTCCCCATGAAGGACTACCGCCACGACGCCGACGCCATCGCCGCCCGCATCACCCCGCGCACCCGGGCGGTCTACGTGGACAACCCCAGCAACCCCCTCGGCACCTTCATCCGCCGGGACGAGTGGGCCCGCCTCGTCGCCGCCATCCCCGACGACTGCCTCCTCATCGCCGACCAGGCCTACTTCGAGTTCATCGGCGATCCCGACTACCCGGACGCCTTCCACGACCTCCAAGCCGGGCGCAATGTCCTGGTCCTCCGCACCTTTTCCAAGATCCACGGCCTCGCCGGCCTGCGCATCGGCTACGGCCTGGCCGATCCGAAGATCGTGCACGACATGCACCGGGTCCGCTCCCCCTTCAACACCAACCTGCTGGCCCAGGCGGCCGGGATCGCCGCGCTGGAAGACCAGGAGCACCTGGAGGCGGTCAAGGCCCTCAACGCGCGGGAGATGGCGTATCTGGAAGCCGAGCTGGACCGGCGGAAGATCAAGCGGGTCCCCTCGGTGACGAACTTCATCCTCGTGAATGTGGAACGGGACGCCGGCGCCGTCTACGACCGGCTCCTGCGGGAGGGGGTCATCGTCCGGCCGCTAAAGAATTACGGGCTCTCCCAACACCTGCGGATCTCCATCGGGACCCACGAGGAGAACGAGCGCCTCCTCCAGGCCCTGGACAAGGTCCTCTGACGGATCCGTCATCGGCCCGCGTTTTGGCCGAGAGCGGCATGCGGAACGCGGACAGCGGAAATCGGCTTCTGATCGTCGCCATTGACGGCCCGTCCGGCACCGGCAAGTCGACCGTCGCCAGGAAGCTCGCGGAGCGCCTGAACCTCCCCTATCTGGACACCGGCAAGATGTACCGCGCCTTCGGGCTCTTCTGCGCCCGACGGGGGACCGACATCGCCGACCCCGCGGCGGTGGAGGCGGCGCTGGAGGCCTTCGACTTCGCGGAATGGCGGGGCCGGCCCGAGCTCCTCTCCGAGGAGGCCGGGGCCGCCGCGAGCCGGGTGGCCACGATCAAGGCGGTCCGGCAACGGATGGTGTCCATCCAGCGGCGGCTGGGGCTGGAGGGCGGGGGAGTGGTGGAGGGGCGCGACGCCGGCACCGTCATCTTCCCCGAGGCGCCCCACAAGTTCTATCTTACCGCCGATGAGGCGGTGCGGGTGGACCGGCGGTGGAAACAGGTCGGCGGCGACCGGGCGGCCGTGGCGCGCCAGGTGGCCGAGCGGGACCGGCAGGACCGCGAGCGGGCCGAGTCGCCGCTGATCCAGGCCCCCGACGCCGTCTGCGTGGACACCACCGGCCTGTCCGTAGAGGAGGTGGTGGAGCGGCTGGTTTCGCTCGTCCGTTCGAAAGGAGAGCGCGATGTCTGAAGAACTGGTCGCCATCCTCACCACCATGGACCACGCCAAGGCCAAGCTCCTGGCGACCCTGTTGACCTCCAGCGGCATCGTCGCCGAAGTGGTCGCGAGCAAAACGACCGGCTGGGGCATCGACGTCGTCAAGGCCGTGGGGCAGGTGGACGTGGTGGTCACGAAGTCCGACGAGGCCGACGCTCGGGCGCTGATGGCCGAGATCGACGGCGGGGCCCTGGCCCTGGACGAGGATTCCAAGCCCCCGGCGGAATAGACAGGGGCGATGCGGCGCCTCGCCCGTCCACTGGAGCGGGCGAACAACGGAAATGCCCATGCGGGCCGCCCGGGGCGTTCGGAACGGGCCGCCCCCGCCGTCAGGCCATCCCCACCACCATGCCGTTTCTGAGGTCCATCCGCTCGGCCTGGGGGCGGGGGGGGAGCCCGGGCATCCGCACCATGTCGCCCAGGAGGGGGACCAGGTAGCCGGCGCCGGCGGCGAGGATGACGCCGCGGACGGTGATGTCGAAGTCCTCCGGCCGGCCGATCCGTCGGGGATCGTCGGAGAGGGACTTTTGGGTCTTGGCCACGCACAGCGGGAGCCCGTCGTACCCGAAGGTCCTGGCCAGGTCGAGGTCCCGCCGGGCCTCGCGCGTCCAGTGCACCTCGGCGGCGCCGTACATGGCGCGGGCGATCTTCTCCATCTTCACCTCCGGCGCCTCGCTCCAGTCGTAGAGGGGGCAGAAGGGCTTGGACTTGACCTCCGCGTGGGCGACGACAGCGCGGGCAAGGTCGGTCATTCCGTCGCCGCCGCGGGCGAACCCGTCGGCCACGGCGAAGGGGACCTGGAGGGCGGAGCAGGCCGAACGGACCACGGCGATCTCCTCCTCGGTGTCGGAAGCGAACCGGTTGAGGGCCACCACGGGCGGCTCGCAGAAGGTCCGGATGTTTTCGATGTGCTGGCGCAGGTTCCCCAGACCGCGCTCGACGGCGGCGGGGTCGGGGGTCGTGAGAGCGTCCCGGCCGGTCCCGCCGTGCATCTTCAGGGCCCGCACCGTGGCCACGAGGACCACAGCGGCGGTGTCCAGCCCCGCGGAGACGCACTTGATGTCGAAGAACTTTTCGGCGCCGAGGTCGAACCCGAACCCGGCTTCGGTGACGGCCCAGTCGGCGTGCGACAGGGCCATCTTGGTGGCCAGGACGGAGTTGCACCCGTGGGCGATGTTGGCGAAGGGGCCGCCGTGGACGAAGGCCGGCACCCCCTCGCCGGTCTGGACCAAATTGGGCTGAAGGGCGTCCTTGAGGAGGACCATCAGCGCCCCTACCGCCTGGAGGTCTGCCGCCGTGACCGGTTGCTTGTCCCCGGTGAGGGCCACGAGGATGCGCGAGAGGCGGGCGCGCAGGTCCTCCTCGCCCTCGGCCAGGCAGAGGGCGGCCATGATCTCGGAGGCGGGGGTGATGTCGAACCCCGTCTCCCGCGGCACCCCCTCCAGGACGCCGCCGAGGCCGATGACGACATGGCGCAGGGCGCGGTCGTTCATGTCGATCACCCGTCGCCAGAGGACGCGGCGGGGATCGATGCCGAGGGCGTTGCCGTGGTGGATGTGGTTGTCCAGGAGGGCGGCGAGGAGGTTGTGGGCCGTCCCGATGGCGTGAAAGTCCCCCGTAAAATGGAGGTTGATGTCCGCCGCGGGGACCACCACCGAGGCGCCGCCGCCCGTGGCGCCGCCCTTGAGGCCGAAGGTGGGGCCCAAGGAGGGTTCGCGCAGGGCCAGGCAGACGCGCCGGCCCACCTTCGCCAGACCCTGGGCCAGCCCGATGGAGACGGTGGTCTTCCCCTCCCCGGCGTCGGTGGGGGTGATGGCGGAGACGAGGATCAACCGCCCGCGCGGCCGATCGCCCTCCAACGCCGCCAGAGCGACCTTGGCCTTGTCGTTGCCATAGGGGATGAGGTGTTCCGGCGCGATGCCGAGGCCGGCGGCCACCTCGGCGATGGGGTGGGGGGAGGGGGGAAGGCTCATGGGATACCTCCTTGGATCATGACGGCGGCAAACCGGCGTGCGGCCGCGATGGGATGGGATTCGTTGGGACTGTGCCTTGCTCTGCCCACTGCGAACTGCGAACTGTGAGCTGCCGGGAGGGCGGGGATGTTAGGCCCAGTCCCCCCGCCAGGTGCACTCGGGGTCGCCGCGGTGGACGCATGTCTTGTGCTGGATTCTTACGCCCTTGCCCCCGGAGAGCTCGATGGAGCGCTCCATCCAGCCGGTGATGCGGAGGCACATGCACTCGTGGGGAAAGGCGTTCTTGGTCAGTTTGACGTCGGCCCCCTGGTCGGAGATGTTCTCCACCACCATCAAGCCGTCGCTGTAGTAGTTGTTCCAGAGTTGAAACCCGCGCTTGAGAATGTAGGAAGGCGATCCCAGGCGGAAGAAGATCTTGTACACGGTGTTGAGTCCGTCATCGGCCGATTGCCGGCCCATCCGGTGCCACAGCGCCCTGGCATCCTCTCCGGCCGCGGCGGCCCGCATCAGCCCGACGAGGATGTCGGCCTCGTACCAGTCGGAGACCAGGATGGGGCGCTCCAGGAGCTTCCGGTGGTCCGGGGGGATCTGGTCGAACATCTTCTCCACCCGGTCGGGCGGGAAGTGCTCTCGGATGAAATTCAGCGTGGAACGCAGCGCGGAGCCCTTGACCTTCATGGCGACCTCCATGGCGACGCGGGTCGCTATCTATCCTCCCATGAGGGAGGGCCGGCGGTCAAGCCCCGGCGCGGGAGGGGAGGCGGCAATCGGAGGGTGAGAGCCGAGATCGGATCGCCCAAGGGCGCCGCAATCCATTGCCCGAACCCCCCCATCCTTGCCGACACCCTTCGGGTTATTGTGAAGGAGTGGTACAATATCGGCCTATGATCGCCGTCATCGCCTTCGGCGGGAACGCGCTCTTGCGCCCCGAGGACCATGGAACCGTCGCGGAACAGCTCCACCGCGCCAACGACGCCGCCCTCTGGCTCGTGCCGCTGACCCACCAAGGGTACAAGCTGGCGGTCGTCCACGGCAACGGCCCCCAGGTGGGCAACCTGGCCATCCAGATGGAGGAGGCCGCCACCAAGATCCCCCCCCTGCCCATCGATGTGTGCGACGCCATGACGGAGGGCTCCATGGGCTACCTGCTGGAGACCGCCATCCAGAACCAGTTCCGGAAGATGGGGCGGCAGGTGCGGATGGCCACCATCCTCACGCCGGTGCAGGTGGACGCCGACGACCCCGGCTTCAAGAACCCCACCAAGCCCATCGGCCCCTACTACACCAAGTTCCGCGCCGAGCAGTTGAGCAAGGAGTTCCACTGGACCCTCAAAGAGGACGCCGGCCGCGGCTGGCGCAAGGTAGTGCCGTCGCCCAAGCCCCAGCGGATCCTGAACATGGACCTCATCCGCGACATCCTCAAGGTGCGCGACGTGGTGGTGGCCGGCGGCGGGGGGGGCATCCCCGTGGCGGTGGACCGCGACGGGTCGTGGAGGGGGGTGGAGGCGGTCATCGACAAGGACTACACCGCCTCCCTCCTCGCCCAGGAGCTGAACGCCGACCTCTTCATCATCCTCACCGGGGTGGCCCGCGTCGCCCGCGACTGGGGCCGGCCCACGCAGAAGTTCTACTCCCAGCTCACCCTCTCCGAGGCCAAGGCCCTCATGGCCGAGGGGCAGTTCCCCGCGGGCTCGATGGGCCCCAAGATCGACGCCGCCCTCCAGTTCGTGGAGGCCACCAACAAGCCGGTCCTCATCACCGACTCCCAGACCCTGGCCATGGCCCTGGAGCACAAAAGCGGCACCTATATCGTCAAGGACCCCCCCGCCGAAGAGAGTCAGTAGCCCAAATCCGATACAGACCAGGAGGAATGCGATGAAGCCCAAGCACCTGACCACCCTGCTCCATTGGGAACCCAAGCACATCCACGAGGTCCTGGACCTCGCCCGCAAGGTCAAGAAGGACCGCGAGAAGTACCGCAAGGCCCTTAAGGGGCAGTCGCTGGCGATGATCTTCGAGAAGCCCTCCACCCGCACCCGCGTCTCTTTCACGGTGGGCATGTGGGAGCTGGGGGGCCAGCCCATCTACCTTTCCACCATCGACATGCAGCTGGGGCGCGGCGAGACCATCAGCGACACCGCCCAGGTCCTCTCCCGCTATGTCCACGGCATCATGGCCCGCACCTACCACCAGTCCACCATCGACGAGCTGGCCCAATATGCCTCGGTCCCGGTCATCAACGGCCTCTCCGACCTCTACCACCCCTGCCAGGTGCTGGCCGATCTGCAGACCGTGCAAGAGAAATTCGGGATGGACGTGGAGGGGCTCCACCTGGCCTATATCGGCGACGGGAACAACATGGCCCACTCCCTCATGATCATCGGCGCCAAGCTCGGGATGAAGGTCACCTGCATCAGCCCCAAGGACTACCTGCCCAATCCGACGGTGGTGAAGCAGGTGCAGGAGGTGACGAAGAAGACCCAAGGGGTGGTCGAGGTGACGAGCGACCTGGAGAAAGTCAAGGGGGCCAACGTGGTGGTCACCGACACCTGGATGTCCATGGGCCAATCCGACCCCAACGGGACCAAGATAAAGACCTTCGCCCCCTACCAGGTGAACAAGGCCGTCATGAAGAAGGCCGACAAGGACGCCATTTTCCTCCACTGCCTGCCGTGCCACCGCGGCGAGGAGGTGACGGCAGAGGTCATCGACGGGCCGCAGTCGGTCGTCTTCGACGAGGCGGAGAACCGCCTCCACGCCCAGAAGGCGGTGATGATTTACTTGATGGGGTAGGCCCAGGCAACAGACCACAGGCCAAGGGCTAAAGGCAACAGGCTGCAGGCGGCAGAAAACAGACAAAGGCCGCAGGAAACAGAAAAACCCGAGGGCGGGCCAGGCGGCCCGCCCGCCGGTTTGTCTGCTCGACGGGGAAGCAATTCTCGTAGTCCGTCTCGATCGTCGCGGCCGGACAGGGGTGGCAGGGCTCCAGATAAGGGAGCGATGGCAGGCGTTCGGCGGGGCTGGCGCGGGAGGAGAGGCTCTTCTGCGGGACCTCGTCGGGGGCCAATTTCGCCGCGGCGCTGAATCTAGCCGAGCGCCTGGGGCCTGAGGCCGCCATCGTCACCCGGATGGGCGACACGGGGATGCGGCATCTGGGCATGGATGCGCACCGATCAAAGAACCAGGCCGTGGACCGTTCATCGGATCAGCTATAAACACATAAAAATCAGCGCTTTGTGGTAAGTAGCCGGCTGTAAGCGCAGGGGCGGGGGAGCCTCCAGCGTCCCGGCGTCCCAGCAGGTGGATGGGGGCGCGGCCCCCGTGCTTCCGGCAAGGTATAAAGGGTAGAACCCCGCCCTCCCCAAGCGGAGTGGGCAAAAACCGCAGGGACAGGCAACGGTTTCACCCCCAACCACCCGAAACCGAGCCAGTCCCGGGTTTTTGCCCATGCCCTGCCGGCGCACGGGGGCCTGCGGCCCCCGTGCTATAATCCCCCCGTGAAAAAGTTCACATTACAATCGGATGATTTTTATCGGTCGCTGGGCTTCAAATCGGGACTGGAGATCCACTACCAACTCCTGACCGAACGAAAACTCTTTTGCCGCTGCCCGGCCCGCAAGCGCAACGATCCGCCCGACGCCGTCATCAAGCGGCACATGCGCCCCACCCTCTCGGAGCTGGGGGAATACGACGGCACGGCGCTGATGGAGTTCAAGACCAAGAAGAACGTCTATTACCAGCTCTACCGCGACACGGTCTGCACCTACGAGATGGACGACACCCCGCCCTTCCCGGTCAACCCCCAGGCGGTGGACATCGCCCTGGAGCTGGCGCTCCTGCTCCACTGCACCCCCATCGACGAGATCCACATCACCCGCAAGCAATACCTGGACGGCTCCATCCCCACGGGGTTCCAGCGCACCGCCACCATCGGGGTGGACGGGTGGATCGAGCTCTACTCCGGCAAGAGGGTGGGCATCAGCCATGTCTGCCTGGAGGAGGACGCCTGCCGGGAGATGGGGGACCATGGGCATGACATCATCTTCCGCACCGACCGCCTCTCGTTCCCCCTCATCGAGGTGATCACCCGCGCGGAACTGCTGACCCCCGCCGAGGTGGCCGAGGCCGCCGGCCGGATCAGCGCGGTCCTGCGGGCCACCGGCAAGGTGCGCCGCGGGATCGGCACGGTGCGGCAGGACGTCAATGTCTCCATCGCCGGCGGGACGCGGGTGGAGATCAAGGGGGTGCCGCGCATCCCCATGATCCCGTACTGGGTCCACAGCGAGGCCCTGCGGCAGGCCGGTCTGCTCAAGATCCGCGACGAGCTGCGGGCCCGCGGCATCACCAAGGAGAACCTCAGGACCAAGGAGAAGGGGCTGAACGCCGTCTTGGGGCGCACCCAGCACCCCGCGCTGTGCAAGGCCCTTGACGAGGGGCTGGAGGTGCGGGGCATCTGCCTCTACGGCTTCGGCGGCCTCCTGGCGCGCGAGATCCAGCCCGGCGTCCCCTTCGCCCGCGACTTCGAGGGGCGGGTGCGCGTCATCGCGTGCCTCGACACCCCGCCCATCCTCCTCCACACCGATTCCCCAAAGGCCTGCGGCTTGGGCGAGTCCGACCTGGACGCCCTCCGTCACCAGTTCAATTACAAGGCCGCCGACGCGGTCCTGCTGGTCTGGGGCCCCGAGGAAGACACCAAGACCGCCTTGCGGGAGATCCGCATCCGGGCCGAGGAGGCCACCGCGGGGGTCCCCAGCGAGACGCGCCAGGCCCTGCGCGACGGCACCAACGACTTCGAGCGGATCCTCCCCGGCCCCGACCGGATGTATCCCGACACCGACAGCCCGCCGGTCCCAATCACTCCGAAGCGGCTGGAGGAGATCCGAGCCCGGATGCCGGAGGACCCCCTGGCGGCCGAACGGCGCTACCTGGGGTTGAATCTTCCCGCCCAGTGGGCCCGGCTGGTCGCCCTCTCGCCGCTGAAACGGTATTTCGACGCCCTCCTCGAGGCCGGCGCCGATCCGCGGCACGCCGCCCGCCTGTGCGTCCAGGAGCTGCCGGCCCTGAAACTGACGAAGGGCCTGCCCGAGGCGCTGAAGCCCAAGGTGGACGAACTGCTGGACCTGCTGAAGAAGGGCGAGCTGGGGTGGGACGAGGCCGGCGCCGTCCTTCAGCGCCTCGCCGCCGAGCCCGGCCTGGCCGTCCAGGCCCTTCTGACGCCGCTGGAGAAGGCCGACCTCGACGCCCTCCAGGCCCTCCGGAAGAAGGACGGCGCCGCCAAGGCCGAGGTCCTTGTGGCCCGCCTTCGGGAGGAGCGGGGAAAAAAGTTGCCCGGCTGGCGGGTGGTCCGGACCCTGGAAGGGGGGATCCAATGACCAAGGAAGAAAAGAAATACAAGGGCCGCGCCCAGGCGGCTATGCTAATTGGGTCCTACTGCCCAAAGGTTTCTGGGGCAGAAGGAGTTGGTTCCCTTATGGGGAGCGGGTGGATCCAGCCGGATTCACTCCGGCGGGCGGGAGAGGGAGCCGCCCTCTCCCGCTTACAATGGGCGGAGGTTGCGCGATGAGCGCCAAAGAAGAGAAGAAATACAAGGGCAGAGCGCAGGGGGTCTTGGAGAAATTCGGCGCCAGGGTATGGTCGGACGTGGAGCTGAAGACCGCGACCACCCTGTTCCGCGGCATCATCCTCCCCCGGATGGAGACGGCCGACGACCTCCACATCGTCCTCAAACTCACCAGCGGCTACAACGTGGGGATCCACGTGGACAAGGTGACGGACATCAAGGAGCTGGGCCGGAAGGAGGCCCACTACCAGATCCCGGAGTCGGAGTTCCCCTACGACCCGCAGAAGCCCAAGGTCATCCTCCTGGGGACCGGCGGCACCATCGCCTCGCGGCTCGACTACAAAACCGGCGCCGTCATCCCCGCCTTCTCCCCGGGCGAACTTTACGGCGCCGTCCCCGAACTGGCCGACATCGCCAACCTCACCACCAAGAAGCTCTTCGGCATCTTTTCCGAAGACATGGGCCCGAAGCAATACATCCCCCTGGCCGAGGCGTGCAAGGCGGCCATCGAGGAGGGATACGCCGGCATTGTCATCGGGCACGGCACCGACACCCTCCACCACACGGCGGCCATCCTCTCGTTCATGGTGCCGAACCCCCCGGTCCCCATCGTCCTGGTGGGCTCCCAGCGCTCCTCGGACCGCCCCTCCTCCGACGCGGCGCTCAACCTGATGAACGCCGTCTTCACCGCCGCCCACAGCCCCATCGCCGAAGTGATGGTGTGCATGTTCGGCCCCACCTCCGACCAGTTCGACCTGCTCCACCGCGGGACGCGGGTGCGCAAGATGCACTCCTCCTACCGCTCCACCTTCCGCACCATCGGGGACCGGCCCCTGGCGACGGTGAACACCCGCGAGGTCGTCCCGCTGACCACCGACTACAACCCCCGCCGCGACGACCGCACCGTCACCATCAACACGGCGTTTGAGGAGCGGGTCACCCTGCTCTACTACTATCCCAATCTCCACCAGGACATGGTGGAGGCGGTCATCGAAAAGGGATACAAGGGGCTCGTCATCGCCGGCACCGGCCTGGGCCACGTCAACCGCAACCTGTTCCCGGTCTTCCGCCGGGCCGTCGAGGCGGGGGTCCACGTCTACATGACGGTGCAGACGCTGTGGGGCTACGTCCACATGAACGTCTACGACACCGGCCGCTATCTGCTGGACCTCGGCATCATCCCCTGCGAGAACATGCTCCCCGAGGTGGCCTACATGAAGCTCTGCTGGGCCCTCGGGCAGTCGAACGACCGCGAGGAGGTCAAGCGCATCATGCTGACCGCCGTCGCCCACGAGATCACCCCGCGGGAGCCCTACGACGGCTATATCGTCATGCAGGCGGGCCTTGCGGAGGTGGACGAGTTCCTGACGAAGCACCTGCTGTAGGGAAGCGATAATAGTCTTGAGCATCGCTGTGAATTTTGGGAATCGGGCCCTTCTGATCCCGGCAGTTGCCGGGGCAGAAGGGGAAGGTTTCCAAATGGGGAGAGAGTGGGGCCCCGGGGATTCATTCCCCGGGGCGGGAGAGGGAACCGCCCTCTCCCGACAATAAATAAATCGGGCGGAGGTAGGACGTGGACCTGAAAAATTACAAGATGATCGACCTCAAATTCGTGGATCTCCTGGGCAACATGCACCACATTACCATGCCCGTGGAGAACTTCAAGGGCAAGGTGGGGGTGGACGGCTCCTCCCTGCCGGGGTTCACGAAGACCGAGGCGGGGGACTTGGTGATCCGCCCCGACGAGTCCACCGCCTTCGCCGACCCCTTCCTGGGGGAGGCCACCCTCTCGTGCCTGTGCAACCTCTACGAGGCCGACACCGGCCGGCCCTACCACAAGGACCCCCGGTTCCTGGCCAAGAAGGTGGACGCCTACCTCCGCGAGGAGGGGATCGCCGACGCGACCTGGGTCCTCCCGGAGCTGGAGTTCTACGTCTTCGACGCGGTCTCGTATCAGAACACCGTCAACCACACCTTCTACGAGGTCAAAAGCGGCCAGGCCCACTGGGACGCCCAGACCCCGGGCTACAAGATCCCCCACCACAGGGGCTACCACGCCGCCCCGCCGTTGGACACCTTCTTTCCCCTGCGCGACCGCATCACCACCCTCCTGAGGGCCGCCGGCATTCCGGTCAAATACCACCACCACGAGGTCGGAGGCGCGGGACAGTGCGAGGTGGAGATCTCGCCCATGCCGTTCCTGAAGGCGGCCGACGCGGTCATCCTGGCCAAGTACCTCATCAAGCTGGAGGCGCTGAAACAGGGAAAGCTCGTCACCTTCATGCCGAAGCCGCTGTTCGACGAGGCGGGCTCGGGCCTGCACTTCCACATCCGGTTGGAGCGGCAGGGGAAGCCCGTTTTCTTCAAGAAGGGCGCCTACGCGGACCTCTCCCCTTTGGCGCTGCAGTTCATGAGCGGCATCCTCAGCCACGGAAGAGCCCTGGCCGCCTTCACCAACCCCTCCACCAACTCCTACAAGCGGTTCGTCCCGGGGTTCGAGGCCCCCACCTCCCTGTTCTTCTCCCTGGCCAACCGCAACGCCGCCATCCGCATCCCCAAATACGCCACCGAGCCGGACGAGAAGCGGTTCGAATACCGCCCCCCCGACGCCTCCTGCAACCCCTACCTCGCCCTCTCGGGCATCCTCATGGCCGGGGCCGACGGGGTCCGGCGCAAACTCGACCCCGCCAAGCTCCACCTGGGGCCCTACGATTCGGTGGCCGACGCCAAGGGGAAGCTGGAGTCCCTCCCCGCCTCCCTGCACGAGGCCTTGGAAGCCCTCGCGACGGACAGCGACTTCCTCAAGGCGGGCGGGGCCTTCAACGACGATTGCCTCCGCGCCTGGCACGAGGTCAAGTCCAAGGAAAACATCGAGCTCCACAAGCGGCCCCACCCGTTCGAATACGAGATGTATTTTTCGGTGTAGCGTCCCGACTTTTTCGGGACGACGTTCGGAGTTGAGAGTCGGGAGCAGGCGAAGATCAATGCGGCAAGATTTCCGACGGTCAATTGGGCGGTGCAGGTTGGGACAAATCTTCGCCAGCGGGTCAGCGCATATTTCGAATGCTGCATTTCTTATTCATCGCCTGCAATGATTGGGCTGGTCGATCTCTGAACGCTCAATTCCGAACTCCCAACTGCGGCCGGACGGCAATACCGTCCGGCCGCGCGCCATTGACCTTCAGCCCCTGATCAATTAGAATAGGCCACCCATGCGGTCTTTTTTCCTGTCGCTCGACCCCGCGCCTCCAACGACCTCCCGGCCGACGCCCGGCCCGGAGGGAGAGGCCGGCGCATGAGGCGGTTCCGGACCGCCTTCCAGCTCGTCGTGGTCGCGGCTACTATCGCGGCCGGGGTGCGCTTCGCCATGGGGGGGTCGCTGACCTCCGTCGAGAAATACTGCCCGTTCGGGGGGCTGGAGACCGCCTACGCCTTCTTCACCCGCCAGAAGTTCACCTGCGCGGCGGGGGAGTTGAACCTCTCCCTTTTCCTGGCCCTGCTGGGGCTCACTCTGATCGCCCGCAAGGCCTTCTGCGGCTGGGCCTGCCCCCTGGGGGCGGTGCTGGAGTGGACCGGCCGCCTGGGCCGCACGCTGTTCGGACGCCGGTCCTTCCAGGGGGTCTGGCAACCCCCCCTGAACGGGCAGCGGGCCCTCCAGGTCGTCCTGCGGACCGTCGTCCTCGGCGTCATCCTGGCCGCCACCTGGACCACCGGGGAACTGGTGTTCCGGGGCTACGATCCCTTCTACATCCTCTTCAGCGTCCATGGCCACGATGTCCGGACCTGGAGCTACGCCATCCTGGGGGGGGTGCTGGTCCTGGGGGTGCTGTTCCCCCTGAGCTGGTGCAAGTATCTCTGCCCGCTCGGGACCGCGCTGTGGCCGTTCTCGGCGGCGGGGCGCCTCCGCCTGGAGCGGTCGGAGGCGGTATGCACGGGGTGCGGCGCCTGCGACCGGGCCTGTCCGCAGGCCCTGGCGGTCGCCGGGGTCCCCGCGGTCCGGTCGGGGGAGTGCACCCTCTGCCTGGAGTGCACGGAGGCGTGCCCGGTCCCGGGCGCTTTGGAGCTCCGTTTGAAGGGGGCCGGCCGGTGAAAGTGACGCCCTGGCTGGTCCCGGCTCTCGTGATTCTCTTCGCGGCGCTGGGGGTGGGCGGGGCCCGCTTCCTCTCGGTCCCCTCGGTGGTGCAGGAGTTCTCCCCCGCGCCCCCCGGAGGACCGGCCGTGACGGTCTTCACGATCCGCGGGATGAAGTGCGTGGACACCGCCAAGGCCGCCGCCGCGCAGTTGAACGGGCTTCCCGGGGTGGTCCGTTTCACCGCCTACGCCTCCCGCCACTTGGCGGAAATCGCCTATGACCCTGCCGTCGTCTCGGTGGAGGGCATTCGCCAAGCCATCGAAGGGCCGGTCCACGACCCGGACACCGGCGAATATCTGTTCGGAGTTTATACCGTCATCCAAATCGACGATGCTGTCGTCCATCACAGCGGCCGTTAGATCCGGCCCCCAACCCCCCCGTAGGAGGAGATTCATGAACCGTCGCACCGCCCTGTTTTGGCTCGCCCTGCTGCTCGCCCTTCCCGTCCTGGCCGCCGACAAGCCCGCCGAGGCCCCCAAGGGCCCCGAGACCGCCGTCTTCGAGATTGCCGGCCTCAAGGACGAGGCCGTGGTCAAGAAGCTGGCGGCCGCCCTGGCCGGCGAGTCCGGCGTCCTCAGCGCCAAGGCGGACGCGGAGGCCGGCCGGTTCCTCGTCACCTTCGAGCCCGGAAAGACCGGCCCCGAGGCCCTGACCAAGGCCCTGGCCAAGGCCGAGCCCGGCGCCAAGTTGGAGAAAGTCCGGCCCGCCGATCCGAAAGCCCTCAAGCACGATTGCGGCAAGTGCCCCAGCAAGAGCAAGTGCGCATCGAAGGACAAGGACCACGGCGGGGAGAAGCCATAGTCCGCCGTCCGACTCCGTCTTCTCGGCATTGACCGGTTCGGTGGACTATACTATAATGTGCCGCCCCAAGGACCCTGCGAAGGAGAGCGCCGCATGCAGAAAAAGCAGCTGGACGAGTTCAAGAAAAAACTGATCAAGAAGCGGAAGGAGATCCTGGCCACCATCACCTCCGCCCGCTCGTCCGGCGACGACACGCTGGCCGACGAGGTGCAGGACGTCGCCGACAAGGCCCTCTCCTCCTACTCCCGCGAGCTCCTTTACGGCCTCTCCGACGCCGAGCGGCGCACCCTGCAGCTGGTGGAGGAGGCGATCGGCCGGATCGACGCCAAAACCTATGGCGCCTGCGTCCATTGCGGCGAGAAAATCCAGCCCCGCCGCCTCGAAGCGGTCCCCTGGGCCCGCCACTGCATCAACTGCCAGGAACTGCAGGAGAAGGGCTTTATTAAGTGAAACTGCGGCATTTCCTCGTCCTGTTCGGCGTCATCGGGCTGTTCATCCTCAGCGTCCACTGGATCACCCTCAACCACGACATCCTCACCCTGAAGTTCAAGTTCTTCGAGGGCTGGCCGGTCCCGGTCTGGCTGGCCCTGTTCATCTTCTTCCTCGCCGGTCTGTTCCTCATGGGCATCCTGTTCCTGGTGGACGCCTGGCGGAAAAACCTCCGCCTGCGCAACCTGTCCCGCCTCAAGACCGAGCGGGCCGCCTCCAGCGAGGCGCTGGAAATGGCCGTCTTTTTCCTCCTGCAGGACGACGAGGAGGCCGCCGCCCGCCTGCTCGACCTGCACCGCGCCGGCGGGGCGGCCGACCCCGAGGCGCGCCTGTTGGAGGTGTGCATGGCGCTGCGGTCGAAGGACTACGCCCGGGCCGACGCCCTCCTGGCGAAGGCGGCCGGGGAGACCGACTCGCACCTGGTCCCCCTCCTCCGGTCGCGCCTGCTCCACCTGCGGGGCGACTTCGACGGCGCCATCGGCGTGCTTGAGGGGCTGGGCCGCGAGCTCCCCCCCTCCCTCGAGCGGACCGTCCAGCGCAAGCTCCGGCGGGTCTACATGGACGCCGGGAAGTGGGCCCTGGCGCTGGCCCTCCAGGAGTCCATTCTGGCCCATACCCTCCGACCCGAGGAGAAGGCCGCCGAGGAGCGTCTCAAGGTCGTCCTCCAGTACGAGCAGGCCAAGCAGATGGTGGCCGAGGGGAAGGACAAGGACGCCGCCTCCCTCCTGCGCCTCCTGGTCCGCGACCACCCCGATTTCATCTCCGCCTGGGTCGTCCTGGGCGAGATCCTCCAGCGGGGCGGCGAGGACGACAAGGCTGTGGGCGCCTGGCAGGAGGGGTTCCTCGCCTCGCGCTCGGGCGTCCTCCTCCACAAGATCGAGGACCTCTACCTCGGCAAGGAGCAGCCCGAGGCCGCCCTGGAGGCCATCAACCAGATGCGCTTCAAGGTGCAGAAGGACATCCTCCCCCGCTTCTTCCTGGGGCGGCTCTACTACCGTCTCGAGATGATGGAGGAGGCCTACCGCTTCCTCGGCAATCTCCGGTCCGCCGCCCCCCACAGCGCCGTCCTCCATTACCTCCTCGGGAACATCGAAGACCGGATGGGGAAGGGGAGCCAGGCCTCCTCCTCCTTCAAGCGGGCGCTGTCCAGTTTGGAGCCCATCCAGAACGAATACTTCTGCTTCGCCTGCTCCACCCCCCACCGGGAGTGGAGCGACCGGTGCCCCCGGTGCCGTGCCTGGAACAGCGTGGAGATCAACTTCAAGGAAGAGATGAGCGAGGACGACCTGGGGCTGAAGGTCTCCCCCATCGAGAACCCCCTGTTTTGAGGTCTCGATGGATCGTTCCGTCAACGATTGCCCCGACCGTTCTCTGGATGGCATTGAGCGCGGGCGAGGGCGGCCCCCTCTCCCGCCCGGGGCCCCGCATCCTCGGGGCTCCGCCCCCTCCCCGCAGGGAAGCCCACCCGTCCCGGTCCCGCGCGCGGGCGGTCCCGGTGCGGCCCGATGAGCTGAGGCCATGCTCCACTGCGTCATGGCCCCCGAGATGCCCATCCTGCTGGAGAAGGTGCAGGGAGTCCTGGCCGCCCTGCGCCGGCGCAAACCGGACCTGAAGGAGCACCGCCTCGACCCCGAGGGGGACCTCGCCGAGATCCCCGCCCGGCTCAAGAGCGCCAACCTCTTCGGCGATGCCTACGCCTACTACCTCCCCTGGCTCGACGCCAAGCGGTTCGATCCGGGGTTCTTCAACGACCTCCTGGCCTGGGCCAAGGGGGGGGAGTTCCGCCACGCCTTCGTCTTCGGGGTGACGGAGGAGTTCGACCACCCCCTGTGGGACTGGCTGGAGGGGCACGCCCTCCTCCACCGGGTCGAGGCCGTCCGGAAGGAGGAGGAGTGGCGGGAGTTCGGGGGGGAGGTGATCGACCGGGTCCTGGCGGTCCGGGGCAAGCGCCTCGCCCCCGACGCCCGGCGGGAGATCCTCCACCGGTGCTTCCTCAACCCCGAGCGGCTCCGCAGCGAGCTGGAGAAGGTGTGCGATTACGCCCCCGGGGCCACGGTGGACCTGGCGGCGGTCCGGAAGGTGGTGGGCGACGAGCACTTCGAGGAATACGGGCTGTCGAGGGCCCTGCAGGACCGGGACGCCCGCGCCCTTTTGAAGGAGGTCAACCGGCAGATCGACCGGGGCGAGCCCGTCCCCAAGGTCCTGGCCGCCCTGGCTTCCGAGCTCCGGCTCTACCTCCTCCTCAAGTCGGCCATCCCCAAGGAGGAGCAGATGCTCGACCAGCGGGGGTTCATGCAGCGCATCTACCCCAAGCTCCAGCCGCTGGCCAAGCCGTTCGGCGCCGTGGAGGAGAAGTACGCCCGCCGGTTCAAAAACGCCTGGGGGCTCCACCACGTCTACGCCGCCGTCGCCAAGTATTCCATGCACGACC
Source organism: uncultured Holophagales bacterium (assembly GCA_964603505.1). GTDB lineage: Bacteria > Acidobacteriota > Thermoanaerobaculia > UBA2201 > UBA2201 > UBA2201. The sequence continues at coordinate 4,485 of CAZRVT010000028.1, read as the reverse complement.
TGGTGCGGCTGATGAAGGCCCTGGCGAAGGTCAACCTGAAGACGCGCGAGGGGGTGGATCCCCACGAGCTGATGCACGAGCTGGTCTTCCTCCTCGGCCCCGCTTCCCCCGGCCGCCCGTCGCCGTCCCCCCGGCGCTGAGGCATCCCGTGCACGCCATCCCGCAGGGCGCCGGCCGCCCCGTCCGGCCCGTGGGACGGGGGTGGGGCGGAGGGTTGCTCCGGCCAGGGGCGGAAAACGGATCGCGGGCGGCGGAGAGCGGCCGCGAGAGGCCCTTCGGCGCTTGGTTTCCCGCCCGCCGTTGTGCTATCCTTGACCCGATGCGCGACGCAGAGCGGCCTCGGACCCCCTCGGAAAGGGGGCCGGCATGAGCGGCCAGGGGAAGGTCCACCACCCCGGGGACGTCCTCGGGAACCGGTACCGGATTGAGAAACTCATCGGCTTCGGCGGCATGGGGGTGGTCTATCTCGCCCAGGACCTCAAGCTCAACACCACCGTGGCGCTCAAGATGCTTCGGAGCCCCCAGGACTATGTCAATATCGAGCGCCTGAGGCAGGAGATCCTCCTCGCCCGCAAAGTGACCCACGAGAACGTCTGCCGCGTCCACGACCTGGGGGAGATCGGGGGGGAGGAGTTCATCTCCATGGAATACATGGTGGGGCGCCCGGTCAAGGACGTCCTGGTGCGGGAGGGGCCCTTCCCCATCGGCCGCGGCCTCAAGATCGCGCGGCAGACCCTGCTCGGCCTCGATGCCGCCCACCGGATGGGGGTCATCCACTGCGACCTCAAGCCGGAGAACGTCTTCCTCCTCGAGGACGACGGGGTGAAGGTGATGGACTTCGGCATCAGCCGGGCCAAGGACCAGCCCATCGAGAAGGACGCCCCCATCATGGGGACCCCCGAGTTCCTCGCCCCCGAGCAGATCCGCAACGAGACGGTGGACGGCCGCACCGACCTCTACGCCGTCGGCATCATCCTCTACGAAATGTTCACCGGCAAGGTCCCTTTCGAGAACGAGGACGTCTACGCCCTCCTCGACCAGGTGCTCTACGAAGCGCCCCCGAAGCCCTCCCTGCACCGGGAGGATCTCCCCGAGGGGCTGGAGGCCATCATCCTCCGGGCCATCGAGAAGGAGCCGGGTCGGCGCTACCAGAGCGCCCGCGAGTTCCTGGACGCCGTGGACCGCTTCGAGGGGCACCTGGTGGACCAGATGCTCCGGGAGCTCTCCGTGGCGCGTCAGAAGATGCTGCGGCTGATGGTGGTGGTGGAGGCCCAGCGGGCCTTCTCCTCCGCCCTGGACCTGGACACCCTGCTCGAGACCATCCTCCAGGTCACCACGCGGGAGGCTGAGGCCGACCGCGGCACCATCTTCCTGATCGACAAAAAGAAGCGGGTCCTCTGGTCCCGGGTGCTGGAGGGGGACAAGCAGATCCGCATCGAGCTCCCCCTGGGGAAGGGGATTGCCGGGCAAGTGGCCGCGACGGGAGAGACGCTCAACATCCCCGACGCCTACGCCGACCCCCGCTTCAACGCGGAGGTGGACCGCGCCTCCGGCTATGTCACGCGCAACCTGCTGTGCGTGGCCATGCGCTCCTACGCGGGGGAGATCGAGGGGGTGATCGAGCTCCTCAACAAGAAGAAGGGGGCCTTCACCCGCGAGGACGAGGACTTCCTCAAGGAGGTGTGCGCCCACGCCGCCACCCTCCTCGAGCACGGGCAGATGCAGGAGGAGCGGCTGCAGCAGGCCCGGCTGAGGCAGGAGCTCTCGTTCGCCTCCCTGCTCCAGAAGAAGCTCTTCCCCGAGCCCTCCCTGCGGGTCGGCGGGCTGGAAGTGGTCCACCACCGGTTCGGCGAGGGGGTGATCGGGGGCAACTACTTCGACCTCATCCCCATCGACGACCGGCAGACCTTCCTCATGTTGGCCGACACCTCCCAGCCGGGGCTGGGGGCGGCGCTGGTCGCCTCCAATTTCCAGGGGGCGTTCCGCCTGCTCGTGGAGGAGTCGGAGTCGCTCCTGTCGCTGATCATGAAGCTCAACGGGCAGATCCACCGCGCGTCGGTGGAGCAGCTCTTCGTCTCGTGCATCGGGGGGCTCTTCGACCTCGCGGCGGGCGAGTTCGCCTTCGTCAACGCCGGGCACCCGGCGGCGTTCCGCGCGGCCGCCGACGGGGTCACCTTCCTCTCCGCCACGGGGGTCGCCCTGGGGCTGGAGGCCGACTATCCCTTCACCGACAGCCGCGTCCCCGCGCGGCCCGGCGACTGTTTCTGCCTCTTCACCCCCGGCTTGGTCGAGACGGAGAACCGCGACGGAGCCTTCTACCCCGTCAAGCGGCTCCAGGAGCGGCTGCTGGCGGCCCGCACCGTCCCCCTCGACGGCGTCCTGGCGGGGATGGTGGCCGACTGGGAGGCCTTCCTCGACCGGCGCGAGGCGGCCAAGGACGCCACGCTGGTCCTCGTCCGGGTCCTATGAAGCGGTTCTGCCCCGCCGCCCTGCTCCTCCTCCCGCTGTTGGCCTGCGTCGCCGCCCGGGAGGTCCCGCCGGCGGCCCCCGGCTCCGTCGGAAGGGCGTTCGAGGAGGAGGGGCTGGCCTCCTGGTACGGCGCGCAATACCACGGCCAGCCCACCGCGTCGGGCGAGCGGTTCGACATGCACGCGATGACCGCCGCCCACCGCACCCTGCCGTTCGGGACCCGCGTGGAGGTGTTCTGCCCCTCCACGCGCCGGTCGGTGGAGGTGCGGATCAACGACCGGGGGCCGTTCGTCCCCGGGCGGATCATCGACCTCTCCCACGCCGCCGCCGACCATCTCGGCATCGCCGCCAAGGGGGTGGAGCGGGTGAAGATCCGCACCGTCGGCCGCGTGGAGGGGCCCCCGCCCCGCCCCTCCGCCCAGGCCGAAGCCGACCCCAAGCGGCTCGTCATCCAGGTGGGGGCCTTCAAGAACCACGAGAACGCGCGCGCCCTGAAGGAACGATTGGAGGCGGACTTCGCCGCCGTCACGCTCCAGCCCTATGGGGAGTTCCTGCGGGTGTTGATCGGGCCGCTGGAGGGCGAGGGCGAGGCGGCCGCGGCCCTTGCAAGGGCCGGCGAGCTCGGCCTCTCCGGCATCATCCGCCCGCTATGAGCCGGCCTGTCCCTCCGCCCCCGGAGATGCTCGCGCCCTACCTCGAGCGCCTCCCGGCCATGCTCACCCTGCTCAAGAAGCAGGCCGTTGCCGTCGGGGCCCGGACCATCGCGGTCAAGCCCTGGGAGGTGGGACTCCTGGGACAGCTTTACAAGGGGGAGTTGGACCCCCCGCCGGCATGGGCCGACCTCGTGGCCCGCGGCCTGGCCCTCCAGATCAAGATCAAGCAGGACCTCGACGCCCGGGGGGGCGCCGTTCCGGTGGACCCCGCCGATCCGGTGATGAAGGCCGACCTGGAGGCGGGACAGGTCCTCCTGGCCGACCTGCAGGCCGCGGTCCACGCCCTCATCGCCAAGGGGGAGAAGGAGCACTTCAAGCACCTCAGCGCCTTCCGTCGCACCCTCTACGACCTGGTGTTCGAACTGAAGCACGGGAAGGAGGAGTAGAGGCCCCCGCCCGCCCGGCATCTGGTAGCTCGTAGCCGGTAGACAGAAAAAGGCAAAACCACAAATCCTTTGGCATCTGTAGCGTCCTCATCTCGGCTGAGGACGGCCTCTGGTTGGGGGACAAGCGCGAAATCCGTCTTGACTGAAGTCAGGACGCTGCAGAAAAAAGGATCATGAGTTGGCGATCACCCCCCCGATTTCTTGACCGAATAGCCGCGCTTTTTCAATTCTTCAACCAGCGAATCGCGGTGATCGCCCTGAATTTCTATGACCCCGTCCTTGACGGTGCCCCCGGTGCCGCATTTCCGCTTGAGCTCGCCAGCGAGCGCCTTCAGCTCTTCGTCCCCCAGGGGGATGCCGGTGATGAGGGTGACGCCCTTCCCCTTGCGCCCCTTGGTTTCCCGCGCCACCCGCACGAGCCCGTCGCCCTTGGGGATGGCACTCTCTTTGCTGCACGCACACCGGTCCACCGGCCACCCGCACTTGGGGCATATTCGGCCGTGCGTGGTGGAATAGACAGTGGTCCTATCGCTTTTCTTTTGGTCCGTCATAGCCGCATCGTGGACATTTCACAAGCGTCAGAAACCAATCCTCCGCGGTGCGATGGGGCTGTTCGCTATGTGCCATCCATAGCCAGTGGGCATGGCAACGAGGGCAGCGGATGGTCAGCCAGGCGAATAGAATGCCGATACATCCTACCCCTGCTCCCATCAGGGAGATGGGGAAAAATCCACGATCCCAATCTGGTTTGAAAAAGTGGCAAAAATATATTCCTACGCCAATTAAAATCAGAATCAGCGATATCACAATTTTCCATTTCTGTCTTGTACGAAAAACAATCCATCGGCCTTCAGGGCCTAACATGTCCAGCGGCGTGTTATTTTACGAGCCGATCGGCGCATACTTTTACGAGGCCG
>CAZRVT010000027.1:0-33742 GCA_964603505.1 uncultured Holophagales bacterium | reverse complement strand
CTCGTAAAAGTACACGCCTCTACTCCTCGTAAAAGTGTACGCCTATTGACATCATCCCCAGAAGGCCCAGCATCGCCCCGATGAGGCCGCCGGCGACGGCTCCGTGGAGGACGGGGCCGTATCGCGCCGGCCGCTGAAGAACGCGAAAGGAGTCCAGGATGCGCTGGAAGGCATTCGCGGACTCCTCCCACCGCCGGTCCAGGGCGGTGAAGGTCAGGACGTAGGCGCGCTTTTTCCCCGGGACGAGCACCTGACGGAAGCGGAGGGTTCGGCGGGCGAACTCCTCGTCGGCCACCTTCTCGCGTTGCCTCCAGCCCCATTCGTTCTCCACGTAGTCGTACTGGGCGTCGGCCACCTTGAACTCCAGGGTCCCGACGCTGACGATCTCGATGGCCGTCAGGCCGTCGGTCTCGATGATCTCCACGGATTCCTGGCGGTAATCCTCCAGGACGGGCTCGTAGACCTTGGCCAGTTCTCGGGCGGCCTCCTCCCGGGCGTCGTCGTCGATGGGGGGGATGGTCCCCTCGATGACGACCACATTGGCCGACGGGGCGAACTGGCCGGCGGCGCCCCCGATCTGGAAGAAGGCCGCGGCCATGTTCTTGTTCTGCTGGAGGAGCGGGCGCAGGGCCTTCGGAAAGGAGGCCCCGTACTCCTCCATGATGGCGGCCATGTTCTCCCGCGTCAGGAGGACCCAGTCGGGGGGCGGATAGAGGGCGAACCGGTGCTGTTGGCTCACGTAGGAGCCCGGGACCACGGGGTTGGAGCGGGGGACCAGGACCCACCAGAGGGCCAGCCCGCACAGCAGGATCCCCGCGGCGCATCCCAGGACGATGGGGTCTACCTTGGGGTGGGCGGGTGGGGGCGGCAGGGGGCGGGAAGGGACGGGATAGGAGTCGCGGGGCCTCCATTTGGCGAAGACGATCTGACACCGCTGGCATTCCGCGAGGCCGTCGGGCTGGGTGTGGCCGCAAGCGGGACACTCCATGGGGCACCTCCCCTGAATGGGTTAGTCCAAGGGTATCAGCCGGAGGCGGCGGATGTCAACGAACAAGGGGCGGGTCAGGCCAGCTCGGCCCGCAGCGAATGGGGGAGTCCCTCGGTGATGCGGAGACGGACCCAGGCGCCCCGGCGGATGGAGGAGCCGGATGGGGCGGAGAAATGGGCCACCCGATTGCACCGGGTGCGCGCCGTCCAGGTGCCGCCGTCCCGGCCCGGCTGGACCACGTGGGCCTCCAGGACGGATCCGACCAGCCGCCCGTTCTCCTCGCGCTGGATGGCGTCGTGCATCCGGAGGAGCTCGTTGAGGCGGCGGTTCTTCTCCGCCGCGGGAATGTCGTCGGCTTGGCGGGCGGCGATGGTGCCGGGGCGGGGAGAGTAGGCGAAGGCGTAGAGGGAGGCGAACCGGACCCGGCGGATCATGTCCAGGGTGTCGTAGAAATCGGCCTCGGTCTCGCCCGGGTAGCCGACGATGAAATCGGAGGAAAGGGCGATCCCGGGGACGGCCTCCTGGAGCCGCCCGACGATCTCCAGGTACCCCGCTCGGGTGTGGCGGCGGCGCATCGCCTTCAGGATGCGGTCCGAGCCGCTCTGCAGGGGCATGTGGAAGTAGCGGGAGATGACGGGGCGGTCGCGCAGGACGCCGGGAAGCCGGGGGTCGAAGAGGGCGGGGTGGGAGGTGACGAAGGCGAGGTTCCGCAGGCCGGGGAGGGTCGCCAGCCGCTCCAGCAGGTCCGTGAAGCCGGTCCCCGAAAGGGGATCGCGGTAGGCGTTGATGACCTGGCCCAGGAGGAGGAGGTCGTCCTGCCCCCGGTCCAGGAGGGCCCGGACCTCGGCCTCGACGGCGGCGGCCGAGCGCGATCGGGCGCGGCCGCGCACGCGGGGGACGATGCAGAAGGAGCACCCCTGGCTGCACCCTTCCATGACGGTGACCATGGAGACCACCTCGCCGGAGCGGTCCACGGCGGAAGGATCGTAGTCCACGGCGTCGGGATGGCGGGTGGAGACGGCCACGCCGAGGGCGATGTGGCGGGCGATCTGGTCCACCTCCCCCGGGCCGAAGACGAAATCGAGAAGGGGGGCCTTTTTCAGCAGGGCCTCGCCGTACTGCTGGGCGATGCAGCCGCAGAGACCGATGCGCCGCTCGGACCGCTTCCGCTTCCACGACTTGAGCGCCCCGAGGCGGGCGAAGACCTTGTCCTCGGCCTTCTCCCGGACGGAGCAGGTGTTGAGGAGGAACAGGTCGGCCTCCTCCAGGGACGCGGCCGCCTCCATTCCCGCCTTCAGGAGATTCCCGGAAAGGCGGGCGCTGTCCAGCCGGTTCATCTGACAGCCCCAGGTCTCGATCCAGTATTTCATTGGATTGGCCAGAAGGCCGGGAAGCCGGGAGGATGGGAGGCCGTGCAACAAACCCCCAGAGGCGATGCCGGGATGCAACCGATCCTGAGCATTACGCTTCCAAGCGTCGTGGCTTCCCTGCGGTGGAGGGTGGCGCTACCGCAGCCAGCCGGGGGGGACGCCGGCCTTGCGCGCCTCCTCCTCGAGGTCTGCCAGCCTCTGCTTGGCCGCTTCCAGCCCCTGCTGGGCCGCTTGCAGGTCGGCCAAGACCTGGTCCCAGGCGGGCTTGATGACGCCGTCGCGGTAGGCGGGGTCGTCCCAAGCGTAGAAGTCGCTCTCGAGTTTGTTCACCTTGGCCTGCAGGGAAGCGATGCGCGATTCGGCATTGGACACCGCCCCCCGGGCGGAGGACATCCGCTGTTGCCACTGCTCCTGCGTCCCCGCCCCGCCATGGCTCTCGGCCGGGCTGTAGGCCGGCGCGTTGGGGTCGGAGGGGGAGGCGTAAGTGACCGAGCCGCCGGACCCCTTGAACTGCTTGAGGTTCTCGTTGGTGACCACCACGCCCGCCTGGATCTTCCCGCCCTTCGCTTTTTTGGCAGCGGCCACGAGGGGGGACTCGCCGGCCGGGGCGGGCTTGGGCTTCGCCGGGGCCGCGGTGGTGGGCGCTGGTTGGGGGTTCGGGGCGGGTTCCTGCGCCGGCGCCGGAGCGGGCGCCTCCTGGGCCGCCGCGAGGGCGGCGCAGAGAAGAATCGGGGCCATCACACTCGGTCTCATGGGATCCTCCCGTATCGGTCTTTGAGCCGGACGACGTCGTCCGGGTGGGCGGTGGAAACCTCCACCAGGTCACAGCCGCCGGCGGAACTGAACCGGTGCACGAGGCCGGCGGGGATGTGGAACCCTTCCCCCGGCGCCAGGTCCACGCTCGAGGCCCGCTCCGCCTCGCGGGTCTCGACGGTCACTACACCCTTGAGAACAAAGATCGTTTCGACCTTATTTTCATGGTACTGAAGGGACAGGGTGCCCCCCGGCTCGATGTGGAGGATCTTGCCAAGGTAGTGGGGCGTGTGGGCGAAGAGCAGCTCGTGGCCCCACGGCTTGTCCGTCCGCCGGGGCGGCCCCGTCACAGGGGACACAGGAAGCCCTCGGGGAGTTGGAGCGAGAGGCGCTCGAGAATCCACTCCGCCACGGCCTTGGGGTCGGGCAGGGCCATCGCCTTTTGGACCACCGGCTCGATGTCCCTGACGCTCGCCGCGCGGAGCATCTCTTTGAGGATGGGGAGGGAGAACGGCTCCATGGAGAACCACCGGACGCCGAGCCCCAGGAGGACGGCGGCCTGCAGGGGGTCGGAGGCCATTTCCCCGCAGACCACGACTGGCTTGTGGTGCCGGCGGCCCGCGTCCGCCACGCGATGGATGAGGGTGAGAATGGCGGGATGGAGGGCGTTGTAGTACTCGGCCACTTTGGGGTTGTTGCGGTCCACCGCGAGGGTGTACTGGATAAGGTCGTTGGTGCCGATGGAGAAGAAGTCCACATGCTTGGCGAAAGTGTCCACCAGGATGGCGGCCGCGGGGACTTCCACCATGATGCCCAGGGGGACATGGCGCTTGTGAGGGACCCGGGCCTTGGCCAGCTCGGTGGAGAGCTCGTCCAAGAGACGGCGCGTCCGCTGCACCTCCTCCACCGTGCACACCATGGGGAGCATGATGTGGAGGTTGCCGTACACCGAGGCCCGGAGGAGGGCCTTGAGCTGGGGGCGGAAGATGTCGGGGTAGTTGAGGCAGAGGCGGATCCCGCGCATGCCGAGGACGGGGTTGTCCTCGTGGATGTGGAGCACCTCGCGGGCCAGCTTGCGCCCGCCCAGGTCGAAGGTGCGGATGGTGACGACGCGGTCTGGCATGGCCTGGAGGAGGCGGCTGTAGGTGTGGAAATGGTCCTCCTCGGAGGGGATGTGGGGATACATCGAGAGGTAGAGGAACTCCGAGCGGTACAGGCCGATGCCGGAGCCGCCCATGTCCTTGACTCCGCCGAGCTCGTCCAGGAGCTCGATGTTGGCCAGGAGGTGGAAGTCCACCCCGTCGCGGGTGGTGTCCGGGGCGTGGATGGCCCCGAGGCGCTGGCGCTGGCGCTCCTCCAGGATCCCCTTCTTGGAGACGTACTCCTGCTGGGTGGCCGCGTCGGGGTTGAGGATGACGGTCCCCTGGCCGCCGTCCACGATCACCTTCTGGCCGTCCTTGACGGCGTCCATCAGCCCGGGGACCGAGAGGACCGCCGGCATGGCGAGGGCCTTGGCCATGATGGCCGTGTGGGAGGTGCGGCCTCCCACCTGGGTGGCGAACCCCACGATGTTGGGATGGTGGAGGTAGGGGATGTCGGAGGGGGCGAGGTCGTGCGACACCACCACCGCCTGTTCCGGCAGCGCGTCCAGGGTGGGGTGCTCGATGGACTGCAGGGCGGAGAGGACGTGCTTGGCGACGTCCTCCAGGTCCATGGTCCGCTCGCGCAGGTAGGCCTCCTTGGCCGATTTGAGCTTCCCGGTGATGGCGGCGACCTCCTGCTGGACCACCCACTCGGCGTTGACGCGCTGGCGCTGGATGGCCTCGGGGACAACCCGCTGGAACGTGTCGTCGCGCACCATGAGCAGGTGCGCGTGGAAGACCGAGGCGATGTCGGCGTCGAAGAGGGCCTTGGCCTTCTCTTCCAGCTGCTGGATCTCCTTCTCGGCCCGGGCGAGCGACTGGCGGTAGCGGACGACCTCCTCCTCGACCTGGGCCTCCGCCAACTTGATCTTGAGGACGGTGTCGAGCGCCCGATTGATGATGAGGACCCGGCCAGCGGCGATGCCCGGCGAGACCCCCACCCCCTTCAGCCTATTCATCCTCGTCGAACCTCCTGGCGAAGAGGTCGCGGACCGCGTCCATGGCCTCGGTCTCGTCGGCGCCGGAGGCCCGTACCTCGACCGATTCGCCGCAGGCCCCGGCCAGCATCAGCAGGCCCAGGATGCTCTTGCCGTCCACCGTGTCGTGGTCCTTGGCAATCTGGATGTCGCACTGGAAGCGGCGCGTGAGTTCCACCAGCTTGGCGGAGGCGCGGGCGTGCAGGCCCAGCTTGTTGACGATGGGGATGGTCTCACTTCTCATGGTCTTCCTTGAGGCCGTAGACGCGGATGCTCTGGCGGGCGCGCTGGCACAGGAAGTAGGAGATCTCGCGCAGCCCGTTGAGGTTCTCGTGCTGGATCGAGAGGAACCGCACCAGGATGGGCAGGTTGACGCCGGTGATGACCTCGATCCGCTCCGGCTGGGCCAGGGAAAAGGCGATGTTGGAGGGGGTCCCGCCGAACATATCGGTGAACAGCAGGACGTGGCGGTAGTCCCCCAGCTTGTCCAGCACGAACCGTACCTTTTTGAGGGCGTCCTCCCAGGTGTCGTTCCAGTTGAGACACACCGGGAAGAGCGCCGTGGGGGAGGCCACGATGGTCTTGGCGGAATTGACCAGTTCCGCGGCCAGCTGGCCGTGGGTGATGACGATGCCGGCGATCATCCTTCACCTCGCATGATGTCGCGGTGCATGACGTGGACGCGGCAGGCGCGGGCGCGCAGGGGATCGGCCAGGGCGTTGGCGATGGCCACGCTGCGGTGTCGGCCCCCCGTGCAACCGATGCCGACCGCGAAGGAATGGCGGAAGTCCCGCTGGACGGCGGGCAGGTAGAAGTCCAGAAGGGCCAGGACGCGGTCGATCAGTTCGCGGCTGGCCGGCTGGCCCAGGACGTAGGCGGCCACCTCGGGGTCCTCTCCGGTGCGCTCCCGCATGCCCGGGACGAAATAGGGGTTGGGGAGGAACCGCGTATCGAAGACGAGGTCCACGGTGGAAGGGACCCCGTAGCTGTAGCCGAAGCTCGTGATGGAGACCAGGAAGCGCTCGCTCGCCCAGTTCGGGTCGAAGCGGTGGAGGACGGTGTGCCGCAGCTCGTGCAGATTGCTGTTCGACGTGTCCATCACCTCGGTGGCCTTCGCCTTGATCGGCTCCAGCGCCGCCCGCTCGGCCCGGATGGACGCGATGACGGGGCGGTCCGCCGCCAGGGGGTGGGGGCGGCGGGTGACGGCGAAGCGCCGCTCGAGGGCCTCCTCGGAGGCCTCCAAGAACAACAGGAGGGCCCCGGGCACCTGGGCGCAGGCCCTCTCCCAGGCGGCGAGGAAGGCCTCGCCGTAGGCCACGCTCCGCAGGTCGGCCGCGATGGCCACCCGCGGGAGGGCGGCGGTCTCCGCCAGGAAGGCCGCCACGAGGCGGACGGGGATGTTGTCCACGCAGTAGTACCCCGCGTCCTCCAAGGCGCGCAGGGCCGTGCTCTTGCCGGCCCCGGAGAGGCCGGTGACGAAGACCAGACGGCGGTCAGGCGCGGCCATGGTGGTTCTCCCGGATGCGGTCCTCCTGGCGCTGGAGGAACAGCTGCTGGTCGTCGTGTCCCAGGGAGGCCAGGATGTGGTTTTTGACGGCCACCTCGATGATGAGGGCGATGTTGCGCCCCTTGTGGACCGGCATGCGGATCAGCGGGAGGGGGACCCCCAGGATGGCGGCAAACTGCTTGGTCATCCCGAGTTCCTGGGCGAAGGGGATGTCGGCGGGCTCGACGAGCTCGATGACGAGGCGGACCCGCTTCTCCTTCTCCCACGCGGTGATGCCGAAGAGGTTGTTGACGTTGACGATCCCCACCCCCTTGACCTGCATGATGCCGCAGACCCAGTCCTTGCCGGAGGTGCCGTAGATGGTGTTGTCGGCCTCCTGGCTCAGGATGACGTAGTCGTCGGCCACCAGCTTGTGGCCGCGCGAGATGAGCTCCAGGGCGCACTCGCTCTTGCCGATGCCGGAATGCCCCTTGAGGAGGACGCCCAGGCCGAAGATGTCCATCAGCGTGGCGTGGGCCGACTCCCGGGGGGCCAGATAGTGTCGGAGGTAGGCGTAGAGGGCGTCGAAGAGGCGGTTGGAGCTGGCCGTGCTTCGGAAGAGGGGAGTGCGGTGCTGCTCGGCGGCGCGGACGACGTAGTCGGGGGGCGTCTGGCCCCCGGTGACGACCAGGGCCGCCACGGGGCGCTGGAGGACCGCATCCACGGAGCGGGAGGCCTCCTCCGCGGTCAGCGTCCGGAGGTACCCCAGTTCGGAGAAGCCAAGGATCTGGATGCGGTTCTCGAGCACCCCCTCCAGGTGGCCGGCCAGGGCCAGGCCGAGCTTCTGGGGATGGGGGTTCTCGATCATGTTGGAGAGCCCCTCCTCGCCCGCCACCAGCGTGAGGCCCAAGTGGGCCGAGAGCCCCTTGTCGAACAGGGTGCGGACGGAGGTGGGGACGGTCTTCACAGCTTCTTCTCCTCCTGCTTGAGGGCCTCCAAGAAGGCCTCCGGGGTGGGGGCGGCCAGGAGATTGGGGACCGCGCCCGGCGCGCGGACGAGCTTGGAGATACGGGCCAGGGCGGTCAGATGGGCGGTCGGCTGGGCCTGAGGGGAAAGGACGAAGAAGAAGAGGCGGACGAGCCGGCCGTCGGGGGCGCCGAAGTCGAGGCCGTCGGGGTGGAGGCCCACGGCGATGCAGACCTCCTTGAGATCGGCGAGTTTGCAGTGGGGGATGGCCACCTCATGGCCGACGGCGGTGGAGCCCATCTCCTCGCGCTGGGCGAGCTTCTCGGCGACCTCCTTGGGCTTGCGCAGGTGCCCCTGGCGGTGCAGGTGTTCGGCCACTTCCAGGAACAGAGCGTCCCGCCCCTTCCCATCCAGCCGCCGGAGGATGCACCCCGGGGGGATCGTTTCAGAGAGTTTCATTGGTTTTCGAGGTCGTACAGGACCGAGCCGCCGCGCGGCCGCTCCGCCAGGAGCCGGACGCGGTCGTCTGCGAGATCGCGGTAAAGGACGAAAGCCGCGCCCGGGCGGGCAAGGCGCGCCAGGGCTTCCGCCTCGGTCATCGGCGGGATGTCCGCCTTGCCGAGGCGCTCGACGCGGGGGCCGGCGGCGGCGCGGCGGCGGGGGGTGGAGGGCTCGATCCATTCGGCGCCGCGCTGGGCCTCGCGGCGCTTCTTCTCCTTAAGTTTCTTCTTGGTCTTCTTGAGTTGTGTCTGCAGGTGGTCGATGGTCCGCAGGACCACTTCCTCCATGTCTTCCCCCTCCGCCCGGGCCTGCAGCCACTCGCCCTCGTGGTGGATGGAGATCTCGCTCTCGTGCCGGTGCTTGTTGGCCTTCAGGAGGACCTTCACCCGCACCTCCTCGTCCCCGAAGAAGCGCTGGACCTTGTGGAGGTGGGCGGCGATGAACTCCCGAAGCCCTTCGGTGAGCGTGTAGCCCTTGTGCGAGTACTCGATCTGCATGGATTCACCTCGTCTGTTTTCGTTCCTGGGAGGCCGGGATCCCCAGCTCCTCCCGGTATTTGGCCACGGTCCGCCGGGCGACCTTGAGGCGGTACTGTCCCTCGAGGATGTGGGCGATGCGCGAATCGGAGAGGGGGCGCCCCGCCGCTTCCCCCCGGACGATTTGGGCGATGAGCGCCTTGATGCGGTCCAGGGTGTACCCCTCCCCGGTGGGGCTGGTGAGCCCCGCCAGGAAGAACGATCGCATGGGGAAGAGGCCCCGGGGGGTTTGCATATACTTGTTGGCCACCACGCGGGAGACCGTGGATTCATGAACCCCCACATCGCCCGAGATATCCCGGAGCAGGAGGGGGCGAAGGCGCTCCGGGCCATCGTCCAGAAAGGCCTTCTGGCGGTCGACGATGGCCTGCGCCACCCGCTGAAGGGTGCGCCGGCGCTGCTCCACGGAGCGGAGGAGCCAGAAGGCCGAGTGGAGCTTTTTCTCGATGTAGTGGACGGCCTCGCGGTCCCGCCGCAGGCCGGGGTCCCGGTACATGGCCAGGTAGCCCCGGTTGATGCGCAGCTTGGGCAGGCCGTCGTCGTTGACCTGGGCCAGGTAGGCGTCGCCCCGGCGGATGACGAAGACGTCGGGCTCGACGTAGATGGGCCTCTCCCGCGTGTACTTCCGGCCGGGATGGGGGTCGAGGTGGCGCAAGGCCTCCATCATCTCCCGCACCTCCTCCGCCGTGCAGGCCAGCTCCGCCTCCAGGGCCGCTTCGTCGCGGTCCAGGACCCGCTGCCAGCAGCGGCGCAAGGCCTCCCGCAACCGAGGGTGGTCCGTCTGGAGGAGGAGGCACTCGGGGAGGGAGCGGGCGCCCACGCCGGGGGGATCGAAGGTCTGAAGAACCGCCAGGGCCCGTTCCAGGGTCGCCAGGTCGTGCTCCCCGGCCAAGGCCCCGAGCGGTTCGGTGAGATAGCCGTCGTCGTCCAGGTTGCCGATGAGGTGCCGGATCGGTTCCACCAGGTCAAGAGGAACGGCGTTGAGGGCGAGTTGCCACAGGAGGTGCTCGGTGAGGTCGGTCCCCGTCTCGGGGATGTTCTCCAGAGGCGCCTCCTCCCGGACTTCCGGTGGCAGGCTAGTAGGGATGAACTGGCTCTCGTAGTACTCCTGGAAGTAGGCGTCCATGTCCACCCGGTCGAGGGGATCCTCTCGCTGCTCCGCCGGGGCCGTCTCCGGCACGCCCTCCAAGGCGGACTCCTCCAGCACGGGGTTCTCCTCCATTTCCGCGTGGATGAGGTCCGCCAGCTCCATCCGGTTCAACTGCAGGAGCTTGATCGCCTGCTGCAGCGACGGGGTCAGGACGAGGCGTTGGGCGAGCCGGGTCTCCAGTTTCGGCCGTAACAGGGCGGGTCCCTCCTCAGATCAGGGTGAAATCCTCCCCCAGGTACACACGCTTGACCTCCGGGTCCCGGGACAGGGTCGCGGGGGAGCCGGTGCGGAAAATCCTCCCCCCGTTGATTATATAAGCGCGGTCGGTGATTTTCAAGGTTTCGCGGACATTATGGTCGGTGATGAGGATGCCGATGCCGCGCTCCCGAAGCTGCTGGATCACCCGCTGAAGGTCGATCACCGCGATCGGGTCGATCCCGGCGAAGGGCTCGTCGAGAAGGAGGAATCGGGGGGTCAGCACCAGGGCCCGGGCGATCTCCACGCGCCTTCGCTCGCCGCCGGAAAGGGTGTCGCCGCGCTGGCGGGCCAGCCCTGCCACCCCCATCTCCTCAAGGAGGGTCCGGGCCCGGGCGTGACGCTCTTCGGGGGGGAGGCCGAGCTGCTCCAGGACCAGGAGGAGGTTCTCCTCCACGGTGAGCTTGCGGAAAATGGACGATTCCTGCGGGAGGTAGACGATCCCCATGCGGGCCCGGCGGAAGACCGGAAGCGGGGTCAGGGGGGCTCCGTCAAGGACCACCGAACCACGGTCGGGGGGAATGAACCCCGAGATCATGTGGAAGGTGGTCGTCTTGCCGGAGCCGTTGGGCCCCAGGAGTCCCACGACCTCTCCCTGGGCCACCTCCAGGCCGACGTCCTGAACCACCCAGCGCATGCCGTAGCGCTTGGCCAGCCCCTGCGCCTCCAGCCGGGCGGCCGGAGCGGGGGAAGGGGCGGGCATCAGCGTATGGTATGGCCCTTGCATACTTCAATTATAACCCGAACGGGGAGGAAAGGGGGCGGCGGATTAGGGCTTCCGATGGAGGAGCTGGACCAGGGCGCTGGGGATCTGCCAAGCGGGAAGCACGGCATGTGCGGCGCCCAGGCGGACCGCTTCGGCCGGCATCCCGAAGATCACCGCCGATTCCATGGATTCGGCGATGCAGTAGGCCCCGGCCTGGTGCATTTCCAGCAGCCCCTCCGCGCCATCGTCGCCCATCCCGGTGAGAAGGACCCCCGCCGCGCGGTCCCGGAAAACCCGGGCCGCGCTGGAGAAGAGGACATTGACGGAGGGGCAGTAGAGCTCGTTCTCCTTTCGGGGGACCAGGCGCAGCCAGGGGCGGCCCCCCCGCAGCTCCAGGGCGGAGTGCATCCCCCCGGCGGTGACGTAGATCGTGGCCGGCTCCAGCGGGCCGTCGGCTGCGGCCTCCTTCACCGTCATCCCGGTAATGACGCGGTCGAGTCGCTCGGCGAAGAGGGCGGTGAACACCGGAGGCATGTGCTGGGCGATCACCATCGGCACATCAAGTCGGGGGAGGGAGGAGAAGATCTTCTGCAGGGTGGGCGGCCCGCCGGTGCTGGCCCCGATGACCACCACCTCGAGTGCGCCGGGGCGGGCCTCGGGGGCGGCCGCCGGGGTGGGGCGGGGTTCGGGGACGGGCATGGGGGCCACGCGGGCCTGGGCGGCCGACAGGACCTTGGTGATGAGGTCCCGCTCCATCTGGTGCAACAGCGGCGAGGCCTTGCCGGTCGGCTTGGCGACGAAATCGACGGCCCCCATCTCGAGGGCCTTGAAGACGTTGCGATCGGAGGCCTGGGAGGAGACCACAACGGTCGGGGTGGGCATGTTCGCGCCCAGCCACCGGAGGACCGCGAAGCCGTCCATCCCGGCCATCTCGAGATCGAGCGTCACGACGTCGGGCCGGAGACGCATGATCTTCCGGATGGCCTCCTCCCCGTTGCCGGCGGTGTCGGTCACCTCCAGCTCGGGATGGTTGGCGAGCATCCGCGAGATGGCGACGCGGTTGTAGGCGCTGTCGTCAACGACCAGGACGCGGATCACTTGCGGTACACCATGTCGTTGCGGAAGTGGTGGAGCTTGAACCGCGTCGCGAAGCTGATGAGCGACTCCGAGTGGCCCAGGAGCAGGTATCCCCCGGGGGCCAGCCGATCGTAGAACATCTCGATGGTCCTGCGCTTTGCATCGTCATCGAAATAGATTATCACATTCCGGCAGAGAATGACGTCGAGGGTGCCGAGGAGGTAGGTGCGGTTGGTGTCGAGCAGGTTGAGGCGGCCGAAGGAGACCTTCTGCCGGATGGCGTCCTGCACCCTCCAGAGGCCGGGACCCGCCGCCTCGAAGTACTTGGCCTTGTAGCGCTCCGGCGTGGTGCGGAAGGAGTGCTCCCGATAGACCCCCTTGCGGGCCTTCTGGATCGCCTCCTGGCTGAGGTCCGAGGCGTAGATGTCGATGCCCCCCCGGGCGAAGGCCCCGCTCTCGTCCAGCAGCATGGCCAGGGTGTAGGGCTCCTCGCCGGTGGAACAGCCGGCGGACCACACCCGCAGCTTGGGTTTCTGGGCCAGGACCTCGGGGACGATCTCCTCGATGAACGCCTGAAGCTGGCGCTGCTCGCGGAAGAAGTAGGTCTCGTTGGTGGTGATGACATCGTAAAGGTAGTCCAGTTCCTGGGCCGCGCGCGGGTCGTATGTCACATAGTAGTAGTACTGTTCGAAGGAGGCGAACTGGAGCGCCTTGAGCCGCTGCAGCAGGCGCCGCTCCAACAGGAACTTGTTGGTGTCCTTGAAGTGGATCCCGCACAGCTTGAGGATGGCGTCCCGCAGCAGGCGGAAGAGCTCGTCGGAGAGGACGGGGCTCCCGGGGGCGGCGGGATCAGGCATGGTCCCTCATCTCCTCGAGGATGGCCGAAAAGATCTCCTCCCGGCGCTGGCTGGCGGTCCCCCAGGCGGCCTCCAGCTTGGGGCGGTAGACGTCGCGCCGTGCGATGAATAGGGCGGCGATCTTGTCGATGAGCTCGGGGAAATCGAGGGCGCGGACCAGGGGCTCGAAGGAGCTCTCGTCCGCCAGGGTCTCCAGCACGGAGACCACCGTCAGCCGGACGTACTCGTCGGGGTCGTTGAGGAGCATGTGGTGGAGGCGCACCAGCATGGCGGGGTGGGGGCGGCGCCCCATCGCCTGGATGGCGGCGGCGCGGAGGCGCCAGTCGGCGTGCTGGGTGTGATTGTGGAGGACCGCCACCGCCTCCGCCTGAGGGAAGGCGCCGAGGGCGTTGAGGGCGGCTTTCTTCACCTCCATGTCGGGGTGGTCCAGCTGGGCCAGCACCACCGGCAGCGCCTTCTCCTCGCCGAGGGCGGCGATGGCCTCAAGGCAGGCGATCTTGACGGGCGGGATGTCGGCGTTAAGGTGGTGGATGAGCGGCTTGAGGGCCGCCGGGTGGCGATAGAGCCCGACCACCCGCGCCGCCGCGGCGCGAATCCAGAGATCGGGATCCTCGAGGGCGGAGAGGAGGGGCTCGAAGGCGTCCGGGGGGCGGGCCGCGCCGAGGGCGCCGATGGCCGCCAGGCGGACGCGCGCCTCCTCGTCGGAAAGGGCGTGGACCAGGAAACCGGCGAAGCGCTCCTCGTGGTACTCGCCCATCAGCTGGATGGCCTGCTGGCGGATGAGGGGGTTGGGGTCGCGGCCGGCGTCCAGGAGCAGGTCGGGGAAGTCGGGGCCCTTGAGATGGACGAACACCTGCAGGGCGTTGATGCGGTGGACGGGGTTCTTGGAGGCGAGCAGATGGCGGACCTTGGCGAAGGTGGCCTCGCGGAGCCCGGGGTCGGCGTCCCCCCACTCCTTGAGCACCTTGACGGCGTGGGCCTGGACCCCCGGCTCCTCGTCGTCGAGGAGGGCGAGCAGGTAGACCACCAGGTCGGCCCGTCGGAAGGCGGAAAGGGTCTCGATGGCCTGCAGTCGCACCGGGAACTCGGGGTGCTCCAGCAGCTGGAGCACATGGGGGATGGCGCGGGGATCGGTCCAGTCGCGCACCACCCGCAGGGCTTGGATGAGGACCTCGTCCTCCTCGGAGGCCCGCAGGAGCGGCATGACGGCGTCCCACCCGTCGGGGCCGAAATCGGCCAGGGCGTGGACGCAGCAGTCGGAAAAGTCGGGGTGCCGGAGGTAAGCGACGAGGGTGGGCAGGACGGCTGGGTCGCCGATCCACCCGAACAGCATCAGGAGGTCCTTCTTCACCTCGGCCTTGGGGGTGGTGTTGAGGATCGCCGACATGGCGGGGATCTTGGTGCGGTCGAACGCCTCGCGCACCTTGCGCAGAACGATCCGCCGGTAACGCTGGCGGACCAGTTCCGGCAGGCGGGCGTGGTAGAGCGACGTGAGGGCGTGGACCGCGGAAAGGTTCACCTTCTCCTCCGCGCGGATCACTTCGAGGAGGAAGGGGAGGGTGCTGATGTGGGCGATTTGGGAGACGGCGTCCAGGACCGATTTCTGGAGCCCGGGCCGTCGGTAGAGGGGGAGAATATGGGGCAAGACCTCGGGCTCGCCCACGGCCCCGAGGGCCTCGACGCAGTGGAACTGCAGCCACGGGTTGTCGTAGGCGAGGAGGCGCACCAGGTGGGGCACGGACTCCTTTCGCCGGTAGTGGCCCAGGCTGTTGACCGCGGCGGACAGGAGGTTGGTGTCTTTCTCGCGCTGGAGGAGGTAAAGGAGGTGCTGGAGGGCCTCCTCGGATCGGAGGTCGGCCAGCAGGCTGATGAGGGCCAGCTTGACGTCGTAGTCGGCCGTCCCGGACAGTTCCCGCAAAACCTCCGGGAGGATCGACTCGCCGATGCGGTGGAGGCATTCCATGGCGGTGTTGCGCTTGCCGGCGTTGGTGCCGTCGTAAAGGCATCCGATGAGGCCGGTGATCACCTCGCGGGAGGCGGTCTCCACCAGGACCTCCGCCGCCGCCTTGCGGACCCGCCAGTCCTCGTCGCCGACCAGGCGCAGCAGGTGGGGGAGGGCGTCGGCCGGGTCCAGCCGCTTGAGCTCCCAAACCGCCATCTGGCGCGCGTCGGCGTTGGCCGAGCCGATGAGCTCCTGCCACTTATCCATGGAATTGGCCTCCCATCTTGCTCTTAAGGTACTGCAGCAGGAAACTCCGGAACAGCTCCGCGGGGATGGGCGGGGTCTCCCGTTCCAGGAGGGCCTCCCCCTCGGACACCAGCGCCCGGAGGGCTTCGCGGTCCCGGGAGACGAGGTAGCCCTGGACCGCCGAGGCGCGCTCCTCGACGAACCGGCTGAGGAAGAGGCGCGCCTTCCGGTACTGCTGTTCCTGGTCGGGGGTCCGGTAGGGACCGGCCTGGGTGTGGAGTCCGGTGAGGCGGCCCACGATGCCCCGGAACACCTCGGAGGAGATGCCCTCCTCGATGTATTCGTCCGCCCCGTAGAGGAACCGCGGCCGTCGGTGGTAACGCTCGACCTTGTGGATGGCGCCGAGGAGGATGACGGGGATGGGAACGGCGACGGCGCCGTTCTTGATCCGCTCGCACAGATCCACCCCGAGCAGCCCCGGAAGGATGACATTGGTGATCATCAGGCTCGGCGGGGCCTCCGCGAGGGCCCGGAGCACGGCGGTGCCATCCTCGAAGGTCCGGACGGCGAACCCCAGTTCCTCCAGTTCCCGCACGAGGAAGTCGCGGAACGGGCGGGGGGGATCCGCCACCCAGGCCGTCCGGCGGACCTCCTTCCTTCGGCGGGCCCGCCACGAGGAGCCGCAGCCCGCGCAGGTGAAGACCTCGTCCTCTCGGATCTCCGAGGCGATCTCCATGCGCTGGCCGCAGCGGGGGCAGTTCAGGATCATAGCTGTTCGGGCTTGAGGAGGATGAGGAGGCGGTCCTGCAGCGAGTGGACGCCGGCGATGAGCCCCTTCTCGTCGGACACGGTGGCGGGGGGCGGTTCCACCTGGTCGGGGGGAATCGCGACGGTGTGGAGGACCTTGTCCACCATCACCCCCGCCAGCTCCTCCTCGAGGGCAAGCACGATGATGCGGGTGTCCTCGGAGGGAGGGGCGAGGGTCTGCCCGAGGAAGGGGCCGATGTCCAGGATGGGAAGGACGATGCCCCGGAGCGCGGTGATCCCCATGATCTCGCGCGGAGCGTTGGGAACGCGGGTGATCTGGCTCTGGGGGATGATCTCCTGCACGGGGTCGATGGGGAATCCGTAGGTCTCGCGGCCGATTTGGAAGGAGAGGTAGAGGAGGCGCTCCTCCGTCGGGGCGGGCTCGGCCGCGGGCGCTTGAAGCGGAGGGGCCGGGGCGGGGACGGGCGGGGAGGCCGGGGACGGCTCGGGGTTGGCCGGCGGTCCGGAGGCGGTAGGGGGGGGAGGTTCCGACGGAACGGGGGGGGCGGCAGCCGGAGCGGAGGCGCCGGCATCCGGGGCCGCCGCTTTCTTGCCCTTGCTCCGCTTGCGCAGTTCGGCCAGGTCGACCATCGTCACTCCTTTCCGGGGAGGCGCATCTCGGCGGAGGCCCGCCGCACCAAATCCGGCGTGATCCGGTCCGCTTCCGCCTGCATCCCCTCCATCAGGGCCAGCGTAGCCAGGGTGTTGATGAGCCGCGGCACCCCGCGCGTCGCCTCCATGAAGATCGGGGCCGAGGCGGGGTCGAAAAGGGACGGGTCGCCCCCCGCCACGCCGACTCGGTGGGCGAGGTAGGCGGGGATTTCCTCTTCCGTCAGCCCCGGGAGGTAGAAGCACATCCCGATGCGCTGAAGGAGGGGCTCATAGGCGGGGTGTCGGAGCCGCCGCTGGAGCTCGGGCTGGCCCATCAGGATGATGGTCAGCATCCCGAGGTCGTCCATCTGGAAGTTGGTCAGGAGGCGGATCTCGTCGAGGGTGGCCTTGGGCATCAGCTGGGCCTCATCCAGGACGAAGACGGGGTTGACGCCCTCCTCGTAAAAGGCCGACAAGCGCCCCTGGATCTGGTCCAGCAGGTCGGCCTTGCGGTATTCGGGGGCCTCGCCCAGGAGGCGGACCATGGCGCGCAGGAACTCGGCGGGGGAGAGGCGCGTGTTGGTTACCAGGAAGAACCGCGTCTTCTCCCCGCAGGCGTCCATGAGGGCCCGGGAGAGGGTGGTTTTACCCGCCCCGATCTCGCCGACGAGGAGGGCCAGCTCGCGTTCCTCGACGGCGTATTGGAGGCGGGCGAGGGCCTCGGCATGGCGCCGGCCAGGGTAGAGAAACGCCGGGTCCGGGGTGTTGGCGAAGGGGCGGCGGGTGAAGCCGTAGTATTCCCTATACACGGGACGCCTCCCGCAGGGTGCCGAACCGCATCAGGGCCAGGTCCATGATCGAGGAGACGTCCAGCACCAGCACCAGGTCGCCGGCCTTCAGCTCCGCGGCCCCGGCGACGCCTTGGATCCCCTTGAGCCGCTTCCCGACCGACTTGATGATGATCTCCTGCTGGCGGAGGAGGCGGTCGGTGACGATGCCGATGGAGCGGTCCCCGATCTTGTTCACCACGATGTAGACCCAGTCGCCCTTCCGGGTCCGGGGGATCTGGAAGAGGTCACCGAGCCGGACCAGGGGGAGGGTGAAGTCGCGGAGGTAGAAGACCTCCTTCCCCTCGATCGTCTGGATTTCCTCCTCCCGGGCCCGGAAGGCCTCGTTCACGGAGGTAAGGGGGATGGCGAAGGGGAGGTCCTGGTACTCCACGACGAGGGCCTGGATGATCGCGAGGGTGATGGGGAGGATGATCTCGAGCGTGGTCCCCTTCCCCTTCTCGGTGGCGACCTGGAGGGTCCCGTTGAGCAGGGTGATGTTCTGCTTGACGACATCGAGCCCCACCCCGCGCCCCGACACCTTGGAGACCTTCTCGGCGGAGGAGAAGCCGGGGAGGAAGATGAGATTGAGGACCATGTCGGGGGTGGCGTCGTCGTTGATCAACCCCTTCGTGAGGCCGATCTTCTTGATCTTGGCCAGGTCGATGCCGCGCCCGTCGTCGCGCACCAGGATGGAGACCGAGTTGCCCTTCTGGGCCGCCTCGATGCGGATCCGCCCCTTGCGGGGCTTGCCGGCCTTCTCCCGCTCGTCCGGCGGCTCCAGGCCATGGTCCACGCAGTTGCGGATGATGTGGAGGAGGGGGTCGGTGATCTCCTCAATCATCATCTTGTCCAGCTCCGTGTCCTCGCCGCGAAACTCCAGCTCCACCTCCTTATTGGCGTCCTCGGCCAGCTGACGCACGGCCCGCGTGAGCTTGTTGTAAATCTGTCCGATGGGGACCATGCGCAGGTCGATGATGCCCTTCTGGAGGTCGTTGAGCTTCCGGTGCAGGTTCCGCTCGATCTTGCTCAACTGCTGGTAGAGGGGGCGCGCCAGCCCCGCGTCGCGGACCTGCTCCTCGAAGTGCTCCAGGTTGGAACGCTCCAGGAGGAGGTCGCCCACGATGTTCATGACGTCGTCCAGCTTGGCGATGTCCACGCGGACCGACTGGCTGATACTTTTAAAGCTCGCCTCCGGGGCGGCGGGGCGGTCGCCGCCCTTGCCGGAGGGTGCAGGGGCCGCGGGGGTCCCGCGCAGATCGGTGACGCGGGCCTCGTCGCCCGCCAGGGCCTGCACCTGCTCCACGTCGGCCTTGCTGCCGTAGATGAGCCGGAAGGAGAGGTGGTCGGGCGAGGCGCTGATCGAGGGGAGCGTGGAGATGATCTCCCCCTGCTCGGAGAGGCGCGTGTTGAGGGCGCGCAGGTCGGTGTCGAAGGAGGAGAAGGGATAGGCGACCTCGATGGAGAGGATATTCTTGGCCGAGAGGAGGTTCTCCTTCAGGCGGTGCTCCTCATATTCGGTCAGGGACTTCAGCTCCGCGGGGTCGAGGAGGATCCCGGAGAAAACCGATTCCTCCTTGGGGCCGCGCTCGCGGGACAGGAGGCCGTGAATGCGGTCTAGGAGCGGCTGGAACTGGAAGGCGTCGCTCCCCCCCTCGGCCACCTGGGCGACCATCTGGTGGAGGGTGGCGATGCCGTCGTAGAGGACGTCGATAAAGGCCTTGTCGCTGGGGACGGCCCCCATCCGGAGCTTGTCCATGAGGTTCTCCATGGAATGGGCCAGCTCCGAGATGTTGACGAACTTGAGCATGCCGGCCAGCCCCTTGAGGCTGTGCATGCCGCGGAAGACCTTGTTCACCAGCGCGGGGTTGGGGTCGCGCCCCGCTTCCTCCATCCGCTTGGCGTCGGCCGAAAGGGCGTCGAGGATCTCCTCGGCCTCGGAGATGAACTCCTTCTTGATCTTGTCGTCGTCGGATCTCATTGCCTACCACCCCCCTCCCATTGCAAGCGGGAGCGGGCGAATCCCTCTCCCGCCCCGAGGGCGGAGCCCTCCGGGAGCCACCCTCTCCCCATGCGGAAGCCATCCCGACCGGTCGCCGGCGGAGCCGGCTCCCGGCCGTCCTGACGATCGTAGCCCCCCCCGATCCGTGCAGCGCGGGAGAGGGCGGAATGCCCCTCCTTCGGTCCTCGCCCGGCCGCCGGAGCAATCCTCATCCCTGCTCCCCCAGGCAGGCCAGCACTTTGGAGCGGAACGGCTCCATGTCGAAGGGCTTGACCAGGTAGTCGGTGGCGCCGAGGGCCAGGGCCCGGTTACGGTCTTCCTCGCTTCGCTCGGTGGAGATGACCAGCACCGGCAGGGACGAGTACTGCGGATGCTTCTTGATGAAGGCGATCAACTCGAGGCCGTTGATGTCGGGCATGTTGATGTCGGTGACGATCATCGCCAGCGGATGGTGAGGGAGGACCTTGAGGGCTTCGAACCCAGTGGGGGCCTCCACCACGTCGTAAGGGAGCCCCTCCAGCGAGGCCGCCAGGAAGGAGCGCATGACGTCCGAGTCCTCGACGATGAGAATGGTTTTACGATCCATGGCCCACCTTCTGCTGGTCGAAATGGTGTCGCAGCGCAGTCTCGAAGACCGGACCGGCCTGGGCCAGGAAGATCTCCAGGCCGTCGGTGTTCCCGAGGGGGCGCCTGAATTCCGCGTTATCGCCATAGAGGAATCCGAGGACGCGCTTCTGGGCGGCGACGGGGATGACGATGATCTCGTTGGGATAGACCCGGCCCAGGGCGGTGATGAAGTTCTCGTTGAGGGGGGTCCGGCGGAGCTTGCCCCGGTGGGCCTTGCGCGTCTCCAGCACCTGCGCGAAAATGCTGTCCCCCTCTGCGGGGAGGTTCACCGAGCGGACCCGCAGGTTCATGGAGCGGTCGTCGCCGGTGAGACCGAAGCCCCCCAGGCCCACGAAGGCCGATCGATCGTTGAGGATAAGGACCCCCCGCTCGAGGTACTCCGCCGCCACCCGGAGGATCATAAGGCAGATCTGCCCGAAGTCCCCGGGCTCGGCCAGCTCCTCGATGAGCTGCTTGAGGAGGTGGAAGGAGCGGTTCAGCTTCTCCTTCCCGGCGATGTCATGGAACTTGCGGGTCTCCGCGAGCTCGGGACGGTTCCGCAGGTACTTCTGGACTGCCAAGTACAGCTGCTCCGAGAACAGGTGGAGCGACCGCTCGGCCTCCGCGGCGGAGAGGCGGAGAAGGTCGGGCTTCAAGAGGACGAGGTCGGCACCCCGCAGGGCGGCCGCATGCTGGCGGTCCAGACGATACTCGGGGTGGAGCACCATCACCAGGGTGTTCGCGCCGCGGTTCTTGATGTTCTCGGCCAGGCGGTCCGCCTCGTCGTAGGGAAGGGTAGAGGAGACCCCCACGATCTGAACGCTGTAATCGGCCTCGCGCTGGACCTCTCGGCACTTCTCCTCGAAGGGCCCCGCGCTGTTGTAGTGTGTGACGCGGAATCCATGCTTGGTAAACATCCGCTTCATGGCCACCCGCAGGAGGGGGTCCCCCTCCAGGACGAGGATGTCCAAGCCGGCCAGCCCCTCGTCTTCCTCCTTGCTGAGGATGGAGAAGCGCGACAGCACCTTCTCCTCGGTGGCCCGAGCGGAAGGAACGATGTCCACCTCCACCGGGATGAGTTTGTGGATGGGCTTTTCGGGTTCCGGCGGCGGAGGGGGCGGTCCAGGGGGAGCGAACGCCGGGATGGCGGGGGGCGGTGGGGCGGCGGGGCCGGGGAAATCGCTCCCGCGGACCATCTCCTTGCCGCGCGCCAGGCTGTCCTGGATGTCCTTCAGGACCGAGATCTCCTGTCCTTTGTGGACGATGGACGACGGGGGGAGGCCGCCGGCCTTGAAGAGCGCTTCGGGGCGGTAGCCCAGCTCGCCGGGATGGAATGTTTCCTTCAGGGCAAAAGAGAAGATGCCCTCGGTGTCCAGCAGGAGCGGGTCGAGCACCTCCAGGATACCCTTGAAGACGGCCGAGGCCAGGTCGGCGGGGGAGATGAACTGCATCTCGACGAGGAGGTCGCCAAAGACGGTGCCGGGCATCGAGGCCAGCATCTCCGCCGCCCGGTCCAGCCGGTCAGGGGGAAGAACGCCCGCGCGCCGTAGGTAGGCGCCCAGATCGGGCAGAGAAGCCGACTGTGCGAGAACGATCATCCCCTTCTGGAAGAGGATGCCGTACTTTCCGGAACCCGTTTCGATGTGGAGCGATCCGGTCCGCCGGCTGAGGTGGACGATCTGGATGATGTCGGAGAGGGGGAGGTCCTCCAGGCGGCCGACTAGTCCCATCGCAGCACCTCGATGCGGGTCCCGCGGAGCCATCCCGCCGTGTCGTCGCCGCGCAGGGCCAGGTGGAGGGGCGTGACGTGCCCGCCCGGAACGACGGGGTCCAGGGGGACCCACCCCAGCTCGGGGGTGAGCACCTCCAGCCAGCGGTGCGGGGCGGCATGCAGGGGGGCGAGGTAGAACGGGTTGTGGGTCCCGTCCCGGCTGAACAGGAGGCCGTGGACACGGCGGGTCGGATAGCCCCGCTCCCAAAGCATCCGCTCCAGCACCGCGGTGAAGGAGATGCAATTGCCCCGGCCGGCCCGCAAGGCCTCGTCGGGGTCTTCGGACCAGGTCTCAACATCGTAGGCCAGGGCGGCCCGGACCCGGGCCACCGCCTCGGCCAGCGGAGCGAAAGCGGGGGGTTCGGAAAGCGCCGGAAGGACCGTGGTCGTGATCACCCGCCAAATCCCTTCCCCCTCGGCAAAGACCGTTGTCCTCATCCCCCAGCGCTCGGCGGGCTCCACGGGGCACGCGCCGGAGGCGCGCTCGATGCGCAACTCCACCCCGGCGGCGGGCCAGGATGCCAGCAGGAGGAGCGCGGTGAGGGCGGGTGGGCGTCTCACGTCCGGACGGTCCTTCCGTCGAGTTCGGCGTGCAGGATGCCGTCCAGCACCCCATTGACGAACTTGGGCGCCTCGTCGTCAGAGTACTTCCGGGCGATGTCCAGGGCCTCGTTGATGATGACGGCGGCCGGGATTTCGGGCCGCTGGAGGAGCTCGTAGACGGCCAGACGGAGGATATTGCGGTCGATGGCGGCGATCCGGCTGAGCTTCCAGCGGCGGCTGTGCCCGCAGATAAGCCGGTCGATTTCGCCCAGCCGGGCGGCCGCCCCCAGGAAGAGCTCGCGGGCGTAATCCACCGCCGCCTCGGTCTCGCCGCGGAACAATTCCGTCCCCTCCAGGATGTCCTCCGGGAAGGCGCCGGAAAGGTCGTGCGCGTAAAGCAACTTCAGGGCCAGCTCCCGCGCCTTACGCCTCCGTTGCATCCATCTCCTTCCAGAGGTTCAGGACCTCGATGGCAGAGAGGGCGGCGTCCCACCCCTTGTTGCCCTGCTTGGCCGAGGCCCGTTCCATGGCCTGCTCCATCGTGTCGCAGGTGAGGATGCCGAACGCCACCGGCACCCCCGCCTCCAAACTCAGGACCGCGATCCCCTTGCTCACCTCGGCGGCAATGTAGTCGAAGTGGGGGGTCTCGCCCCGGATGAGGGCGCCGACCGGGATGACCGCGTCGTAGCGGCCGCTCAGGGCCGCCTTGCGGGCCGTGGCCGGGAGCTCGAACGAGCCGGGGACCCACGCGACATGGATGTCGTCCGCGGAGGCCCCGTGGCGGAGCAGGCAGTCCACCGCCCCGGACGCCAGCTGCTCCGTGAAGAGGCGGTTGAACCGCGAAGCGACGATGCAGAAGCGGAACCCCTTGGCGTTCAACTTCCCTTCCAGCGTTTTCGGCATGCCGACCCCTTTCAAGAACAAATAAGGCACCGGGGGACCCCCCCCATTGGCGGGAGCGGCACCGCCGTCCCGCGAACAATTTATTATATCAGAACCCCAGGGGCGGGGAACTTCCCGGGTTGACAGGGGGGGGCAAATCATTCATCATAGGGCACCCTCCCCGGGGGGAATCCGAATCCAGGGGTGAACCGGGCCGTGAAAAAGTACATTGGGGGCCTGAGGATCGCGGCGTTCCTGATGGACGGCCTTGCCGTGGCCGTAGCCGTGCTCCTGGCGGGTTCCGTCGTCTCCTTCTTCGCCCACAAGATCCTCCCCACCCGCATCGGGCCCATCAACACCGTCTGGGGCCTCATGGTGCTGCTGGGCGCGGGATATTTCCTGGGCCGGGACGGGTTTACCGGCCGGTCGTTCGGCAAGCGGCTCATGGGGCTCCATGTGGAGCGGGCGGACGGGGGACGCTGCACCTTGTCGGCCTCCTTCAAGCGCAACCTGACGCTCCTGGTGCCCCTGCTTAACTTGCTGGAACTGTGGGTTTTCCTTCGCCACCCCCACCATCCGCGCATGGGCGACCGGCTCGCCGGGACTCGGGTGGAGGAAACCTGATCCGATTTTTTTCGTTCGGTCAGGTGGAGGTCGCCATGAACAAACCCGGAACGCTCTTCCCCATCCTGCTCCTCTCCATCGCCCCGCTGCTCGGGGCCGCCACCGCGGTCGAGGAGAAGACCGTTCCCGCCAAAGGGGTCCGCGCCCTGGCCGTGGACAACGTCAACGGCCGCATCGAGGTCGTGGCGGCCGACCGGGCCGACATCCTCATCCGGGCCTCCAAGAGCGCCGACACGGCCGCCCAGTTGAAGAACCTGGCCTGCTCCGTCGCCCTGGGGGCCGATGGCCGGCTGACCGTGGAGACCAGGCCCGCGCGGGCCTACCTTTGGGGCGTCTTCCCGCTGAAAGTGGGCGGGCGGATCGACTATCGCATCGAGGTCCCCGGGGCTCTGCCGATTTCCCTGGTCACGGTCAACGGGGACATCCTGGCCGCCGGGCTCCAGGGCCCGCTGCATGCCGAGACCGTCAACGGGAACATCAAGGCCGAGGCGGGACCCGGAACGGTCTCCCTGGAGTCGGTCAACGGGGGGATCCATGTCCGGTTGGCCGGGGCCGTGCCGGACCTCCGCGCCGAAACCATCAATGGCGGGATCACTCTGAAGCTGGAGGAGGGGGTGAACGCGCGCTACGCCTTCGAGACGGTCTCGGGGGACATCCGCTTCGTCCCCGAGCGCATCAAAGTCAAGGGGGCCGGCCCCAAGGCCATCGAGGGGGTGTTCGGCGGCGGCGGAGGGTCGGTGCGGGCCGAGACCGTGTCGGGGAGCATCGTCGTCCACCTGGGAAGGGGAGAGGCCCTCTGAGCCCGCCGGAGGCGCCGCTCCCGGCCCCGCGGCCTCGCCGGTCTGTTATAATGCGGAATGGAGCCGACGATGCCGCTGGAAACCGAATGGAGCGACCGCACCGCCCTCATTGTTCTGGCCTATTTCTGGATCCTCTGCCTGGTCCCGCTGTTCCTCCGACGCGAGGACGGGGAGCTCCAATGGCACGCCAGGAACGGGCTGGTCCTGTTCCTCGTCGAGACGGCCGTCATCCTCCTCCTCGGCCTGGCGGGCCTTCCCATCCTCCTCTTTTTCAAGGGGCACGGATTCCTCTTCCTGACGGCGGTCTTCTTTCTTTTCTGGGCGGTGGTCCTTGCGCTCCACGTCGCCTGCATTCTGCGGGCGCTCCAAGGGAGGCGGCTCTTCGTCCCCGGCCTCAGCCATTGGGCGGAAAGGATTTGACGATGATCCAAGGCGTGGAATTCCGGGCCTTAAAACGCCACTGCGACGAGCGGGGGTTCCTCATGGAGGTGCTCCGCACCGATTTCGACCTTTTCTGCAAGTTCAGCATGGTGTATGTCTCGAAGAACTATCCGGGCGTGGTTCGAGCATGGCACTACCACAAGCTGCAGGACGACCTCTTCTGCTGCGTCAGCGGAACGATCAAGGCCGCCTGCTACGACGCCCGGGAGGGCAGCCCCACGCGCGGCGAGGTCAACGAGTTCTTCCTGGGCGACGACAACCCGGGCCTGCTGAAGATCCCGGTCGGGGTCTACCACGGCTACAAGACCGTCGGGCTCCAGCCCAGCCTCCTCCTGAACTTCCCCACGGAGCTCTACAACCACCAGCAGCCCGACGAGTACCGGGCCCCCTGGAACGATTCGGCCATCCCGTACTCCTGGGACATCGTTTTCAAATGATCGGAAACGCCCGGCCCGGTCCTCGCGTATAATCGCAGGATGAATCGCCCGATCCGGCGCGTCTTGCTCCCGGTTCTTCTGGTACTAGCCCTCCTGGGGCAGGCATTGCACGTCCTGCATCATTGCGCCGTCGCGCCCTGTCCGGGCCACCTCGATGGTGTCCATTTCACCCGCGTCGTAGGCGCGGAGCACGATTGTCCCTTCTGTTTCCTCGCCAGCACCGTCGTGCCGGCCGTCCGCCCCGCCGCCTTCTTCCTCATCCTGTTGTGCATGCTCCCCACGCGGATGCTACGGCCGCCCTTCCTGGAGCCACTGGCGGTCCGCAGCCGCGCCCCCCCCCGATAGCCCTCCGTTCCCCCCCCTTGATCCGTTGATCGTTACACCTAAATCTCTGGAACTGGAGGTATCTATGCGGTTTTTCATCGCTTTTCTATTCATAGCCCCGGCGCTGTGCGCCCAGCAATACGGGGGGGAGCGGAGCCAGCAGGCGCTGAACCCCGAGATTTCGGTGCTGGCGGACGTGCTGGGGACATATGACGATTCTACCAGCGAAAGCGAAGCCGTCCTGCACGAGGTTGAACTGGCCATCCAGTCGGCCCTCGATCCCTATACTCTCCTCAAGGTCTGCCTCGGCATCCATCAGGAGGAGGCGGAGGAGGGGCTGAAGCATGAGGGGGGGGACTATCACCTGCACCTGGAGGAGGGCTATGTCACCTGGCTGGCCCCCCTGCCCGGGCTGAAACTGGAGGCCGGGAAGTTCAAGGAGCCCTTCGGGGTCTATAACCGGTGGCATGCCCATGCCCTGCCCATCCTCGAGTATCCGCTCTACATCCGAAAGTTCTTCGGGGACGAAGGGCTGGCGTCCACGGGGCTCTCCATCGACGTCCTGTTCCCAGGTCTCGGGACCTCCGAAT
The DNA here is from genome assembly GCA_964603505.1 of uncultured Holophagales bacterium. Taxonomy (GTDB): domain Bacteria; phylum Acidobacteriota; class Thermoanaerobaculia; order UBA2201; family UBA2201; genus UBA2201. Next base: position 7,545 of record CAZRVT010000027.1, on the reverse strand, counting down.
TCACCCTGCAGGGCGTCTCCCACGGCGGCAAGAATGTCGTCCTGGCCCATTACAAGTCCTTCTGGGATTTGACGCCGGACGTGTACGTGGAGGGGGGCCTGTCCTATTTTTCGCGCGATCCGGAGGCCTACGGCGCCGACTTGACCGTGCTGTACGAGCCCGTCGCCCGAGCCAAGTACTCCCACTTGCAGTTCCACGCCGAATGGGCCAAACGCCACGAGGCCCAGGGATTGATGACCTTGCTCGAGAAGCGGCTCTCGGCCAAGGTCCTCGCCGGGCTCGTCTACGAGTGGGCCGAGGAACTGGAGGACGCTTCGCTCCGCACGAAGAGCTGGGGGGGCGTCCTGACCTACTGGCAGTCCGAATATGTCCGGATCCGCCTCCACTTGAGCGAGGCGAACAGATCCTGGACGGAGGAGAAAGACCGCCGGGCGGTCCTGCAGCTCTCGGTGGCCGCGGGTCCGCATAAGCACGAGGAATATTAGGAGGAAACCATGAGATCCACCATGTTGATGATTGCGATGCTCCTCTTTGCCGCGGCGGGGTTTCCGGCGATCGAAGTGGTGGCCACCCTGCCCAATTACGCCTGGCTGGCGTCGGCAATCGGAGGTCCCCAAGTGCACGTCCAGTCCATTGTCCTGCCGGACCAAGACCCGCACTTCGTCCGCCCCAAGCCCTCCTTCGCCCTCATGATGCAGAAGGCGGACCTGTTCATCTCCACGGGGCTGGACCTGGAACTCTGGTCGCCGGCCCTGCTGGATAAGGCGGGGAACTCCAAGATTTTGGAGGGCCGTCGCGGATACTGCGCCATCAAGGACGGCGTCCCCTTGAGGGAGGTCCCCGCCACTCTGACGCGAGCCTACGGGGACCTGCACATCTACGGCAACCCCCATTTCTATCAGTCCCCGGTCCATCTCAAACTGGGAGCTCATAACGTCGTCGAGGCCTTGCTGCGCGTGGATCCGGCCCATGGGGGGGCGTACCAGAAGCGCTATGAGGAACTGATGGACCGCTGGGCCCGCAAGCTCTATGGGGATGAATTGGTGGCGCAGGTCCGCGTGGATGATCTAGACCGATGGGCCGCCGACGGGACCCTGCTTCAAGAGCTGGAACATCGGAAACTTACAGACAGCCTGGGGGGGTGGCTGAAGAAGGCCATGCCGCTGCGGGGGCGGAAAGCCATCAACTATCACACCAACTGGACCTATTTCTCGGCAGTTTTTGGGATCGAGAGTGTGGGCATGATCGAACCTAAGCCCGGCATCCCCCCCTCACCGCGCAATGTTCAGAAACTGATCGAAACCGTCAAGACACAGCGGGTGGATTTCATCTTTGACGCCCCGTACTACGAGGAGGAGAAGATGAAGAGGATCTCGGAAGCCATCGATGTGCCCTATGTGATCCTGCCCGTCTTCGTTGGCGACGAGGGAGCGCAGGATTTCTTCTCCCTGATGGATCTGACGCTGGACCGGCTGCTGGCCCTGACTGAAGCAAAACCATGAACATCCTTCGCCTCATGTTTCTCCCCTTCATGGAATGCATTATCCTAGTGGGGATCCACTCCTACCTGGGCCTGCATGTCCTGAGGCGGCAAATCATCTTCGTCGACCTCTCCATCGCCCAGATGGCGGGGCTGGGGACCGCGGCCGCCATCCTAGCCGGGTTCCATCCGGGCAGCGCCCCCTCGTACCTGTACTCCCTCTCGTTCGCGTTCTTGGGGGCCATCCTCTTCTCCGCCACCCGCTTCAAGCGGCACCAGGAAATTCCTCAGGAGGCGGTAATCGGCCTGGTCTACGCCGTGGCGGCCGCCGTGGCGTTCCTGCTTCTGGACCGGGCCGCCACCGGCTCCGAGCATATGAAGGACATCATCTCCGGAAACCTGCTGTGGGTCCGCAAGGCGGAGGTGGTGAAGGCGGCGGTGATTTATGCGGTCATCGGGGGGATTCATGTTCTCTTCAAGGACAAGTTCTACCGCGTCTCCACCGACCCCGAGGGGGCCAGAAATGAGGGGATGAACATCTTCTTCTGGGACCTCCTGTTCTACGCCACCTTCGCGGTGGTCATCACCACCTCCGTGGAGGTGGCCGGCGTTCTCCTTGTCTTCACCTTCCTGGTCACCCCCGCCATCATGGCCATGCTCACCACCGCCGATTTCTCCAAGCAGCTGATCTTCGGCTGGGTGACCGGAACGATCGTGTCGCTCGTGGGGCTGGGCCTGTCCTACGCCCTCGATTTCCCTTCCGGGCCGGCCGTCGTGGTCACCTACGCGGTGGCGCTGGTCCTCTGGGGAGCCGTCCTCAACATCAGGGAGGAAAAGCGCCTGTTTCCCTGCACGCGGCGGGTCTGCCTCTCCGGAGTAGGATTGGGCGTGTTCCTCCTATGGTTATGGCTTCTCAAGGAGATCTTTCATGGTCATACACACTAAACGATTACGCTTCCTTTGGATGGGCCTGGCGATGGCCGTCCTGGGCCTGGCCGCCTGGGCCTCCGCCGCGCCCCGCGTGGTCGTCATGGGGTTCGACGGGGTGGACTACCACTACGTTCAGCAATACCTGGAGGCGGGGGAACTCCCCAACCTCAAGCGGCTCTGGGAGCACGGCGATTTCAAGCCCCTAATGCCCACGGTCCCGCCGCAAACCCCCGTCTCGTGGTCCACCTTCACCACGGGAATGCACCCGGGGCGGCACATGATCTTCGATTTTCTCAAGCGGGACCCGCAGACCTACATGCCCACCTTCGCCGTGGCGGAGGAGACGAAGGAGCCCGTCCTCTTCGGGAAGGCCAATCGGCTGGCCCTGCCCGCCATCGCGGGGGCGGCGGCGGGAACGTTCATTTTTTTGCTCCTGGCGCTCTTCCGGCGCTGGCGCCGGTGGTGGATCGTCGCCGCGGCGGGCGTCCTGGTCGCCGGGGCCTCCTATTACCCGGTCGCCCGCTGGATCCCCAGCGAGCGGCCGGGGGTGGAGTGCAACCAGAAGGGGATGCCGCTGTGGGAGGTCCTGGCCCCGCGCGGGATCAAGAGCCACGTGATGCGCATCCCCGTCACCTTCCCCGTCCGCCCCTATCCCGGCGGCCACATGCTGGCCGGCCTGGGGGTCCCCGACCTCTCGGGGCGCATCGGCAAGCCCTTTTTCTTCACCTCCGACCTCTTCCTGCCCAGCGAAAAGAACGAGTTCTCGGTGGAGATCGTGGAACTGCCCGACAACCGGGGGCGGATGGAGGTGGAGGTCGTCGGCCCCCCCAACAAGCTGTTCGGGGACCCGCCCTATATCAAGATCCCGATGGCGCTGGAGGTGGCCGAGGACTTCGGCTCGGTCCGCGTGGAGGTGTGCGGCCAGACCCTGGACCTGAAGCCCGGGGAATGGAGCGACTGGGTGGACTTCGTCTTCCCCTTTAATCCGTTGGTCAAGGTGCGGGGGGTGGGGCGGTTCCATCTCCTCTCCATCGAGCCCGAGGTGCGCCTCTATCTCAGCCCCATCAACTTCGACCCCCGCCACCTTCCCGTGGGGTTCGACGTCACCTATCCCCGCTCCTGGGCCAAGAAGCTGGCGGACACCTTCGGCGTCTTCCGGACGATGGGGTGGGCGGTGGACACCTGGTCGGTCTCGGAAGAGCTGACCGACGACGCCTTCTTCGCCGAGGAGTGGCGGTCCGAGCCGGAGGGGTTCGGCCCCATGTTCAACCAGTGCATGAAGGAAGACAGCGACCTGGTGATCATCTATTACGAGTTCACCGACCGCGTCGGCCACATCTTTTTCCGGTATCTGGACGAGCAGCACCCCCGCTATAACGCCGAGGCGGCCAAGCAGTACGGTTCGGAATTCAAGAAGGCCTACCAGCTGATGGACGCCATGGTGGGACAAGCCATGGCCCAGCTGCCGCCGGACGCGACACTCATCGTCCTCTCCGACCACGGGTTCGCCACCTGGCGCTGGGGCGTCAACTACAACACCTGGCTGGCGCAGAACGGCTACATGGCCCTGACGGGGGCCGAGGGGAAGGTGCAGGACCTTTACGCCCTCTTCGACCAGGGGCAGTTCTGGCCCAACGTGGATTGGAGCCGCACCCGCGCCTACTGCATGGGGTTGGGGGGCCTGTACGTGAACCTCAAGGGGCGGGAGGCCAAGGGGGCGGTGGAACCGGGGGAGGAGTACGAGAACCTGCGGCGCGAGCTGATCCAGCGCATGGAGGCCTGGGTGGATGAAGCCACCGGCCTGCACCCGGTGGCCAAGGTCTACACGCGGGAGGAGGCCTACGGCGCCTTCGACCCCGTCCTCAACCCCGACATGATCGTCACCAACACCCCCGGCTACCGCGTCTCATGGCAGACCTCCCTCGGGGGGATCCCCGCGGCCCTGATCGAGACGAACGACCAGGTATGGAGCGGGGACCACTGCTCCTTCTATCCCCCCGCCATCCCGGGGATCCTCTTCGCCAACCGGAAGATCGTCGGCGATGCCCCCTATATCGCCGACCTCTACCCCTCGATCCTGGGGCTCTTCGGCGCCGAGCCCCCCTACCGGGCTGACGGCCGGAACCTGTTCAAGGGAGGGGGTTCGTGACCGTGGACGATAAGGGCCCCGCCTCTCCGCCCCCCGCGCCCGGCGATCCGGAATTTGACGAGGTCCTGGAACTGCTCCAGGACGAGGCCCTTCGGCAGGCCCGGGAGATCTACTCCGCCGAGGTCATCGCCGAGTGCATGGCCCCGCACAACCTCGGGCGCCTCGACCCCTGCGACGGGTGCGCGGCCCTCACCGGCGGGTGCGGCGACACGATGGAGATCACCCTCCGCGTGCGGGACGGCGTCGTCGCCGAGATCGCCTTCCTGACCGACGGGTGCGGCGCCACCGTGGCCTGCGGGAGCGCCGTCACCCGGCTGGCCCTGGGGCGCGGGATCGAGGAGGCCCTCGACATCACCCAGCTGGACATTCTGGCCCTGCTCAACGGCCTGCCTCCCAACCACCTGCACTGCGCCGCCCTGGCCACCGAGACGCTGGTGGCGGCGCTGACGGACCACCTGGAACGGAGCAGTGCTACAATGGCCCGCGATGAAGGTCAGGAGACCTGACGGTAAGGGTCGGGCGCGCGGCCGTTCGGCTGCGGGTCAGACCCCGAACGACGCCATCCTGGAGAGCATCTCCGACGGGGTCTTCACCGTGGATCTGGAGTGGCGCGTCACCTCGTTCAACCGCGCCGCCGAGCGGATCACCGGCGTGAAGCGGCGGGAGGCCCTGGGCCAGCGCTGCTGCGAGGTGTTCCGCTCCAGCATGTGCGAGACGCAGTGCGCCCTCCGCCGCACCCTTAAGACCGGGAAGCCCATCATCGGGCGGGTGGGATACATCGTGAAGCCGGATGGCATCCGCCTTCCCGTCAGCGTCTCCACGGCGGTGCTGAAGGACCGGAGCGGGCGCGTGATCGGGGGGGCGGAGACCTTCCGGGACATCAGCGAGGTGGAGGCCCTCAGGCAGGAACTGGAGGGGCGGTCCCGGGTCGGCGACCTGGTCAGCCGCAGTCCCCTGATGCGGCGGCTATTCGAGGTCCTACCCGCCATCGCCTCCAGCCCCAGCACCGTCCTCATCCTGGGGGAGACCGGGACCGGCAAGGAGGTCATGGCGCGCACCCTTCACGAGCTGAGCCCGCGCAGCCGCGGCCCCTTCGTGGCGGTCAACTGCGGCGCCCTCCCGGATACGCTCCTGGAATCGGAGCTGTTCGGCTACCGGGCGGGGGCATTCACCGGGGCCCAGAGGGACAAGCCCGGCCGCTTCGCCCTCGCCAAGGGGGGGACGCTGTTCCTCGACGAGATCGGGGAGATCAGCCCCGCCATGCAGGTGCGGCTCCTCCGCGTCCTGCAGGAACGCTCGTACGAACCGCTGGGCGCCACCACCACGGAGAAGGCCGACGTCCGCGTCATGGCCGCCAGCAACCGGGACCTGGCGGCCTGGGTGCGGGAGGGGAAATTCCGGGAGGACCTCTACTACCGGATCAATGTCGTCCGCCTCGAATTGCCCCCCTTGCGGCGGCGGCTGGAGGACCTCCCCCTGCTCGCATCCCAGTTCATGGAGCGGTTCAACCGGATCCAGGGCAGGGCGGTGAAGGGGATCTCGAGGGAGGCGCTGGCGCTGCTCATGGCGCACGAGTGGCCCGGCAACGTGCGCGAGCTGGAGAATATCATCGAGCGGGCCTTCGTCCACTGCGGGGAGGGGACCATCGGCCTGGAGCACCTTCCCGAGGAACTGAGGGGCGGGGGGAGAGCCCCGGAGCGGTCCTGGAGGGAGGGGCGCCGTGAATGGGAGGCCCGCGCCATCCGGGACGCCCTTGAACAGGCCGGAGGGAACCGAATGGAGGCCGCGAGGCGCCTCGGCGTTCACAAAACCACCCTCTACCGCCGCATGCGCGCCCTCGGCATCGACGGCCCGAGGCGCGGACGATCCAAGAGTAGCAAGAATGCAAAGTAGCAGTAGAACAAAAGTAGCAAATACGCTACTTATTTTCGGGGAGCAATCCAGGCGGAAAAACCTTAATTAGCTGTAAATAAATAACTTATCTCTAGAACATTGCGGGCATCAGGGCTTGGCCGTGCGCTTGCACTCAAGGGAGGCGTATGAATGCCGCCTTTGCCGCATGGAACGGCCGGATCGCCCCGCTCTTCGATGTCTCCCAGCAGCTCTGGGTCGTGGAGATGGAGGGGGGGCGCGTGGCGGGGGAGCGCCAGGAAGCCCTCAAGGGCACGGGGCCCGCCGAAAAGGCCCTCTGCCTGGGGCGCCTGGGCGTAGACCTGCTGGTGTGCGGGGCCATCACCCAGCCCCAACAGGCCCTGGTGGCCGCCCAGGGGATCCAAGTGGTCCCCTTCGTGGCGGGGGACTTGCGGCAGGTCATTGCGGCTTGGGCGCGCGGCGAGTTGCACCGGCATCCCGCCTTCGTCATGCCCGGGTGTTGCGGGCGGTGGCGGCGCGGGGCGTCCAATTCCGGAAAGGAGGTCTTCATCATGCCGGGACAAGGACAAGGCCGGGGTGGTGGCAGGGGCGGGGGGAGAGGGTTGGTAGGGGGGGTGGGAGCGGGAGGTGGAAGGGGCATGGGGCGGGGCCAGGGGGGGGGCGGAGGAATGGGGGGAAGAGGACGCCAGGGCGGTCCCCTAGCGGCGGGACCGCAGGGAATGTGCGTGTGTTCGCAGTGCGGGTACACCGAGCCCCACGCGGTCGGCGTGCCGTGCACGTCCAAGCAATGCCCCACGTGCGGGATTCCCCTCACGCGGCGGTAAATCCAGCAGGGAAAAGAGAACATGTCATGCCAAGAGGAGATCGAACAGGACCGATGGGCCTGGGGCCCATGACCGGACGGGCAGCCGGTTTCTGCGCCGGTTACGGAATGTCCGGATTCGTCAATCCGGCGCTCGGGCGCGGCTATGGAATGGGCTTCGGCCGGGGACGGGGGATGGGGGAGGGGGGGCGCGGATGGCGCAACCGCTTCTATGCCACCGGCGTGCCGGGTTGGGCGCATAGGTGTTAAGTTAAGCCGCATGGAGCATAATAGAGAACAGTAAATAAAGGC
>CAZRVT010000026.1:0-34311 GCA_964603505.1 uncultured Holophagales bacterium | reverse complement strand
AAAAAGCCGCCTGATAGAGAACATTAGTTTTCGTCATTTAATGCAACATTAGGGGAGAGTCACCGGCCGGACATTCAAAATCAGTCCTGAGCTGAGTTTCCCGGAACTTATCGGCGGAAGTGAAACTCGCTGTCATTTCCTGATTGAGTCCGCCGCGGTGGTGTGTCTTTATGGAAAGGATGCTGGAAATGACAAGACGAAGGCCAAACATCATTTCTTCATCCAACTTCTTGAAGAATCGGGGGAACAGATCCATGAACTGGCCTCGGCAGCTGGTGCGCTAAAGGATGAAAATACGCTTTCGGCTATTCAGGGCCGCCTTGCGGAGGTGAAAGCAAGACCAACCGACAAGATCACGATAAAGGTCGGAGATGTCTTCCTTCCAGATTCCAAAGATTGGCACTCTTGGTGGGATGCATTCCGGGGCCAGTTGAGTGCCACCGGTTCCGCCGTAGGCAAACATCCAAGCAAAGCCAAAGGTATGCGATGTTTTGCTTCTGGTGGCCTTGTGAATCCGGCACCCACACATCCGAAGATCTCCGGCCTTATGGATGTCGGCGGGCTGTCGACCAAGGATGTGCTCTTGGGCTTCGACAAGGAAGCCTTTCAATCCTACGGTCTCGAACAGGCTCTTAATGCGGCTGTATCGGAGGAAGCTGCAACCGCCTATCGGGATGCATTGGACCACATTATCCAGCATCAAAGCCATCGCCTTGCGGGAGCACGGTTCGCCTATTGGTTCAAAGAGGATGTCAAAGCGGACGACGACCCTTTGGCCTGGCTAATTGAACTTGAAAGTCCTGAGCAAAAGGAAAGGGATGCCCTGGTACAGGCAAAGCAACTTATGCGATTTATTTCAGAGGGTCGACGCCCCGATCTTTCCGGCAATACCTACTGTGCCCTTACGCTTTCAGGGGCCGCAGGGCGGGTGATGGTCCGGGATTGGATGGATGGGCCATTCGAAGAATTGGCGGGGAATGTGGCCCAATGGTTCGACGATCTGAGCATCACGGGGCACGATGGGAAGGCACTGGCTAAAAGCCCAAAATTCATTGCAGTGCTGGGTTGCACGGTCAGGGAATTGAATGATATTCCCGCTCCCTTTTCAACTCAAATGTGGAAGGCAGCGGTAAAAGGGGATCCCTTGCCTGCCGCAGCATTATCAAAGACCCTGCTGCGTGTCCGATCGAAAATACTGACCGACGAAGCCGTTTATCCTTCAGCATTTGGCTTATTGAAAGCTTGTCTTTTAAGACAAGCCAGAAGGAAAGGAGAACATGCCGTGGAAAATGACCTGAAACCGTATCTCAATCCCAATCATCCTGACCCAGCTTATCACTGCGGGCGTTTGATGGCGGTGTTGGCTTCCCTTCAGAAGGCCGCCCTCGGGGATGTCGGCGCTGGTGTGGTCCAACGCTACTACGCCGCTGCAAGCACCACGCCTGCGCTGGTTCTTGGGCGGCTCGTACGCACCGGCCAGTTCCACTTGGGCAAACTGGAGCCCGGCCTTGCACATTGGTTCGACGATCAAATGGCCGCCATTTGGAGCCGCATCAAGGATCAGATCCCACCAACCCTGACACTGGAGAAGCAGAGCTTGTTTGCGCTCGGCTATTACCAGCAGATCGCCCAACGTGTAAAAGGAGAGACTGATTCATCAAATAATGAGAAGGAGGCAGCCCATGAGTGAAATCCTGAAAAACCGCTACGAGTTCCTATTTCTGTTCGATTGCGAGAACGGCAATCCCAACGGTGACCCCGATTCGGGCAATGCCCCCCGTATTGACCCGGAGGACATGCGTGGCTTGGTTTCCGATGTGGCGTTTAAGCGCAGAATCAGAAACTATATCCAGACCGCCCGAAACAACAAGGAGCCGAATGCGATTTTCGTCGAACACGCTACAAATCTGAACCGCCCGATCGTTATATCTCACGAAAAGACAGAGGGAGGCCTGGATGTGTCCGGGAAGGGCGCTTCAAAGAAAAAGGTGGAACTGGCCAAGGCCTTCATGTGTAAGACGTTCTTTGACGTCCGCGCTTTTGGCGCCGTCATGAGCACCGGCCCTAATGCGGGCCAGGTTCGCGGACCCATTCAGCTATCCTTCGCGCGCTCGCTCGACCCGGTGCTTCCGCTGGATATCTCTATCACACGAATGGCCGTGGCCGAGGACGTTAAGGGTGCCAAGTCAAGCGCGGACTACAAGAAGTGGGAGGATGAACAGCCGGAGGACAAGCTCCGCACCATGGGGAGGAAAGCCCTGATCCCATATGGGCTGTATATGGGCAAGGGCTTCATCAGCGCCAATCTGGCCGAGGGGACGGGATTCACGGAAGAGGACTTGGCACTTTTCTGGGAGGCCCTCTTGAATATGTATGAACACGACCGTTCCGCCAGCAAGGGCGTTATGTCGGTTCGTGAGCCGGTCTTCATCTTCAAGCACATCGGGACAGACACCAATGCCGAACAGCGCATCCAGCAGGCCAAGCTGGGATGCGCGCCCGCGCACAAACTCTTCGATCTGGTCGGCGTCCACAAGAAGGATGGAGTGGAGGCGCCAAGGGCTTTCACGGACTACGAAGTCGGCTTCAACCTGAAGGGTGTTCCCAGGGGGGTCCAGATGGGCTTTCTGACACATGGAGAGGGCGGCACTCCGAAAATCCACTGGGACAAGCCGCCCGACGGACTGGTCAAGCTCTCATAGCCTGCTTCATGTACGCAGAAGCGGACCTGTTGCCCCTTTCGGGGGTCCAGCACATGGCCTTCTGCCCAAGAAGGGCCGCCCTGATTTACATGGAGGGCGCCTGGGACGAGAACGTAATGACCGCGGAGGGGCGCGTTCTTCATGAACGGGTGCATGAAACCGGTCATGAATCCAGGAGAGAGTTGCGCATCGCCTATGGCCTGCGGTGCCGCTCCCTCCATCTCGGGCTGTCGGGCCAATTGGATGTGGTGGAGTTTCATCTGCTGGACGGGCCGACGGATGCTGAAGGACGTGGAGTGGGAGCCACGCTGCCCGGCGTGGAGGGCTGGTGGGCACCCTATCCCATCGAATACAAGCGGGGCGAGAAGAGGCATGAGCTGAGCTTCGAGATTCAGCTCTGCGCGCAGATCATGAGCTTAGAGGAGATGTTGGGCGTCGAAATCCCACAAGGGGCCCTGTTCTACGGAAAGTCCGCCCGTCGGCAGGATGTGGTCATGTCTCCTGCGCTTCGGGAAACGACAGAAGAGATAGCCTCAAAGTATCATGCGCTCGTGGATTCCCGGCGGACTCCAGCGGCGGTCCTTGCAAACAAATGCGCTTTTTGCTCCCTCAACCCCCGGTGCATGCCGAAGGCCATGCAGAAGCATCCCACCCTGGATCGGTATATCGCGGCCATGCTCAAGGCCGGCGAGAAGGAGGGGCCATGAGAAAATTATTGAATACACTTTACGTGACCACCCAGGGGGCTTCCCTGCATCGGGATGGGGAGACGGTTTCGGTTCAGGTGGAAAAGGAGACAAAGATGCACGTCCCCATCCATTTGCTGGACGGGGTGGTTTGCCTGGGCGCGGTTTTTGTCACGCCGCCGCTGATGTCCCTATGTGCCGAGCGAAACGTGACGATCACTTATTTGTCGGAACAGGGCCGCTTTTTAGCCAGGGTACAGGGCCGGGTTTCAGGTAACGTCCTCCTGCGTCGTCAACAGTACCGGATGGCGGACGATCCTTCAAATGCCCTCAAAATCGCCAAGAGCATCGTCACCGCCAAAGTGGCAAACGCCCGCATCGTGCTGATGCGATGCATGCGGGACCATCCGGAGGCAGGGCCGGACGGCTTATCCCCGGCTTCGGCGATGTTGGGCCGGAACCTGGACGAGATCCCCACAGTAGCCGATCTGGATTCACTTCGGGGCAAAGAAGGGGAGGCGGCGCAGACCTATTTCGGTGTATTCGACCATCTCATCACTGCCCAGAAAGAAGATTTTCGCTTTGTGGGAAGGAGCCGCCGGCCCCCGTTGGACAACATCAACGCCCTGCTTTCATTCATCTATACCCTGCTCTGTCACGATTTCATCTCCGCGCTGGAGACGGTTGGCCTCGATCCGGCGGTGGGCTATCTTCATGCGGACCGGCCGGGCCGCCCAAGCCTGGCCCTCGATTTGATGGAGGAGTTCCGGCCCTACCTGGCCGATCGACTGGTACTTTCGCTGGTCAACCGTCAACAGGTCAACGGGGGCGGTTTTACGAAGACCGAATCCGGTGGAGTGCTTATGGACGAGGACACAAAGAAAGGGGTCATCACGGCCTATCAGAAGCGAAAGCAAGAGGAGGTGGAACATCCGTTCATCAAGGAAAAGGTGCAGATTGGGAACCTGCCATTTGTTCAAAGCATGCTGTTCGCGCGATTTATCAGGGGCGATCTGGATGGCTATCCGCCCTTCTTCTGGAGGTGAAGCATGATGGTCCTGGTCACGTATGATGTGAAAACGGAGACGCCCGAGGGAGCTAAGCGACTCAGACAAGTGGCTAAAGCATGCAAAAATCTTGGTCAACGGGTCCAATATTCGGTATTTGAATGTCTCGTGGATCCGGCACAGTGGACGCTTCTCCGGCAACAGCTGGTGGACAAGATCAAGCCGGAAGAGGATTCGTTGCGCTTCTATTTCTTAGGAGCGAACTGGCAGAATAGGGTGGAACATGTGGGTGCCAAAGTTGGCTATGACCCTGAGGAGCCGCTTTTTGTATGAAACGCGAATGTAAAGCTATCAGGCCATGTGGGGAAGGTTCGCGCGGCGCGCTATGTCATGGCAGTGCAGCAAGTTTCGAAGTAGCAAATGATTTTATCAGCTTGCTGAATGGTAAACTAAGCGAGATTCGCGGAAAGGATTTGGCAACTGCTTTGTTCCCATGACTTTGGCCTAATTGCAGTTCGCCCCCGCACGGGGGCGTGGATTGAAACTCTTTTACTACTCTAGAGGTTCAGCCATATACAAGTTCGCCCCCGCACGGGGGCGTGGATTGAAACAATCCGAGTATCTCATGCTTCACTCCTGCAACCTGTTCGCCCCCGCACGGGGGCGTGGATTGAAACTCTGTAAGTCCTCTGCCTGGGCAAGCGGTTCTCCGTTCGCCCCCGCACGGGGGCGTGGATTGAAACCCTTTGAGTCGTTTATGAGCCCAGCAGTAGGTAAGTTCGCCCCCGCACGGGGGCGTGGATTGAAACAATATTTCTGCTTTCAACGCCGGGGGTTCCCCCCGTTCGCCCCCGCACGGGGGCGTGGATTGAAACATACTTTCCCTTTCTTACCGGGAAGCATATCCCTGGTTCGCCCCCGCACGGGGGCGTGGATTGAAACATAGAAATTGAGATTAGATAAGGAGGATACAATCGTTCGCCCCCGCACGGGGGCGTGGATTGAAACATCTGTGTGGACACCGGAGATATACACCACCTTGTTCGCCCCCGCACGGGGGCGTGGATTGAAACTGAGATCGGAACCTATAAGGCTAAGACCCAGATCGTTCGCCCCCGCACGGGGGCGTGGATTGAAACCGTAAAAGCCCTACGGGGAAGTGGTGGTTCACCGTTCGCCCCCGCACGGGGGCGTGGATTGAAACTCTCCAGGCTTTTTAACACGGGAGATGGCCTTAAAGTTCGCCCCCGCACGGGGGCGTGGATTGAAACACAGATAATAAAATTCGGATCAGGGCCTCTGGACAGTTCGCCCCCGCACGGGGGCGTGGATTGAAACATTGCTATTATGGGGCAACGCCGGGATACCATTGTTCGCCCCCGCACGGGGGCGTGGATTGAAACAGATCACTTCCGTACGGAAGAAACCAGGCAGGCAGTTCGCCCCCGCACGGGGGCGTGGATTGAAACTGGGCTATTCTTCATGTTAGGCCCAAAAGACATCGTTCGCCCCCGCACGGGGGCGTGGATTGAAACCCGTCTCCGGGTAAACGTTGCGCCAGGCCCCCGTTCGCCCCCGCACGGGGGCGTGGATTGAAACTATAGAGAGGATGATTCCATTACCTGCCGTGTGGTTCGCCCCCGCACGGGGGCGTGGATTGAAACAGACTGTTTTAAAAAGTTTAACTCATCCAGCAGGTTCGCCCCCGCACGGGGGCGTGGATTGAAACTGACTGAGTATCCAGAAAAGGGTAAGTGCAAGTCTGTTCGCCCCCGCACGGGGGCGTGGATTGAAACGTTTTTTCTGTTAATAATCGTGATCTTCCTAAAGTTCGCCCCCGCACGGGGGCGTGGATTGAAACTATAGAGGCTCAGTCCATACTAACATCCTATAAGTTCGCCCCCGCACGGGGGCGTGGATTGAAACAATTGTAGCTGCTTCCCCTACATCTACCTTGAAGTTCGCCCCCGCACGGGGGCGTGGATTGAAACAAAATATACTCAAACAAAGAAAGGAGAAGTAGAGAGTTCGCCCCCGCGCGGGGGCGTGGATTGAAACGATGCAGGCCGAGCCCCTTGGGGGCGTGGATTGAAACCCGCAACCATTGCGGGATACATCGCCAGCAGTGTTCGCCCCCGCGCGGCGGCGTGATTCGTAGCTCAAAGGACTCGGCCCCGGCGGAGAGCGGGATGGCCGCGTAGGATTTCGCCCTTGCTCAACGATCATTTGCAAAGTGCCTTATAGATCGTATTCTGATTACGAAAATACCTACAGGCACATCCCGAAGTGTCCCTGCACTTTTGAGAGGGGCGAACTTCGATCTATGCTTTTGCTTTCTTGAGGAACGCGTGCCCCAGAACCAAATCGTAGGCGAGGGCCGAGACCAGGTGGTGGTGGAACTTCGGGAGCTCCGCCTGGTCGATGATGCAGTTCACCTGGTAGAGGAAGGCCTGGTTGCCGTCGAGGGTTTTGAGCCCCTTTCCGAGGAGGGCGAAAAAGACCTTCCGCCGGGCCCCCGGCGCCAGGGCCAGGAGGGGGGCCAGGTCGGCGAAGGGGGGCGCCGGGACCTCGTTGAACTGCGCCAGCACCAGCCCCGGCACCTCCTGCTGGATGGGCAGCGAGGCCTCCTTGGGGTCGGTGAAGGTCTCCTTGACGAAGAAGCCGATCTCCTCCAGCCCCTCCCGGAGGAGGGGGGCCAGGGCCCCGTTCTGGACCACCAAGAACGCCACCTTTTCGTGGAGCGGGGGGAGGACGCTCAACAGCTCCGCGGGGAGAGCCACCAGGGCGGGGGCCTCCCCGCCGGCGGCGGGCGCCTCGAGTTTGGGGGCGCGGTTGTCGTAGGTGATCTTTCCCTTGCACTTGGGGCACTTGAAGGAGAGCATCTGCGCCGGGTACTTGCCCGGGTCGAGGGGGAAGGCGTGGCTGCAGGCGGGACAGGTGATGGTCGGCATGGGCTCACTCCAGGGTCAGGCGGATCTCGAGGTTGGTGGGGTTGGTGGCGTAGGCCAGGGCGTTCTCCCGGCTGATGATACCCTCTCGGAAAAGGCGCTCGATCTCGGTGTCGAAGGTCTGCATCCCATCCGTGGAGGCCATGTTCATGGCGTCCACCAGGGACTTCCCCTCCCCCTCCCCCTTGAGGATATAGTCGCGGGTGCGGTCGCTGGTCTTGAGGATCTCCAGGACGGCGATGCGGCCGCCGCCGATCTTGGGGATGAGGCGCTGGGAGATGACATAGCGGAAACTCTGGGCGAAGCGGGTGCGGATCTGCTGCTCCTGATCCTTGGGAAAGATGCCGATGATGCGGTCGATGGTTTTGGAGGCGTCGATGGTATGGAGGGTGGAAAGGACCAGATGGCCGGTTTCGGAGGCCTCCAGGGCCACCTCGACGGTCTCCAGGTCGCGCATCTCGCCGATGAGGATCACCTTGGGGGCCTGCCGGAGGGCGGCCCGGAGGGCGAGGGGGAAGTTGGGGGTGTCGCTCCCCACCTCGCGCTGGTTGATGGTGGACCTGATGTGGGAGTGCATGTACTCCACCGGGTCCTCGATCGTCACGATGTGGTAGGCGTGCTTTTGGTTGATCTCGTGGATGACGGCGGCGAGGGTGGTGGACTTGCCGCTCCCCGTGGGGCCGGTGACCAGCACCACGCCGTTGCGGAGGTCGGAGATCTTCTTGAGCTCGGCCGGGAGCCCCAGCTGGTCGATGGAGGGGATGCCGGGGGGGATGACGCGAAGGACGATGGAGAGGGTGCCGCGCTGGAAGAAAATGTTGACGCGGAACCGGGTCTTGCCGGGGATCGAGTAGGACAGGTCGGCGGAGCCGGTCTCGAAGAGTTTCCGACACTGGTCCGGGTCGCCCCCCAGCAGGTGCATGGCGATGGTCTCGGTGTGGAAGGGCATCAGCCGGTCCAGCCCCTTGAAGGGGACGGCCCGGAGTTGGCCGTCCACCTCCACCTGCGGCGGGCGCCCGACCGAGAAGTTCAGGTCGGAAGTGGAGGGGTGGAACTGGAGCATCGCCTCCAGGAACGCGTTGAGTTGGAAGTTCTTCATACGGGTTTCCTCATGATGGAATCCAGGATGAGCGACAGGGCGTTCAGCTGCTTGGGGTCGTCCTTGTTGATGACCGCCAGACAGGTGCCCGCCGGGAAGGCCTTGTGGAGCTCGTCGGCTTCAAGGGAGGAGAGAATGATGCATCGCTGGCGCCGGACCCCCATCCGGCACGCCAGCTCCAGGAGCTTGCGGCCGTCGATCCCGGGCATCTCCATGTCCAGGATCAGCACGTGGAGGTCGGGGCCGAACGCCTTGATGGCCTGCAGGGGGTCGTTGAAGGCCTGGATCTCGACGCCGCTGTACTTGTTCTTCAGGGCGCGGGAGAGGAGCGCCGTGTGGGCGGGGCTGTCGTCCACGATCACGGCCTTACGGACCGTGTCCATGGTTTCGCGTTCTCCGCCGGCTCCGGGGGTGGAGGGCAGCAGGGGCGGCGCTCCGGGGCCTTTCCGGCGGCATAGCAGGAATGGCCGGCCACGAGGGTGCGCTCCACGCGCCCCGCGAAACGCCGGCCCCGGAAGGGGGTGTTGCGCCCCATCGTCTGGAACTTGTCCGGGGCCACGGTGGTGGTGTGTTTGAGGGAAAGGATCGTGAGGTCGGCCTCCGCCCCGGGCCGCAGCGTCCCCAGCGGGAGGCCGAGGATGCGGGCCGGGTTCGTGGCGAAGAGCTCGACGAAACGCGTCAGGGTGATCCGCTTGGGTTTGACCAGCAGGTCCAGCATGGCCGGCACGGCGGTCTCCAAACCCACCATGCCGAAGGCGGCCAGGCCGAACTCGATGGCCTTCTCGTCGGGGTGGTGCGGCGCGTGGTCGGTGGCGATGCAGTCCACCGTGCCGTCCGCCACCGCCTTCAGGAGGGCCTGCCGGTCCTCTTCCGTCCGCAGGGGGGGGTTGACCTTCATGGCGGTGTCGTAGGCCCCCACGGCCTCGTGCGTCAGGAGGAGGTGGTGCGGCGTCGCCTCGCAGGTGACGGGGACCCCCGCCGCCTTGGCGCGGCGGACGTGTCCCACGCTCTCCGCCGCGGAGAGGTGGCACAGATGGAGGCGGCCGCCGGTCAGGGCGGCCAGCTCGATGTCGCGGTTGACGACGGCGCTCTCGCAGACGGAGGGGATCCCCTTGAGGCCCAGGCGAGTGGAGACCAGCCCCTCGTGGACCTGCCCGTTCTTGAACAGCGCGGGGTCCTCCGCGTGCTGAAGGATGGGTTTGCCCAACCCCTTGGAATACTCGAGGGCCCGGCGCATGAGGACCGAGTCGAAGACGCAGGAGCCGTCGTCCGAGAACCCCGCGGCGCCGGCGGCGGCCATGGAGCTCAGCTCGGCCAGCTCGGCCCCCTTGCGCCCCTTCGTGACGGCGCCGATGGGGAGGACCCGAGCGAACCCCGCCTCCTCCGCGCGGCGAAGGATGTATTTCACCACCGCCTCGTTGTCGCAGGCCGGGTCGGTGTTAGGCATGCAGGCCACCGCGGTGAACCCGCCCGCCACCGCGGCGCGGGTGCCGGTGAGGACCGTCTCCTTGTGCTCGAAGCCCGGCTCCCGGAGGTGGACGTGCAGGTCGATGAAGCCCGGGCAAACCACCAGCCCGACGCAGTCCAGCACCTCCGCCCCCTTCTCGGGGAGGCGTTCGCCCAAACGGGCGATCCTCCCGTCCTCGATCAGCAGGTCGAGGGTGTCGTCGATCCCCTGGGCGGGGTCGATCACGCGGCCGTTCTTAATGAGCGTTCTCATACCGCTCCTCCCTTGCAGCCCATTGTAAGCGGGAGAGGGCGATTCCCTCTCCCGCCCCTTGGGCGAAGCCCAAGGGGTTCCACCCACTCCCCATAGGGAAACCATCCCGTCGTGGAGAAAATCCTCCACGCCGGCCCTGTTGTGCACCGTTTCGGTGCCCGCACAGGAAGGCGCTACGCTTCATCACCGGC
Source organism: uncultured Holophagales bacterium (assembly GCA_964603505.1). Classification (GTDB taxonomy): domain Bacteria; phylum Acidobacteriota; class Thermoanaerobaculia; order UBA2201; family UBA2201; genus UBA2201. The sequence goes on along the minus strand of CAZRVT010000026.1, from coordinate 23,958 downwards.
GGCATGGGGCCTCCTCCCGACGACGAGCAGGTAGAGCACGGCCATCCGCACGGCCACCCCGTTGCTGACCTGGTCCAGAATGACGCTCCGGGGCCCGTCGGCCAATTCGGATTCGATCTCGATCCCGCGGTTCATGGGGCCCGGGTGCATGACGATGCACTCCCGGTCGGCCCCCCTCAGGCGGGCGCTGGTGAGCCCGTAGCGTTCGAAGTACTCGCGCGGGGAGGGGAAGAAGCCCCCCTCCATGCGCTCCTTCTGAACCCGCAGGGCCATGACGACGTCGGCCCCCGCCACCGCCCGTTCCAGCGAGTGTTCCACCGTCACCCCGAGGCCCTCGATGCCGAAGGGGATGAGGGTGGGGGGGGCGCAGAGGGTGACCTTCGCCCCGAGCGTCGTCAGGCCGTGGATATTGGAGCGGGCCACCCGGCTGTGGAGGATGTCCCCGACGATGGTCACCTTCAGCCCCTCGAAGCCCCCCTTCTTCTCGCGGATGGTGAAAGCGTCTAAAAGCCCCTGCGTCGGGTGCTCGTGGGTGCCGTCCCCGGCGTTCACCACGTGGCAGGCGACCTGGGTGGAGAGGAAATGGGCGGCCCCGGAGAGCTGGTGCCGGAGGATGATGCAGTCGGGGGCCATGGCCATCAGGTTCTTGGCGGTGTCGAGGAGCGTCTCCCCCTTGCTCACGGAGGAGCCGCCCGCGGCGAAGTTGATGGTGTCGGCGGAGAGGCGCTTGGCGGCGATCTCGAAAGAGGTTCGCGTCCGCGTGGAGGCCTCGTAGAAGGCGTTCACCACGGTGAACCCCCGCAGAGCGGGAACCTTCTTGACGGTGCGCTGGGGGATGTCCACGAACCCCTTCGCCGTGTCGAGGATCAGCAGGATCTCGTCCCGCGTCACCCCCTCCAGTCCGAGCAGGTCTTTGCGTTCAAGCATGGTCGCGCTCCATGATCCAGATGGCGTCCTCGCCGTCGGTCTCCTTCAGCCGCACCTCGACATTCTCCTCGCGAGCCGTGGGGACCGTTTTCCCGGTGTAGTCGGCCTGGATGGGCAGTTCGCGGTGGCCGCGGTCCACCAGCACCGCCAGCTGGATGCGGGCGGGGCGACCCCAGTCGAGCAGGGCGTCGAGGGCCGCGCGGGTGGTGCGACCGGTGAAGAGGACGTCGTCCACCAGCACCACGTTCCGCCCGTCGAGGGAGAACCCCAGCTGGGTCTCCTTCACCACCGGGTTGGCGGCGATGGTGGTGAGGTCGTCCCGGTAAAGGGTGATGTCCAACGCGCCGACCGCGACTTTCTTGGCTCCGAGCGACTCCAGCACCTTGGCGATCCGCTTCGCCAGCGGCACCCCGCGGGTGTGGACGCCCACCAGGGCGAGGCGGGCCGGGTCCGGGTGGTGCTCCAGGATCTGCGAGGCGATGCGGTGGACCGTGCGGGCCACCGCGGCCTCGTCCAGCAGCTTCTTCTTAGGCTTCATGGGCATTCGGTCCTCCGACGTCGAAGACGAGGTCCAGGGCGTCGTCCGGGGTCGAGAAGGGGACCCGGATGAGCTGCTCGCCGTACAGCGGCAGGAGCTCCTCGCCCGCGGGGTGGGTCAGCGGCGCCTCCAGCTCCCAGAAGCGGCCCAGTTGGGAGGCCTTGCCGATGAAGTTCCCGCACAGGACGTTGAGAAACTCCTCGGCCGCTTCCCGGGCGCTTTTCTCGTCCAGGGGGCCCTGCCCGCCGAAGAAGTGCCCGGCGATGGCGCGTGCCATGGCGGGGGGGGGCGCGAGGACCACCCGGATGGGCTTCCGGCGGTTGGCCAGCCGCGCGACCGCGATCGGGAACTCGTACCGCACGTGGGGCTGGCGGACCGGGACCGCCGGCTTGGCCTTCAGGTCGAGGAAGCGGGCGAGGAGGCCCGCGAACAACTCGCACATCTTGAGGAGCACGGGCTCCTCGGGGAAGTGGTCCATGGCGATGTGCAGGTCTTCATCCAGGGTGAGACGGTGGTACTCGTCCAGGTGGTGGTAGAGCCGCTCCCGCTCCATGAATCCCAACTTGACGATGGCCTCCCCCAGGAGGAGGTGGTCGTTCTTCTGCCGGAGCAGGATCTCGTTCACCTGATCGCGCGTGAGGAAGCCCCGGGCGAGGGCGAGCTCGCCGATCCGCTCCGGGCGGTAGATCTGCTCGCGGTGGAGCTCGTTGATCTGGTCGAGGGTGAGGTAGCCGAACCGGAGGGCGTAGGACCCGAACTTCTGGTGCATCGAGCGCTGGTGTTCCACGGCCTGGAGGAGCTGGTCGCCGGTGATCGCGCCGCGCTCGAGGAGGAACTGGCCGAAGAACTTCGCGATCATGGCTGCAGCTGCGCCACGCGGCGGAGCTGGTCGAGGAGGGTGGCGGCGTCGAAGGGCTTCGAGAGCACCGACACGGCCCCGGTCTTGAGGAACTCCACGACGCGGTCGGCATCGCTCCCCAGGGAGGTGACGATGATCACCTTGACCGCGTTGTCCATGTTCTTGAGGGTGCGAAGGACCTGGACCCCGTCCAGGTCGGGCATCAGGACGTCGAGGCAGACGATCTTGGGCTTGGTCTCCTGGAACACGCGGATCCCTTCGGCCCCGTTGGAGGCGACCCCCGCCAGCGTGAATTCGTCGGAGTTCTCCAGGTAGCGGCGGAAAATGCTCTGGGCGGCGCGGCTGTCATCAATGAGCAGGACAGGGATGGGCATGAGCGGATTATAGCACAACGGGAAGCGCCGGAAAGGGGCAGAGAGGCCTCGGTGGGCGATTGCCTAAACGCTTTGTTGCGAGCATGATGCGGCGTTCCAGGGAGAGGCCCGGGACGGACTCAGACGCCCAGCTCCCCCGCGTGGGGCCGCAGGGCCTCCAGGCAGAACCGGATATGCTCCTCCAGGGGGACGCCGAGGGCCTCGGCGCCCTTGACGATGCACTCGCGGTCCACGCTCCGGGCGAAGGCCTTCTCCTTCATCCGCTTGAGGACGAAGGGGACGTCCACGGCCTCCAGCCTCTTCTCGGGCTTGATGAGGGCGCAGGCGATCAGAAAGCCGGAGAGCTCGTCCACGGCGTAGAGGGCCTTGCGCGTCGGGGTGTCGCGGGGGATGTCCATATAATCGGCGTGGGAGCCGATGGCCAGGGCCAGCTCCTCGGCCCAGCCGCGGTCGCGCAGGATCTTCAGCCCGGCGTGGAGGTGGGTTGCCGGCGTGGGATTCCGCTCGTAGTCGAAATCGTGGAGCAGGCCCACCACCTCCCAGCGGTCGGGGTCCTCCCCGGCCTTCGCCGCGAAGGCCCGCATGAGGATGGCCACCGCCCTGGCGTGGAGGAGGAGGCGGGGGTTCTGCGTAAATTCGTTCAGCAAGGCCTCGGCCTCGGCGCGGTCGGGCCAGCGGTCACTCACCGTCGCTTTCCTGGATGTGGGTGGCGGTGACGGCCGTCCGGATGCCGCCGCGGACGGTGAAGTCGGCGTGGACCTCCAGGAAGTGCGGGTGGAGGGCGGCCACGAGGTCCTTGAGGATACGGTTGGTGACGTCCTCGTAGAAGGCGCCTTCGTTGCGGTACGACCAGAGGTAGGCCTTGAGCGACTTCAGCTCCACGCACTTGGCGGCGGGGACGTAGGTGATGCGCAGGGTCGCGAAGTCGGGCTGGCCGGTGAGGGGGCAGAGCGAGGTGAACTCGGGGCACTCCATCTCGACCTGGTATTCCGTGTCGGGATGGGGGTTGTCGAAGACCTCCAAGTCCTTGCGGGGGGCCAGGGGCATGTCAGGGCTCCTTGACGGCGATCCGGAGCGAGCGCGAGGCCGGCTCCAGGACCAAGATGACGGCGTAGGCCCGGCCGGCGAGGAAGGCCTGCCGCGCCGACGCGTGGGCCGTGTATTTCCCCTCGCTGTCGACAAGCCAGACCTTGATCTCGTGCTCGCCGGCGCTGAGGGAGAGGGGGGCTTCCAGCGTTCCCGGGACGAACTCCTTCCCCAGGAGCCCCTTCTTCCGGTAGAAGTTGAACTCCTTGCGAAGCACCTGGTTGCCGTCCAGGTTGAGGGTCACGATGCCCCTGGGCACCGGGCTCTCGAAAACCAGCCGGACAGTGGGTGGGGCGGAGGGGGCGGGGGCCGCCGGCGCCTCGGGGGCGGGGGCTGGAATCGCCACGGGGAGCGGGGTCGGCGGGATTGGGGCGGGGGCCGGGGCGACGGCGCGCCGGGCGCGCGGCTTGGACTGCATCTTTCCGAGGTACTCTTGGGCCGTGGCGTTGCCGGGGTCCACGTCGAGGGCGGAGAGGAAGAATTCCTTGGCCGCGGCGAAGTCCCGCCGCTTGTAGGCCTCCTCGCCGCTCTGGAGGTAGTAGGCCAGCCGGGCGGCGGCGCCCTGCGCCTGGCGCTCGGCCTCCTGCTCGGCCAGAGCCCGCTTGACCAGGGCGCGGAGGGCGGGGGAGTCGGGCACCTGCAGAAGGACCGATTGGAACCGCTCCAGGGCCCCGGAGAAATCGCGCTGCTCGAGGAGCCGCACCCCGCGCTGCATCGCCTGGCGCCACTCGACGGCGGGGACGCGGCGCTCGGGGGCGTTGGGGGCCTCCGCGGCCCGGGCCCGGAGGAACAGCGCCCCGAGCAGGAGTGCGCACAGGGCGATCCACGCGGCGATGACCGCGAGGACCCAGCGAAAGTAGATGTCGTACGAGAGGAACTCCAGACCCTTGCGCGCGGAGAACCAGCGGAGGAACCGGCGGCGGAACGAGTCCCGGGCGGGCGCCGCGGCCTCCGCGGGAGGCGCCGGGGGCGCTGCGGGGGCCGGCTTGGGCGGATGGATCGGGGGCGCGGGCGGTTTCGGAGGCGGCGCTACGGGCGGGGCCGGAGCGGGCGCCGGCGGCCTGGCGGGTGGTGGAATGGCGGGAGGCGCCGTCACCGCGGGGCCCGGTGAAGCGGGAGCGGCCGCCGGAATGGGGGGCGGAACCGATGGACGCGGCATGGGTGCGGTGGGCCTCGCCCCCTCCGCGGGGGGCGGTGGGGCGGGGATCATCGGGAGGGCCTGGGTCCTGCCGTCGTCCGCCGGTGGCGGTGCGGGGGCCGGTGCGGCCGGGATTTCCCTGGGTGGGAGGGGGGGGGCCGGAAGAGGAATCTGCACGGTCCGGCCCGCATCCTCCGGGGGGTTGGCGGGGGCCGCCGCGGGGGCCGGCTCCGCGGGCAGGGCTATGGTGACGTCCCCGGCGGCCGCCCTCGGGGCCTTGAACGCCTGGCCGAGCCACGCGTGCAGGTCGGCCGCCATGGCGTAGGCATCCTGGTACCGGTCGGCCGGGTCCTTGGCGAGGGCCCGCTCAATGATGCGCTGGAATTCGGGCGGGGCCTCGGACCGGCCGTCGGCCACCGGCAGGGGCGGGTCATAGGCGATGCGGTGGGAAACTTGGGTCATGTTGTCGCCGGGGAAGGGCTTCTGTCCGGTCAGCAGCTCGTAGAACACGATGCCCAAGGAGAAGATGTCGCTGCGGGCGTCCACCGGGTTCCCCAGGACCTGCTCCGGCGACATGTAGGAGGGGGTGCCCAGGTACTGCCCGTCGGTGGTGAGGTGGGAGGCGGGGACCTTCGCGATCCCGAAGTCGGTGATCTTGACGTCGCCCTTCTCGTTGATGATGATGTTGGCGGGTTTGATGTCGCGGTGGACGATGTGGTGCTGGTGGGCGTAGCCGATGGCGGCGGCGACCCGGGCGATGATCGCGGCGGTATCGCGCAGGCCGAGCTTCGTCCCCTCCTTGATGATCTCCTTCAGGTTGCGCCCGGGGATGTACTCCATGGCGATGAAGTGCATCTCCGATTCCCCGTCGTAGCCCGCGTCGTGGATGGTGACGATGCCGGGGTGCGAAAGGCGGCCGGCGGCCCGTGCCTCCTGATAGAAGCGCTGGACGAACTCCCCGCTCTCCTTGGCCTCCAGGAGTCCCATCAGCCGGATGGTCTTGATGGCCAGTTGCCGGTCGATGACCGGGTCGCGGGCCAGGTACACCACTCCCATGGCGCCGCGGCCGATCTCCTGGAGGATCTCGTACCGGCCGATCTTCTTCACGAGGATATTCTAACCCGTGCGGGGGGGGAAGTCAAAGAAGCCGGGCAGCGGCACAGCGGGGCAGCCGGGCAGTCAGAAGGCGGAAGGCAGAAGGCGGAAGGCAGAAGATGGAATCTTGAGCAAGGGACACTGGAGATGAGAAGAAGGGCACTTGGAACCCGGAACCCGGAACTCGGAACGGCTTCCTATCTTTGCTGCCACAGCAGATACCCCCAATTGAGCAGGGGGAGGAGCACCACCAGCACTCTGGCGGCGATCTTTTCGCGGGCGGTGAATTGCAACTCCATTTCTCTCCTGCCGATCACCTCCACGGCCAGCGACAGGAGGAACCAGCCGGCGAGGAGGGCGAGACCCAGGACGACGAGGGGGTTGTGGAGGAAGGCCTCCCCGATGCGGCCGTGGAAGAGGGCGTGGATGGCCCGGCTCCCGCCGCAGGTGGGGCAGGGCCATCCCGACCAATCGCGGAACCGGCACCCCGATAGCAGCCGGGGGAAACGCGGCTGGAGAAAATAAAAAGCCGGCAGGGCGATGAGCCCCGCCAGCCCGAAAACGAACCCCAGGGGAAACCGGTCCGGGTTGACGCGCAGGATCAGGCGCAATTACTCGCCGGCCCCCTGCATCATCCCCATGATGCCGGCGGTGAAAAGGGCCCCCGCCGCGACGCAGCAGATGCCGATGAGGATGACCCACACCAGGGGGGCCATGACGGCCTTCCATGTGTCGCACTTGTGGCCCTGCTTGAGCCCGACGATCAGGAGCACCAGCCCCCAGACGCCGCCGATGAGCCCGCCGCAGAAGGGGATCACGCTCAGGAGGTTGGCCGTGATGGAGTAGGCGGCCGCCTGGAAGGTCACCTGGAAGCCCCCCTCGCCGTCGCCGAAGACCATCGCCGCGAGATGGACCAGCCCCGACCAGATGAAAAGGCCGATCACCATCCACAGGGGGGCGAGGAGGAAGGTGAAGACGAACCGGCCCCCGGTCCCCATCATCATCCCCGATAGGGCCCCCATCCCTTCCGCCTGCTTCATGAAGGGCATCAGGGGGACGTTGATGAGCGAGGACCAGAGGAAGGAGAAGAAGCCGGCAATCCACGCGATGATGGCCGCGTAGAGGATGGGGCTCAGCCAGTCGTCGTCCTTGCGCACCTTCTGGAAGAACTCGACCGGCTTGGCAAACACTTCGATGACGGTGTTCTTGAAGGCCTCGACGAACCCCAGGGTGTCCCGCTGCTTCCACGGGATTGCGCCGGCCGCGGCCGGCTCCCCGCCGGGGATGGGGGTGCCCACCGGGCTGCCGCACTGGGGGCAGTGGAGGCCGCCGTCGGGGATCTGATTGAATCCGCACTTGTCACAGGTCACCATGGTCCCTCCTTGCGCGAAGATTACTTCTTTTATAGCATAGGAGGCCGGGGGGCGCAACCGGAGCAGCCGGGCAGAAGGACATCGGGACAGCGGGGCAGCGGGACAGCAGGGCAGCCGGACAGACCAGAATGGCCGGCTGGACCAGACCGGCCGGAAGGACGGCTTCTTCCGAAATTGACCCCTCCGGTCGGCTGGATTATACTTGCCGGGACCGATCAGCCCAAGCAAAGGATGCTTCTTATGAGCGAACGCGACCCCCGCCCTGCCGACCTCTCCGCCCTCCGCATCGACGCCGCCGCCCGCGGCCGCCGCGGCCGGCACCGCCGCTGGCTGGCCCTTGGCGCCACGGCCCTGGGGGTCGTGGTGGTCTTCCTTGCCGCCGGGGCGGTGAAAAACAACCGCGTCCCGGTGGACGTCGCCGGGGCCCGGGAGGCGGGCGGGGAGCGGGGCCTCTCGGTCCTCACCGCCTCCGGCTACGTGACGCCGCGCGAGCGGGCCACGGTGGCGGCCAAGGTCACCGGGCGGGTGAGCGAGATGCTGGTGGAGGAGGGGATGCGGGTGGAGCGGGGGCAGGTCCTGGCCCGGCTCGACGATGCCGAGGCCCGCGCCGCCCTCCGCGCCGCCGAGGCCCAACGGGACGTGGCGGCGAAGGCCCTGGCCGAGCTCCAGGTGCACCTGGCCGATGCGGAGCGCACCCTTCGCCGGGTGGAAGACCTTCGGCGAAAGGAGGTCGCCGCGGAGCAGGACCTGGACTCCGCCCGGGCCGCCGTGGACGCCCTGAAGGCGCGCATCGAGTTGGCGAAGGAGCAGGTGCGCTCGGCCGAGGCCGGGATCGCCGTCGCGGAGGAATACCTCAAGAACTGCGTCATCCGGGCCCCGTTCGCCGGCGTGGCGGTGTCGAAGGACGCCCAGGTCGGGGAGATCGTCAGCCCGGTCTCCGCCGGGGGTGGGTACACCCGTACCGGCATCTCCACCATCGTCAACATGGCCTCCCTCGAGGTGGAGCTGGACGTCAACGAGTCTTACCTCTCCCGCGTTGCCGTGGGGCAGCCCGCCGACGCCGTCCTGGACGCCTACCCCGACTGGCACATTCCGGCCGTGGTCCGCACCATCATCCCCACCGCCGACCGGCAGAAGGCGACGGTGAAGGTGCGCATCGCCTTCGACGCCCTCGACCCCCGCATCCTCCCCGACATGGGGGTGAAAGTGGCGTTCCTCGACCCCGCCGCCGGGGGCTCCGGCGGGGCCCGGTGCCTCGTCCCCCTCCAGGCGCTGATGGACGACGGGGGCGAGCCGGTGGTCTGGGTGGTCCAGGGGGGCCTCCTCGAGCGGCATCCGGTGAAGGCCGGCCGGACCATCGGTCGAGAGGTGGAGATCCTCTCGGGCGTGGAGCCGGGCGACACGGTGGTCATCGCGGCCGCCAAGCCGTTGAAGCCGGGACGGAAGGCCGAGGTCAAGAAGTAGCATGGTCCGGGTCGACGACGGCGGCGACGGCGCCCTCATCCGCATGCGGCATGTGGACAAGGTCTACGTCCGGGGCGGCGAGGCCGTCCACGTCCTGCAGGACCTCAACCTGGATGTCGAGGCGGGGGAGTTTGTCGCCTTCATGGGCCCCTCGGGGTCGGGCAAGACCACGCTCCTCAACCTCCTCGGCGGCCTCGACGTCCCCACCCAGGGGAGCATCACCGTGGCCGGCGACGAGATCACGGCCCTCTCGGGGCGCCTTCTCTCCGAGTGGCGGGCCCGGCACGTCGGCTTCATCTTCCAGATGTTCAATCTCATCCCGGTCTTGACGGCGTTTCAGAACGTCGAACTGCCGCTCCTCCTGACGCGGCTGTCCAGGCGGGAGCGCCGCGAGCACGTGGAGACGGCCCTGGAGCTGGTCGGGCTGGCCGACCGGATGGACCACTATCCGCGCCAACTCTCCGGCGGGCAGGAACAACGCACCGCCATCGCCCGCGCCATCGTGGCCGACCCCACCTTTCTCCTCTGCGACGAGCCCACGGGGGACCTCGATCGGCACAGCGCCGAGGAGGTGCTCGCCCTCATCGACCGCCTCGTCCACGAGCACGGCAAGACGGTGCTCATGGTCACGCACGATCCCCGCGCCGCCGAGACGGCCCACGCGGTCCTCCACCTGGAGAAGGGGGTGTTGGTGGAGGCGCGGCGGTAGGGGGGGATATGAAGGACCCGTTCGGTGTTCGGCGTTTGGCGTTTGAAGCGCGCGGACCGTTGCAGATTTCTTTTGCGGTCTGCCGGCTGCGGGGCGGGTCGGGGTAGCCCATGCGCTTCTTCGCCCTCCTCCGGGCCAACCTGAACCGCCGCAAGGCGCGCACCCTCCTCACGCTGGGTTCGTTCGCCGTGGCCCTCTTCCTCTACGGCGTCCTCGCCGCCATCCAGGTGGCCTTCAACCAGGGGATCGAGGTGGCGGGAGTGGACCGCCTCGTGGTCCGCAACCGCACCTCCATCATCCAGCCCCTCCCCCTCGCCTATCAGCAGCGCATCCGGCAGACCCCCGGTGTTCGGGAGGCCACCTTCGCCGTCTGGTTCGGCGGCATCTACCAGGACGAGCGCAACTTTTTTCCGCAATTCGCCATCGACACGCCCACCTGGCGCGAGGTCTATCCCGAGTTCGTCGTCCCGCCGGACCAGTGGGAGGCCTTCCTCAAGGACCGTCAGGGGTGCGTGGTGGGGGAGGGGACGGCGAAGAAGTACGGCTTCAAGGTGGGCGACCGCATCCCCATCCAGGGGACCATCTGGACGGGGACCTGGGAGTTCAATGTCTGCGGGGTCTATTCGGGGAAGCGCCAGGAGGACGATGTGACGCAGTTCTGGTTCCACTATGCCTACCTCGACGAGCGGCGCCCCTATTGGAAGGGGCTGGTGGGATGGTACGTGGTCCAGGTGGCCGATCCCGACCGGGCGGTCCTGGTCGCCCGGGCCATCGACGAGCGGTTCGCCAACTCCCCCTACGAGACCTCCACGGAGACCGAGAAGGCCTTCGCCGCGGGGTTCGTCAAGCAGGTGGGGGACATCCAGACCCTCATCCTCTCGATCGGCGCCGTGGTGTTCTTCACCCTCCTGCTGGTGACGGGAAACACCATGGCGATGTCGGTCAAGGAGCGCACGGGGGAGATCGCCGTCCTCAAGGCCGTCGGCTTCTCCGACGTCACCGTCATGGGGCTCGTCCTGGCGGAAGGGCTCCTCGTTGCCGCCCTCGGCGGCGGGCTGGGAGTGGTCGGGGCCAAGGCGTTCACCCTCCGGGGCGACCCCACGGGAGGAATGTTGCCGCTGTTCTACTTCCCCCCCCTGGACATGGCCAAGGGGATGCTCCTGGCCCTCGGCATCGGCGCCGCCTCGGCGCTGTGGCCGGCGCTCTACGCCCTGCGCCTGCGCGTCGTGGACGCGCTGAGGAGGGCGTGATGGAGCACGGCAGCGTGGCCGCATTGCATGAAGCAAGAGGACGCAGCATCGAAGTGTCGAAGCATCATCGTAGCGCCGGGCTGTCGGCAATAGTGCTTCGAGCCACGAGCTGCGAGCTGCGAACCGCCGGCTGCCAGAGGCCAACTGCGCGCTGCGTTTGTAAGGTGTCCCATGGTCCCCGTCGTCTATAACCTGCGTTCCATCCGCGTCCGCTGGGGCTCCACGGCGGTCGCCGTGGCCGGGATCGCCGGAGTGGTGGCGGTGTTCGTGGCGATGCTCTCGATGGCCCAGGGGTTCCGCGCCACCCTCGTGGCCTCCGGGAGCGAGCGCAACGCCATGGTCCTGCGCGGCGGCGCCAGCGCGGAGATGGAGAGCGTGGTCACCCTCGACCAGGTGAAGGTCATCGCCGACAGCCCCGGGGTGGAGAAGCGTTCCGACGGCCGGCCCCTCGTCTCCCCGGAGGCGGTGGTCGTGGCGGCCCTCCACCACCGCTCCTCCGACGCCGACGCCCTGGCCCAGATCCGCGGCGTCACCCCCATGGCCCTGGCCGTCCACCCCGCGGTGCGCGTCGTCCGGGGGCGTTTTTTCGAGCCGGGGCAGGCCGAACTGGTGGCGGGTCGCAACGCGTCGGCCATGTACACCGGCCTGGAGCTGGGGGGGGAGGTGAAGCTGGGGGGGCGGACCTGGACCGTGGTGGGGGTCATGGATTCGGGAGGCAGCGCTTTCGACTCCGAGGTGTGGGCCGACGCCTCCCTCCTCCTCCAGACCTACCAGCGTCCCACCTGGGTCTATTCCTCCGCCGCCGTGCGGCTCCAGAGCGCCGAGGCCTTGGGGGAATTCCGCCGCGCCCTCGATGGGGACCCCCGGCTCACGGTTCAGGCCTACCGCGAGACCGAGTATTACGCGAAACAGAGCCGGGCCGTGGCCACCATGATCACGGTGCTGGGCTACCTCGTGGCTTTCGTCATGGGGGTGGGGGCGGTCATCGGGGCCCTCAACACGATGTATTCCGCCATCGCCGCCCGCACCCGCGAGATCGCCACCCTGCGGGCGCTGGGGTTCACGGGGGGCGAGGTGATGGCCTCCATGGTCGTCGAATCGCTCGTCGTCGCGGCCATCGGGGGCGTCCTGGGGTGTGTCCTCGTCCAGCCCATCAACGGCTTCACCACCTCCACCATCAACTGGCAGACCTTCAGCCAGCTCGCCTTCGCCTTCCGCATCACCCCGGCGCTGATGGGGCAGGGGATGCTCTTTGCGCTGTTCATGGGGGCGGTGGGAGGGTTCCTCCCGGCGCTGCGCGCCGCGCGGCTGCCGGTGGCGTCCGCGCTGAGGGAGCTGTGAGGAAGTTTGGAGTTCGGAGAAGCAAAAAACGTAAATAGTAAAGGGTAAATGGTTCCGCCCTCGCCTTTGCCGAACGCGCAAAAGCGCAATAGTATAATGCGCAGAACAATACTGTTGGGGAGTGCGCCATGAAGATCCGGTCCTGGTCCCTGCCGTGCGTCCTCGTCATTCTGCTGTCCTCGCTCTGCCTGTGCGCGCAGGATGCCCCTCCCGTCCCCCCCGTCGCCAAAAAGGTCCCCCATGTCACGCAAATCCACGGCGACACGCGGGTGGACGATTACTTCTGGCTGAAGGAAAAGGAAAATCCGGAGGTGCTGGCCTACCTCCAGGCGGAGGAGGCGTACGCCGACGCCGTGATGGCGCCCACGGCCTCTCTCCAGGAGACGCTTTATAAGGAGATGCTGGGGCGCATCAAGGAGACCGATCTCGATGTCCCCTACCGCGAGGGAAAGTACTTCTACTACACCCGGACCGAGGCGGGGAAGGAGTATCCCATCTACTGCCGCAAGAAGGGCTCGCTGAAGGGGCGGGAGCAGGTGATGCTCGACCTCAACGCCTTGGCGGAGGGGCTCCCCTTTTTCGACGTGCAGGACGCCGAGGTGAGCCCCGATGGGCGATGGCTGGCCTTCACCACCGACACCACCGGCTTCCGGCAGTTCGCCCTCCACGTCAAGGACCTCCGGACGGGGAAGGTCGCGGAACGCATCGCCGAGCGGGTGACCAGCGTGGTCTGGGCCAACGACAACCGCACCCTCTTCTACACCCAGGAGGACGAGGTCGCGAAGCGGTCGTGGCGCTGTTACCGGGTCCGGGTGGGGGAGTCGAAGCACGACCTGCTCTACGAGGAGCCCGATGCCCTCTATTCCCTGTGGCTGGAGCGGCCCCTCGACGGCGCCTTCGTCCAGCTCAACATCGCCAGCAAGGAGGCCACGGAGGTGCGCGTCCTCCCGGCGGACCGGCCCCAAAGCCCGTTCCGGACCCTGCTGCCCCGCCGGGAGAAGCACCAGTATTTCGTCACCAGCGCCAACGACCTCTTCTACATCCGGACCAACGACCGCGGGCTGAACTACCGCCTGGTCACGGCGCCCCAGGCCGCCCCGGGCCCGGAGCATTGGACCGAGGTGGTCCCCCACCGGGACGACGTCATGCTGGAGGGGGTGTATTGTTTCAAGGACTTCTTCGTGGTGGAGGAGCGCCGGGGCGGGGTGCCCGCCCTGAAAATATTCCCCCGGAAAGGGGCCCCGCGGGCCATCGAGTTCCCCGAACCGTCGTTCATCCTCACCCCCCTGTACAACGCCGTCTTCGACGCCACGACATTCCGCTTCGCCTATGAGTCCCTCGTCACCCCTTATTCCGTCTATGACTACGACGTTCGGACCGGCCGGCAGACCCTCCTGAAGCGGGAGGAGGTGCTTGGGGGCTACGACCCGAAGGCCTACCGGGCCGAGCGGCTCTGGGCCACGGCCCCCGACGGCGTGAAGGTCCCGATCTCCATCGTGTACAGGCGCGAGCCGGTCCCGGCGGCCCCGCGCCCCATGCTTCTGCAGGGGTACGGCGCTTACGGCATCCCGGAGGCTCCCTACTTCTCCAGCAACCGGCTTTCCCTCCTGGACCGCGGCTTCACCATCGGCCTCGCCCACGTCCGAGGCGGCGGCGACCTGGGGAAGGCCTGGCACGAGGCGGGGAAGATGATGGCCAAGAAAAACACCTTCACCGACTTCATCGCCTGCGCCGAGTTCCTGGTGAGGGAGGGGATCACGGCTTCCGATCGCCTGGTCATTGCCGGAGGCAGCGCGGGGGGCCTCCTGATGGGCGCGGTGGCGAACCTGCGGCCCGACCTCTTCAAGGCGGTAGTCACCTACGTCCCCTTCGTGGACGTGATGAACACCATGCTGGACCCGACCCTGCCGCTGACGGTGGAGGAGTATCTCGAGTGGGGCAACCCGAACGAGCCGGAGGCCTATGCATACATGAAGGGCTATTCGCCCTACGACAATCTGGAGGCGAAGGCCTATCCGGCGATGTTGGTCCGCTCGTCGCTCAACGACAGCCAGGTGATGTACTGGGAGCCAGCGAAGTATGTGGCGAAGCTGCGCGCCCTCAAGACCGACGCCAACCCCCTCCTGTTCAAGATCCGCCTCGATCCCGGCGGCCACGGCGGGGCCTCGGGCCGATATGACCGGCTGAGGGAGACCGCCTTCGATTACGCCTTCATTCTATGGCAGGCGGGGGCGTGGACTGAAAAGCCGTAGATCGCGGCCGGCGGATCGCATTTTAAGGCGCCATTGCTCCGGCCTTGTCTCTCGAAGTGTTTCGGCTAAGCAACGATCTCACCGCACGATGAGGCGCACCACGAGGATGAGCAGGACGCAGAGGACCACCAGCGACCCGATCTTGTAGGGGGCGCCCAAGCGGGCGAGGAAGCTCTCCGGGTCCAGCCACCCCCGGCGGATGGCGATCCACTCCAAGATAAAATAGACGATCAGCAGGAGGGCGATCCCCAGGATGTAGGCCTCGCCCTGTCGCACCCGGAGCATGACGGCCTCGATATGGCGGGCCAGCAGGTAGCCGAGCCCCGTCCACAAGACGGAGTTCACGAGGGCGGCGGCGCCGTTGTAGAGGAAAAAGGTGGACCACCGGACCCGCGTGAGGCCGGCGAAGAGGAGGATGGCGGGGCGGAGGCCGTAGAGGTAGCGCCCGATGAAGAAGAGGCGGAAGCGGTAGCGGAAAAAGAGGCGGCGGACCCACCGTTGGCGGCGGGGGGAGAAGAACTTGTGGACGATCCGGAACCGCAGCAGCGGGGCCCCGACCCAGTAGCCCAGCCCGTAGATGATGTTGTCCGAAACGAGGATGCCGGCGAAGGCGATCCCCACCATCAGGAGGGGGTCCAGACCCTGCTTCTTGAGGAGGTAGCCGGCGACGAGGAGGACGATCTCCTCCGGCAGGGTGGGGCCGAAGGCCCCCAGGAAGAGGAGGAAGAAGACCGTGCCGTAGGCGAGGGCCGGGGAGAGGTCGGCGAACGGGGTCATGCCCCCTCCGCCAGGGCGCGGCCGGCCTCGAGGACCGCCTGTACCGCTTCCGGAGAAGGCATTTCGGCGTAGACGCGGAGCAGCTCCTCGGTGCCCGAGGCGCGGAAGAGGAGCCACCCCTCCGTTCCGAACGAGAGTTTCGTCCCGTCGAGCGCCCGCGCGGCGGTGACCGTCCAGCCCGCCACCCTGGCCGGGGGCCGCTCCGCCAGCGCCGTGCACAGCGCCTTGCCCCGGGCGAGGGGGACCTGCAGATCAAGCCGCCCGTAATGCAGGTCGCCGAACCGCGACACGAGGTCCTCCACACAGCGCGCGAGGGTCCAGCCGCGTGCGGCGGTCATCTCGGCCACCGTCAGGAAGGCCAGCATGGAGTCGCGCTCGGGGAGGGCGTGGCGGAAGGCCACCCCGCCGCTTTCCTCGCCGGCGATGGCCGCGGAGCCGTTCAGCATCAGCGGGCAGAGGTACTTAAAGCCGATGCCCGTCTCGTGGAGCGGGACCCGGAAATGCGCCGCAATACGGTCCATCCACAGAGAGGAGGAGAAGGTCTTCGCCAATCCCTGCCGCCACCCCTTCACCTCCAGCAGGTAGAGGCTCAGGAGGGAGAGAATGTGGTGGGGGGACAGGTGCGTTCCGTCAGGGAGAAACATGGCAAGGCGGTCGCCGTCGCCGTCGGCGGCGCCGATGAGATCGTGCGTTCCGGCCGCCAGCCGATCCCGCAGGGGGCCCAGGTTGGCGGGGATGGGCTCGGGGTTGAAGCCGCCGAAAGCGGGGTCGGGCGCGCCGCGGAACACCTCCGCCTCCAGGCCCAGGCGGCCGGCGAGCAGGGGGAAGGCCCCGCCGGTGGCGCCGTGCATGGCGTCCCACAGGAGGCGCAGGCCGGCCCCCCGCAAGCGCGCCGCGTCCACGTGGCGTTCGAGGTAAGCGAGGTAGGGGGTGAGGAGGTCCGCCGATCCCGTCGAGCCGCCGGGGGACCCCGGGACCTCCCGCCCGAGCCGCTCCGCCACCGCCCCATACAGCTCGGGCAGGGCGGAGCCGCCGTACCACGCCTTCACCTTGACGCCGTTGTAGAACCCGGGGTTGTGAGAGGCGGTCACCACCAGCCCCGCCTGGAGGCCCCGCTCCTGCACCGCCCACGAAACGGCCGGGGTGGGGACCACCGAATCGGCGACGAGGGCCCGCGCCCCCTGGCGGGCCAGCTCCTCCGCCAGGAGGACGGCCGATTCGCGGCCCCGCGCGCGGGTGTCGTAGCCGATGACGACGGTCCCCCGGTCCGCCTGCGTTCCCAGGGCCCCCTCGCGCAGGGCCAGGCCGAAGGCGCGGCCCACCGAGACGAGGTTCTCGTCCGTGAAGTCGCGGCCCAGGACGGCGCGCCAGCCGTCGGTGCCGAAGGCGATCACGCCTCCTTCCCCTCCGGCATGACGACGGCGTCCTCCAGGGCTGCCCCGTCCGCCACCGTCGCGTCCGGCCCCAGGATGCAGCGCCGCAGCCGACAGCCGGCCCCGGCCCGGGCGCCCGGCAGGAGAATGCATGCCTCGAAACTGGCCCCCGCGCCCACGGAGCAGCCGGCTCCCACCACCGTGAGCGCATCGGCCGACGCCGAGGAGGGGAGGGGGGAGGCGAGGCGGGCCGTCCGGGCCGCCCGGGCGAACCGCTCCAGCCGGCCGGCGATCAGGTCGGCCGTCCCGCGCCGATAGCTGTCGAGCGTGCCGATGTCGAGCCAGTACCCCTCGTGAAGGTAGCCGTAGAGGGGCACGCCGTCGGCCAGGGCCCTCGGGAAAACCTCCCGCTCGATGGACGAGCGTCCGTCCGGAATGCGGGCGGTGAACTCCGGTTCCAGAACGTAGAACCCCGCGTTGATGCAATCGGAGGGGGGATGCTCCGGCTTCTCCACGAACTCGCGGATGCGGCCGTCCGCCCCGGTCACGATCACCCCGTAGCGGCGGGGATCTTCGACGCGGGTCATCACGATCGTCCCGGCGCCGCCGTGGGCGCGGTGAAACGCGAGGACGGCCCCAAGGTCCAGGTCCGACAGGACATCGCCGTTGGTCACCACGGCGGGGCCGTCCATTCCCCGGCAGGCGTTGCCGATGGCCCCGCCGGTGCCCAGCGGCTCGTCCTCGCAGACATAGCGCAGCGCCACGCCCCCGAACCGGTCCCCGAGCGCCTCCCGCACCGCCTCCGGCCGGTAGCCGACCAGCAGACGCGCCTCCCCGATGCCCGTCGCTTCGATGAGCTCGAGCGGGTAGTGGAGGAAGGGGCGGTTGACCAGAGGGATGACGGGCTTGGGGACCCGGCGGGTCAGGGGCCTCAACCGGGTGCCTTCCCCCCCGGCCAGGATGACCGCGCGGGCGCTCACGATCTTCATTCTACCCCGACGAGCGCGGAGGCGGCAAGGAGCGTCGAGACGGGGACGGGGTGCAGGCCTCGGGCCCGGAGGTGGATGAGGATCTCCTGCACCTCCTGGGCGCGCTGGCTCCCCAGGTGGAAGAGGAGGATGGCGCCGTTGAGTGCGGCCGGGCCCCGCGCCTCGAGGGCGCGGAACCGCGCCATCATATCGTCGGCGGTCGG
The DNA here is from genome assembly GCA_964603505.1 of uncultured Holophagales bacterium. Lineage (GTDB taxonomy): Bacteria > Acidobacteriota > Thermoanaerobaculia > UBA2201 > UBA2201 > UBA2201. The sequence goes on along the minus strand of CAZRVT010000026.1, from coordinate 6,210 downwards.
AGCGCCGCCCCCGGGACCCTCCTCGCGCCAGTCCAGGGAGTCCCAGGTCCACCCCACGTGGTGGTAGCCCGCCTTCCACGCCCAGCCGCGGATGGCGGCGTTGTGCTCGCCGAAGGGGGCCCGCCAGTAGGGGGCGAACCGCCGCCCCGACGCGGCCTCCATCGCCCGGTCGGCCCGAACCAGTTCGTCGCGCAGGGAGGCGGCCGAGACCCCCGGCGCGGTCGCCTGGGTGTGGTCGGAGGCGTAGGTGGTCAGGTGGGGGTGGGAGTCGGTGTGGTTGCCCACCTCGTGGCCGTCACGAAGGGCCTCCTCCAGGAGGTCCGGGTAGCGGCGGATGAACTCGCCCGTCAGAAACACGGTGGTGCACACCCCCTCCTCCCGCAACAAGGCCAGGATCCGGTCGGCTTCCCCCCGCACGGCCCCGCCGTCGAAGGTGACGCTCACCAGCGGCAGGGACGAGGGGCCGCGCACGAGGTCGGGGCTGAAGTCCAGCCCCTCGCCGGGCAGGAAGAAAGCGCGGGAGGGCGGCGAGGGGAGGGCCGGGCAGAGGAGGGTGAAGGCGCCGCGGCGCACTGGGAGCCATCGGAAGGAGCCCGGGGCGTGGGGGAAGAGGAGCGCCCCGTCGCCGGGGCTCCGCCCCGCCACGGCGGCCAGGGCGCCGTCGGCCTTCCACCGCAGGGCCACTTCGGCGGAGCCGGCCCGGCGGGCCGCGGGGGCAAAATAGGCGGGGATGATGTATTCCCGGAGGAGGAACCGCCCCATCCACAGAAACGCCGCCCCCAGGAGGAGCAGGGCGGCGACCATCCACCAGCGCGAAACGGGGCGCTTGAGGCGCTTGTCGGCCTTCCGGGCCAAGTCCTTCCAGCGCCAGCCGGAGGCGCACTCCTCCGAGCAGAAGATGTGGTGGTGGCGATGGAGCCGGCAGACCTTGCAGACCGGCTTGCCACACGCGTAGCATTTGCGTCCGGCGCGCCGTTCGGGGTGGCGGTGGCAGTGCATTGCCTTGCAATTATAAAGGACTCTTGGCACAATATCCCGATGTTCAACCTGCCGAACTGGCTCACCATCTTCCGGATCTTTCTCGTTCCGTTCCTGGTGGTGGTGCTGTTGACCAAGATGCCGGCGCGCGAGTTCATCGGATTGGCCATTTTCCTGATGGCCATCATCACCGACGGCCTCGACGGCTATTTCGCGCGCAAGTGGGGGCAGACGACGCGGCTCGGGGCCCTCCTCGACCCCATCGCCGATAAGTTCCTCATGACCGGGGCCTTCGTCTCCCTGGTGGAGCTGGACCTCGTCCCCGCCTGGATGGTGGTCATCATCGTCGGACGGGAGTTCCTCCTCGACGGCCTGCGGATGACCGCCATGGACCAGGGGCTGGTCATCCCGGCGTCCCGCCTCGGCAAACTCAAGACCTTCTCCCAGACGGTGGCGGTGTGCGCCTGCATCATCCAATTCCGGCTCGATGAGCTCTCCCGCCCGCTCATCCGCACGATCTTCGGACACTCCGTGGACCTCTTCGAGGCCCTGGCCGCCTCCTTTTTATGGATCGCCGTGATCCTCTCCCTCGGCTCGATGGCCGACTACTTCGTCAAGTTCTCCAAGGTTCTGAAGGGGGCGCGGTGAGCGCCGTCCGGCACATCCGCAACACCCTCCTCCAGGGACTCCTGTTTCTCCTGCCCATCTGGATCAGCGTGGTCATCCTGTGGTTCGTCCTCTCCCGCATCTCGGCCCTCAGCCGGCCGTTCCTGGACGCGGCCGTCCGCCTGCTCGATCTCGCCGTTCCGAATTGGGCGCTCACCCTGCTCGCGCTCGTCTTCTCGCTGTTCATCATCTACTGCATCGGGCTCATCGGGATGAACTTTCTGGGCAAGAAGCTGCTCCGGATGGTGGACCGCGCCCTGCTGGCCGCTCCCCTCCTTAAGTCCCTCTACGGCGGCACCAAACAGGTGATCGACGCCCTCACCCTTCAGAAGAAGAGCTCCTTCTCCGACATTGTGGCGGTGGAGTACCCGCGGACCGGGGTGTGGACCATCGGGTTCGTCACCAAGAGGGGGGAGGGACTAACCTACGTCTTTTTGCCCACCACCCCCAACCCCACCTCGGGCTGGATGCTCCTGGTGCCCGACGAGCAGGTCCGTCCCCTGGATCTGACGATGGACGAAGCCATCAAGCTCATCGTCTCTGGCGGCATCGTCGGCGACCCCCTGCCTGCCTCGGCCCTCAAGCGCCCTTGACCCCGCTGGAGCTCTTCCGCCGGAAACCCCGGCACTACGGCCTCCTGCTCCTGCTGGTCGCCGCCCTCTCGGCCTGGGGGATCGCCCGCCTCGATGTGCAGACCGACGTTTTAAAGATGATGCCGGAGGACGATCCCGTCTTCTCCTCCTTTTCCAAGTCGGTGCGCCATTTCGGGGGAATCGACAACCTCCTGGTGGTTTGCCGTGTGGAGCGGGAGCAGGACCTCGAGGATGCCTTCCTCTTCGTGGACGCCCTGGCCGAGCGGCTCGGCGGCCTGGAGGAGGGCCTCGAAGTCACCCATCGGCCGCCCGACCCTACGCCCTACCTCCACCTGTTCTTCTCCAACCTGGCCGTCCTCTCCACCGACGCCGAATGGACGGCCCTGCGGGAGCGGCTGGACCCGGCCGCCGTGCGGTCGGCCCTTCGGGAGACCCGCCTGGAGGCGCAGACCCCCGCGCCCGGGCTGAAGCCGTTCCTGGCGCTGGACCCCCTGCGGCTCCACCGTGTCTACGCCGGCCGCCTGCGGGGGCCGGAGGAGGGATTCCAGGTGGACCTCGCTTCCGGCTACCTCCTTTCCCGCGACCACCGGCGGCTGCTGATCGTGATCAAGCCGGCCGGGGCGGCGCAGGACATCGGATATGCCACGCGGCTCATCGGGTGGGTGGAGGAGGAGGTGGAAGCGGTCCGGCGGGAGATGGAGCCCGGCGTCCGGGTTCCGGATGTGGAGCTGGGCGGTGGGTTCCGCATCGCCGCGGAGGACGCGCGCATCATCCGGTTCGACATCCTCCTCCAGGTGATCTCGTCCCTGGGGGCGGTCCTCCTCCTGTTTTGGTTCTGTTTCGGCCGGCTCGGGACCCTCGCCTTCGCCTTCATCCCCCTCGCGCTGGGGCTGGCCGCTTCGTTCGGATTCGCCGGCCTGGCCCTGCGGGAGATCAACGCCGCCTCCTCCGGGTTCGCCGCCCTCCTGATCGGCCTGGGCATTGACTTCGTCATCGTGGCCTACGGCCGCTATGTGGAGGAACGCACCGCGGGCGCGGACCTCGACGGGGCCCTGGCGGCCGTTCGGCGGGAGGTGAACCCGGGCATCTTCTGGGGCGCCGTCACCACCATGGCCACCTTCGGGGTCTTTCTCCTTGTCCGGCTCCGGGGTCTGAAGGAGATGGGGCTTCTGACCGCGCTCGGCATCGGCTTCATCATGATCTTCACCTTCACCCTCCTGCCGGTCCTCCTCCATCTGGACGAGCGGCTCCACCGCCGGTGCGACCGGCTCCCGCTTTTGCGGATCTCCTCCTTCGGCGTGGAGGCCGTCATCGCCTTTTCGGTCCGGCACGCCCGGGCCGTCGCGGGCCTCGTTCTGGCAGGCGCCGTCCTCATGGGGGCCCTGGCCTGGTCCCTCCCCTTCGCGGACGACGCGCAGGCCCTGCGGTCGAGCTCCAACCGGGGCATCCAACTGCAAAAGGAGTTAGGGGACCACTTCGGGCAGGTGACCTACCCGTCGGTGGTGCTGATCGAGGCCCAGAACCTCCAAGACCTCCTCGCCCTCGACGCCCAACTCGGCCTGGAGCTGGACCGCCTGGCGGCCGAGGGGGTGGTCCGCAGCCACACGGGTCTCTCCTCCTTCATTCCGCCGCTGGAGGTCCAGCGGCGCAACCTCGTCCGCGCCCGGGCGGCCGACGCGGCCGCTTTCGAGGCCGATTTCACCGCCGCCTGCCGGGAGACGGGGCTCAACCCGGAGGCGTTCGCCCCCTTCCTGGCCGCCCTCCGCCGGGGGTTGGGAGCGCCGCGGCTCTTGGACGGGGACGCGCTCGATTCCGAGGGGTTGAGGGATCTCACGGCCCCCCTGGTGGCGCGGGACAACGGCGCGTGGCTCACGCTGCACTCCATCCACTACCGGGACGACACCTACCGGCGGGAGCCGCCGAAGGCGCTGGAGGCCTGGGTCGAGGGACGGCCCGGCTACACCCTCACGGGGATCAACGCCATGGCCAAGCACTTGCGGGACACCGTCCGGTCCGACGCCTGGAAGGCCACGGTCCTTGGCCTCCTGTTCGTGACGGCCCTGCTTGGGCTCGATTTCCGCTCCCTCCGCTGGACGGCGCTGGCCCTCCTGCCCCTCGTCTGCGGCCTCGCCTGGATGTTGGGAACCATGCGCCTGGCCGGCATCCCCCTCAACTCGATGAACATCTACGTCGCCGCCATGATCATCGGCATCGGGGTGGACTACTCCATCCACGTCCTCCACCGGTTCCGCGGCGCGGGGGGGGACTTCCACCGCGTGGCCCAGACGGGCAAGGCCGTCCTTTTCGCCGCGCTCACCACGATTTTCGGCTTCGGCTCCCTCGTTCTGTCCCACTTCCCCGGCCTCCGCAGCATGGGGTTCGTGGCCGTCTTCGGCACCCTTTACTGCGCCCTCTTCACCCTCACCCTGTTGCCGGCCCTCCTGGCCCGGCGCCGTGCGGTATGATATGGCCATGAATCACGACACCGCGTTGCCGGGGGGGCGGCGGTGAACATCGGACGCCGCCTGCTCCTCCACTTCCTGGTCCTCATCGCCGCGGGGACCCTGCTCCTGAAGCTCCCCCTGTCCGCGGCGTCCGGCCGGCCGATGGCCTGGGTGGACGCCCTCTTCGTCTCCACCTCGGCCGTGTGCGTCACGGGCCTCACCCCCATCGACCCCGGGACCGCCCTCAGTCCGTTCGGGCAGGCGCTCCTCCTCGGGCTCATCCAGATGGGGGGCCTGTCCATCGCCTCCTTCGGCCTCTTCTTCATCTTTCTCGCCCGGCGGAAACTGGATCTCTTCCAGCGGAAGATCCTCCTCAACACCTACGCCCACACCGGGTGGAGCGATTTCAAGCCCCTGGTCCTCACCATCATGGGGGCCACCCTCCTCCTCCAGCTGGCGGGCGCGGTCGCCCTCTATTTCCCCTTCGCCCTCCATCACCCCCCGGGCCGGGCGGCGTGGCATGCGGTCTTCCACAGCGTCTCCGCCTTCTGCAACGCCGGCTTCTCCCTCAACGCCGACAGCCTGACCGCCTACCAGGGGAGCCCCACGGTGGTCCTCGTGGTGGGTTCCCTCCTGGTGTTGGGCGGTCTGGGGTTCCTGGTCATCTCGGAAATGGCCCTGCGCATCCGGTCGGGGGTGCGGCCGTCCCTCCATTCCCTCCTGACGGTCAAGGTGACCGTCCTGCTCGTCGCCCTGGGGATGATCGCCCACCTCCTGCTGGAGTGGCACGGGGTCCTGGCCGGCAAGCCGCTGGGCACCAAACTGTTGATGGCTTTCTTCGGGGCCGTCACCCCCCGCACCTGCGGCTACAACACCTTCGACTACGGCCTGGCCGGCCCGCCCACGCTGGTCGTGGTCATCGCCCTCATGTTCATCGGGGCCTCCCCGGGCTCCACCGGGGGCGGCATCAAGACCACCACCGCCGGCGTGATCTGGCTCCACCTGGCCTCCCATGTCCGGGGGAACAAGCAGGTGCGGGTGGGCCACCGGGCCATCCCCTTCTCCATCGTGGACCAAGCCGTGTCGGTCTTCTTCTTCTCGCTCTTCTGGGTGGGCGTCATCTTCCTCCTCCTGCTCTCGGTGGAGGGGGACCGGATGCGCCCGCTCGACCTTCTCTTCGAGACCGTCTCCGCCTACGGCACCGTCGGACTCTCCGTCGGGATCACGGCCAAGCTGGGCGCCGCCGGCAAGCTCCTGCTCACCCTCCTGATGTATGTCGGCCGGCTGGGTCCGATGACCATCGTCGCCTCCCTGGCCCTCCCGGCCATGCGCCCCACGATCACGTTCCCGGAGGAGAAGGTGATCGTGGGCTGAGGGCTGAAGGCTGAGGGCGGAGGGATAAGACAAGAGGCTGAAGGGAATGAACATGGCAAACTTCAAGAACTTGATTGCTTGGAAGAGCGCTCACGAAATGGCCCTAGTGTAGTGTCTCATATATTGCTTGACCAATAGAAATACTTCATCTATGA
>CAZRVT010000025.1:0-35416 GCA_964603505.1 uncultured Holophagales bacterium | reverse complement strand
CCATCATGGTTATCCTGCTAATAAAAAGAAGGCGGCTTAACTTAACACCTATGGGCGCCGGGGTGGTGGGCACGCCGGGCAAGGAATGCAAGTGGACCTTCAAGATCTCCGGGGGGCGGGCCGACGGGCAGGGGACCTGGGAGAAGGAGATGACGGTCACCCAGCGGTGCTACGACTTCGACAAAACGGGGCTGGCGGCCCAGCAGGCCTCGGACCGGCAGGACTACGCCGAATATGACTACCGCCCGATCGGTCCCCCCTCCAAGCGGCAGGATTGCGCGGGCTACACCTTCCAGAAGCTCTTCGGTCAGGGACCGTTCTGGCTGGAGGCGGGCAATTTCGACGACGGCGTCATCTTCTGGTTCGGCCGTGAGATCTTCCGCCCCGGCCTGCACCAGGCCACCTGGGGCGACGCACAGGCGGGCGACGTCCTCGTCTATCGCAAGGAAGGGACGGCCATGCACATCGCGTGGGTCCGCGAGGTGGAGACCACGCTGGGGGTGGTGTCCCGGATCCTGGTGGAGACCAAGGAGAGCCAGCAGGGGGTGTTCCTCCACCCGGTGGGGTTCGCCGAGTGGCCCAACGACCCCCTCGTCACGCGCCTGGGTTCCTTCCACATCTACCGCGTGGACACTTCCAAGGTGAGGGCGGAGTTGGTCTCGAAGACCTGCGACTGCGGGACCGTGCCCCCCGCGGGCTCGGAGCCGCCCAGGCCGGCGGCCGAGGGGGAGGGCGACGTGGCGACGGCCGACGTGCCGCGGGTGGACGACCGGGGGCCTTCGCCGCCGTCGGAGGAGGAGCCCTGGGCGGGGCGGTGGAAGGGGAGGGAGAAGGCCACCGTGACCATGGAGGGGGTGGAGCCGCAGGTCCAGGAGCTCGAGGTGGAGTTCCGCATCGAGGACCTGGGGGGGAGCGTCAAACTGACCACGGCGGCGGGGGACAAGGCCTCCATCCTCAAGAAATTGAAAAGCAACCCCAACGCGGCCATGGAGAAGAAGGAAAAGACGGAGCCCGTCCCGGCGGCGATGGCCGCCAGCGGGATCGGCGGGGAGACCACGACGAGGGAAACGCTCGTGCTCTTCCTGCGGGAGGGGCGTCTCTACCTGGCCCAGCGCATCGACGTGAAGGGGCGGGTCGTCATGACCATCGGCGAGGAGAAGCACGAGACCTTCTCCAGCTCCGTGGCCGACTCCATCGGCATCTTCGACCGGGTGAAATAGGCGGCAGGCAGCAAATGGTAGGGGCGCATCGCGATGCGCCTTCGGGGGTGGGGCGGCCCGCGAGCCGCCCCTACAGCGCGGCCTTCAACGCCTCCAGGGCGCAGTCGATGTCCTCTTCGGTGTTGCCGACATGGGGCGAGAAGCGGAGGACCCCTTCGCGCAGGGAGAGGACGATCCCGGCCGCGGTCAGCCGTTGCAGCACCTGCTCCGGCTCCGGGACGCGGATGGTGACGATGCCGGAGCGCTCTCGGGGGGCGAGCGGCGTGACGATTTCCGCGCCCAAGGCCTGGAACCCGTCGGCCAGGCGGTCGGCGAGCCTCCGGACCCGCGCCCAGATGGCCTCGCGTCCCAGCCGGAGAAACTGTTTCATCCGCTCGAACGCGAGGGAATAGCCCAGCCAGTTGAGGGTCCCCCCCTCGAACCGCTCGGCGGTGTCGAGGAACTCCAGCCGGTAGTCGTGGAAATTCCACGCGTCCTTCACCCCCAGCCAGCCGGCGTGGACGGGGCGGACGGCCTCGAGGAGGGCCGGGCTCAGATAGAGGAACCCCGTCCCCTGGGGCCACATCATCCACTTGGCGCCGCCGCAGGAAAGGGCGTCCACGGGGGTCGTGGCCAGGTCGAAGGGGATGGCACCCACCCCCTGGATGCCGTCCACCACGAGCCAAATGCCGCGGTCGCGGCAGAAGGCCCCCAGGGCGGCGAGGTCGGCCGTGAAGCCGTTGAGGAACTGGACCAAGGAGACGCTGACGAGCCGGGTGCGGGCGGTGACTTTCCCGACCCACGCTTCCAACGGGAGCCGTCCGTCCACGGGGTCGGCCCAGTCCACGGCCACGCCGAGGCGTTCGAGGTTGAGGAAGGGGTAGATGTTGGCGGGGAACTCCATCCGGTTGAGGAGGACGCGGTCGCCGGGTTCCCAGGCCAGCCCCGCGGCGGCGATGTTGAGGCCGTGGGTGGTGTTGCCGGTGAGGGTGATCAGGTCGGCGGAAGCGGCGCCGATGAACCGGGCGATGTCCGCCTTGAGGGCGGCGCGCATCTCCACCCATTGCTGGTATTGCTCCTCCACGGGACGCGCGGCGCGGCTCCACCACGCCTCGAGCACGGCACGGTCCGATTCCGAGGCGGGGGAGGTGGCGGCGTGATTGAGATAGACGGAATCGCGGTAGGCGGGAAAGGCGGCCCGAAAGGCGTCGAACGAACGCAAAGCGGGAACGGGGACCGGCTCGGAATGGGGGGAAGAGAGGAGACCCGTGCCCGTCCCCGATGTGCCGCTCAGTTGCCCTCCTCCTGGATGTTCTCTTCGAGCTCCTTGTGCAGCTCGGCGAGGGCCTGCCGGGCGGCCTCGGCCTGGGACTCGGGGACGTAGATGACGATCTCGCCGTGGAAGTAGGGGGTGATGCCGTGCTCCTCGAGGATGTCCTGGGCGTCGGCGGCCGTGCCGGGGTCGTAATAGGTGCCGGCGGGGACCAACGGCTCGTTGGGGCCGGCCTCGCCCGGGGCCGACGCCGGGGCGGGCTCGTGCAGGCTCTCGGGCTTGACGCCGCGGGAGCGCAGTTCCTCCCGGAGGAGGATGAGCCCCAGCTCGGAATAGTCCTCCCAGTGGTTGCAGTACTCGTCGATCAAGGCCTCCTTGTCCATCTCCTTGAGATGGGCCCGGATGGCGTTGGGGTCGCTGGTCATGTTCTTATTTTAGCACATCGTCCGGAAGGGATTATTCGGGACCCGTCCCTTGTTTTCATCAGGCCGCGCGGAAGCGCGGATAAATTCATCCAGGAGGAAACGATGTCTTGTTCCAGCGAAGGTCCCGTCCGTGTCGGTTGTGAAGTGCCCGATTTCAAGCTCGAGACCTACGATCCTGCCAAGGGCGATTTCGGCGAGATCTCCCTCTCCACCCTCAAGGCGAACGGGAAGTGGACCATCCTGTTCTTCTACCCCGCCGACTTCACCTTCGTCTGCGCCACCGAGTTCGCGGCGCTGGCGGAGCAGTACGACAAGTTCAAGGAGCTGGGGGCCGAGGTGATCACCGTCAGCACCGACACCAAGTTCACCCACCTGGCCTGGCAGCAGCACGAGGGGGAGCTGAAGGAGGTGAGGTACCCCATGGGCGCCGATCCCGCGGGCCGCGTCTCCCGCCTGTTCGGCGTGTACGATGAGAACGGGGGCGTGGACCTGCGCGGCACCTTTATCATCAGCCCCGACGGCCGCCTGCTCAACGCCGAGGTCAATTTCTTCAACCTGGGACGCAACATCGACGAGCTGATGCGCAAGCTCAAGGCCAACCTGCACCTCGCGGAGAACCCCGCCGAGGCCTGCCCCGCCAAGTGGAAACAGAAGGGGGACAAGACCCTCAAGCCCAGCGCCAAGATGGTGGGCAAAGTGCACGAGGCGCTCAAGTAATCCCGCCGATTGCCCGATTTTCGGACCGGGCCCCCTCCGGCGGCCCGGTTGTTTGCCCCTTCCGGTCCCGGAAGAGGAGGGCCGGTACTGCCAGGACGAACAGGTGGAAGAGGGTCCAAGGCCCCTTTTCAGCGGGGCCTGCGGGTGGAGATCTGCATGGGCGGTGCGATGCTCACCGGCGGGAAGGGAGGGCCAGGCGGTTCCCCTCCATGTCCTCGAACAGCGCGAAAGAGCCGATGCCGTCCCTCACGAGGGGGCGGGGGAAGACCCCCCTCCCTGCGGCCGGCTCGATGCGCGCGAGCAAAGGGGACCCATCGTCCTTGCCGTTCAAGTACACCGGCGCGCCGCGCGGGGAGGGGACGCCGGGGGGCACTGGACGAGACCGGCCGCGTCGAACCGCTCGGCGCGGTCCCGGTTGGGGAGGGGGACCGCGAACCCGTGGAGGCCGTTCGCCGCAAGGGGCTCCGGCCTACTTCCCCCCGGCCCCGGCCATGACGCCCCACACCGCCCGCTCCAGGACGGTGGAGAGGTTGTCCATCACCTGGCGCTGGGCCAGGACGGCGGAGAGGATGGCCTTGAGCGGTTCCAGGCGGTCGCCGGCCTCGGCGTCCAGGTCCATCGCCCTCATGCCCCAGTCGGGGAAGAGACGGCGGCGGACCCCCTCCTCCGAGGAGAGGAGAAGGACGTCCGTGTGCCGGGGGTCGCGCTGGATGGCGGCCCAGAGGCCGTCCACCGCCTCCGGGGGGCCCTCGATGATCTGGAAGAAGATGCCGCCCGAGGTCATCAGGACCCCGGTGACCCCGATCTTGGCGTTCTTCCTCGATGCTGACTCGGCGAGGTGGACCACATCGGCGGCCGACAACGACCGGGCATAGCGGCTGACATATTTCATCCGTTTGAGCACTGTGATTCCTCCTTCGTTCTCCGTTCCAACCATGGATAATCCGGCGTAATTCCTACAGGCGCAGCTCCCGGATCAGGAGCTGGGGCGCTTCCGTCCCCTGGAGGTAGCTGAGCATCGAGCGTCCCTGGAAGGGGAAGGGGAAGAACATGTACGGGTCCTCGCGCCGCACCTCGAGCACCTGCGTGCGGCGCCCGCCGCCGCGGGACACGATCCACACGGTGTACAGCACCCCCTGGTCCTGCTCCATGATCCCCGGCACGGACCCGAAGGCGAGGATCCAGTACCGGCCGGTGGCGTCGAGGCGGGCGTTGTAGAGGAACGGATTGAACTGTTTGAGGGTGAGGGTGAAACGGCCGCTTTTCTGGAACTCGCGGTATTCGGTGAGGGTGCACGTCGCCCTCCGGCGGCTCTGGTCGGCCTTCCAGTCGGCCCCCAAAAAGATGCGGCGCCCCCCCTCGGTCCCGGCCAGCCCGAAGAAGGCATGGGGCGACCGGTGGAGCTCGCGGCTCTGGCCGGTGTCGGGGTCCAGGGCGGCCATCACGCCGGCCAGGTTGGAGGAGCGGATCGTGCTCCCTCCCCCCTGGTCCCAGCCGCGGGAGGGGGTGACCGCCAGGAGTGTTCCTTCCTCCCACCACCCTTTCAGTTCCCAGCCGCCGAACCGCTCCTGGGGAGTGAAGCTCCCTTCCTCCAGGTCCACCACGCCCGCGCCGGCGCGCCCTCCGGAGGACCCCTCGACATCGTCGTCGTTCCACTTCCCGTAAACCAGGAGGTAATGGCCCGCGGGGTCCGGAACGGCCGAATAGACGGCGCTGAACGAAATGCTGACCTCGCGCTCTTCCGGGACGTCCCAAGCCGGGGATCCGCCGTCGTCGAACCCCGGTCCCTCGTCCGGGGAGGACACCGGGGCCTCGACGATCGGGCGGAGCCGGAGGTCGGTGCGCAGAAGGCCCTGCAGGCGGTGGCTCTCCGCCGGGGCGGCGGCGAGGTCGTCGTACAGGTCCACCGTCCCACTTCCACAGACCGCGAACCGACCCTCGGCAAACGATAGGCCCGCGGCGCCCCCGACATTGGGGAGGGCGGGGCGCTCCAGGGCGACGGGGAGGTGGCGGTACCACGCCATCCCGGCGGCCACGAGGGCCCAGACCAGGGCGATGGCGCCGGCCCCGACGGCGAGCCCCAGCCCGGGCCGGTCGGCGAGGGGTTGCAGCCAGCGCGGGGCGGGGAGGGGGGCGGGCGGGGGTTCCTCCGCGGGCGGCTCCGGCGCCTCGGGCGAGGCGATGAGCACCGACAGCGGCACCACCTCCGCACGCTCGGGGAGGGCGGCCAGGAGGGCCCCCGCCGCGGGGCCCGGCTGGACCACCAGGTCGGTCCCCCGCGCGTGGGTGGAGGCGGTCCCGGCCCATTCCAGGAGGACGAGGGCCTCGCCCAGGGCCCGTTCGGGGAAGCCCGGGGGGAGGAGGGCCTGAAGGTGGTGGGCCGTGACCGCCGTGTCCAGGGCGGCTCCGATCTGCACGGCCGCCTCCAGCACCTCGGGGGAGACGCGGGCCCGCCGGGGGAAGAGGCGGGTGAGGTTGCGGAAGGCGAGGTAGGGGATGACGAAGAAGAACCAGGTGAACGCGCGGAGGACATAGGCCTGGAGCACCATCACCGCCAGGATGCGGGGCATTTCCCCCTCCACCTCCATCTCGCCGGCGCGGTAGTGCTTCCCCAGGACGGCCATCAGGGCGAACGCCAGGGCGACGAGGCCCAGGAACGCCGGGGTGTCGAGGCGGGCGCCGAGCCCCCAGAGGACCAGGGCCAGGAGGCCGGCGTAAAGGACATAGAACGCCAGGAAGGGGACGAGCAGGAGGAGGGCCCGGGGTCGCGACCGCCGAATGGCGGCGTCGGCGTCCTCCATGAGGCGGCGCGCCAGGAGGCCGACCTGCTCCGGCGTGGCCCGGCGCAGGCCGAACGGGACGGGCGGCCGTTCAGCGGACGCCACGGAGGTCCACCGTCCAGGTGCGGCCGGGGTCGGCCGCGTGGGTGGCGCGGATCTTGAACCCGTCCTCGCCCGCTTCATAGGAGACGACGGTCACGCGGCCGGCGATGGGGCCGAACGCCGGGTCCAGGCGATTCAGCAGGTCCTCGAGGACGAGGGGGGTGAGCTCGGCCGGTGGGCGGGCCGGGAGGGCGACGGCGTACTGGACGGCCTGCATCTCCTGCAGGGGGGTCAGGGCGGCCTCCCCGCCGGCGATCCGGCCGACCAGGAAACTCCCGGCGGCCAGGAAGAGGAGGAAGGCCGCCACGGCGGGGGCGAGATGGTACGGGCGGTGCCTCACCGTTCGGCCACCCGGATCCGCCCGTTCCGGACGGAGGCGATCACGCCGGGGTGGAGGATGATGGTCCGCCCGACGCCCTCCTGGCGCACGAAGAGCATCGGCACCCGGGGGTCCGCGCGCAGGAGGGTGAACTCCTGGGCTTCCTTGTCCAGGGGGACCCCCACGCGGTACCCGAAGGTCGCCAGGTCGGGGCTGGCCGCGGCCGCGTCGGGGTCGTTGACCATGAGGTTCATGGCGAGCTCGAACTTCTGCACGGCGGTGCTCAGCCCCGTGGCCTCGCGCTGGCCCCTCAGGATGGGGTTGTCGGGGCCGAACCAAGCGGCGGCGGCGAGGATGACCCCGGCGATGGGGACGCCGATGCGCACCGCGTCGAGGACCCACGCGGCCCGGCGGGCGGCCCACGACCACCGCGCCGCGAACCGGTCGGTCAGGTCGTCGAGGATGCCCCCATCGCGGGCCGCGTCGGCCAATGTCACGGAAAAGGGGCTGAGCATCAGGCCCCGCTGGAGCCCCTCCTGGATGATCCCCGCGAGGTAGTCGGCCGCCCAGCCCATCCCCCGCTCGGCAAGGGCGGGGGCGGCCGGGCCGGACGCGGGGGGCGCCCCGGCGGCCTCCCGGGCGGTCTTGCGGATGGGGTGGAGGTCCAGGAGCTCCGCGTCCCAGGCCGCGTCGTAGAAGGCGAGCAGTTCCGGGTTGAAGGCCTGGAGCTCCTCCCGGGTGTGGCCGCGCTCCATCATCTGCGCGGCGGCGGCGTTGAGGTCCTCAAGGGAGGCCGTGAGCAGGTCCCGGCCGGGCACCAGGGCGCCCAGCTCCTTGAGGAGCGCCATCGCAGCGAGGAGGGCGTCGGGCCCCAGCCGCTCGGAGGCCCGCCGCTTGTATTCGCGCAGGGCGGGGAGGATCCGGGTCTCGGTGACGCGGCTCACGGGGCGGGCTCCTCGCCGGGCGGGAGGATGACGGTGGGGCGCCCCTCGGCCACGGGGCCGCGGAGGCGGTAGTAATGGAACTGGAACCGGTCCACGGGAAGGACATGGGGTCCGTCCAGGCAGGGGCGGAAGGGCTCCGGCAGGCCTCGGTAGGCCGCCTCGGTCAGAAGCACCTCGCCCGGGCAGGCGGTGTCCTCGCCCAGCTTGGAGGCGAGGTTGATCTCCATCCCGAAATAATCCTCCTCGCCGGGGAAGAGCATCAGGGGGCCGTGGCCGATGCCGATGCAGACGCGGGTCTCCTCGGCCAGGCGGCTCCGGGCGTCTTCGGCGGCCCGAAGGGCATCGAGGGGGGTTTCAAAGAGGGCGTAGATGTTGTCGGCCACGCACTTGAATACGTGGCCGCGACGGGCGCGGATGACCTCGCTGACCACCTCGCGCATGGCGAAGACCATGTCCATCACGGCGCGTGGCCCGTTGAGATGGGTCAGCAACGTGAATCCCGACATGTCGGAAATCCAAACGGTGGCCGTCCGTTCTCTGGCCATGGCCCTATTCTACTCCAAAGCGGAGGGAGGTGAAGGGGGAGAAACAATGGAGGCGCCTCCTGCGTTACACTAAGCATCCATGCCCACACGGAACCCTGCCCCATGACCCGGTCCTTCAAGGATACCCTGGCCAGCCGCTGGAACGGCGCCGGCGGCTGGCGGGAGGTGCTGGCCGTCAGCTTCCCCCTCATCCTGAGTTCCGGGTCGTGGTCGCTCCAGCACTTCGTGGACCGGATGTTTTTAGCTTGGTTCGGCCCGGACGCCATCGCGGCGGCCATGCCGGCCGGCATCCTGAACTTCATGCTGATGAGCGTGTTCCTCGGCACGGCCTGCTATGTCTCCACCTTCACGGCGCAGTACCACGGCGCGGGACGGACCGGGGAGGCGGGGCCGGTGCTGGCCCAGGGGCTCTGGGTGTCCGCCGCCGGGGCCGCCGTCCTGCTCGCCACCGTCCCCTTCGCCCCCCCCGTCTTCGCGGCCTTCGGCCATCCGGAGGCGGTCCGGGCCGGGGAGGTGACCTACTACCGCCTCCTCTGCGCCGGGGCCTTCCCGGCCCTTGCCTCCGCCACGCTCGGCAGCTACTTCTCCGGCCTGGGGCGCACCTGGCCGGTGATGTGGGTCAACTTCGGAGGAACGGCGGTGAACCTCCTCGGCGACTACGCCCTCGTCTTCGGGAACTGGGGCCTCCCCCGGATGGGGATCGCCGGGGCCGCGCTCGCCACCAACCTCTCCGCAGGGTTCCCCCTCGCGGCCTACCTCGTCCTGCTCCGCCTCCATCCGGAAGCCCGGCCGCACCGGCCCCTCGCCCGGCTCCGGTTCGTCCGGCCCCTGTTCGGGCGGCTGGTCCACTACGGCTTTCCGACGGGGCTACAGTTCTTCATCGACATGGCCGGGTTCACCGTGTTCCTGCTGCTCGTGGGGCGGCTCGGCACCGAGGCGCTGGCCGCTTCCAACATCGCCTTCAACATCAACACCCTCGCCTTCATGCCGATGCTGGGGATCGGGATCGGCATCTCCGTCCTGGTGGGGCAGGCCCTGGGGCGCGGCGACCCCCCCGCCGCCCGGCGGGCCACCTGGTCGGGGTTCCACCTCACCTTCGGCTACATGGGGGCCGTCGCCCTGGCCTATGTCGCCGTCCCGGCCCTTTTCGTGAAGCCCTTCGGGCGCCACGCCGACCCCGCGGCCTTCGCCGCCATCGGGGCCACGGCGGAGGTCCTCCTGCGGTTCGTGGCCGCCTACTCGCTGTTCGACACCATGAACATCGTCTTCGCCTCCGCCCTCAAGGGGGCGGGGGACACCCGGTTCATCATCAAGGTGATCGCCGCCCTCTCCTGGGGGGTGCTGGTGGTCCCCGCCGCCCTGGCCCTGACCGTGTTCGGCGCGGGGCTCTACACCATCTGGGGCATCGCCACCCTGTACGTCTGCTGCCTCGGGCTGGCCTTCCTGGGGCGGTTCCGCCACGGGGCGTGGGCCTCGATGAGGGTCATCGGCGAGGCGCCCGAGATCGTGGACATCCCCGCCCACTGAGGCCGCGCCTCTCTGATACAATAGAACCCCACAAGGAGATCCCATGGACTGCTTCCGAGCCCTGAAACTCGTCGAATCGATCGAACAGCTGATGGCCGACCTCTACGAGCGGTTCAGCACCCTCTTCGCCGCCGACGCGGACGCCGCCGCCTTCTTCTACCGGATGAGCCGGGACGAGGTCAGCCACCGCAACCTCGTCCAGTTCCAGCAGCGCCTCGCCAAGAAGAACCCCCGCGAGTTCGGGGACGTGGCCCTCGAGCTGGACCGGTTCAGCGCCACGACCGAGAAGGTCCAGTACTTCATGAAAAGGGATTCGAGCCCCACCCTCGAGGAGGCGGTGCGCATCGGCATCGACTTCGAGAACGACGTCGCCGAGCACCTCTACCGCACCGTCATCGCCGAGGCCAACCCCGCCACGCAGGACCTGGTGAAGAACCTGGGGCGGCAGTCGGAGATCCACCGGCAGCACCTCGTTGACTTTGCCGTCGCCCGCGGGTTCATGGCGGGGTGGGAGCGGACGACCTGAGGGCTTCCCCGGACCCGGCGGCCGCGGATTGCCTTTCGGCCCCGGTTCCATTACCATGACCCCACCCCACGAGACCGGAGGTCCCATGGAAGCGAAGCACAAGTTCCCGGCCACCTTCTGGGCGGCCAACACCGTCGAGCTGTTCGAGCGGGGCGCCTACTACGCCATCGCCTCCTTCGTGGTCATTTACCTCAAGGAGACGCTGGGGATGAGCCCCACCTTCGCCACCTTCCTCAACGGCACCCTGCTGTGGGGGATCATCTACTTCATGCCGATCCTCTCGGGGACCCTGGCCGACAAGTACGGCTTCAAGCGATCCCTCTCCCTCTCCTTCATCCTGCTGGTGATCGGCTATGTCCTCATGGGGACCCTCCAGAAGTTCTGGGCCGGCCCGGACTGCACCGTGCCCGTGGTGGCGGCCATCCTCTGCATCGGCATCGGGGGATCGTTCGTCAAGCCCTGCATCTCCGGGACGGTGCAGAAGACCTCCGGGGCGCACACCGTTCTGGGGTTCGGCATCTTCTACATGACCATCAACATCGGCTCGATGCTGGGCCGCATCGTCTCCTACAACGTGCGGGTCCACTACGGCATCCCCGCCATCTTCACCTGGGTCGCCACCCTCTTTGCCGTCGCGGGGCTTCTCGTCACTCTGCTCCTCTATCGGGAGCCGCGGTACCACGGGGACGCCCCGGCCCAGCCCTCGGCCAAGCCCAAGACCCTCGGTGCGGCCCTGGCCGGCATGTTCACCGTCCTGGCCGACCTCAAGTTCGTCTTCTTCCTGATCGTCATCGGCCTCTTCTGGGTCATCTACGTCCAGATCTACAACCTGGTCCCCCTCTTCCTCCGGTTCGTGGACCCCGACGCCGCCGTGGAGCTCTACACGCTCATCAACCCGGTGATGATCGTGGCGTTCCAGATGCTCATCACCAAGTTCTCCAAGGGGTGGACCGCCCTGGCCTCCATCATGGTGGGGATCGCCATGACCGTGGCGGGGATGATGCTCAACGTGATCCCCTGGGCGATGGGGATGGACCCCTTCGCAAAGGTCCCGGTCCTGGGGATCGCCTTCCCCGCGGCGGGGTTGTTCATGCTGGGCTCCATCGGCGCGATGGCTGTGGGGGAGATGTTCACCTCGCCCCGCGTCTACCAGTATATCGGCGGCATCGCTCCCAAGGGGCAGGAGGGGCTGTACCTCGGCTACGCCAACCTCCCCCTGGCCATCGGCACCATCGTAGGGGCCCCCGCCGGCGGCTATCTGTTCGAGCGGCTGGTGCAGAACCCCCACGCGGCGGGGGAGCCGGTCCGAGCGGTCCTGATGTGGTCGCTGGTCGCTTTCATGGGCGTTCTCTCGCTGGGCGGCATCTGGCTCTACGACCGGCTGGTCCGGCGCGGCTGACCCCTCTTGCAATCCTGCCCTCCGCCTGATACAGTGGTGGCATGGCCAAAAGGGGTGAACCGGGCGGGGGGGCGAACGGAACGCCCGGGGCGGGCGGCCTTCCGGACGCCCGGGACCTCCTCCAGGAGCGGGTCGCATCGTTCGAGAACGCCGGAGACGCCGAGGCGCGGTGGGAGGCCCTCTGCCGGCTGGTGGCCGACCTGGCCCAGGACTTCATTTACATTGTCCGCGCCGATTTCACCGTCGAGTTCGTCAACCCCTGCGCCGCGGCCGTCTTCCGGTGCCGGCCGGAGGACCTGATCGGGCGCAATCTGAACGACCTCTTCTCCGCGGGGGAGCTGGAGCGAATGAAGGCCAACATCACGCGGGTCGTGGAGGGCGGGGAGATGCTCCACGTCGAAGAGACCTTCACCCGCTTCCCCGCCGAGAACCGCTGGCAGAATACGCGGCTCATCCCCATCCGGCGGGACGGCCGGGTGTGGGGCGTCCTGGGCATCTCCCGCGACATCACGCCCTTCCGCGCGGCCCAGGAGGCCCTGCTGACCTCCGAGCGCCGGTACCGGGCCCTCTTCGAGCGCAACGTGGCCGGGGTCTTCCGCTGCGACCTCGCGGGGACGGTCCTGCTGGCCAACGAGGCCCTGAACGCCCTGGCCGCACTCCCCCCGGGCGAGACGCTGGCGGGCCGCAACCTGTTCGCCCTGGTCCGGGACCCGTCCGACGTGGAGCGGCTGATGGCCAAACTCCGGGCCGACGGCCACCTCCGCGGCGAGGAGGTGGCCACGGTGCGGATGGACGGCACGCCGGCCTGGAAGCTGGTCAACGCCCACCTCATCGAGGACGACACGGGGCAGGGGCCCTGCATCGAGGGGACCCTGATCGACATCACCGAACGCAAGCGGGCCCAGGAGGTCCTCCAGGCGCAGGTCCGGCAGCAGAAGCGGGCGATGGAGGGGATCATCCAGGCCATGGCGCTGACCATCGAGCTGAGGGACCCCCACACCGCGGGGCACGAGCAGCGGGTCAGTCAGCTGGCCGCCGCCATCGCGGCGGAGTTGGGGATGGGGGACGAGACGGTGGAGGCGGTGCGCATGACCGCCATCATCCACGACGTCGGCAAGATCTACGTCCCCGCCGAGATCCTCTCCAAGCCGGGACGCCTCAACGAGCTGGAGTTCCGCCTCATCCAGATGCACCCCCAGGTCTCCTTCGACATCCTCAAGGTCATCGATTTCCCCTGGCCCATCGCGGCCATCGTCCTTCAGCACCACGAGCGGCTCGACGGGAGCGGCTACCCCCAGGGGCTGAAGGCGGAGCACATCCGCCCCGAGGCGCGCGTCCTGGCGGTGGCCGACGTGGTGGAGGCGATGACGGCCCACCGCCCCTACCGGCCCGCCCCGGGGCTCGACGCCGCCCTGCGGGAGATCGAGGCGCACCGAGGCACCCTCTACGATGCGGCCGTGGTGGACGCGGCGGTGGCCCTCTTCCGGGAGAAGCGTTTCGCGTTCCAGTAAGGGGTCCGGACCCGTCTAATCGACGAGTTCCGACAGGCGGGTCAGCCGGACCTCCGCGGCCAGGCGCGGCAGCTCCCGCTCCAGCGTCCGGAGGGTGGTGGGGTGGGGGTGGCCGATGGCCACGGCACCCCCCTGGCGCCGGGCCGCGTCCGCCGCGGCGCGCAGCTGCCGCCGGACGGCGGCCGGCTCGGCCACATCGTCCAGGAACACATGGCGCCTCAGGACGGGGAACCCCACCTCCCTCCCCACGGCCTCGGCCGCGGTCCGCACGGTGGTCCGGCTGTCCAAGAAATACTCCACGCGCCCCTTCGCCGCCTCGAAGACCCAGCGCATATAGAGGCGGTCGGCCGTCAGGGCGGAGCCCATGTGGTTGTTGAACCCCCGCGCGCGGGGGACGGCCTCGATGGCCCGGACCACCGCTGCTTTGAGCTCTCGTTCCCCCGTTCCGAACAGGATGGCTCCCGGCCCCGGGGGGTGGGCCCTGGCGTCGTCCGGCTGCATGGGGAGGTGGCACAGCACCTCCACGCCGGCGGCGTCCAAGCGGCGCGCCGCCTCGGCGCTATGGGGCAGAAATGGGAGGACGGCCCCGTTCAGCGGCAGGCGCTGGCGCTCGAACCACTCCACCGCCTCCATCGAGTAACCCAGGTCGTCGATGCACACCGCGAGCAGGGGGAGGCGGGGCCTGCCGGAGGGGGGGCGGGGCTCCGAGGATGGGCCGGGACCGCCCGTTCCGCCGAGCCACACCCAGAGCGCGGCGGCGGCGATACCGGCGAGGAGGACCAGGGCGAGGACGGCGGCGGGGTCAGGACGCCTTGGGGAGGGCCTTTTCCTGGATGATCTCGCGGACCTTGTTCTCAATGGCGTCGGAGGCCGTCCCGGCCCCGAAGGGGTCGCGAACGGCCACGTCGGGCTGGACCCCCTTGCCCATCAGGTCGGTGCCGTCGGGCAGGAGGACGAGGGTGTAGGTCAGGTGGCAGGCGCCGCCGTCGGAAAGGGGGACCAGCTGGAGGATCCCCGTGTAGCCGTAGGTGGCCCGGCCGACGACTCGGGCCCCGGCCCCCTTCTGGAGGAGGGCGGCCAACACCTCGGGAGCGCCCGTGGTGTCGCGGTCGGCCAGCACGTGGAGGTCGGTGAAGGCGAAGGGAGCGGCGCCCTTGGCGTCCAGTTTCTTTTCCTCGCGCTTGGACTTCAGAACCAGCTTCGGCGGCTCGGGAAGGAACAGGGCGGCGGTCCGGAGGGCCTCGGCGTAGTCGAAGGAGGTGATGGAGCGGAGGTCCAGGAACAGGAGTCCGCGGCCCGCCGGCTCCAGCGCCTTGCGGACCTCTTCCGCGGTCCTGGCCTCGATCCGGGGGATGCGCAGGACGGGGGCGCCGAGGGAGCGGTCCAGCGAGACGCCGGGCCGGGCGTAGGGGCGCAGCTTGAGCACCGCCTCCTTGGATTTTTCGGAGTCCCGGGTGGAGTAGGTCACCGTGACGCTCCGGCCCAGCGGGCCGCCGAGCTCGGCCTGAAGCTCCCAGAGGTCGGCTCGGGGGTACTGCCTGCCGTTGACGGCCTCGACGATGTCCCCCGGCTTGAGGAACTCCGCCGCCGGGCTGCCCGGGGCGACGATGTGGGCGTAAACGAAGCGCCCTCCCCGGCGCAGTTCCACCCCGGCGTCGAACGGCGGGGGGATCTGGGCCTTGCGGAAGGCCTCCATGCGCTCGGCCGGGACGAAGGTGGAGAAGGGGTCGAGGGAGCCCAACAGGCCCCGCTGCGCCCCCTGCATCAGGCGGTCGTCCCGGACCGGGTCGACGAACTTGGTCAGCGCCAGCATGTAGGCCTGGCCGAAGACCTTCAGCTCGGGATAGGGGAACGCCTCCGGCAGGAAGGCGTGGACCGCGAGCCCCGCCAGGACGAGCGACAGCGCCAGCACGGCGATTTTGACCGGTTTCACGGCCCTATTCTACCTTAACCACGGCGCGGGGTCCACCGCGGTTCCGCGGTCGCGGATCTCCAGGTAGTAGGTGTAGGGGGCCTCCGTGAGGCGCCCCAGGGCCCTTCCGGCGGGGACCCATTCTCCCTCCTTGACGTGGCACACCGTCAGGAACCCCGTGATGGAGATGACGCCGAACCCGTGGTCCAGGACCACCAGGTTGGAGTAGCCCTTGAACCAGCGGGCGTAGACCACTTTCCCGGGGAAGATGGGCCCCACCTCCGCCGGGGCGGGGGCGGTCACCTCGATCCCCTTGGACAGGATGCGGGTGGCGTACTGCGTCCCGGCCACGGGGCCGAAGGGGACCGTCACCCTCCCCTTCAGGGGCCAGTCGAGGGCCCCCTTGTAGCGGCGGATGTCCTCCTTGGCCAGGCGTTCGTGGGGGGCGCCGGCAAGGGTGGCGATGAGGCGTTCGAGCCGGGCGGCCTTTTCCTTCAGGGCGGCCATCTGGGCCTCGGTCTCCTTTTCTTTCCGTTTGAGCTGGGTCAGCAGGAAGCGCTTTTGCTCCTCCGAGGCCTTCATCTCCTCCAGCTTGGCGGCCCGCTCCCGCTGGAGGCGCGCCAGGGCGGCCTCCCCGGCCCGGAGGTTCTCCCGCTCGCGGGAGAGGCGGTCCAGGTTGGCCAGGTAATCGGAAAAGAGGCGCCGGTCCTGGTGCGCCAGACGCAGCGCCCAGCGGAGGACGGAGAGGAAGTCGGACCCGGAGTCGGAGAAAAACAGGCGGAGATATCCGAGGCGTCCGAGTCGGTGGAGGAACCGGGCCTTGGTGAGGAGCCGGGCTTTCTGCCGTTCGATCGTGCCGCGCAGGTCCAGCACCTGGGCGGCCAGGGCCTGCACCTTTTCGGACTGCATCGACCGCTCCAGTTCGATCTTGCGGACCTCTTCGTTCTGGAGCGCGATCTTGAGGTCCAGGGCCGCCAGCTCGTCCTCCACCCCCTTCTGTTTCTGCTGGGAGCGCTGCAGCTCCTGGGTCAAGTTGGAGATGCGGCGCTTCAGCTCCTCCAGCTCCTGCCCCTTGTCGTCCGTCTGCGCCGGGGCCGCGGCCGCCCGCCCGATCAGAAGGAACGCAATCAACACGGTCTTCCGCCAGGCCGTGATCCGCGTTCCGCACCCCGCGCAGGAAGAGCCGGCGGCGGACCGCGGAGCGCGGGAGGCGGACGGCGGGTACATCTAGAACAGGTTCTTCCCGTCCACCGGGTAGGGCGCTTGGGCCCCGAAGAGGGCCAGGATGGTCGGGTAGAGGTCGCCGATGTAGGGGGCCTCCCCCTTGATGGGGGCGTTGGCGAAGATGACGCCGGGGACCGCCGGGGGGTAGAGGGAGCAATGGTCGCCGCTCCACACCTGGTCGTTGGTCTCGATCACCGCCCGGGGCATCCCGCCGAGAGAGGTCTGCCAGGAGACGCGGTAGCCGGGATTGTTGGTGATGATGCCGTCGGGGATGTAGACGGGGTCGAACGAGCCGTAGGCCTCCTCGCGCGTGTAGACCTTGGCCACGAGCTTGAGGCCGGTGGCTTCGTCGGTCCAGGCCTCCAGGCGGGAGGCGATCTCCCGGCGGAGGGTCTCGTACTCCTCGCCCGGCTCCACGATCCCTTGCTTCTCGCGCCCCTTGAGGTTGATGTACAGGCCGCCGAGGCCGAGGACGTAGGCCCGGGTGCGGCTCCAGTCCACGTTGGGCCAGAACTGCCCCTGGTCGAACAGCGCCGTCAGGTCCATGTTCGCCCCGGCGGCGCCGGTGAGGGCGATGTAGCCGTTCTGGGCCAGCCAGGTGTTGTAATTGACCGACCACCGCCAGGTGGCGAACCCGTGGTCGGAGAGGACGATGAGGCGCGCGCCGGGCGGCAGGAGGGCCATCGCCTCGCCCACCAGGCGGTCCATCATGACATAGGAGTCCCGGAGCGCCTCGCCGAACCGGTCGGCGGCCGCCTGGGCGTAGGCGGGGTGCTCGCGGTCCAGGAGGCGGAAGAAGATGTGCGCCACGCGGTCGGTGAACTCGTAGTAGAGGACGGTGAGGTCCTTCTCCTGCTTCATCACCCCCTCGAACATCTTCGAGAAGACCGTCGGCTCCACCTGCCACTCTTCCATAAAGAAGGCGTCGTCGGTCAGCTCCTCCGAGACGGCCCACGTGTCCACCGACCACCCCATGGTCCGGAACATCCCGAAGGTGCGGGCCAGCTGCTGGGCCCAGCCGGCCGGGACGGTGACGTCGAAGCCGTACGGGAGGTGGCGGGGGTCGAAGTTGATGGGGGAGAGGTACACCCGCACCTCGGGATCGATGGAGAGGCAGTAGAAGCGGCTGACGCCCCGCACCTTGACCAGGGGGTTGAAGGGGAAGGTGAAGTCCACCCAGTCGCTCCACTGGCGCGGCTTCACGGTGACCGTCTGCCCGCAGGTCTTCAGCGTCACCGAGCCGCGGTCGGGCGCCACGGAGAGGGTCAATGGGACCTTGATGTACGGCGGCTCCCCGAACATCTTGTTGGGCGGGCCCACGATGTCCACGGTCATCTCCCCCTGGTTGTCGGGGAGCTCCACGATCTCCACGGAGAACTCGTTCTTTTCGGTGGGGAGGAAAAGGTCGGAGGTGAAAAAGAAGGGCTTGCCGATGCGCCCCGAGAGGTCGGGGACGCCCAGGCCGGAGAGGAGGTGTCCGTCGAAGGGGCGGGTGGGGAAGGTGACGGGGACGCGCATGACGGCGGTGGAGACCCCCTGGGCCGCCAGTACCTCCCAGAAGGGGACCCCCTTCTGGTTGGACTTCACCCACGGCCGCTTCTCGGGGATCCAGTGGCCCGCCAGCCAGAACATCCCGCCGCCGAGGGCCAGGCCCAGGCCGAGGGACAGGAGGAGGCGGCCGGCCCGCCGCAACCGGAACAGGAGGGCCAGCCCCAGGCCCAGGAGGGCCGCGAAGGCGAACGCCATGGCCGGCAGGACGATCCGGTTGCGGGCGCCGAACAGGACCGGTTCGCTGATCTCCTCCGCGACGGCGAAGGAGGGGAGGTAGGTCTGCGGGTCGCGCTTGAGGAAGTCGAAGACCATGTGGCGCCCCGGGTGCATCCCCGTGGTGAAGGTGGACCAGGAGACGGGGGTCTGGGCCGGGATGGTGGGGGAGAGGGGCTTGAAATCGCCGGTCTCGGCCAGCTTCTTCAGGTTGGGGAGGAGCCCCTGGTCCATGAACTGTTTCGTGTAGGCGTGGTCCACGCCGTCGAAGCCGATGACCACGACCCGCTCCTTGGCGGAGACGGAGGCGGCGACGACGAGGACGACGATCAGCATTCTGTTCGCGAGGTTTGACACGTCAGGTTCTCCTTACCGTGATCGGCGGGGCGGTTCGCGAACCGCCCGCTCTTATTCGGGGACCGGCCGGTGGGGCGGGCGGGTGTGCTGCCTGTCCCCTGAATGAATGGATAGGGATCATGCTTGCAGAATCGTCCGCGCCAAGAGCGCGGCATTCGTGACGCAATCGGCCACGGAGACCCCGTGGAGGAGGTTGCCGGAGAAATGGAGCCCCGGATGGCGCGCCTCCAGGGCGGCCGCCCGCGCGACGAAGGCGCCGTGGCCCAGGTTGTACTGCGGGATGGCCTCCGGCCACACGCGGGTCAGGACCATCTCGGGATCCCCCGCGATCCCCAGCACCGGCCGGAGGGTCTCCAGGGCGCGGCCGGGAAGCGACGCCGGGTCCCAGTCCAGGATCTCCGGGTGCCTCGCCCCCCCCAGGAACGCCGTGAGCAGGACCTTTCCCTCGGGCGCCCGCCCGGGAAACAGGGAAGAGGTGAACAGGCACCCCAGCAGGGGGCTGTTGAGCGTCTGGGGGAGGAGGAAGCCGAAGCCGTCCAAGGGATGCGAAACGGCCTTCCGGTCGAGTCCCAGGGCGACGATGGCCACGGGGGCATAGGGCATTCCCTTCAGGGCAGGTTCGGGGGCGACCGGCGCAAGAACGGCATCCACGTCGCGGGCATTGCCGGTGAGAATGACCCGGCCGGCGCCGAAGGTTTCGATCGTGCCGTCGATGTCCGCCGTGACCTTGAACCCGTCTCCATCGCGTTCCACCCGTTGCACGGCGGCGCCATAGGTCACCGAACCGACGGCTCGGGCCAGGGCCTTCGGCCATTCGTCCAACCCCTCGGGAAAGGTGAAGAGGCCGCCGCGGGGCTGGGGCCCCTTCTGCTTGGCGATAGCGCCGCGGATGAGGGAGCCGTGCTGCGCTTCGAGGGCGTGGATTTTGCGCACCGCCCAGCGGACGGAGAGCTTGTCGGGGTCGCCCGCGTATACGCCGGAGACGAAGGGGCCGACGGCGTATTCGAGCATTTCCGGCCCGAGGCGCCGGTTGACGAATTGCGCGATGGTCTCTTCGCGGTCCGCGCGGCCGATGAAGGGCTCCTTGAAGAGCCCCAGCTTGGTCCGGGCCGAGAAGATGGGGGTGGTCAGGAACTGCAACGGGCCGGCCGGCAGGGGCAACAGGCGGCCATCCTTGAGGATGTAGCGCTTCTTGTTAATTTTGAGGGCGTCCAGGCGCCGCGCGGCCATCCCGGAGGCGGCCAGCAGTTCGTCCACCTGGACCGAGTTGGCCAGCACCGTGTTGGGGCCCAACTCCACGAGGTAGCCGTCCTTGCGCTCGGTGAGGATGGAGCCCCCGGGACGGCGGTCCCGTTCCAGGACGCGCACGGAAGCGCCGCCGCGGGAGAGAAAAAACCCGGCGGTCAGGCCGGCGATCCCGGCCCCCATGATAACGGTTTGCTTTTGGGACATCGAACTATTCTAACAGAGGAGGGGGGATGGGACAATCCCGCTTCCGGGCATGGAAAGCCCCGGCGGCCGGGCATGGGCCCGGCCGCCGGGCGTGCCGATCGGTCGAACCGCCGCTACTTTTCCATGTATTCAGGGGGGAGGGCCACCGCTTGCAGTGGAAGATCGGCTGGGAGGTCTTCCATGTCCGCGCGCTTGCCCACCAGGATGACCACGAGATTGTCCGGGTGCAGATAGTTCTTCGCCACCCGCTGGACGTCCGCAGCGGAGACCTTCCTCAGGTTGTCGAGGTAAGTCCGGTAGTAATCGGCAGGCCGGCCGGAAATCTCCAGTCCCATGATCTGCGAAAGGGCGTACGAACTTCCGGTTCACCGGTTAATGAAGGAGTTGATCATGGTCTCTTTGGCCTGGGCCATTTCCTCTTCCGAGGGGGGGTGGAGACCATCTCGCTCATGATCTCCTTCATGATGGTGATGGTCCGGAAGGCCCTTTCGTTCTTGGTCTGGGCATAGCATCCGAAAGCGCCGGTCTCCAGTGACCCCGTGGAGAACCAGGATCCCACGGAGTAGGCCAGGCCTTCGTCGGAGCGGACGCGCGTGTCGAGCCGGGACTTAAAGGCCTCTCCGCCCAGGATGGCGTTCATCACCCACAAGGCGAACTCGTCCGGGTTGGGGCGCTTGGTGGCGAGATGGCCCAGCTGGATGTTGGCCTGCGGGATGTCCTTTTCGAACAGGTAGTAGCCCGGCTGCAACGCGTCGCTCACCCGCTGAAGGGCGGGCAGGAGCTCCGTGGAGGGCTTCCAATCGCCGAACAGCTTCTTGACGAGGGCGAGGGTCTGCTTCGCGTCGATGTCCCCGCTGACGGCCAGGTAGGCCCGGTTGGGGACCAGATAGCGCCGATGCGCCCGGACGATTTCGTCCCGGGTAATGGCATCCACCCGCGCCACCCGGCTGATGCGGCCGTAGGGGTGGTCGCCGTAGAGCTTGGATGAGAAGAGGGTGTCCGCGATCCAGTCGGGATAGTCCTTCTGCCGTAGGATGGCCTCCTTCTGCCGCTTCTTGATGAGCTCCAGCTTTTCTTCCCGAAACGCCGGGGTGACCGCCACATCGCGCAACAGCTCCATCAAGCGGGGGAAGTGCTCCGTGAGGGAGCGGCCGAAGATGGACCCGGTCTCATCGCCCATCCAGGCGTTGAGGCTGGCCGACCGGGTTTCCAGCTCCTCGGTCAATTGCTCATAGGTGAGCGCGGGGGTGCCGTCCATGGTTAGGAAACTGCCCATGGTGGAGGCCAGGAGGTCCTCCGAGGCCGGCTCGTAGAGGCCCCCCCCCTTGACGACCAGGCTGACATTGATGATGGGGAGGGTGCGGTCGGGGTAGAGATAGACGACCAGGCCGTTCTTCAGGGTCTCCCGGCGGATCTCCTTACCCACTTCGGGGATTTTCCAGGAGAGGTCCGGATAGGTGAACTGCTGGATCTGCCGACCGAGGACGGATGTCTTCGGCGGTTCGGCGGGGGCCTGGGCCGCCAGAGGCCAGGAACCGCAGAGCAACAGGACAGCGATCAGGCGCTTCATTGGGCCGCCTCCTTCCGTTTCAGGGAGACCTTCACCTGGTTTTCCTCGACGAGGTATTGGGCGAGCACCGCCTGAATGTCTTGGGCGGTGACGGCGTTCAACCGCTCCAGGTAGGCGTAGTCGGCCTTCCAATCGCCGTAGAGCAAGTGGTTGAGCGAGGCCAGAAGGCGAAGCCCACGGGGCTGTCGAGCCGGTAGATGGCGCTGGCCTGGTGCTGGTTCTTCACCTTTTGCAGTTCCTTTTCCTCCGGCCCGTCTTTTTGCAGGCGGGCGATCTCTTCCCGGATGACGCTCTCCACCTCGTCCACGGTGCGCCCCTTGAAGGGTTCGAAATTGAAGGTCAACAGGTTCGGATCCCGGGAGTCGCCGAGCCAGCAGGAGGCGGAATTGGCCATCTTCTCGTCCAGGACGACGCGGCGGTAGATGCGGGAGCTGGCGCCGCCGCAGAGCACCTGGCTGGCGAGGGCCAGCGCGGGGTAGTCCGGATGGAGCTTGGCGGGGGTGCGGTAGGCGAAACTGCGCTGGGGCTGGGCGTCGAAATAGATTGTCACCTCTCGAGGGCCGTCGAGGGGGACCTCGTTCGTCCAGTGGCGCTTAGGGACCTGGTCCCGAGGGATGGGTTCGAAGTAGGTCTCGGCCAGGGCCTTTACCTCCCCGGCCTTCACCCCTCCGACGATGACCGCCACCGCGTTGTTGGGCTTGTAATAGGCGTCGTAAAAGGCCTGGACATCCTGGATGCTCATGTGGTATAGGTCGTCCGAGTATCCCACGATGGGGCGCCCGTAGGGGTGGGCAGGGAAGGCCAGGGAGGCCAGGGCCTCCATCCATTTGCTGTCCGGGTAGGTTTCGTCGCTCAGGCGCTTCTCCTCCATGATCACGTTCCGCTCCGAGAAGAACTCCCGGAACTTGGCGTCGCGGATGCGGTCGGACTCCATGACCGCCCACAACTTGATCTTGTTGGCGGGAAGGACGACATAATACCCCGTAAAGTCATAATCGGTGAAGGCGTTCTGGTTGGAGCCGCCGTTCCGGTTGTAGGTCCCCCAAAACTCGTCCTTGAGGATGTAGGCCCGTTCGGCCTCCAGGGTCTTATTGATCTCCTCCTCCAGGGCCTTCACCTCCGGCGTCTCCGGGGCCTTTTCCGAGCCCTTCAGCACCCCCGGCGGGGCGGCCGCCCAAGCCCGGTCCACCGCCGCGATCCAGCGCTCCGTCTCGGCATTGGCCTTCTCGAAAAGGGGCCGTTCCGCTTCCCAGTCGGTGGTGCCGAAATTGGAACTGCCCTTGAACATGAGGTGCTCCAAGAGGTGGGCCATCCCCGTCTTCCCCACGGGCTCGTCGGCCGCTCCCACGTTGAAGAAGATCGCGCTGGCCGCCACGGGGAGCGCCGGCCGCTCGAACACGATGAAGTGCATCCCGTTCTTCAGCGTGAACTCGTGCGCCTCCACTTTGGGGATCTCCGCGGTCCAGGCCCCCGCGGCGAGCAGGAGGATGACGCCTCCCCCCATCCAATATCTCATAAGGCCTCCTTGGGATTAGTTGATGAGTTATAGGACCAAAAATCCCCCGAGGCCACCAGACCTCGTTCGGGCGATCCGCCGTCCCCCGGAGCGATTTCCCGGGCCTGCGCGGCCGGGGCTGGTACAATACTCCGATGGGCGCCAAGCGTTACCAGATCACCCTGTTTTCCGATGCCGGGACCCTCAAGGTTCTTGGGATTCCCGGCCAACCCTTCGTAAACGGACGGTCCTCCGACTGCGGCATTTGCAAAATTAAACCTGAGGAGAAGCGATGACCACGACCAGAGCAAGGATGCTGACCCTGGCGGTTTTGGCCTTGGCGGCCTGCGGCCGCCAGTCGGGTGAGGTCCTGGAGATGCCCAAAAAGCAGGCCTATCACGAGGCCCTGAATACCGGCCTCGAAGCGCTGGGGGCGAATGATTATGCCAAGGCGGAGGCCGCGTTCGGCCGACAGCGGGAGCTGTTTCCCAAGGATCCGACCGCGCCCTACAACCTGGCCTGCACCTATGCCCGCCAAGGGGACAAGGCAAGGGCTCTGGAGGCTCTGGAACAGTCGGTGGCGCTGGGATGGGACGACTGGGAGTACATCGGCCAGGACACCGACCTCGCCTCCCTGAGGGGGGAACCGCGCTTTTTCAAGGCGGTGGAAACGGTGAAGGCCCGGGTGGAGGCCTTCGAGAAGGAATGGGACCCCGTCCTTCGGGCCGACCGGCAGGCCGGGCGCGCGTTTAAGACGGTCGGCGACCTGATCGCGCACTATACAAAGATGGAGAAGGACCTTGAACGGGCGACCGTCGGGCGGTCCGCCTTCGAGCAGAAAGAACGCCGGTACCGCCTCGTTAACGAAAAGATGGGCTCGCTCAAAATGCTGGACTGGCGGTCCGACCCCCAGGCCTTCGCCGAGGTTCTGCGCATCCACCGGGCGTTCGGGGGGGAGGCGGGCCGGGAAGAGGGCGCCAGGCTTTACGAGGAGTTCATTGCGCAATACAAGGATTCCGCATATGCGGCCGAGGCGCGCTATGAGCACGGCGCGGCCCTCGCCCGGATCGAGGAGACCCGTGCCCGGGGGGTGGCCATCTTGGAAGAGGTCGCCGCGGAGTTCCCCCGGAGCGTCTGGGGCGGCCGCGCCATGATGACCCTGGCCCAGGAAGCCCGAACAAGCGGCGACCTGGAAAAGGCCTACCCCTACGCCAAGGCGGTCCTGGAGCGTTTCGCCAACGACCGGGAGATCGGGTGGCAGGTCGGCGAACTGCGGTATGTCCTGTATTCCCGGGACGGTCTTCCGGAGCCCGGAGTCCCCGACTGGGACGGCAAGCCCGTCACCTTGGACGAATACAAGGGGAAGGTCCTCCTGCTGGACTTCTGGGCCACCTGGTGCCAGCCCTGCGTGGCGGAGATCCCGACCGTCAAGGCGGCACACGACAAGTTTCACTCCAAGGGGCTGGAAGTCGTCAGCGTCTCTCTGGACTACAAGATGGATCTGGATAAGCTCAAGAAGTTCTGCAAGGAAAAGGGGATGCACTGGCGTCACATCTACGAGAACAAGGAATGGAAGGACACCATCGCGGAGAAATACTACATTCATGCCATTCCCACCATGATCCTGGTGGACCGCGCGGGCAAGGTCCACGCCGGCCAGCGGGGGGAGGCCCTGCTCCAACAGGTCGAGGCCCTGATCGCGGAGTGATCCGCCCATGATCCCCAAGCCCGTCATCCTCATCGGGGACGGCGGCCCGTAGACGCGCCGGGCTGTCAATGGGCGGAAGGCCGAGACGCGCGATGAGCGGGAGAGGGCTTATGATCTGCGCGACCAGGCCTAGGGGCAAACGTTGAACGTCATTGTTCAGGGGCGCCCTGGCAGGGCCGATGACGCCATCAAGAGGGTGCGCCGCAGAGGGTCCATCGCGGAACGGACGGTGCGCTGTTCGCGGCCCTGGCGCCCCTGGGGCGATGTTGATATAACGAAACGATAAAAGAACTTCTTTACCGGCTTTGGATGAGGACCTTCAGGTCCTGCCCGATGGCGCCGAAGAGGAGGTCGCGGGCGGGGAAGGGGTCGTTCCAGGCCATCGCCTCCGGGGGGAGGCCCCGGCCGGCTTCGGAGACGAAGGCCGCCAAGCTCTGCATCCCCTCGGTCCGCAGGCCCTGCCGTTCCCCTTCGTCCTGCAGGGCGGTGAAGTTGATGGCGTAGGTGATGTCCTGCCGTCCGGGGTTTTGGAGAACATCGCGCCCGAACTGGTGGCCTGCGTAACTCATAAGGGTCCCGTCGGGAAGGAGACCGGGGCGGCTGAGCACGGAAGACTTAAAGCCGTAGTCGAAGGTGAGCAAATGGCCCCGCCGGAGTTTGGAGGCGAGGCGGCCGTAGAGCGGCCCCGCCTCGGGGCACACTTCGCGGCGGCACCCTTCCGGGACCGCGAGCCCCTCGGCGAGGCGCGGGTCGGAGAGGGGGCCGGGGACGAAGCGGCCCTCCTCGACATAGAGCTCTTGCAAGGTCCCGCCGTCGTTGATTACGACATGGCAGGGGAGGGCGTCGAACAGCTCGAACGAAAAAATACACCCTTCCATGCGAGGCAGGGCGTCGGCACTCTCCGCGAAGGTGATGCGCGGGTGGTCGAAACGCCGCACGGTTTCGACGGCGTAGAGGGCCAGGCGGTTGAGGAGGGCGGGATCGTGGCGTTCCAAGAAGGCGAAAAGATTGAGAAGGAACCGCCCGTTGCCGGCGCCGACATCGGCCAGCGCGGGGCGCTCGAACCCTTCCAGACGGGCGCTCAACCATTGGCCCATGGCCGCGGCGAAGAGGGGATGCTGGGAGGCGGTGATGTAGTCGCCGGCCATCGAGGCGGGGTGCTCCTGTTGCCCATAATAGCCGGTTCCCGGAGCGTATAAGGCCCGCGCCATGAACGAATGGAATGTCTCACGCATGGGGAGGCAGGAGCGGGCAGTTCACAGTTGGCAGTTCAGCGTTCAGAGTCCCCCAGCCCATACAGCCGCTCAGGCCGATGCGGTGGACCGGGAAAGAGAACCTACGATGAATCGGGCTGCTGCTCTCAACGCTCAACGCTGAACTCTCAACGGGCGGGCGGCGGCACGGACCGCCCCACCACCATCACCAGCTCCCCCTTGATGGAGGGTTTCGCCGAGAAGTGGGCGGCGGCGGCGCGGAGGGTGCCGCGGAAGTTCTCCTCGTGCAATTTGGTCAGCTCCCGCCCGATGTAGCAGGGGCGGTCGCCCCACGCCTCCAGCACCTCCTCGATCTGGGCCACGAGGGCGTGCGGCGTGGCGAAGAGGACGACGGTGTGGGCCAGGTCGCGGTATTGCGCATAGAACGCTCTCCTCCGTCCCGAGGTCTTGGGGGGATAACCCAGGAAGGTGAATGGATACGGCGGGAGGCCCGACTGCGCCAGGGCCACGAGGATGGACGACGCCCCCGGCAAGGCGACCACCGGGAGCCCCTCCCGGATCGCCGCGCGCACCAGCTTGAACCCCGGGTCGGAGACGAGCGGGGTCCCGGCGTCGGAAAGGAGGGCCACCGGCTTCCCCTCGCGGAGCCAACCGAGCACCATCGGGGTCTTCCGGTCCTCGTTGTGCTCATGGAACGAGACGAGTGGCTTCTTCATGCCGGCCTGGTGGAGGAGGATGCCGGAGCGGCGGGTGTCCTCGCACAGGACGACCTCGGCCTCCCGGAGGGTGTCGAGGGCCCGCTGGGTCATGTCCCCGAGGTTGCCGATGGGGGTGGCGACGAGGTAGAGGGTCACCGGATCGTCTTCTTGAGGTAGGTCGAGAAGAGCTTGAGGCCCCGTTCCACGGTGCGGAAGACGGGGACCCCGGCGTCCTCGAGCCGGTAGGCCATGGCGTCGTAGAGGCGCCCGCCGTCCACCGCGACGATGAAGGGTTTCGGGTGCTCGGCCTTGAGGCGGATCAGACGGTTGACGATGCTCTCGGCCCTGGTCAGGTCCTCCGGGTGCCCCTCGGCCGCCTCCAGGGTGTTGAGGGCCGGGGTGAGGGGCACCACGCCGATGACGCCGCAGTCCACGTTGGGATCGTCGAGGACGGCGCGCGACACCTCGTCGTAGGCCTCGTCGCCCGCCATGGGGGTGAGGTCGATGGGGTTGTGGACGTCCACGATGGAGGCGATGCGCACTTTCTCGAAGATCGCGCGGAGCCGGGCGTCGGTGGCCGGCGAGAATTCCGGCAGGGCGAGACCGGCCAGGTTGTCGGCGATGGCCACGCACTCGTAGCCGGCGTTGGAAACGGCGCCCAGGCGCATCCCCTTCGGCCGCTTGTCCATGAGGAAGGAGAACATCTTGACCAGGGCCTCGAAGTCCTCCACGCTGGAGGTGACCACCGCCCCGGCGCGCGCCATGATTTGTTCGCAGGTGGGCCAGTCGCCCGCGATGGAGGCGGTGTGGCCGGCGGAGGCCTTCTTCCCCTCCTCGGTGCGGCCCGCCTTGTAAAAGAGGACGGGGCGGCCCTCGCGGTCGAGCGCGCGCGCGAGGCGGGCGATGCGCAGTCCGTCCCCCGGCGTGAACCCCTCGATGTAGAGGGCGAAGAATCGGATGTCGGGATCGTCCTTGAGGTATTCCAGGTAATCGGCCACCGAGAGGTCCATCTGGTTGCCGACGCTGATGCTGACCTTGGGGTTGACCATGCCCAGCTTGTTGGTCTTGGAGACGAGGAAGGCGCCGCTCTGCGAGATGAGCGCCACGGGGGAGACCCGGCCGCGGGGAAGGGCCAGTTTGTACTCGGGGATGAAGAGGGTGTCGTATTTCCCGGCGAGCGACCGGATGCCCAGGCAGTTGCCGCCGTTGATGACCGGGCCGCGCCATGCCGTCCGGCGGCTTTCCGCCAGCTTGGCCTTGGCGCGCACGACCAGCTCCCGCGTCCCCTCCTTTTCGCCGATGCCGCCGGGGATGATGATGACGCTCTCGGCCTTTTGGCGGTCGATGACGGTCTCGAGGATGCCCGGCACCTGAGCGGCGTCCACGGCGAGGACGAGCAGGTCCACGGCCTGGGGGAGCGCGGCGATGTCGGGGACGCACCGCACGCCGTCGAGGGCCTCGATCCCCGGCTTGACGCAGAACAGGCCGGCGACGGGGAACCCCTCCCGGAGGATGTTGCGGAGGATGATGCGCCCCGGGTTCATCCCCTTCTCCGACGCCCCCATCACGGTGATGGAGGCAGGGAGGAGGAGGTTGCGGATCTTTTCGATCGGCTTGGGCGCCGGCGCCGGCGTGTTGGGGGCGAACCTGAGGAGAAAGTCGAGGGCGACCAGGCGCCCGCTTGAGGCGACGAAGGGGTTGACCTCCCATTCGACGAGCCGGAAGGGACAGGTGGAATTGCGGGGCGAGAAATGGGCCGCCACCGCGGCGAAGGTTCCCAGGAGGGCGACGAGGTCCTCGCGCTTCGCCAGCGGCTTCTGGCTGCGAATGCGGCCCAGGAGTTTCTGGGAGACGTTGGCCCCGTCCACGATCGCGCCCACCGCCTGCGGATCGCCGTCGAAGGCGGAGAAGATGGAAACCGACTGACCGTCGCGCAGCACGCTCGCCAGGAACTCGGTCTCCACCCCGCCGTAGCCGTAGGTGACGATGGGGCCGAAGTCGTCGCTGAGGCGGCACCCGATGAGGGCCTCGGCCCCCAATTCCTTGGAGTAGGGGATGAACTCACACAGGAGGTACCCCTCGATCGCGCTCTCGGGGAACTGTTTGCGGAGGGCGGCGTGCATGGCGTCCCGGGCCTGCGTAACGGCCTCCACCGTGTTGGCGGTGACGGCCACGCCGCCGACGTCGGTCTTGTGCAGGATCGAGGGGGAAACGACCTTGAGGACGACCTTCTCGGACGGGATTCCCTTGGTGTGAGCCGCGGTCACCGATTCCTCCGGCCCCACCACGGTAAACGCGGGGACGGGGATGTCCAGGTGCCGCATGAAGGCGTAGCCCTCCGGCTCGAGCAGGAAGTCCCGCCCGCGGGCGGCGGCCTCTCTAAAGATCGTTTCCAGTGCCGTGAAAATGCTCATATGCCCTCCCGGGGCCAGAATGCCAAAATGCCGGAAAGCCAGGATGGTAAACGAACGGAAGGCCGGAATGCTCTAATGCCGGAAGGCCAGGATGCCGGAGGGCAAGGCGATGCGATCCCCCCATTGAAATCGCAGCGGTTCTTCTTTGCCTTATCGCTTTCCGGCTTTTAGCCTGCTGGCGGTTACTCCAGAATGAAGTTCGTCCAGGTGATCTTGATCCCGTCGTTCTTGCGGATCTTGCCCGTGACGGTCAGGAGGATGTCTTCGAAGGACTTCCCCTCCACGATGGCGATGACATCCTGCTCGCCGGCAGTGATCTCAGCCAGCTTCACCTCCTTCAGTTTGCGGAGGGAATCACGCAGTTTCCGTTCCTTGCCGACGGCGACGCAGATGCGGATGAGGGCTTTGGCCATGGTGGGGCCTCCTTGGAATGAATTTCAATTTATTATAGCAAGGATGGGGGAGCCGCCGAAGCGCAATGCGCCGATCGTCGTTGGTGGATTGAAGTCCCATGAACGGCGCTGTTCCCAGGCCTCTCGGCGTGCTGGAACGGCTGCGTGCCCCGCGGTGGGGCCTGAAGGGGAGGACCGGCTTGCCCGTCGGCCGGTTTATTCAATGCCGCGCAGGGTGACCGTGAATGGATCGCGTCCGGCCAAGAGCTGAACCGAGGCGCAGAACGCGTGGAGATCCGGTCGCCCGAGCGCTCGGCCGTTCAGCCGGAATCCGCTTCCATCGAAAGCGATCCGGCCGCGGTCCGTCCCCACCAGGGCGCGCAAGGCGTCGGCCAGGGCCGGATTCAGAGGGAACGTTCGGCCGTTCTTCTCCACGGCGACGGCAACGGGGGCGGCGTCGGCGCGCTTCCGGTTGAGGGCGAGGCGCCCCGGCGGGACGCGGACCAGGTCCGGGGCCGGGAGCCGTTCCCCGGGGGTCCCGCGCCGGTTGAAGGGACAGACCGCCTGGCAGAGGTCGCACCCGTAGATATAGCCCCACCGCTCCCGGGGTTCATCCGGAACCGTTTCCGCCTCGATAGTGAGGTAGGCGATACACCGGCGGGCGTCCAGCGTGTAGGGCGCGGCGAGGGCCCCGGTCGGACAGACCTCGAGACACCGGCGGCAGGTGCCGCAGGAGGGCATTCGCCGGGGCGGGGGGCCTTCGACCTCGCTTTGGGTGAGGATGAACCCGAGGTTGAACGCGCTCCCGAGGGCCGGATGGATGAGGAGGGTGTTCTTCCCGACGAATCCCAGCCCGGCCCGCTCGGCCAGCTCCTTCTCGAAGAGAGGGCCGGTGTCGCAATAGATCCGGCTGCGCCCCGGGAGGGAGCGGGCGATCGGGAGGAGGGCGCGGCGGATACGCTTGTGGTAGTCCTCGGTGTGGGTGTATTGGGCGGCTCGGTAATCGCCGCGCCGCGGCGGGGAGAGGGCGAGGGCGGGCTCGAAGGGGTGGGGGAACAAAAAGGCGAGGACGGAGCGGGCGCCGGGGAGCTGCCGATCGAGGGGGGCCCG
Source organism: uncultured Holophagales bacterium (assembly GCA_964603505.1). GTDB lineage: Bacteria > Acidobacteriota > Thermoanaerobaculia > UBA2201 > UBA2201 > UBA2201. The sequence continues at coordinate 4,839 of CAZRVT010000025.1, read as the reverse complement.
GCGGCCCGGCCTCCGGAGGGCGGCCATGTCGCCCGCGAAGCCCTGCTCCAGCCATTCGAGGAAGTGGGGGAGGCGCGGAGACAGTACGGGCCTTGCGGCCCCCCAGAGGGGACCGCAAGGCCCGCTGAACTCGCTATTTAGCCGGAAGGGGATTCCCAAGCTTGTCACAGAAGACGATGGCGCCGAGGCCGAGGGCCTGGACGCTTTCCAGGACCTTGGCTTGGTCCCCGACCACCACCACTGCGGCGGTGGCGCCCTTGAAATACTTCTCGGCCGTCCTCTGGATGTCGGCGATGGTCACCGTCTGCAGGGCGGCGTATTCCCGATTGATGGTGTCGAGCGGGAGCTGATAGAGGGCGACGTCCTCCATCTGGAACGCCAGGTCCACGGGGGTCTCCAGGTCCTGGGGGAGGCTCTGGACCAGGTTGGCCTTCACCGTTTCGAACTCCTCGGCGCCGAAGGGCTCGGTGCCGGTGATCCCCCCGATCTCGTTGAAGATCTCCTTGAGCGAGTCGGCGGTAGCGCTCGCCTGCACGGGGGCGCCGGCGCTCCAGTAGCCGCGCGCGGCCATGGCCCCGAAGCGGCTGCGGGCGCCGTAGGTGTAGCCCTTCTCCTCGCGGAGGTTCATGTTGAGCCGGCTCCCGAAGTAGCCCCCATAGAGGTGGTTGAGCACCGTGGCGGCGGCGTAATCGGGGCTGGTCCGGTCGAGCCCGTGCACGGCTACGGAAACGACCGACTGCGCGGCGCCCGGTTTGTCGACGAAATAGACCGTGGGGGCCTTCGGGGCCGCAGTGGGGGCGACGGGCTTGACCGCCAGGTCGCCCTTGGGCCACGCCTTGGCGTAGGGCTCGAGGAGCTTCTTCAGCTCGTCGGCGCTCTTGCCGCCCACGACGATGAGGGTGGCGGCCTGGGGTTGGAAGAATTGCCGATGGAACCCGGCCAGGTCGGCGGCGGTCATCTTCGCCACCGCCTCGGGGGCGCCGATATCCAGGTGGCCGTAGGGGTGGCCGGCGAAGAAGTTCTTGGTCAGCGTCATGCCGGCGATCTGCTGCAGGGAGTCCTGGCGGCGGAGGAATTCGGAGGCGCGCCGCTTTTTCAGGATGTTCAGCTCTTTTTCGGGGAAGGCGGGGTGGAGCACGATATCAAACATCAGCTCCAGCGTCTCGGGGAGCTTGTCGGTGAGCGAGGAGGCCCGGACGAAAGCGCCGTCGGTGCCCACCTGGACGCTCAGGGTGGAGCCGAGGAAGTCGAGGCGGTCGGCGATGGCCTCGGCCGAGCGGGTGGCGGTCCCCTCCATGAGCATGGAGCCGGTCAGGGAGGCCAGGCCGGGCCGGTCGGCCGGGTCGTTCCGGGCGCCGGCCGGGAGGACGAGGTGAAGGGCCGTCACCGGCAGCTCGTTGTACGGGAGGGTGATGATCCGCAGGCCGTTGGCCAGGGGGAACTCGGCGGGTGTGGGGATCTCCAGCTTCAGGGCGCCCCCGGGGCCGGGCATTTTGGAGCGGTCGGCCGTCTCGTCGGCGGCCTGGAAGGTCTCGAAGGGATGCACTTCCACGACGCCGTAGTGGGTGGCCGGGTTAAGGTGCTCGCGGGCCGCGGCCATGACGCCGTCGAGGGTGGCCTTCTGGTAGCGGTCGAGGTCCCACTGGAACATGTCGGGCTTGCCCAAGTGGTGGACATAGGAGCCGATCTGGTCGGAGATGCCGCCGAAGCCGCCGATGTTTTCCAGCCCGCGCACGAAGCCGGCGGCGATGGTGTTCTGCCCCTGCTCCAGCTCGGCGGGGGTGATGCCCTCCTTGAGGGCGGCGGCCAGCTCGCCCTTGACGATGGCCTCGATCTCCCGCAGCGACTTGCCCGGCAGGGCGGTGACCACCACCTGGAACGAGCCGGCGATCTGGCCGGAGTGCTGGTAGGCGGCCACGTCGGTGGCCAGGCCGCCCTTGACGAGCTTCTGGTAGAGGCGGGAGGACTTGCCCTGGCCGAACGCCTTGGCGAACAGGTCGAGCTCCGCGTCGCCCGGGAAGAAGTAGGGCACGGTGGGCCACATCATGGTCATGCGCGCCAGCTGGACCCGGTCCTGCATGATGATCCGCTTGACGCCGTCCAGGCGGGGCGTCCAGGAATCGATGCGGGCCACCGGGGGGCCCGGCGGGATGGAGCCGAAGTACTTCTCCACCAGCGCCTTGGCCTCGGCGGGCTGGAAGTCGCCGGCGATGGTCAGGACGGCGTTGTTGGGGGTGTAGTAGGTGCGGAAGAAGTCCTTGACGTCCTCGAGAGATGCGGCCTCAAGATCGGGGATGGCCCCGATGGTGGTCCAGGAGTAGGGGTGTTCGGGGGGATAGAGGACCTTGAGGGCCTCCCCGTAGGCCTTCCCGTAGGGGGCGTCGTCATAGTTCTGTCGCTTCTCGTTGGAGACGACCGAGATCTGGTTCTTTAGCCGATCCTCGGTCATGGCGTCAAGGAGGAAGCCCATGCGGTCGGACTCGAGCCAGAGGGCCCGCTCCAGGTAGTTGGAGGGGACGATCTCCAGGTAGCGGGTCCGGTCCTGGCTGGTGGCGCCGTTGACGAAGGCGCCCACCGGCTCGAGGGCCTTGAAGTAGTCGTCGTTGAAGTTCTTCGAGCCCTGGAACATCATGTGTTCGAAGAGGTGGGCGAAGCCGGTGCGGCCGGGCTTCTCGTTCTTGGAGCCGACGAAGTAGTTGATGTTGACCCCGACGATGGGGGTGGAGTGGTCTTCGTACAGGCAGACCATGAGCCCGTTGGGGAGCGAGTAGGTCTCGATCTTCAGCGGGGGCAGGGTGACGGCCAGCGCCTGTAGGGAAACGAACAGCAGGAGCGGGGCGAACGCTTTCTTCATAAGACCTCCTTGGAATTCAACAAATTGTACGGCAATCTGATCCAAATGTTCTCTCCGTCCATTCCCCGAAGCGGTCCGATGCAGGCCTGGAACTTCGAGGCCCCTCCGGCGCCGTCCGAACACAGTTGGCTTGCCCGGCCGGTCCGACCGACCATCCGCGCGGCGGTGGCGTTTCTCGATCGCGTGCGATGGAACTCGTGGCCGTCCATGAAGAAGGCGCTGGAGGCGCGTTCGCCGTCCCGGAGCTCCAGGGCCTCGTGGGCGCCGATGGAGGCGCCCGAGGGGACGGCGGCGCGGCCGCCGTCCCCGCCTTCCGGTTGGACTTCGACCTCTACGGTTGGGTTGCCGCGGGAATCCAGAGTTTCTCGGGCGTGAATGGAGCGGATCCCTCCTGGTCATCTACTGGGGCGGCGTCTATTGTCCGCCCGCGGGGGGCCGGCCCGAGCCCCTTGATCGATATCGCCGGGCGGGAGCGCGGTCGGCGGCCACGCAGCGGAGGGACCGGCCGTGAGGATAGGGCCGGATCGCGGTCCTATCCCTCATCGGTGATCTCCTCTTCCTCTTCCAGGGCCATTTCGCTCGCCGGAGCGGGTGCGCCGGTCAGGAGGTGCTTCGGCAGAAAGAACAGCCCCGCGACGAGGGTGGGCAGGACGGCGCTGGCAATGACGGCGGCGACCAGGATCGAATACTGGCTCTGGGTGATGATCCCGTGGCTGAGGCCGTAGAGGGCCGAGATGGTGCCGAAGGTGAGGCCCGTGGACATCAGGAGCGTGTAGTACCAGCGTTCGTTGCGCTCGCTCCGGAAGGCCCCGATGAAGGGGAAGAGTCCGAAGATCTTGGACGCCGCCTTGGCCCCGAACAAAAGGATGAACGCGGGAAACGCCATCGCCAGCGCCGCGACGGAAACCAGCGTCCCGGCCCGCAGAAAATAGAAGGGCGTCAGAAATCCGACGGTGAGCGTGCGGAGACGCCTCATCCAGAGGACGTCCTGCGTGGAAAATTCGGCCAGGGCCATGCCGGCCAGGTAGGCGGGAAGGACCGCCTCGCTCCCCGCCCACAGCGCGGCGGCGCCGAGGCCGAACAGGACGAAAATGACCCACTTGGTCCGGATGGCCGCCGTCTTGAACCCGTAGCGGCGGGTGAGGCGGCGGGTGATCCAGGGGAGGACGGCCAGGGTTGCGGCGCAGAGGACGATGAAGATCGCCGTCCGGCGGGTGAAGGGGGCGAAGATCAGCCCGAGGGCGATGACCGTTCCCAGGTCGTTGATGAAGCACGCGCCCAGGATGCCCTTGCCGAACGCCGTGCGATTGAGCCCCGTCTCCAGCATGACGGCGTAGACCACCGCCATGGAAGTGGTGGAGAGGGCCACGCCGGCCAGCCAGCTCTCCCGGCCGCTCCAGCCGACGAGATAATGCGCCACGGCGGCGCATCCGAGGAAGGGGGCCAGGAACCCCACGCACCCGACGACGGAAACCTCTTTCCACTGGGTCCGCAGAGTTTCCGGATCCAGCTCGGCCCCGGCCAGGAAGGTGAGCAGGACGGCGCCGCTCCCGGCGAGGGCCCGGAGCCAGGCCTCATCGTGACCCAGGAAGTCAGGGACGCCGTGCGAGGCAACCAGCCACGCGGCCAGAACGCCGAGCATGATCTCGACCAGGGCGATGGAGATCTTCAGATGGTGGGCGATGATGGCGGCGAGCACCGCCATGCCGAGCCAAAGGGAAGCGATCAGGAAAAAGTGTTCCATGACTCCTCCTCAAGACGGGATTTGAGCAGGAGCCATCAGCCGTTCCGGCGGTTATGAGGGGGACTCCATCCCCTTGATCGGCGCGGCATGATTGTAGGCCATTTTCGATGGATCTGTCAAAAGGCCCTGCACCGCCTCATGTCGCCAGACCTAGTGTAGTGTCTCACACGCTTCTTTACATTTAGCGATTTTGGCCAGAATGCGCTCGACGGGAGCACTCCAGACAAAGACGCGAGGGTTT
>CAZRVT010000024.1:0-35572 GCA_964603505.1 uncultured Holophagales bacterium | reverse complement strand
GGCCTCGTAAAAGTATGCGCCGATCGGCTCGTAAAATAACACGCCGCTGGACAGATGATGATGAAACGCCTGTGGGGCAGCGCGGGATAGGCCCACCCCCCGCGCCTACACGTTGAATCGGAATTCGATGATATCGCCGTCCCGGACGAGGTAGTTCTTCCCCTCCAGCCGCAGGGTCCCGGCGGAGCGGGCGGCGGCGTGGCTCCCCGCCTTCAGGAAATCGTCGTAGTGCACCACTTCCGCGCGGATGAAACCCCGCTCGATGTCCGAGTGGATCTTTCCCGCGGCCTTCTGGGCGACGGTCCCCTCGCGGATGGTCCAGGCGCGCACCTCGTCGGGGCCGGCGGTGAGGAACGAGATGTAGCCGAGGAGACGATAGGAGTCGTGGATAAGGCGGTCCTTGGCGGGCTCCTCGACGCCGAGATCGCGCAGGAACTCGCCGATCTCCTCGGGGGCCAGGTCGTTCAGCTCGCTTTCGATCTTCGCCGACAGGAGGATGGGGGCGGCGCCGGCGGCCCCGTGCGCGGCCAGCCGCTCGGACAACCCCACCCTCCACGCGGCCGCCTTGGCGCCTTGGAGGTCGCCTTCCCCGGCGTTGACCACCACGATCTGGGGCAGGATGGAGACGAACTGCAGGTGGGACAGCGCCCTCTCCTCCTCCGCCTCGAACTTCACCGACCGGAGGGGGCGCTCCGCCTCCAGGATCTCCTTGCACTTGAGGAGCACCTTGCGCTCGGCCTCGTCGGGCTTGGTCCCCTTCCTGGCCTGCTCGTCCATCCGGGCGAGGCGTTTGTCCACCAGTTCGAAATCCCAGAACGCCTGCTCGGCGTTGACGGCGTCGTAGTCCCGCAGGGGGTCGGTGCCCCCCAGGGGGTGGACCACCGATTCGTCTTCGAACCCCCGGAGCACGAGCACCAGGGCGTCGGCCCCCTTGGCCAGCTCGAACACCGTCCGGTTCTGCTCCATGTCCCCCCGGGTCAACCCCAGGAAATCCATGTACTCCACCGTGGCGTGGGTGGTCTTCTTGGGTTTGAAGATCCTGGCCAGCGCGTCGAGCCGGCGGTCGGGAACCTTCACCGACCCCAGGTGCGGCTCGGCGTCGGTGGTGGGATAAAGGGGGGTCTCGATCTTCTGCCCGGTGAGGGCGTTGAAGAGGGTGGTCTTGCCGGCATTCGCCAGGCCGATCAAGGCGAGTTTCATCGGCGCCTATCTTATCACAGCGTCAGGCCGCGGGCCGCCCCACCACCTCGAACATGACGGAGGCCGAGTGCCCTTCTCCGTCGAGGACCATCAGCCGGTGCTCCCCCGGAGTCAGGCGGACGGGGAGATGGTGCCGCTCCGTCGTCCGGCCCATGTAGCGCTGGTCCACATACCAGTGCAGGGCCTCCGTTGACGGAGCGGCCGCCCGCAGGACGAGATCCTGCGCCGCGCCGTCATAGTCGCGGGGGAGGAAGAGGCGGCTGCCCGGCAGAGGATAGAGCACCTGCAGGGCAGTCCTGGCCTGGTAGGCCGGACAGTTCGGGTTATGCCGCGGCCGTTCCTGAGCGGGGATCCCCGCGGCCCTCCGATACGCCGTCACCTTGGGGCCGAAAAGGAGAAACGACTCGGCGTGGTGCCCCGTGGGCGGCCAACAGAGGGAGCATACCTCCCGGCCGCTCTGGTTGGCCACGATAACGGTCGTGTGGTAAGGACACGGCGGCAGGGGGGCCGCGGCGGCTGGGGCCTCCGCGATGACCGCGCGCGGGCAGGCCGGCGATGGGGCGTAGCCGGTGTCGGCGCAGAGGCGGACGGCGCGGAGGTCGGCCATGGGCTTCTCGAACCACCCCTTCGCCTTGGGCAGCTGAAGATAGAGCTGAAACAGCAGCTGGCCCGCCATTCTCGACCCCATCAGGTTGGCGCTGGGCTCACCGCTGAAATTGCCCGCCCACACCCCCACGGTCCAATCGGGCGAGACGCCGAGCGCCCAGGCGTCGCGCTGGTGAAACGAGGTCCCCGTCTTCCACGCCAGGGGATGGCGGTCGGGCATGAGGACGGAGGAGTATTCCATCCCCGGCCGCTGGACCTCCTTCAGCATCTCGAGCGTGAGCCATGCCGCTCCGGGGGAGAGAAGGCGCCGCTCCGCCGCCGGCGCGTTTCGGGCCTCGACGGCCGTCAACGGCGCGAAGAGCCCCCCTCGCCCCAGCCCGCGATAGAGGGCCGCCATGTCCCAGAGGTCCACCTCGGCCCCCCCCACGGCCAGGGAGAGACCGTACCCCTCGGGAGCGCGGAAGAGGGAGGAAACCCCCGCCTCGCGCAAAAAGGTCTGGAACGGCTCCACGCCGTATTCCCGCAGGGCGTAGACCGCCGGCACGTTGAGCGACTGCGTCAGGGCGTCCTGCACCGTCGCGGCCCCCGCGTAGGTCTCCCCGGCGTTCACCGGTTCGAAGTTCCCGAACCGCATCGGGACGTCCGGCAGGAGGGTGCGCGGGTGGAGCCGCCCCCCCTGGACCATCAAAGCGTAGAGAAACGGCTTGAGGATGCTCCCAGAGGAGCGCGGGGCCCGGACGCCGTCCACCTCCCCTCCGTGAATCTTGTCGTCGAAATCCTGCGACCCCACATAGGCCCGCACCTTCCCCGTGGGGGTTTCCGCCACGATGAGGGCCACATTTCGGACCCCGTAGAGGGCCAGATGCTCCGACCACTGCCGCGCCATCGCCTGCGCGGTGCGCTCCAGGGCCGGATCGAGGGTGGAGGGAACGATGTTCCCCGAATGTTCCCGTGCCAGCGCTCGAGCGAAGTGCGGCGCCAGGTCGGGCATGGGATAGGACCGTTCCGGCAGCGGTTCCCGCCTCGCCGCATCGCGAGTCGCGGCATCGAGGATGCCCTCTTTTTCCAGCCGATCGAGGAGACGGTCCCGGCGTCGCTTGAGTTCGCTCCGGCCGCTCTGCAGGTTGACCGACGACGGGCTTCGGGGCAAGACGACGAGGGTGCACGCCTGGGCCCAGGTGAGGTCCTCGGCCTCGACACCGAAGAACCGCAAGGACGCGGCCCGGACGCCCACCACATTGCCGCCGTACGGGGCGTGGGTCAGGTACAGGCGCAGGATGTCGTCTTTGGAGCGGAAGAAATCCAACCTCAACGCCAGCATTGCCTCGCATGCTTTGGCGCCCCAGGTGCGCGGCCGGGGATTCATCAGCCGCACCGCTTGCATGGTCAGCGTGCTCGCCCCGGATACCCGCTTCCCCGCCTTCAGGTTTTGCGCCAGGGCCCGCATCACGGCCAGCGGGTCCACCCCGGGGTGCCACCGGAACCGCCGGTCTTCGGCCGCCAGGAGGGCCTTTTCCAGCTTCACCGGGATGGGGCGATCTTCTCCGAACGCCATGCGCCACCGCTGGTCCTCGGCCAGGAAGGCCTTTAGCACCTTCCCATTCCGATCCAGGACCACCGTCGAAAGCGGCGCCTCGCCCTTGGGCACCGGCAGGGCCAGGAAGGTGGCGAGCAACAGCAACATGCCGCCTGCCGCAAACCGCTTACCGCTTACCGCTCTAAAATAGGGACTGTCCCTATTTTTTCGAACTCTCAACTCTGAACTCTGAACTTTCTTCACTTCACCTCCACCATCCCATGCGGCAGAAAAGCATGAAAATCGTGATCATACATCGCCTCGGCGCTGGAGGCGGGAAAGGCGAAGGTGCCCCGCGTCACCGCCACTACTTTCGCGAAGAAGTGGTACTGCGTGGCCCCGCGGGTCTTGTCCATGAACCAGAAGATGCGGTCGTCGCGGATGTCCTCGAACGAGATGCAGTTGTTCACGGGATATTTGGAGGTCCACTCGGGGAGCCCCTCGCCGGTCACCCGGAGGTTCTCGATCTCCCACCCGGAGGGGAAGAGCTCGGCCACGGCCACATGGTCCAGGTCCGAGCCCGGAGTCAACGCCAGGTGAACCCACACCCGCGCCCCCTTGGGCAGAGACTTGATGTCCACCGGGTTGCCCGATTCGTCTAAGAACTCCTCTACCAGCTCCATTCCCTTGGCCTCGCGGCCGAAGGGGCCCTTCGCCGGAATGCCCTCGTACACCAGCTCCAGGTAAGTGGTCCCGCCGCTCGTGGATTTCACGGTAATCGGCTTTCCGGCGTGGGCCGTCAGGTCGAGGGCGGTCTTGACCCCCTCCACGGTGTATGGTATCCGGCTACCGCCTGGGAGAAGCACCTCGCCCGTCACCGGCTCGCCCTCTCTCCAAGTGGCCTGGATAAACTTCCCGGCCCCCATCAGCGCCCAGGAAAGGGCATGAGTGGAGTACCAAGAGTCGGACCGCAGGCCGGCGTTGACCTCGTTGACGATCTCCCCCGCGCCGTCCAGGTCGCCGAAGAGGACCGCCATGTTCAGGAGGACGCCCCAGTCGCCGAGGGTGGAGCCGAAGCAGTAGTGCCAGTGGTCGTAGTTCTTCGATGCCTGGTACTTCAGCCCGCTCCGGACGCTCCGGGCCTGCTCGTCGGCCCCGGCCAGTTTGAAGGCGCCCGCCAGGTACCAGCGCCCGATGGTGTCCAACTGGCTCATGTAGTTCTCGCGCAAGAGGTTCTGGGCGGAGAGGTCGGGCGTCCCCGCCAGGGCGAGAAGGTAGAGGCGGTAGGCCCGGGTCCGCCAGTCGGTGTCGGCCAGGGTGGAGCGCCCCCGCTCGTAGGCAAGCCAGTTCTCCAGGATGGAAGGGACGAAGTACCCCTGCCGCTTGGCTTCGATGAGGAAATGGCCGGCGTAGAGGTTGGACCACTCGTCGGCGTGGTCTCTCGAGCCCGGCCAGTAGGAGAAGGAGCCGTCGGGCAGGGAGAACAGGACCAGCCGCCCGATCCCCGCGTTGACGGCGTCGTCCACTTTCGCGGTGCGCCATTCCTTATCTTTAACGGATGGCGAGGTCGCGATGATCTCCTTAAGGTAGAGCTGTGGGAAGACGCTGGAGACGGTCTGCTCGATGCAGCCGTAGGGGTAGTGCATCAGCCACCGGAGCCGCTTGCCGATGCTGACGGGCTTGGTGCGCCAGAGGTTGAGCGTCACCTGGCGGGTCCCCTCGTACCCGAACGCGGGGAGGTCCAGCGCCGCCTCGCCGCCCCCCTCCAGCACCTTCTCCAGCGATTGCGTCACATGGGGGTTGGGCGGCCGCACCATGAAGCGCGTGGTCTCCACGAACTCGCCGCCGTCGTACCCGGCCCGCAAGACCACCCTCGCCTCCCCCACCTTGTCGCGGACCTTGAGGGTGAACGCGGTCTCTTGTTCCCCTTTGGAGGTGAATTGGATCGCGGCGGAATCCTTCCCGACCACCTCCAGGAGGTCGTTGGTTTCGATTTCAAGCTTCACCTTGCCGAGCCGGTCCTTGGTGGCGAAGAGGGTGACCGGCATGACGAAGGTCTCGCCCGGGGCCGCCACGCGCGGCAGGGTGGAGAGGACGACGACATCCTCCTTGACGGTGACGAACTTCTCCGCCGAGCCGTAGGCCCGCCCCTTGCACGCCACTGCCATCACCCGCACCTTCCCCATATAATTGGGGATGGCGAAGGTCAACTCCGCCTGCCCGCGTCCGTCGAGGATGACCGGCCCCTGGAACAGCGCCACGGCCGGGAACCGGTTCATCTCCCCCGGCCCGAGCTTCTTGAGCCGCTCGGCGGCGTCGCCGCCGACGCGGAACACCTGCGCCGCCGGCCCGGGGGTGAGCCCCATGACGGAATCGTAGATATCAAAGAACCCCGCCGAGAGCCCGATCTTGCGGTAGAAGAAGGACCACGGCTCGGGGGTCTTGAAATCGGTCAGGAAGAGGAGCCCCTCGTCCACCACGGCCACCGTCACCGCCGCCCCGGCCCCACCCTCGGCGCTCACCTTCACCGTAAGGTCGCGGTTGGGTTTCATCTCCTCCGGCGCGGTGATCTTCAGGTCGAGCCGGCTGGCCGGCTCCTCCACCGAAAGCGGGAGGACGCCGTAGGCGCGCAGGGGACGGTCGTTGCCCTTCTGGGCGTGGGGCTGCACGGCCGCGGCGAACACATAGACATTGGGCGCCATTTGGGCCGTGACGGGGACGGTGAAGGAGGTCGCCGCGGAGGCAAGGGTCATCCATTGGCTCGACAGCACGGTGTTCCCCTTCACCACGGTCACCAGCATCGAGCCCTCCGGCGGCGTCTTGCAGCTCAGCCGCGCCGTCTCGCCGGGGCGGTACTTCTCCTTATCGGATCGCAGCCCCAGGGTGGCGCCGCCGCGCTGGACCCCCGCCTCGCCGCCCCAGGGGCTGGCGTAGGTGAAGGTCCCGGTCTCGTGCCCTGACTCGTCCCGCACCTCGATCAGGTACTGCCCCTCCTCCAGCGGCTGGAAGTCCACCATCACCGGGGCCTCCCCCGACACCACCTCGGCGCTTCGCTGGACCTTGGTGCTGGAGTCGTCCTTGTAGCGCAGGAGGTAGTCGTTGCGGTCGCCGTAGTCCCACCACCAGGCGTGCCGGTTCCAGTAGACGGTCACCTTCAGCTTTCGTCCCGGCAAGGGCCTGCCGGCGGGATCCACCGCCACGACGGGGACCTTGTAGGGCGTATTGGTCTTGCACCAGTTCAGGTCGGAGCCGTTGACCCCGGCGTAGGCGGGCCAGGGGTCGTACGGGACGCGCAGGGTGGTGGAGACGGGGCGCCCGCCCCGCTCGGTCACCTCGGCCCGGAAGGCCATCGTCAGGCCGAACGGCAGGTTCTCCAACTCGGGCATGGTGAACTCTGCCCGGGCCTTCCCGTCGGCGTCGAGGGCCCCTTCTCCCACCGGCTGCTTTTGCGGGGCGAACTTGCGGCCGGGGTGGGCGAAGGTGAAGGCCCGGAACCGGTCGAACTCCGGTTCTCGACGGGTCAATTCCGCGGTAAGCGCGTATCCCAGGCCGCTGGCGGGCGCGCCGAAGAGGTACTGGGCGTCGATGGTCAGGGGGACGGTCTTGTCCTGCGCCCCGAACGACGCCCGGGAGGCCTTCACTGCGGCCTTGATGCGCGGCGGGGCGATGGTCTCGACCCGGAACGGATAGGCGGCCACCTGGTCCTCGCCGATGAAGAGGCGCGCCTCCCACAGCCCCGTGGGGTCCTGGGGCCGGGTGGGGATGGAGAACGAGTACAGGCCATCCTTTCCCTCCTTGTTCAACAGGTCGGCCGCCTCCTGCCGCAGTGCGTTGAAGACGCGGCAGCGCACCGGGACGGCCACGCTCTTCTGGTCCACCCCCTCGCGCAGGATGGCCGACAGGTACACCGCGTCTCCCGGGCGGTGGATGCCGCGCTCGGCGTAGCAGAATCCCTGGACCCCCTTGGACGATTCGGAAAGGACCACCCCCTCCACCGGGAAGAGATCCATGGAGAGCCGGTCGGAAGAGAACTTGAGGATGCTCCGCTGGTCGTCCCTCTCGGCGACCAGGTGGGACCCGCCCTTGCCGTCGAACGAGCACTTCCCCTCGCCGTCGGTGGTCGCCGAGGCCAGCGGCTGGTTCTGGAAGGAGAAGAGAGTGACCTTGACCCCCGCCATGGGCCGGGCCGTCTGGAGGTGGGTGGCGTAGGCGGTGGTGGTCCCGGTCTCGGTGATGGCGAGGAGGCCGATGTCACTGACGATCACCGGCTTCCAGACGCGGTTATGGCGCCAGTAATAGCCGTCCGAGCAGGGGTGCTCGTAATAGTCCCGCCCGTAGTAATAATAGGGCTCCCCGTCGTCGTTCCCCTCGCCCTCCCCATCTTCGTCGCCGCCCCGCTTGCGCGTCGGGCAGTCGTAGTCAATGTCCTTCTTGGAGAAGACCAGGCCGGCCACGAACAGCCCCTTGGGATTGCCCTTGAACAGGTCCTGCAGGTCGATGTCGTAGCGCCGCCACTCGTTCCGCGGCGCGGCCAGCGGCAGTTCCTTCGAGACCACCTCCTCCCCCACGCGGTTCATCTCGGAGAACTCCCAGTCGCTCTTGTCCTTAAGGTCGTTGACCTGGAGGAACTGCCCCAGGTTGGAGGCGTGCACCTTGTAGACCTGGAGGTGCACCCGCTTGAGGTTGACGGCCCGGAAGGCGAGGCGGTGGCCCAGCGAGGTGGGGAGGAAGGCGCCGGGCTCGCTGAACTCCACGGCCGGCTTGAGGTCGGCGAAGGTCATCTGCTTGACATAATCGGACTCGGTGCGCCCGCCCCAGATGTTCGCCGCCCCCTGCCGCAGGGTGAGGGTGTACTGCCGATTGCGCTGGAAGTCCCCCGCCACCAGGAGGGTGTTGCCCCTCGGCGTCACCGCCACGGCCAGAGGAGGGTCGATGCCCAGGTAGGCGGCGTAGTCGGCGTCCTCCCGCAGGGGTTCGTTGAACACCACCGCCAGCCCCAGGGCCTGCCCCTCCTCCCGCACCTGCCAGTCGGTCACCGCCATGCGCTGGACGGGCTCCAGGAGGATGTCCCGGGTGAAGTCGCGCTCCGCATCGATCAGCGTGCGGTCCAGCGTGAAGAGGTACTTGGCCGCGTCCTTGACCCGCGGCAGGGACGGCGACTGTGCCGTGTAGACGGGGTCGTTCTTCTCCTGCTTCCAAACGAGGGGGATCCGCTCTCCGCCGGGGGCGAAGAGGCGCGCGTTTTCATCCAGGACCGAGGGCGGCACGGCCTTGGCCAGGGTGACCTTGAGGTTCAGCAGGACCGCCTTCGGGTCGCCCGGGGCGGCGGGCTGGAAGGCGCTCCCGAAGTCGGCCAGCTCGTTCCCGCCGGTCGAGAAGGTGAAGCCCAGCGGGGGGAGGACCTTGCCTTCGGGGGCGAACCCGTCCAGGCGCAGGACCGCGTGGAAGGTGGTCCCGGTGGGGAGGGGCTTGAAGGGCTCGAAGACCAGCGTCCGGTCGTCGGACCAGTTCAGCACGCCCCCCACGGCGGGATCGATGGAGAGGGACTTCGGGTCCGCCATCCGCCCCGGGCTGGCCCCGGGGACGGCGTGGACGAACCGCACCGCCACCTTGCCGTTGACCGAGAGGCGCCCGCTGGACACCTCCGAGATCACCCCCTGCAGCTCCCCCGGGATGTCGCGGCCGGAGAGGCCCAGCATGGAGGGCCCCCGCTCCACCCGCATCACCTTGTTGCAGGCAACCCCCGATAGGACCAGCACCAGGGACACCAGGACCCACGCGGCTCGTTTCATCGGCTTCCCCCTTAAATCGACATGGTTTGAGCGTATAGAAAACTTGGCCCATAGTCAAGGGCGGGGCTTAAAGAGAATCGTTTGGACGGATTAGATTACTCAGGCCGGCCAACGGGCCGGTCGTGGGAAGGTTCCACAACCCTGATGGTTTTGGTGATCTGGTCGGTCCCCCAGGAATTCGCGACCGTCAGGGTCACTGTATAATCGCCCGGAAGCGCATAGATCTTCCTGGGATCGGCCTCATCGGAACCGGAGCCGTCCCCGAAATCCCAATGGCGGCTCGAGGGGTAGCCATCGGACAGATCGCGGAAGTGAACGCCTAGGCCGCCTGCGGGGATGGGGGGATACCAATCGAACTCCGACTGGATCGTCGTCCGGATGGGCGGGCACTCCCAGGTATCAAATCCCAAGATCCCGTTATCGGCTACGGATACATATGCGGTCCCGGCCTCCAACATCGCCGCGTATCCGAAATCGGCGGTCTCGATCTGCCTAAGCAGAGCCGGGGCGGCGGGATCGGATACATCGACGAGCTGGGCATTGCAGCGATTGGCCAGCAGGACGAGGCCTTTATCCAAATCCAGACCCAACGTATAGTCCCAATCCAATTGGTAGTTGGAAACTTCTGTTAGCAGTCCTGGAGTGGACAGATCATAGATCCGGAAGCCCCCATCGTAGTAGTAGAGCTCCGAAGTCGTGTAGGCCTCGGGCATCAAGAGATATCGGCCTGAAATGATGCCTCCCTGCCATCGATCTATTATTTTCATACGCCCAAGGGGTTCGGCCAGGGGAAGATCGGCGATATTCCAGAATTGGATGTGATGGTAGTAGCCCTCAGACCAGGCCTCTACCATCAGGTATGCGCCGTATACCCGCACCCATTCGGCCCGCCCGGTCACCGACCATCGGACAATCTCCAACGGTTTCCCCGGGTCCGTAACATCGATGGCTCTCACCCCCCCGGCCTCCTCGGCGGTGAAAAGCCGGCCATTCCCGACGTCCAGTGCCCAGACTGGATGGTCCGTGCTCATGAAGGCGGCCTCACTGACTATTGGTAGGACGCCAATGTCCAGAACGGATATCCCGAGTTGGGTGGCGACATAGGCGGTAGTTCCCGCCACAACCATGTCGCTGCAATACGAGGACGCCTCCCAACGGCCCGCTTCCCTCCATATTCCCACCCCCTGTTCCTCCAGGACGAGCAACCCGTTCCTAGAGTCCAGCGCCAGCAGGTATTGTCCGACCGAAGCCAGCTCGTCCATCCGCCCATAGCCTTCGATCGTCCCCGATAACATCGGCGAGGCCGGTATCGAGACATCGATATTCATTAATCCCTTCTGCCAGCCCGCCGCATACACTGCATTATCCTCTTGCGCTAACTCATAGCAATAGCCCGGAAGATCGAGCGAACCGGTCCGCGCCGGCTCGCCCTCCGCGCTCATGTCATAGATGTTCAGGGAGAACGCTCCAATGTATTGGGGCCCGCTGGCTGTTGTGGCGACATAGGCCGTGGAACCTTGGAGCAGGACCGCTCGAGGATCACCCACCCACCAGGAGCGGACCTCCACCGGCTTGGCCAACGAAGTTATGTCTGTCTCGTGCGCATTCCCCCAATAATCGATCCAGACCAATCTATTCCCCTGGATCGCGGCCACTTCAGGGTCGCCATCCATGGGAAAATATTCGTAGGCCTTTGGATGAGGCGGGTCATGGATATTCACCAATTGGAAAAAGCTGGTATTAAGGACGCATAAGGTCGAACCGGAAATGGCAAGCCCCATCGCCATGCTTCTTGTGGAGATCTTTGCCACTTGCTTGGCGGCGGCGGGATTCCGGATGTCCAGCACCTTCGTTCCATGCCGGGCATCCGCGACATAGAGGTAATCGTCCTTGACCGCCACAGCCCAGGCGCATTCTTGGACGGGAATGATCGCCAGGCGCTTTATCTCTGCCGGATCGGAGGCATCGATGACCCACACCCCCTCCGGATATAGCGCCACATACGCGATTCCTCCGCTTACGGCCAACCCGCGCGCGGCGCTGGGGAGGGTGAAGGATCCTATGAAGGAGGGATTGATGGGATCCGTCCAGTCGTGGATAAGCAGTACGGCACCGAATGCGGAATATGTTCTGTCATTCTCGACTACGACATGTTCACAGGGACCGTATCCCCAATGGAACTGGAGATCAAAACACCCCTGGCCGAACAGGGTACCGGCCAGAGCCAGCATGGTTAATAAGCCCACCCCATATCTCCTGATCAACACCATCATCTTTCTACGATTCCCGGATGCATAGCGTCGGGCGCTAATCTTCCACCGGCACTCCCTGTGCGCTGTGCAATTGGATGTCGTACATGGGATTCCTCCAGACATGGGGCAGGGGCGGTTCGTCGCCGCCCAGGGGATTGGGGGTGTACCAGAGGAGTGACTTGACCACTACCCGGACCGAGGCGGCATCCTCCTGGGTAATGGTGAGCATGCCCTCGATGGTCTCCCCCGGGGGGATGGGATCCTCGTCGTACGCCCCCTCGCTGATGCCGTCCAGGAGTGCATTGCCCGAGGCGTCGAGGGCAACGGCGCCCCACTTGATCGCCCCGACGGGGCTGTCGGAGCGGTTCCTGAGCTTGACAACGAACGAACCGCCCACGGGGTTAGCGCCCTTCAGCACCGCGGCCACCTGGAGCGGGCACGCCCCGGCGGCGAGGAGATCGGCGACTTTCTGCCCGCCGGGGATGGGGCTGGGAGCCGGCTCGGGACTTCCGCAGGCGGCCATGAGGACAAGAAGCATTGAAAGGCCCAGAACAACCCGCATTGTGGTCATGGGGACATTTTATCCGATTCCCTCCTGTGAAGATCACGGAATAATAAGGGGCGGCCCCTTCAGGCCGCCCCTGTCATCATCCCGTTGCGGATCGGAAACTGCGGCTACGCTTATTTCTCCTTCTCTTTGAACACCCGGTTCCTCAGGAACTCCTGCACATCGTAGGGGGCCGGGTCGCCGCCCAGGTATTTGTGGAACCAGTCGAGGTGCACGAGATAGTAGAACGACATCTCGTACCAGGAGGGCCAATGCCCCGCCTTGGGGAAGATGACGAGCCGGCTGGGGACCTTCATCTTTTGGAGGGCGGTGAACATCTGGAGCGACTCCGTGTAGGCGATGCGGTAGTCCTTCTCGCCGGAGATGACCAACATGGGGGTCTTGAAGTGCTTGACGAAATTGGCGGGGTTCCACTTGACATAGTCCTCACTGTCCCACGGCGTCCCCTTCAGGTCCCACTCGGGGAACCACAGCTCCTCGGTGGCGCCGTATTTCGAGGTGAGGTTAAAGGCCCCCATCATGGAGGCGAGGCATTTGAAGGGGTTGGGGTGCCCCTCGATCCAGTTCATCATGTAGCCGCCGTAGGACCAGCCCATGGCGCCCATGCGGTCCTTGTCGACATAGGGGAGCTTGGCAAGGTGGTCGGCCACCTTCATGACATCCTCGTAGACCTTGCCGCCCCAGTCACCGGAGATGGCGTCGCAGTAGTCCTGTCCGTAGCCGTTGGAGCCGTGGGGGTTGGGGAAGGCAACGATGTAACCGGCGCCCGGATAGACCTGCCAGTCGCCTCGGAAGGAATCCATCCACTGCTGCTGCGGGCCGCCGTGGACGTTGAGGATGAGGGGGTATTTCTTCGACGGATCGAAACCGTGGGGCTTGACGAGGAACACCTCCACCGGCTTGCCCTCGGCGCCAATGACGCTGAGACGCTCGGCCGGGCGGAGGTCCACTTCGTCCGCCACCGCCTTGTTGAAGAAGGTGAGGCGCTTCGGAGCCGCCTTGCCGGCCAGGTCGTAGCGCCACACCTCGGCGGGCTCCCCGACGGAGCGTCGGACGCCGATGGCGTATTTCCCGCCCGGCTCCACGGCCAGGCCGTCGAAGGTGGCGTGGGCGGCGAGGCGATCGAACCGGCGCGAGGCCCGGTGGTAACGGTACAGCGGCGTTTCGCCCCGCTCCTGGGCGGTGAAATAGACCGCCGTGCCGTCGCCGGCCCAGCGCACTTCGTTGGCCCAATTATCGAAGGTGCCGCGGTCGGTCAAGAGGGTGGCCGTGCCGGTGGCGGGATCAACCATGCCGATGCGGAAGAGATCGGCCTCGAACCGGGGCACCCGCTGGGTCAAATAGGCGATCTTTTTCCCGTCCGGCGAGAAGCGCGGCGCTCCGTCCCACGCCTCGTTGGCGGCGGTAAGGTTGCGGGCGCTCTCGGGGGTGATCTCCCCGTCGAGTTTCTGGAGGAAGAGGTCGGCGTTGGTGGACTCGGCCGGGTCGGGCACCCGCTTGGAAGCGAAGACGAGCCACTTCCCGTCGGGGGAGACATCGTAATTGCGGTCCCCGCCGAGGGAGAAGACGGGCGATTCGTGGGGCCCGGGGGTGAGGTCGCGCACCTTGCCGTCGAGGTCCACGGCCAGGAGATGGTCGGTCTTCCCGTCCTTCCAGGCGTTCCAGTGGCGGTAGAGCAGCTCGTCGGCCATGTGGGCCTTGAGCGGCCCCTCGCTCCAGGTGTCGGCGATCTCCTTGTTGCAGGCCTCGTCGGCGCCACACTCGGGATAGACCGTGGAGGCGAACACGATGGATTTCCCGTCAGGCGACCACAGGGGGCCGGAGACACCGGTGCTGACGTCGGTCAACTTTCTCGCCTCTCCCCCGGCCAGGGGAAGGAGGTAAAGCTGGTCGCTCCCCGAACGGTCGGAGACGAACCCCAGAGTCTTGCCGTCGGGGGAAAAGAAGGGGGAGGAATCGATCGCCTCCCCGCCGGTGACCTGGCGGAGGCCGGAGCCGTCCGCTCCAACCATCCAAATGGCCTGCGTCTTCTTGGCCTTCTTGAAATCGTAGGAGGTGACGGTGAAGGCGGCGGACCGGCCGTCCGGGGACAGCGCGAGGTCCCCCAGACCCTTGAGGCGGTAGAGGTCGTCCAGGACGAGGGCGCGCTTCTCGGCCCCGAATGCGGCGGCTGCGAAGGCCAGGAGGGTGAGGATGAGCAGTTTACGCATTTCGGCTCCTTCTGCTGGATTGATTGGATCTTCATTATACGGGATTGCGACCGGAGAGTTGCCGTGGAACCGTCCCGCCGGGTGCCGTATAATGGCCCGAGGAGGACCCATGCGCCGCTGTCTTTCCGTCGCCCTGCCCGTCCTTGGATTCCTTTGCGCCGGCCCCGTTCGGGCCGCAGAAGCAGCGCCGCCCCCCGGCGTCGCCGAGCGCCTCCTGGCCCGGGGCCTGGAGGAGCGGAAGGCCTACGAGTTTCTGGCGTCCCTCCTCCAAGCCGCCCCCAGCCGGATGTCCGGCTCTCCGGGCGCCGAGGCCGCCGTCCGGTGGGGGAAGCGGACGATGGAGGCGCTGGGGCTGGAGACCCGCCTGGAGCCCGTGATGGTGAAGGCGTGGCGCCGCGGAACGGCCGAAGCCCGCATCTTGAAGAGTTCCAAGGGCGCCTCCATCCCCCTGGCCGTGGCCGCCCTGGGCAACAGCGTGGGGACGCGGCCGGAGGGGATCACGGCGGAGGTGGCGGAGGTCCGATCGTTCGACGAGCTGGACGCCCTCGGGGAGAAGGTTCGCGGAAAGATCGTCTTCTTCAATCGCCCCATGGACCGGGCCTTCCTGAACCCTTTCGAGGCCTACGGCCGGGCGGCCGACCAGCGGTACGCGGGGGCCGGCCGGGCCGCCAAGTGGGGGGCGGCGGCCGTCCTGGTGCGCTCGCTGACCGACCGCATCGATGATCATCCCCGGACCGGGATGATGGCCTATCCGGAGACGGGCGACAAGATCCCCGCCCTGGCCGTGAGCACGCGGGACGCCGACCGCCTGAGCGCCCGCCTGAAGGAAGATCCCGCCCTGAAGCTCTTCTTGCGCGCCGACTGCGCCCCCCTCCCGGACGCCTCCTCCCACAATGTGATCGGCCAGATCACGGGGACGGAGAAGCCGGAGGAGGTCGTCCTCCTGGGATGCCACCTGGATGCCTGGGACCTCGGCCCCGGGGCGCAGGACGACGGCGGGGGCTGTGCGCAGGTCATCGAGGCCCTGCGCCTGCTGAAGGCGGAGGGGCTGGCGCCCCGGCGGACCGTCCGCGGGGTCTTGTTCATGGGGGAGGAGTTCGGCGGACAGGGGGGGCGGCAATACGCCGCATCGGAAGCGCGCAGAGCGGAGAAGCACCTGGCCGCCATCGAGTCGGACGCCGGCGTCGGGTTGCCGCTGGGGTTCACCCTCCGGAGCGAGGAGGCCGTCGTGGCCGCCTTCCAGAAGCACCTCCCCTTGGCCCGGACCTTCGGGATGTTCGAGATCCGTCAGGGGTACGGGGGGGTGGACATCGACCCCCTGCGCGGGGGGGGAACCGTCACCATCGGCCTCTCCACCAACGCCCAGCGCTACTTCGCCTATCAGCACGGCGCCCTCGACACCCTGGAGACGGTGGACGAGCGGGAGCTGGAACTGGGGGCCGCGGCCTTGGCGGCCCTGGCCTACGAGCTGGCCCAGGCGGGCATGCCCCTCCCGTGAACCCGTTCGGTTGGTTTCATCGAGCCAGGACGTCGCGCGCCCTGCGGAACTGGAGCGTGCGAAGGTACCGCTTGCAGCGGCGGACCTGGGAAAGCCGCACCGACCGCACCCCCCCCTACGCCGGCTGCTACCACATCCCCCAGGATTGCCTGGAAGGGGAAGTGGGGGGGCATGTGGTCACCTTTCGGGGCAAATTCGACGATAGGTTCACGGGCGAAGTGCTGGTGGGGGCCTTCGACGCCTGGTGGAATTGGACCCTCGGCTGGCAAGGCGGGACAGTGCATCGAATCGTCGCAAAAGGGAGTTGGGAGGGCCGCCTGGAGCCGGTCCGCGAGCTGGCCGCCCTCCTCGAGACGGACCCGGCTTTCGAGCGCATCGGCATCTCGTTCAGCGGCCTGAGCCTCCAGTTCAAGAACGCCCCGGCCGACCTAATGGCCCGCGTCCTCGATCTGGCCGCCGAGACCGTGCCCCGATTGCTGGCCCGGTTCGACCCGCCCCTGTTGCTGGCAGCCAAGGCGGAAGACGCGCCCGGAGCGGCCGCCCTCCTCGATAATGGGGCCGACCCGGACGAATATGGGCCCCGCCTCCGCTGCTACTCACCCGGCGAGCCCGCAGGACGGTATGAATACCGGGACACTCCCCTCCTCGCGGCGGTCATGAACGACGACCCGGCGATGGTGGCCCTGTTGCTGTCCCGCGGCGCGGATGTCCTATCGAATCTGTCCTTCATTGCATGGGTGGCGCTGGAGAACCGCCGTTACGCCGCCCTCCGCTCCCTCTTCGCGGGAGGCATGCCACTGCCGTCCGGGGAATTGCCGTTCGTGGACGATTACCCCCTCCCATTCGCCGCTTCGAAAGGCGACATCGAGAGTGTTCGGGTTCTTCTGGAAGCCGGGGCGGACCCGGACCAGAAGCGGCCGGGCTTCCTCAATGACGCGGCCGCGAAGGCGGACGGTCCCCATAAGGAGGAGATCCGCCGCCTGATCCGAGAAGCGCGGGAGCGGGCGGAACGAAAAGAGGGACAACTGACCATGGCGTCTGCCGCCGACGGAGCGGAGCTGAGTAAGCCGCGTCCGGAGTAGCGGTTCAACCCCTGTTCCACCTTGATTTTTTCGCCGTTTCAGGGCAAAATAAGCCGTATTTTTCCAAGGAGGTGCATATGAAGATCGCCGTTTGCATCGTCCAAGTGCCGGCCACGGACGCCCGGATCGTGATCCGGTCCGACGGGATGGGCATTGACGCCAAGGACATCAAGTTCGTCATCAGTCCCTACGACGAGTTCGCCATCGAGGCGGCCCTGCAGTTGAAGGAGAAGGCCGGGGGCGAGGTGGTGCTCATCACCGCCGGCCCCGACCGGGCACAGCAGGCCCTGCGCGAGGGGCTGGCCCTGGGGGCCGACCGTGCGGTCCACATCACCCACTCCGACGAGTACCACGACGCCCTCGAGGTCGCCGCCCTCCTGGCCGCGGCCGTGGCGAAGGAGAACCCCGAGCTGGCGCTGTTCGGCAAGTTGGGGGTGGGGTTCGACCACGGCGCCACCGGCGTGATGGTGGCCGCCATGCTCGACCGGCCCCATGTCTCCATGGCCGCCAAGCTGGAACTGGACGGGACCACGCTGAAGGCCCGCCGCGAGATCGAAGGGGCCGGGGAGACCTATTCCATCCCCCTCCCCGCCGTCATTACCGCCGAGAAGGGGCTCAACACCCCCCGCATCGCCAATCTCAAGGGGATCATGGCGGCCAAGAAGAAACCCATCGAGACGCTCGCCGCCGCCGACCTGGCCCCCGCCGCCCCGGCCCTGAAGCTGGACGGCCTCCAACCCCCGCCCAAGAAGGCCGCCGGCAAGCTGATCACCGAGGAGGACCCCGCCAAGGCGGCCCGTGAGCTGGTCCGGCTTCTCCGCGAAGAAGCCAAGGTCATCTGAGGAGGACGCCATGGCCCACATCCTGTGTTTCATGGAAGTGCGCGAATCTCTGGTCCGCAAGGCCTCCCTGGAGGCCGTCTCCGTGGCCCGCGACCTGGCCGCGGCCAACGGCTGGTCGGTCGAGGCCGCCGTCCTCGGCCCCGCCGACGCCGCCCAGCTCGACAAGGTCAAGGCCGCCGGCGCCGATGTCGTCCACCACGCCGCCGACCCCTCCCTGGCCCTCTACTCCCCCGACCTCTATGCCGCGGCCCTCCTCGGCCTGATCGGGGCTTCCAGGCCGGAGGCCCTCCTGATGGGCCACACCGCCATGGGTCGCGACCTCTCCGCCTGGCTGGCGGGCAAGCTCAAGACCGCCGTGGCGGGCGACTGCGTCAAGGTGGAGTTCGCCGGCGGGTTCAAGGTCGTGCGGCCGATGTACGCCGGGAAGGCCCTGGCGACCGTCTCCTACAACGCCGGGTTCCTCCCCGTCATCAGTCTCCGGCCCAACATCTTCCCCGTCGGCTCCACGGCCGGCAAGGGAGAGGTGAGGCCCCTGGCCGCCCCCGCCGGGCCGGCGAAGACCGTCTGCGCCGGGCTGGAGAAGCCCGAGTCGGCCGAGCTGGACGTGGCCGAGGCCGATATCATCGTCAGCGGCGGCCGCGCCATGAAGGGCCCCGAGAACTTCGCCCTCCTCAAGGCACTGGCGGCCGAGCTGGGGGCCGCCGTGGGCGCCTCCCGCGCCGCTGTGGACTCCGGCTGGATCGGCCACCCCCACCAGGTGGGGCAGACGGGCAAGACCGTCTCCCCCAACCTCTACGTCGCCTGCGGCATCTCCGGCGCCATCCAGCACCTGGCCGGGATGTCCTCCTCCAAGTGCATCGTCGCCATCAACAAGGACAAGGACGCCCCCATCTTCCAGGCCGCCGATTACGGCGTCCTCGGCGACCTGTTCCAGATCGTCCCCCAGGTCACCCAGGCCGTTCGTGACCTGAAGAAGGAGGGATAGGGCCCCATGCCCACGGTGAACCCGTTCCTCTCGGCCGCCGTCATCACCCTCGGCCTGCTCCTCCTGGCGTGGTCGCTCTACCGCCGCTACCTCCCCCTGAAGGCGGCCCGCCCCGCGGAGCTTCCCGGGACGCCCTGGGACCGGTTCAAGTCGCTGCTCCAGTACGTGGTCCTCCAACGGCGCATGTTCCGCGACAAGTACGCGGGGCTGTACCACGCCCTCATCTTCTACGGGTTCGTCGTCTTCGGCCTCAAGTCCCTCTCCCTCCTCCTGGAAGGGTACGGCCTCGACCTGGGGATCCAGCACTTCGGCCCCTACCAGCTCAGCAAGGACCTCTTCATCGTCCTCGTCCTCGCCGGCATCGCCCTGGCCCTGGCCCGCCGCCTCCTCTTCAAGCCGGAACGGCTGAAGAACTCCTTCGACGCCTTCGCCACCCTCTTCTTCATCGCCGGCCTGATGGTCACCGACGGCCTGAGCGACGGCGCCGTGATCCTCCTCGGGGACCCCGCCTGGAAGGGCTGGGCGCCGGTCTCTTCGGCATTCGCCTCCTTCATCTCCCCCGACGCCGCGGGCGCCGTCTACATCAAGTCCTGGTGGCTCCACCTCGTCCTCCTGCTCGGGTTCATGAACGAGCTCCCCTACAGCAAGCACTTCCACGTCTACACCTCGGCCTTCAACGTCTGGTTCCGTCCCCTGGGCCCTGTCGGCAAGCTTCCCGGCATGGACCTGGAGAAGTTGGACGAGAACAGCCGCCTGGGGATCTCCGCCCCGAGGGACTTCACCTGGAAACAGACGCTGGACTTCTACACCTGCACCGAGTGCGGCCGCTGCCGCGAGTTCTGCCCCACGCGGCTGACCCAAAAGCCCCTCTCCCCCATGGAGTTCGGCCTCGCCTGCCGCGACCTGGTCTATGCCGACAACGGCAACCTCGCCCGCGCCGAGGTGGACCTGCCGCAGCGAGAGGTCCCGGCCCTCATCGGCCCGACGGTGGCCGAGGATGTCATCTGGTCCTGCACCACCTGCCGCTACTGCGAGCAGGCGTGCCCCCTCTTCATCTCCTATGTGGACAAGATCGTCGGGATGCGCCAGCACCTGGTGATGGAGAAGTCGGAGTTTCCCCCCGAAGCCACCCTCGCCTTCAAGGGGATGGAGGTCAACGGCAACCCGTGGAACATGCCCCGCGACACCCGGGCCGACTGGTGCGAGGGGCTGGGCGTCCCTCTGGCCTCCGAGAAGAAGGCCGAATGGCTCTTCTGGGTGGGGTGCGCCGGCTCCTACGACGACCACGGCCGGAAAATGGCCCGCATGACGGTGGACCTCCTCCGCAAGGCCGGACTGGACTTCGCCATCCTGGGCCCCGAGGAGTCGTGCACCGGCGACTCGGCGCGCCGGATGGGGAACGAATACCTGTTCCAGACGATGGCCCAGGCCAACGTGGAGGTGCTCAACGGCCACGGCGTCACCAAGATCGTCACCTTCTGCCCCCACTGCTTCAACACCCTCGCCCACGAGTATCCGCAGTTCGGCGGCAACTACGAGGTCTTCCACGTCACCGAGGTCCTGGCCAAAGCCGTCGCCGAGGGGAAGCTGGCCTTCACCCGGACGCAGGCGCTGGAGCTCACCTACCACGACTCCTGCTACCTGGGGCGCTACAACGGCGTCCTGGACGCCCCGCGGTTCGTCCTGGAGCACCTCCCCGGGGTGAAGGTCAAGGAGATGCCGCTGTCGAAGGAGAAAGGGATGTGCTGCGGGGCCGGCGGCGGGAGGATGTGGCTGGAGGAGAAGCTCGGCACGCGCATCAACCACCTCCGCCTCGACCAGGCCGTCGCTACCGGGGCTTCCGGCGTGGCCCTCTCCTGCCCCTTCTGCTACATCATGCTGGACAATGCCGCCAAGGAAAAGGACCAGGCAGGGTTCCGGGTTTACGACGTTCTGGAGCTGGCTCACAAGGCGCTTCAGTAAGGGCCGCGTCGGGGAGCGCGCCGCAGCCGCCCTCCTCCGCGAGGAGGGCTACACCCTCATCGAGATGAACTGGCGCTGTTCCCGGGGCGAGATCGACATCGTCGCCCGTGAGGGCGGCATTCTCTGCTTCGTCGAGGTCAAGCGGCGCCTCACAGCAGATCGCGGGCGCCCCGAGGAGGCCTTCACAGATAAGAAGCGGCGCAAGATCGAGACCTTGGCCGCCGCCTACTGCAAGGCCCACCGGCTCCCCGATCAACCCCAGCGCATCGACATGGTCGCCGTAGATGATTCAGGCGGGACAAGGGAGATCAGGTTGTACCGGGGGGTTTGAAGCAGCTTATGCGCTATACAGGAGCGAGGGGTTGCGCCGCCGCGACCCCGAGATGGCGTGACCCCGATCCGAAACCTCTCCCCAGTTCATACGCCCTGTCGAGGTTCCGCTCCCTCCAGGTATCATCGTTCGGCATCATCCCCCCCAAGATCTCCAATCGGGCTTCCTTCACCCCGATGCCGAGGAGACGGTCCTGGATCATAATGCGGCGCATGGCCTCCGCCACGCCGGTTTCCTCCAGGTGCCGGGCCGTGTGGCCGGCCGACACAAGGACAAGGGCCTTCTTGACGCTCATCCGCGTCCCCCGCTCCCCCGCCGCGTCGTAGAGATAGGCGTAGCCGTGGGTGAGGACCCGGTCGAACCACCCCTTGAGCTTCGCGGGACAGTCGCTCCACCAGAGGGGGAAGAGGAAGGCCAGGGCGTCGGCCCGGCCGATGCGGGCCTGTTCGGCGGCCACGTCCGGGGGGACGGGAAGGGCGGGGTCGCCGGAGACCTCCCGCAGGTACTGCGCCTCGTCCATCTCCGAGACGAACCCGGAGGCGTAGAGGTCGTGCAGGTCGTGGGTGTGCCCGGCCTCGGCCAGCCCCCGGGTGAAGGCCTGCAGGACGCTCCAGGTGTACGAGCGGCGGCTGGGGTGGGCGAAGAGGAGGTAGACGTGCATGGGCGGGCCTGACTCAGGCTATCATGAAAAATTAACACAATTCAACCCTATTCCGTTGCCTGTTGCCTGTTGCCTGTTGCCTGTTGTCTGTCGCCTGTTGCCTATTTCTAAAAGTGATAATTCACGTAGGCCGAGAGCGACCAGGAGAAAGTGTCGTCCCCGTCCTGCTGGTAGATGGGGAACGACACCGCCAGCCCCGGCCGCCACCCCTTCCACACTTCGATGCCGCCGGCGACGTAGCCGTTGACGATGTCCCCGGCCGTGCCGCCGATCTCCTTGTACATCCCCGGAGGGCCCCAGGCGTAGTCGCGGTCGTTCTCCCGGACGTGGCTCCAGGTGGCCCCCACCATCACCGCCCCCTTGCGGACGGGGTTGAACAGATAGATCAGGTCCGCTTTGGCCGCGTAGGAGTCGGAGCGCCAGTAGCCGGCGGGATTCTCCCCCCCGCTGAACTTGTAGAGGAAGGCCGCCTGGGGCTGCCACTTCCCAAACCGCTCGAAAGCGGCGATGGAGGCGACAAAGTCCGTGGTCCCGGTCCCGAGTTGGTATTCGGCCGGATAGGGGCCCCATTCGTCGGCGTAGGTGTATTTCCCCGTCGGAAAGGTGGCGCCGGCCCCGACCATCAGGTGGAAGTAGTCGGGGACCTTGGAGACGTCGCCGTCAAGCGGGCACGGGGTGACTTTGTGGATCCCCAGGAGGTCGAACCAGGCCATCAGCCCGACATCATTACTGCCGCTGACGTCGTAGTCGAAAATCTCGTCCAAGTACATCACCTTGTCGCCGTAGGTGTGGGAATAGCTCCCCGCGATGGCCACCTGGATCCAGTGGTTGAGCGACACCTGCAGGGCGCCGTAGGCGGCGCCGGAATCGTGCATTTCAAACGTCGAGGCGCTGTATCCGAGCATCAGGTTGTTGCCCGTCTCCCCGAAGCTGGAGCCGACGAGGCCGAGCATTCCCAGCCCGCCGGCGGCGGAACCGGAGTAGCCGCCGCAACCGGGGCATCCCCCGGCGGCGAGGAGCGCGGGGACGGCGAAGACCATCAGACACACCATGGACTGACGCATCGGTTCCCTCCTGGGTCGTGATACAATTCAAGTTGATGTTGAGAGGTCTAGTTTACCTTATTTTCGCCTCCGGCGCCATCGCGGGGACCTTTACCGTCGAGGGGCGGAAGGTAACGGTGGCGACGATGGAGCGGGCCGGGACGGTCTTTTTCCAGCTCGACCCGGTCCTCCAGGCCTGCGGCCTCCTCCGGGAGCCCTACCGGGCCGGCAAGGGGTTCCAGGTGGTCCACCAGGACCGCCTCCTGGTCTTGGGGGAGGACTCCGCCTTCGTCGTCCTGGACGGGGAGATCCAACAGATGGAGGCCCCCCCCATCCTCGAGGGGGGTAACCTGTTCATGCCGGCCGGGTTTTTCACCGGCCCCCTGGCCGATCTTCTGAACGGGCAGATCCGGGCCTCCGGCGTCGTCCTCTCCCTTTCCGATGTGCGGAAGAAGGAGGTCCCCGCCCTCACCGCCGTGGAGGTCCACTACCTCGGGGGGTTCACCAAGGCCGTTCTCGTCTTCAAGCAGGATGTGGCGTTCTCGGTCAAGGAAGGGGCGCGCCAGGTGCTCATCCAATTCCCCAAGCCGATCCAATACGCGGGCGGTCCCCTTCAGTTCAACGACCCCCTCGTCGAATCGTGCCTCGTCAAGGACCGGAGCGTCCTGATCACCCTCAAGCAGGAGAACACCACCCTCTCCACTTATTCGCTCTCCAACCCCTTTCGCATCGTCCTGGACATCGCCCGGTCGGGGGTGAAGCCGACCACGTCGGGGGCTCCCCCCCCCGCCCCCCGGTTCCTGGTGGTGATCGATCCCGGCCACGGGGGAGAGGACGCCGGCGCCAGGGGCTCCACCGGGGCTCTGGAGAAGGATATCACCCTGGCCATCGCACGCAAAATGCAGTCGTTCCTGGTTAAGGCCGGGCTGGAAGTGCTCTTGACCCGGACCTCGGACACCGCCGTGGGGCTGGAAGACCGCGCCGCCTTCGCCAACAATCGGAAGGGGAATCTCTTCCTCTCCCTCCACCTCAACGCCCACCGCGTCAATCACGCTCGGGGGAGCGAGACCTTCTTTATGAGTTTGGAGGGATCCGAGGCGGGCGACGCCGCGGGCGCCCCCTCCGATGAAGGGCTCGTGGCCCCCAACGACGCCCCCCTGGAGTTCATCCTGTGGGAGCTGGCCCAGTCCGAATACCTGAAGGACAGCTCCCGGTTCGCCGAGATGGTGCAGGAGGAGATGGACCGGCTCTATGGCCTGGAGAAGCGGGGGGTCAAGCAGGCCCCCTTCCGCGTGCTGGCCGGCGTCACCATGCCCGCCGCTCTGGTGGAAATCGGCTTCCTGACCAACGCCGAGGAGGAGCGGCGGCTCGTCAGCGAGAGCTTCCAGGACCAGGTCGCTCAGGGGCTTGTCCAGGCCGTCCTCCGGTTCAAGGAGGAGATCGGCGAACGATGGCGCACCGCCTCGCACTGACCCTCGCCGCCGCGGCCCTCCTCCTCCCCGCCGCATGCCGCCGCCCCCCCGCTTCCGCCGAAGCGCGCGTCCCACCTGCGGCGGCCCCCACCCAAGCGCCATCCCCCGCGCTGCGCACGGTGACCCTGTTTTTTCTGAAATCCGACACCGGCGAGCTGGCCCCGGTGCTGGGCGAGACCGAAGCGGGGGGCGACCCGGCCGCGGCCGCGCGGAGGGTCCTCGACCTCCTCCTGGCCGGCCCGAAGGACGCCGCCTTCGCCCCCCCCGTCCCCCCCGGCACGTCGATCCGCGGGCTCTACGCCATGGGGAGCGTCCTGGTGGCCGACCTGGCCCTCCCACCGGATACCCCTCCGCTCGAAGGAACGCGCGACGAGCTCGACCTGGCCTATGCGGTCACCAACACGATCTGTCTCAACGTCCCCGAGTTCCAGGGCGTCCGCCTCCTCCTCAACGGAAGCGACGACAGCCCCCTCGTCACCCATCTCGACCTCACCCGCCCCCTCCGCCCGCGCCAGTAGCCCGCTTCCTTGAAGTCGGGGCGGTTCTTTGCTATCATTAGCCGAAACCGGATAACACATCTATTCAGGAGGGGAACCATGCGCAAGTGGAACTTCAACCCCGGCCCGGCGGTGCTGCCCCTGCCGGTCCTGGAAACCCTGCAGAAGAACACGGTGGAGTACGGGAGTTTGGGGATGTCCCTGCTCGAGATGTCCCACCGCTCCAAGGAATTCGAAGCGATCCTGAACGATTGCAAGGCCCGCTTCCGCGAGGTCTTCAGCATCCCCGAGGGCTACGAGATCCTGTTCCTCGGCGGCGGCGCCTCGCTCCAGTTCTCGATGGTCGCCATGAATTTTTTGAAGGACGGGGCGGCCGACTACCTGGTCACCGGAACCTGGGCCAAGAAGGCGCTGAAGGAGGCCAAGATCTGGGCCGCCTTCTCGGGCGGCAAGCCCGCCGTGGCCGCCTCCACCGAGTCCGAGAACTTCACCCGCCTTCCGAAGCCGGAGGAAATGAAATTCAACCCCGCCGCGAAGTATGTCCACCTCACCTCCAACAACACGGTGTACGGCACGCAGTGGCACGCCTTCCCCGCAACCCCGGCCGGCGTCCGCGTGGTGGCCGACATGTCCTCCGACATCCTCAGCCGGGCGGTGGACGTCTCCAGGTTCGACTTGATCTACGCCGGCGCCCAAAAGAACCTCGGGCCCGCCGGCGTGACCGTGGTCATCGTCAAGAAGGACTGGCTGGCCGAGGCCGCGGAGAACATCCCGACGATGATGGCCTACAAGACCCACGCCGAGAACAACTCCCTCTACAACACCCCGCCGGTCTACGCGATCTACGTGGTGAAGCTGGTGCTCGACTGGGTGAAGGACAAGGGGGGCGTCGAAGCGATCGAGAAGGACAACAAGCGGAAGGCGGAGCTCCTTTACGGCATCATGGACGCCAACGCCGACTACTACAAGGGCACCGTCGTGGATTCGGGTTCCCGCTCGTATATGAACGTCACCTTCCGCATGCCCACCGAAGCGCTGGAGGCGGCGTTCATCAAGGAGGCGGCGGCCTCCAATTTCCACGGCCTCAAGGGCCACCGCTCCGTGGGCGGGATCCGTGTCTCCATGTACAACGCCCTCGAGGTCTACGGCATCGAGCGTCTGTGCGAGTTCATGGCGGAGTTCCGGAAGAAGCACTGACGCCCCTGCCCCTCCCGTCCCCCCGCGCCCCCGGCCCCCCGGGGGCGTGTTGTTCCTCCCTTCCCCTCCGCCTGCTATAATGGCCCGATGAGTGCCATCCTGCTCTATTCCGCCCTGGTTTTCATCGTCGCCCTTTCCGCCGGGGCCCCGGCGCTCTCTCACGACCGGGAAAGCGGCCGGCAGGGGCCCTTCCTCGCCTTCGCGGCGGGGTTCATCCTTGCAACGGCCCTTCTCTTTCTGGTCCCCGAGGCCGTGGAGAAGGGGAAGGCGGCATGGGTCCTGGCGGGGTTCCTGTTTGTCTTTTTGGGCGAGCATTGGGTCATGATGCACGGGTGCCAGGGGGAGGATTGCGAAGTCCACCGGATGGGGCTGGCCGCCTATGTCGGCCTCTCCCTCCACACCCTGGCCTCCGGCCTCTCGATCGGCGCCGCGGTCCGCCAGGACGCCGCCCTGGGGTTGATGACCTTCCTGGCCGTGGTCCTCCACAAGGGGCCCGAGGCCTTCTCCTTGGCCGCCCTGCTCCATCACTCCGGGCGCCCGCGCGCCACCTCGCTGGCGATGCTGGCGGGCTACGCCGGCATCGTCCCGGCCGCGGCGATCGGCTCCTACCTGTTCCTCTCCGAACGCCCGGAAACCCTCATCGCCGTCGTCATCGGCTTCTCCGCCGGCACCTTCCTGGAGGTGGGGGCCGCCGACCTGTTGCCCCAGGTCCATCGGCACGGCCCCGGCCGCGGCCTCCGCTTCCTCGGATTCCTCGGGGGCACCGCGCTGGCGGTTCTGGCGGAGACGATCGCCCGCCACGGGGGGCATTGATCAACGGAGGAGGGACAAGGGGGCGTCCGGACGGGTCCAACGGACCGCATGGACGAGGGGGGCGGGGGCGCCGTCCTGCGCCCGTCATCCGTTCAGTTTTGCCTTGAGCTGCTCGAGCAGCGCCTCCACCTGGGGGGCGACCGATTCGGGGTCGCCGCCGGTGTCGAGGGTGTACTCCGCCCAGTGCTTCTTGCTCTCCAGCGGGAGCTGCCAGGAGGCCCGGCGCCGGGCCTCCTCCTCGGTCACGCTCCGCGACCGGGCGTAGCGCCGGAAAGCCAGATCCTCGGAGCAGTAGACGCACACGGTGGCGTCGAAC
This sequence comes from uncultured Holophagales bacterium, assembly GCA_964603505.1. Classification (GTDB taxonomy): domain Bacteria; phylum Acidobacteriota; class Thermoanaerobaculia; order UBA2201; family UBA2201; genus UBA2201. The sequence goes on along the minus strand of CAZRVT010000024.1, from coordinate 8,729 downwards.
ATTCCCTCCAGCTTCTTTTCAAAAAGGAGGGGGATCTCGGCGACCGCGACCTCGCCCGCGTGGGCGTCCGCGAACGCCCGGAGCCGCTCCAGCACGCGGGGATGGAGGATCCCCTCCAGCCGCTTGAGCGGGCCGGGTCCGCCGAACACGAGCGAGGCGAGCGCCCGCTTGTCCAGGACGCCGTCCTTGAAAACGGTCAGGCCGAAGGCCTCCCGCACTTCCGCCTGGACCTCCGGTTGCCAGAGGAGGTCGGCGACCTCGTCGTCGGCGGAGAACACCGGGCATCCCAGCCGGGCGAAGATCCCCAGGATGGTGGTCTTGCCGCTCCCGATGCCGCCCGTCAACCCGACCAGCATCGCCTCAGTCCAGGCCCCGGCGGGCGCGCGCCGCGGCGGCGCAGTTTTGGAGCAGCATGGCGATGGTCAAGGGGCCGACCCCGCCCGGCACGGGCGTCAGGTGCCCGGCCACGGGGAAGACGCCGTGGTAATCCACGTCGCCCATCAGGACGGCGCCCTTCTCCCGGAAGGTCTTGAGCTTCGCCTCGTCCCGGGCGAAAAAGCGCTCCACCTCGGCCGCCTCGGTGAGCGTGTTCATCCCCACGTCCACCACCACCGCCCCCGGCTTGACCATGTCCGCGGTGACGAGACCGGCCTTGCCGATGGCGGCCACGAGGATGTCGGCCTCCCGGGTGACGGCCCCCAGGTCCCGGGTCCGGGAGTGGCAGAGGGTGACGGTGCAATGCCGGTGGAGGAGCAGGGCGGCCATGGGCTTGCCGACGATGTCGGAGCGCCCCACGACGACGGCCCGCCGCCCTTCGAGGGGGATCCCGTAGGCGTCGAGCATCCGCATGATCCCGGCGGGGGTGCAGGGCTGAAGGACGGCCCTCCCGATCTGGAGGAGACCGACGTTGCGGGGGTGGAAGCCGTCTACGTCCTTAGCCGGGTCGATGCGGCAGAGCAGATCGAAGGGGTCGGTCCCCTTCGGAAGCGGGAGCTGGATGAGGATGCCGTCCACCTCGGGGTCGGCGTTGAGGGCGTCGACGCGGGCGGCGAGCTCGGCCGGGGAGGTCGAGGCCGGCAGCTGCACCACCTCGGAGGCCATCCCCACCTGCGCGCAGGACCGGGCCTTGTTACGCACGTAGATGGCGCTCGCCGGGTTGTCCCCGACGAGGAGGACCGTCAGCTTGGGCGTCACGCCGTGCGCCTTCAGGGCCTCCACCGCGGCCTGGACGCCGGCCTGGATGTCGGCCGCCACCTTCTTGCCGTCGAGCACGATCGCCATGGGCTTGCCTCCTACGGCGCCTGGGCGAGCCGGGCGCGGAAGTACGGGATGGTCTTGGCCAGCCCCTCGTCTAGGGGCACGCGGGGCTCCCAGCCCAGAAGCCGGCGGGCGAGGCCGATGTCGGGGCGGCGCACCCGCGGGTCGTCCACGGGGAGGTCGCGGAAGTCGATGCGCGTCTCGCCCGGGATGAGTTTCTTGACCGCGTGGGCGAACTGCAGGATCGTCATCTCGGCGGGGTTGCCCAGGTTCATGGGGCCGTCGATCCCCCGCTCCACCGCCAGCAGGATGCCGCGGACCAGGTCGTCCACGTAGCAGAAGGACCGGGTTTGGCTCCCGTCGCCGTAGACCGTCAGCGCCTCGCCCCGCAGGGCCTGGACGATGAGGTTGGGGACGACGCGGCCGTCGTTCATGCGCATCCGCGGCCCGTAGGTGTTGAAGATCCGGAGGATCCGCACGGGGACGGCGTGGCAGCGGTGGTAGGCCATGGTCATCGCCTCGGCGAAGCGCTTGGCCTCGTCGTAGACGCCCCGGGGCCCCACGGGATTGACGTTGCCCCAGTAGTCCTCGGTCTGGGGATTGACCAGGGGGTCGCCGTAGCACTCGGAGGTGGAGGCGAGGACGAACACCGCATTTTTGGCCAGGGCGAGCCCCAGGGCCTTGTGGGTCCCCAGGGCGCCAACTTTGAGGGTCTGGATGGGCAGGTTCAGGTAGTCCACCGGCGAGGCGGGCGAGGCGAAGTGGAACACCGCGGCGACCTCGCCGGGGATGTGGATGTAGTCGGTGACGTCGTGCTTGACGAACCGGAACCCGTCGCGCCCAAGGAGGGGTTCGATGTTCTCAAGCGAGCCCGTGAGGAGGTTGTCGAGGCAGGTGACGGCCCACCCCTGGCCCAGGAGGGCCTCGCAGAGGTGGGACCCGATGAAGCCGGCCCCCCCGGTGACGACCGCGTGCCTCACCACCGCTCCTTGATGCGTCCCACGGGGAAATAGTCGAAGCCCGCCTCCCGAACTTTGGGGATGGCGTAAACGTTGCGCAGGTCCACCAGGACCGGTCGGTTCATCAGCTTCTTGATCCGCGCCAAGTCGAGATAGCGGAACTCGTTCCATTCGGTGACGATGACAAGGACGTCGGCCCCCTTCGCCGCCGCGTAGGGCCCGCGCACATACCGCACTTTCCGGAAGAGGGTCTTGGTGTTGGGCATCGCCTCGGGATCGTAGGCCTGGACGATCGCCTTGGCCTCCAGGAGGGCCTCCAGCAGCGGCAGGGCCGGGGACTCCCGGATGTCGTCGGTCTCGGGTTTGAAGGCCAGACCCAAGACGCCGACGGTCTTCCCTTTCAGGGGCCCCGCGGCCCGACGGACCTTCCGGACCATCCGCTCCTTGATCTTCCAGTTGACCTCCACCACCGACTCGAGAATCGCGAAGTGGTACTTCTGCTTCCGGGCGATGTCGAGGAGCGCCAGGGTGTCCTTGGGGAAGCAGGAGCCGCCGTACCCGGGCCCCGGCTGGAGGAAGCGCGGCCCGATGCGGGCGTCGAGCCCCATCCCCCGGGCCACGTCGAGGATGTCGCCCCCCACCTTCTCGCACAGGACCGCGATCTCGTTGATGAAGGAGATCTTGGTGGCCAGGAAGGCGTTGGAGGCGTATTTGATCAGCTCGGAGGACTCCACGTTGGTGATCAACACGGGGGTCTCCAGGTGGTAGAGCGGCTTGTAGACCTCCTTCATGACGGCCTCGGCCCGGGGGTCGTCCACGCCGATGACCACCCGGTCGGGCTCCATAAAGTCCTTGATCGCCGACCCCTCCCGCAGAAACTCGGGGTTGGAGACGACGGCGAAGTCGGCCTTCGGGTTGATGGCCCGGATGACGGCCGCCACCTCCCGCGCCGTGCCGATGGGGACGGTGCTCTTGTTGACAATGACCTTGAAGCCGTTGATCGCCCGGGCGATCGTCCGGGCCACCGCGAAGACCGCGCTCGTGTCGGCGGCCCCGTCGTCCCCCTGGGGCGTCCCGACGGCGATGAAGATGACCTGCGACTCCCGGACCGCCGTCTTCAGGTCGGTGGTGAACCGCAGGCGTCCGGCCTTGGCGTTCTTGGAGACCAGGAGGTCCAGCCCCGGCTCGTAGATGGGGATCCCCCCCCGGTTGAGCAGGTCGATCTTGGCCTTGACCTTGTCCACGCAGGTGACGTGGATCCCGAAATCGGCGAGGCAGGCCCCCGTGACGAGGCCGACGTAGCCGGTCCCCACCATGCAGATCTTCATGCGATCCCTCCTTGGGTTTTGACGAACCACCGGACGAACTCCGGGATGCCCTGCTCGATGGGCGTCTTCGGATCGTAGCCGAGCAGCCGGCGCGCCTTGGTGATGTCCGCGTAGGTGATGGGGACGTCCCCCGGCTCCGACGGCAGGAAGTTCAGGCGGGCCTTCTTCCCCAGGGCCTTCTCGATGAGGCCGATGAGCCCGAGCAGGTCGATGGTCTCCGATTCGCCCAGGTTGAGGATCTCGTACGGGTGGCGCATCTCCATCGAGCGGACCACGCCCTGGAGGATGTCGTCGATGTAGGTGTAGTCGCGCCGCGCGGAGCCGTCCCCGAAGACGGTCACCTCGCGCCCCTCGTGGACCCTCCGGGTGAACCGGTGGATGGCCATTTCCGGCCGTTGCCGCGGCCCGTAGACCGTGAAGAACCGGAGCATGGTGATGTGCATTCCGTAGAGGTGGTGGTAGGTGAAGGCGGTCAGCTCGTTGGCCCGCTTGGTGGCGGCGTAGGGCGAGATGGGCATCAGGACGGGGTCGTCCTCGGCGAAGGGGACCTTGGGGTTGATGCCGTAGACCGAGGACGAGGAGGCGCCGATGAAGTCGCGCACCCCCCGGCGGCGGCAGCACTCGAGGAGGGTGAGGGTGCCGATCCCGTTGGTCCGTTCGTACAGGAGCGGGTCCTTGAGGGAGGGCCGCACGCCGGCGCGGGCCGCCAGGTGGACGACCATGGTGAAGGGAACCTCGGCGAAGAGGCGCTCCAGCATCGCCCCGTCGGCGATGTCGCCCTCCACGAGCCGGTAGCGCCGGTCCCGCAGGTGCGCGGAGATGTTGGCCCGCTTGATCCGGGGATCGTAGAAGTCGTTGAAGTCGTCCACGACGACGGTCTCGATCCCCCGGCGCAGGAGATAGTCCACCAAATGGGAACCGATGAACCCCGCCCCCCCGGTGACCAGGATGGGCCCTTCCAAAGGCCGGGCCTCGGCCGCCGCCATGTCAGGCCCGGACCACATTCGCCGCGGGGAACTTCACCGCGTGGCGGGTGTCCACCACCAGCGGCGCGTTCTCCACCACGAAGCGATAGTCCACGGCATCGTGGTCGGTGACCACGACCACCGCGTCCACGCCTTTCAGCAGTTCCGCCGTGAGGGGGCGGCTCTCGGCGGCGTAGTCGTATTTCCGGGTGTGGGGAAAACGCGGGACGAAGGGGTCGTGGTAGCACACGGCGGCTCCCCGGGCCTCCAGGATCTCCCAGATCTTGAAGGTGGGCGATTCGCGCATATCGTCGATGTTCTTCTTGTAGGCGGCGCCGAGGATGAGGACCGAGGTCCCCTTCAGCGCCTTGCCCCGGTCGTTGAGGGCCGCTTGGAGCCGGTCCACGACGTAGTAGGGCATCCCCACGTTGACCTCCCCCGCCAGCTCGACGAAGTTGAGGTTCATGTCGTATTCCTTGGCCTTCCAGGAGAGGTAGAAGGGGTCGATGGGGATGCAGTGCCCCCCCAGGCCGGGGCCGGGATAGAACGGCTGAAAGCCGAAGGGCTTGGTGGAGGCACCGCGGATGACCTCCCAAATGTCGATGCCCATCCGGTCGAAGAGCATCTTCAGCTCGTTGACGAGGGCGATGTTGACGCAGCGGTAGATGTTCTCCAGGAGCTTGCAGCTTTCGGCCACCTTTAACGAGGAGACGGGGACCACGGTGTCCACGAGCCGCTCGTAGAGCGCCACGGCGAGCCGGAGGGCCTCGGCGTTCTGCCCCCCGACGACCTTGGGGATGACCCGGGTGTGGAACGTGGGATTGCCGGGGTCCTCCCGCTCGGGGCTGAAGGCGAGGTGGAAGTCGGTCACGGCCTTCAGGCCCGAGGTCTCCAGGAGGGGCTGGAGGAATTCCTCGGTCGTGCCCGGGTAGGTGGTGCTTTCCAGGACGATGAGCTGCCCCTTGCGCAGGTGCGGCGCCATCGCCCGGGCGGTGGCCTCGATGAATTGCATGTCGGGCTCCATGTGCTCCGTCAGGGGCGTCGGCACGCAGATGAGGACGGCGTCGCACTTCGCGACGGCCGCGAAATCGGTGGTCGGTTCGAACTTTCGGGCGATCAATTGCCGGACCTTCTCCGAGGGGATGTGCTTGATGTAGCTCTCCCCCGCTTTCAGGCGTCGCACCTTCTCGGGATCGATGTCGAGGCCGACGACGGCAAACCCGGCCTCGGCCGCCAGAAGGACGAGCGGCAGGCCCACATAGCCCATCCCCACCACCCCGACCACGGCCGCCTTGGATTCGATGCGCTTGAGTGTTTCCATGTCTTCTCCTTCCCTACACCAGCTTGAGGATGTGCCCCATCTTCCTCTTTTTGGTCTCCAGGTATCGCCGGGAGGCGTGGGTCGGGGGCACTTCGAGCGGGACCCGCTCCACCACCTCGAGCCCGTATCCGGCCAAGGCGATGTACTTCCGGGGGTTGTTGGTGAGCAGGCGCATCCGCCGGACCCCCAGGTCGCGCAGGATCTGGGCCCCCACGCCGTAATCCCGCCGGTCCACGGGGAGGCCGAGCCGCTCGTTGGCCTCGACCGTGTCGGCGCCGTGGCGGTCCTGCATCTCGTAGGCCTTGAGCTTGTTGAAGAGGCCGATGCCGCGCCCCTCTTGGAGCAAATAGACCACCACCCCCCTCCCCTCCTGCGCGATGAGCTCCATGCTCCGCCGCAGTTGCTCGCCGCAGTCGCAGCGGAGGGAGCCGAAGACGTCCCCCGTTAGGCACTGGCTGTGCACCCGCACCAGGACGGGGTCCGACTCCCGGAACTTCCCCATGACGAGGGCAACGTGCTCCTCCTCGGTGGCCTCGACGCGGTAGGCGACCACGGTGAAGTCGCCGAACCGGGTGGGAAGCGCGGGGCCGGCCTCGCGGACGACGATGCGCTCGTGCCGCAGACGGTGGCGGATGATCGCCTCCACCGAGATGAGCTTGAGGCCGTGCTTCGCCGCGAACCTCCGGAGGTCCGGCAGTCGCGCCATGGCCCCGTCCTCCTTGATGATCTCGCAGAGCACGCCGGCGGGCTGCAGGCCCGCCAGGCGGCAAAGGTCCACAATGGCCTCGGTGTGGCCCGCCCGCCGCAGCACTCCCCCCGGCCGGGCCCGGAGCGGGAAGATGTGCCCCGGTCGGAGGAGGTCTTCCGGCCGGGTGGCGGGGTCGATGGCGGTGAGGATCGTGGCGGCCCGGTCGCGGGCCGAAATGCCCGTGGTGGTGCGGCCCCGCGCCTCGATCGAGACGGTGAAGGCCGTGTCGTGCACCGAGGTGTTGTCGGCCACCATCGGGGGGAGCCGCAGCGCTTCGCATCGCTCCTCGGTGAGGGCCAGGCAGATCAGCCCCCGCGCGTGCGTCGCCATGAAGTTGATTTTCCGCGGCGTGATCTTCTCCGCGGCGCAGCAGATGTCCCCCTCGTTCTCCCGGGAGGCGTCGTCCACGATGACGACCGGCCGTCCCCGGCGGAGGTCCCGGAGAACCTCCGGCAGCGGCGCGAACGGCACGGCGGTTACGGAACCACCGTGAACAGGCGCTCCTGAAGGAACTCCTTCCCGGAGAGCTGGTCTTTGACGGTGATCTTGAACTTGTAGGCGCCGGGCTCGAGTTTGAGGTCGGCCCCGATGTTGTAGGCGTTGCCCGCCGCCCAGCGCGCGTCGGAGAGGGCGGTGAGGGCGTCGGGCCCCAGCAGGGTCTCCGCCGAGCCGCGGACCCGTTTGCCGTCCTTGAGGATCTCCACCTTTTGGGTGAGCTTGGGGTTGTTGGTGGCCGGATCCAGTTGGGGGCGGAAGACATTGTAGAAATACCACAGGTCGTCGGCCGTCTTGAACACCCCCGGGAGGTTGGGGACCACCTTCACGCCGCCGAAGACGAACGGGTCGTCCTCGAAGGAGCTCTGGAGGGGCTGGACGTCGTTGGCGAGGGTGAGCCACAGGTCCTCGGCGTCCTCGGCGAGGCGGTCGGGCACCTTCAGGGCGACCGCGTCCGAGTAAAGCACCGCCCCCTCGGGGGTCCCGACGAAGTAGACGAGCGTGTACTCCCCCGGCTGGATGCGGAAGGTGCGGTCCACGTATGAACCGCGGACCGACTTCTTCGCCTCAACCGCCTCGTCCACCTTGGCCACGTCGGCGCCTCCGGCGTCGACAAGGCGGATGAAGGTCTGCGCCTGGGCGGGCATCTGCGGGAACGCCTCCTCGGGGAAGAAAACCAGGACGGAGGTGAAGGGGGCCTTGTGGCTGTCGAAGAACGAGGCGGCGGTGGTCAGCGCCTTGTCGGAGGCCGGCGGTTCGGTGCCGGCCAGAAGGGCGGCGGCTTTGGCCTCGAAGGGGCTGCGGCCCATGTGGCGGGCCCATTCGGGGACGGCGGTCAGCTCGGGCGACTTCACCCAGCCCTCGACGGCCTTGTCGAGCGACTGGTTGACGACGGCGACGTTGCGGTCGATGTAGTAGTCCTTCTGCCCCTCCTCCTTCTTGAACTGCACCCGCAGCTCCTGGGAGGGGACCTTGAACGGGAGGCGGTCCAACTGCTCCTTGCGGTAGAGCCAGATCTCGTAATCGACGCGGATGAACGCCGCCTGAGCGCTGGTGGACTTGGTCCCCTCCATCCCCATGCCGCTCGTGGAGTCGGTGGCCGTCTCCTGCTTGGCGGCGAACGGCGGCCCCAGGAGCAGGAGCACCTTGCCCCGATCGGAGGCGACGCCGGCGATCTTGTCGGTGGAATATCTTTCCGCGGCCTGGGCGGCCAGGGTCTCGCACCGCTCGCGGAACTCGTTCCGGGGGGTCCCCGGCGTCGGGTCGCGGCGGGCCCAGAACAAGGCGATGAAGGCCTCTGCCTCCTGCTCCGTCTTCAACTTCCCGAACGCTTTCAATTCCTTCTTGGTCAGGAGGTGCTGGACATAGCCCTTTTCCCAGTTCTGGTACTGTCCCAGGTCGGCCGAGAGCCAGGCCGCACTCAGCAGGACCACCACGGCGATCAGGCGCGCTTTCATAGACCTCTCCTTACCTTGATTTAATCAATAATTATACCACCACGGGAACAAAAGTTGCCCGCAATGACGCCAGCCCGGCTCACATCCTTCAACTTCCGTCGGGTCTCGGCGGTGCGGATCGACTCCAGAAGAATGTTGGCTGCCCTACGGCGGTCCGACGGGGCGGGGGTGCCCCGGACCGTCCCCGGCGCCGGTGGTG
>CAZRVT010000023.1:0-35662 GCA_964603505.1 uncultured Holophagales bacterium | reverse complement strand
ATTCAGGATACACGCCGCGTTTCTCTTTTTCCACACCTTATGATGGTACCTCGGTGTCAAGGTAATCCGCATCCACAAGCGTTGAAAACAGCATCCTGGTGAAGAATGAAGCCTCTGCAGGAGACTTAATCCAAGGTGGCAAAGCCGCCTGCCCGACCTTATCATTGAAGTCATCGTTCAACCAATCAGGAAGCGCTTGATGAGCTCTTAAGGCCTGTTTCAGGTCTGTTTTGTCCGGCAAGCCCGCGTGGTGCCCCAATAAGGCAAAGAGAAGAATGTCCGGTAGCTTTTGGTGGCAGGCCATCAAGGCGCCATAGATGGAGTGTCCCGGCCCACGCAATTTATGATCTGGGGCTGTAGCACATTTTCTGAGATAGTCTTGAAAGAGCGGGTTGGCTTTGCCTATATCATGCAACTGGCCGAGGATTTTTCCCCATTCCCCGGCATCAAAGGCTGCGGCAAACTCCTGTGCCTGCTCAGCCACCGATTGCAGATGGCTCTCCAGCTTATGCCATTTGCGTTCTGCATTGGGGGTATGCGCATAGAGCTCTATGAAAGGTGACACACTCATATGTCAGCATTGTAGGACATCTGGAAGACAAGATGTGTCCTATCACATTGCGAGAAGCCGCATCTTACGGAATATCCGATTGCCTTTGGATCGTAAGTATTGCTGTTCCAATAAATTGCATCAGATATGGGAGTGCGGCGAATGGGCCAAGCCAACATGGAGAAAGTACTACGCCGGCTTCAGGACCAGCGCTCCCAGCGGCAGGAGGGTGAGGTTGAGCGACTGGCCGTGGAGGTGCCAGGGGACGGGTTCGGCGTGGGCCCCTCCCCCCAGGCCGACGTTGGAGCCGCCGTAGATGTGCGAATCGGTGTTGAGCGCCTCCGCCCAGAAGCCGCCGCTCGGGACGCCGAGGCGGTAGCCGTGGCGGGGCACCGGGGTGAAGTTGAACACCGTGAGGAGGCAGTCGGCGGGGTCGGCGGCCTTGCGCAGAAAGGCCACCACCGACTGGTCGATGTCCTCGAGCGAGACCCACTCGAACCCGGCGGGGTCGGTGTCCCGCTCCCACAGGGACCGCTCCGCCCGGTAGAGGCGGTTGAGATCCCGCACCAGCTGCTGGGCCCCGCGGTGGTTGGGGTAGTCGAGGAGGTGCCAGTCCAGGCTCTGCATCGCATTCCACTCCGCGAACTGCCCGAACTCCTGTCCCATGAACAGCAGTTTTTTGCCCGGATGGGCGTAGAGGTAGGCGAGGAGGAGGCGCAGGTTGGCGAACTTCTGCCAGTAGTCGCCCGGCATCTTGCCGATGAGCGACCCCTTGCTGTGGACCACCTCGTCGTGGGAGAGGGGGAGGACGAAGTTCTCGGTGAAGGCGTAGAGGAGGGAGAAGGTGAGGTCCTGGTGGTGGTAGCGCCGGTGGACGGGGTCCTTCGAGAAATAGCGGAGGGTGTCGTGCATCCACCCCATGTTCCACTTGAAGGTGAACCCCAGGCCCCCCACATAGGTGGGGCGCGACACCATGGGCCAGGCAGTGGACTCCTCGGCGACGATGATCGTGCCGGGGAAGCGCTCGTGGGTCAGGGCGTTCAGTTTCCGGAGGAAGGCGATGGCCTCCAGGTTCTCCCGGCCGCCGTGGGCGTTGGGGACCCACTCGCCGGCCTTGCGGGAGTAGTCGCGGTAGAGCATGCTGGCCACGGCGTCCACCCGCAGGCCGTCGAGGTGGTAGCGGTCGAGCCAGTAGAGGGCGTTGGCGATAAGGAATTCGGCCACCTCGGTCCGGCCGTAGTTGAAGATGAGGGTGTTCCAGTCGGGATGGAACCCCTGGCGGGGGTCCTGGTGCTCGTAGAGGGCGGTGCCGTCGAATCCCGCCAGGCCGTGGCCGTCGGCGGGGAAGTGGGCGGGGACCCAGTCCATGATCACCCCGAGGCCTGCGCGGTGGGCCGCGTTCACGAAGGCCATGAAGTCCTTCGGGGAACCGTAGCGGCTGGTGGGGGCGAAGTAGCCGGTCCCCTGGTAGCCCCACGACTCGTCGAGGGGGTGCTCGGCCAGGGGGAGCAGTTCGAGGTGGGTGAAGCCCATCTCCGCCGCGTAGGGGACGAGCCGTTCGGCGGCCTCCCGGTAGGTGAGGAACCGGTTCCCCTCCTCGGGGACCCGCCGCCATGAGCCGAGGTGGACCTCATAGACGGCCATGGGGCGCTCGAGGGGGTTCCCCTGCGCCCGCCGCTCCATCCACTCGCCGTCGCCCCACTCGAACCCGTCCAGAGAGGCCACGATCGAAGCGGTCTTGGGGCGCAGTTCGGAGGCAAAGGCGAAGGGGTCGGCCTTCAGCAGCAGGGCCCCCTCCGGTGTTTTGATCTCGTACTTATAGCGCGTCCCTTCCGTCATGCCGGGGACGAACAACTCCCAGAGGCCCGAGGAGCCGAGGCAGCGCATGGGGTGGATGCGGCCGTCCCAGGCGTTGAAGTCGCCCACGAGGGAGACCCGCCGGGCCCCGGGGGCCCACACGGCGAAGTGGACGCCGGCCACCCCCCCCAGGTCCATCGGATGGGCGCCGAGCTTGTCGTAGAGCCGAAGGTGGTTCCCCTCGCGGAAGAGGTGCTGGTCGTAGTCGGTCAGGACGGGGAGGAAGCGGTATGGATCGTCGTACTCGAACGCTTGGCCCGAAAGTTGGGTGATCCGGACGCGGTAGGGGAAGAGGGCGTCGCGGCCGGGGAACTCGAGGGTGAAGAACCCGGCCTCGTCGAGCATCTCCATCGGGTGGACGGCTCCGTTCTCCTCGACGAGGGCGGCCGATTTGCCCCAGGGGTGGAAGACGCGTACGACGACGTGCTTCTTGCCGCCCTTGGTCTTGAAATGGGCCCCCAGGACCCGGAAGGGATCGTGGCTGTATCCGTGGATGACCGCTTTGATCTCGTCTTTGAGGGAGGTCATACAGCTATTGTAATGGAATTTTGGCTTGGGAGGGGGATATACGCTAAAGTCTCGAGTCTCGGGTCTAAAGTCTCGGGTTCAAATTCACGTTTCAGGTTCCAGGTTTCAAGTTTCAGGTTAGATGCAAAGCACATGATTTCCTGCCCGCCCATTCCCTCGGCATCGGTATCGGTATCGGCATCGGTATCGGCTTCAAGAGAGGGAGTGTCAAAACGAAATCTAAAGCCCAGGCTGTTTGAGGCTGAATCCGCAGTTCATGCACTGCTTTGCCCATGGATTCCAAGAATGCCCATCATGATGATGAAATAGTTTTCCGCAACTTGGACAGTGAGCAAATGCAATAGTCAGGCTGGAGACGATGAACAAAGCCAGCCAGAAGATGCCGAAAGCTATAGTAGCAGTCTCGGATCGAGTTCCAATTCCAACCGAAAAGCATGCTGGAAAGAAGGCAAAAAAGATTATCCAAAAGAGCAATCTTCTGATTTTTATCCCGTAGGTCTTGATCAGTGTGATTTCATCGTGATTGTTAGAGTCGAGTTTCTCCTTTGCAACCATCATTCCTCAATTCTCACTTTCATGTTATTCCTTACCTTTGCGTTTTGCATTGGGCGGGAGGGGCGGCTCCCCCGCTTTCTCACCGATAAAAGCCGATACCGATGCCGATTCCGATACCGATGCCGATGAGAGGAGCGGGCTGGCCATTTTGTAATTTCCATTTTGCACTTTGCATTGAGTGGGCGGGGGAACTGCCCCGCTGTCTTCCTGCCCCACTGCCCGGCCGCGGCGAAAAGGGGACAGTCCACGCCGGCCCAGCCCCCGCCACGGTACAGTCCCTCTTTTCACCTTCAGCCTTCAGCCTTCCGCCTTCCGCCTATCCGGCGCTCTGCGCCGGATAGGCCACCACCGGGCACGGGGCGAGACGGATGACCCGCTCCGTGACGCTGCCGAGGAGGACATACTCGAGGAGCGACTGCCCCTTCTTGGCCATCCAGACGAGGTCGGCGGGCATCCGTCGCGCCTCCTGGAGGATGATCTCCTCCGGCTGGCCGGGCAGGGCCAGGGTTTCCACGCGGGCGGGGTCGCAGTCGCGCACCAGGGCGCCCATCGCCTCTTGGACGCGGGCGTGGTCCCCCTCGCGCCGGCCGACATGGAGGACGAGGAGGGAGCCGCGGGTGATCTGGGCGAAATCCCAGGCCGAGCGGACGGCCCGTGCCGAGCCCGGCGAGAGGTCCACCGGGACCAGGATGCGCCGGTAGGGCTGCTCGGGGTCGGGGGCCGGGATGTCCTCTCGGACGGTGACGACGGGAACGGGCGATTTTTTCGCCACGGCCAAGGCCGTGGAACCCATGATGAACTGGTCCAGGCCCCGCCGGCCGTGGGTCCCCATCACCACCCAGTCGGCCCCCTCATCGGCGACGGCGTCGAGGACCCCCTCGTCGGCCAGGCGCGCCCGGACGACGCGCGAGGCGCCGGCGAGGGACGCCGTCTCAGCCAGGCGACGGTCCAGGAGTCGGCCGGCCGCCCGCTCCGCCTCCTGCTGCAAGGCCTCGGCGCCGTCGAAGTACGCGGCCGTCCGGGCCAGGTCGTCCCGCAGCGGCGTCCGAACGTGCAGAAGGACGATCCGGGCCCGGAAGAGGAGGCCCAGGGTGACGGCGTGGGGGAAGGCGTTGTCGGCGGAAGGGGAGAAATCGGTGGCGTAGAGGAGAGTGGTCGCCATGCTTCTATCATAGCACCCTTGCCGAAACTTGACGGTGGGGAGTGATTCCGATACCATGCGGAAAACCATGCGCCTCCCCCCCGTGCTCCTCCTCGCCCTTCTCGCCGCCGCGCCGCTCGCCGCCGACACGGTGGTGGCGGTGCGCGTCGAGGGGCAGGAGCCGGCCTGGGGGCTGGAGGGCCTGGTCACCGTGCGGGCGGGGGAGGCGCTGGACCCCATCGAGGTGCGGCGCAGCGTCCAAAACCTTTACGATTCGGGGCGGGTGGAGCGGGTGGTGGTGGAGAAAGAGCCGGCGGAGGGGGGCATCGCCGTCCGGTTCCGCCTCACGCCCTATCCGGAGGTCCGGAAGGTAGTGCGGGATTGCGAGGGCTGTCCCCGGCCGCCCGCGGTCCTTCCGGGAACGCCCTGCACGCCGGAATTGCTCGACAAGGTGAAGGGGGCGGTCGTGAGCCGCCTCGCCCGGGACGGGTACCTGCATCCTCATGTGGAGGCCGTCTGCGAGGGGGGGCGCCTCGTGCTGTCGGGCGGGCGGGGCCCGCAGTCGAGGGTCTCCGCCGTCGCCGTGGATGCGGACGCCGAGGCCGCCGCCCTGGATCGCCTGCAGAACCTGGTGGGGCGGCCCTACCGGCCCGACCGCGTGGCCGCCGCGCTGGCTTCCCTGGAGAAACGGATCCGGAAGGCGCGGCCCCAGGCGAAGCTGAGGGTGGCGGGGTGGGAGGAGACGGCGGATGGGGTGGCGATGCGGGTCGAGGCTCGAGGACTTGGCCCCGTGGACTTTACCGCGTCCGGTGACGCCGCGGCCAAGGACCTGAAACGGCTCCGCCGGTCCCTCCGGGGCGAGCCGATTACCGAGGAGATCCTCGCTCAGCGCGCGGACGAGACGGCGCGGCGCTACCGCGCCCAGGGGTTTGCCGAGGCCCAGGCGACGATCACCCAGGAGAAGGGAGCGGAAGCGTCGAAGGTCCGGCTGGAACTGACGACGGGGCCCCGGTATGCCCTAGGCCGGGTGCAACTCGAAGGGCTGAAGGCGGCAAACGCGGCCGATCTCCTCGCCTTCCTGCCCGAGGGCCCGCGTTTCTACGACCCCGAGGAGGCACGGAACTGGCAGGGGATCCTCCTCGACCGCCTGCAGGAAGAGGGGTATCTCGACGCCGTCGTCAAGGGGCCCGACGTCCGGCTGGACCGCGGGACCGGAACGGTGGACCTGACCTTCCGGATCGAGGAGGGCGTCCGGTATGTCCCCGATGCGGTCGAGGCCCTCGGCCTCCCCGAAGGGTTCACGCCGCCGGTCTGGTCGGTAAAGGCCGGGGAGCCGCTGAGTCCCGGGCGCGTCCAGGCCGACCTCGAGGCCCTGCAGGCGCGCCTCGACGACGCGGGATACTCCAACGCCCGGGTCGCGGTCCGCAAGGAGGCCGGACGGCTCACCTACGCCGTGGACCCGGGGCCGCGGGCCGTCGTGGACCGCCTCTTCTACCGGGGGCTCTGGTACACCCGGCCGGAGCGGCTCGCCTCCGAGCTTCGCCTGCGCCCGGGGGACCCGGTGAGCTTCTCCCGCGTCCTGGAAACGCAGTCGCTCCTCTACGCGACGGGCCTCTTCTCCACGGTGGACGTCCACGCCCGCGTCGAGCCCGAGGACCCGACCCGCGCGACGATGATCCTGGCGGTCGAGGAGGACACCCCCCGCTCCTACCTCTACGGCCTGGGATACGACACCTACGACGGCATTCGGGTCCAGGGGGGCTTGTATCACAACAACCTGTTCGGCACCCGGCGGGCCGTCGGGTTGGAGGGGCGCTACTCGGGCAAGGAGCAGCAGTTCCGGGCCTTCTACCGGGAGCCCCGCTTCTTCTTCATCCCGCACCCCATCCAGGTCTCCGTCTTCCAGTCGCAGGAGCAGCGTCCCGACTTCTCCCTGGACAAATTCGGGACCACGGTGGAGCTGGCCCGGACGTGGGGGGGGCGGACGCGCGCCACCCTGCGGTACGCCTACGAGATCCAGGACGCCTTCGACATCACCGAGGGGTACCCGGTCCCCCGCGAGGACGCCGACAAGAACGTTTCCAGCATCGGGCTGGGCTGGATCCACGACGCGCGCGACGAGCCCTTCTACCCCACCGCGGGGCGGTTTGCCACCGTCAACCTGCGCTATGCCTTCCCCCTGCGCAACGCCACCAGCCACTTCTTCCTGACCGACCTCCGTGGGGCGGCCTATTTCTCCCCCACGCGGAAGACCACCCTGGCCCTCTCCGTGCGGGGAGGGGTTATCCTCAACAAACTCGACGACGAGGAGATCCCCTTGGGCGAGCGGTTTTTTCTGGGGGGGCAGAACACCGTCCGGGCCTTCTCCCGCGACGCCGTCGGCGTGGAAGGGCAGACCGTGGTGGACGGATCCCCCATCGGGGGCAACGCCTTCGTCCTCATCAACGCCGAATGGCGCCACCGGGTCTCCTCCTGGGTGGGGTTGTCGCTGTTCCTCGACAGCGGCCAGGTGTGGGCGGAGCACGACGACGCGGATTGGGACGACCTGCGCTCCGGAACGGGGTGGGGCCTGGGCCTGCTCCTGTTTTCCCCCCTGGGCCCCATCCGCGTGGAGTGGTCCCGCAAGCTCGACCCCTGCCCATGGGACAGCCGGGAGCAGTGGTACTTCGGGATCGGCGTGCCGTTCTAAGGAACAGCCCGGCAGCGGGACAGCAGGACAGCAGGGCAGCAAGGCAGAGAACCTTCCCGGCGGTCCTCCCGGCGCCCGCCCGGTTCCATTTGTGGTATCCTTTTCTGCCATGCCGACCACTGTCGTCGTCCTCGCTGCCGGCGAGGGCAAGCGCATGCGCTCTGCCCTCCCCAAAGTGCTGCACCCGCTGTGCGGCCGCCCCCTGATCCGTCATGTCCTGGATACGGCCCAACGGCTGAGGCCGGAGCGCTTGCTCGTCGTCGTGGGGCACGGCAAGGAGCGGGTGCTGGCCGTCCTTCCCGAGGGGCTGGAGGCCGTGGACCAGGGCGTCCCGAAAGGGACCGGCCACGCCCTGATGCGGGTCCGCGAGGAGCACCCCCGCCTGCGGGGCACCGTGGTCGTCCTCTCCGGCGATGTCCCCCTGGTGACCGCCAAGACGCTGCGGGCCATGTTGGCGCTCCACCGCCGAAGGGGGGCGGCCATGACCTTGGCCACCGCCGTCCTCGAGCACCCCGACGCCTACGGCCGGATCGTCCGCGATCCCCGCGGCGCCTTTCTGGGCATCCGCGAGGCCGCCGACGCCCCGAGGGAGATCCTGCGCATCCCCGAGGTCAACGCCGGGCTCTACGTCCTGGACTGGGACCGGCTCCACCCCCTGCTGGCGGCGCTGCGCTCCTCCAACCGCCAGAGGGAGTACTACCTGACGGACCTCGCCTCCCTCGCCCTCGGGAAGGGGTTGCGGGTGGAGCCCTATATCCTCCAGGACCCCCGCGAGATGCTCGGGGTCAACTCCCGCAGCGACCTGGCCAACCTGCACCGCATCCTCTACGCTGTCCGCGCCTCGGAGCTCATGGCGGCCGGCGTCACCGTCCTTGATCCCGCCTCCACCTTCGTGGACCCCGGATGCGCGGTCGGGCGCGACACCCTGCTCCACCCCAACGTCCACCTGCGCAATGCCCGGATCGGCGCGGGGTGCGTGGTGTATCCCGGCAACATCGTCGAGGACTCCACGGTGGGCGCGGGGACCATCCTCAACCCCAACAACTGGATCGAGGGGGCGCGCATCGGCAGGGACTGCCGCGTGGGCCCCATGGCCCACCTTCGGCCCGGCACGGTCCTCGGCGACGGGGTGCGCGTGGGGAACTTCGTGGAGACCAAGAAGGCGCGCCTCGGCCGGGGGACCAAGGCGGCCCATCTGACTTACCTGGGCGACGCGAAGATCGGCCGCGGGGTCAACATCGGCTGCGGCACCATCACCTGCAACTACGACGGAGTGAACAAGCACACGACCGTCATCGGAGACGGGGCCTTCATCGGCTCCGACTGCCAGCTGGTGGCCCCGGTGAAGGTGGGGAAGGGGGCCTACACCGCCTCCGGGACCACCGTCACCGAGGAGGTCCCGCCGGGCGCCCTGGCCGTGGGGCGGGCCCGCCAGCGGAACATCCCCGGCTGGGTCAAGCGGAAACGGGGGCAATAATCCATGTGCGGCATCGTCGGCTACGCCGGGATCCGCCCCGCGCTCCCCATCCTCCTGGAAGGGCTCTACAAACTGGAATACCGGGGCTACGACTCCTCGGGGGTGGTCCTCCACACCGAGTGGGGGCTCCAGGTTTTCCGGACCCCCGGGAAGATCCGGGACCTTGAGAACCTCACCCGGGGCGTCTCGGCCCCTTACCCCCTGGGGATCGGCCACACCCGCTGGGCCACCCACGGGAAGCCCTCCGAGCAGAACGCCCATCCCCACCTCGACTGCAAAGGGCTCTACGCCGTCGTCCACAACGGCATCATCGAGAACCACATGGAGCTCCGGAAGGAGCTGGTCGGGCGCGGCCACGCCATCACCTCCGAGACCGACACCGAGCTCATCGCCCACCTCCTCGAGGAGAGCCCCAAGCCGCCGCTGGAGGCCCTGCTGGAGGTCCGGGGACGGCTGGCCGGCTACTACGCCTTCGCCGTCCTGCGCAAGGACGATCCCGGCACCCTCTGGGCCGCCCGCCTCGGCCCGCCGCTTCTCGTCGGCCTGGGGGAGGGGGAGACCTTTCTGGCCTCCGACTTCATGGCGATCCTCGCCCACACCAAACGGGCGGTCATCCTGGAGGACCACGACGTGGCGGAGGTTCGGGCCGGCGCGGTCCGCGTCTTCGACCGAGCGGGGCGCGAGGTCGCGCGACCCGTGCAGACCATCCACTGGGACGCCCTGCAGGCGGAGAAGGGCGGGTTCCGCCACTACATGCTCAAGGAGATCCACGAGCAGCCCCAGGCGGTGCGGGAGTCGTTCGAGGGGAAGCTCTGCATGGAAGAGCCCCAGGTGGACTTGGAGGGGTTCGAGGCCCTGGCGGGGGTGAAGCGCATCCTGATCGCCGCCTGCGGCACCTCCTGGCACGCGGGGCTGGTGGGAAAGTTCTATCTCGAGCAGCTCGCCCGGGTCCCCGTGGAGGTGCAGTACGCCTCCGAGTTGCGCTACCGCCAGCCCATCCTGGACCCCGGCACTCTGATGCTGGGCATCTCCCAGTCGGGCGAGACGGCCGACACCATCGCTTCGCTGCGCCTGGGGGCCGAGGCCGGTTGCCCCGTGGCCAGTATCTGCAACGTGCAGGGGAGCCAGATTCACCGGATGAGCCGGGCGACGGTGTTGACGCAGGCCGGGCCCGAGATCGGCGTGGCCTCCACCAAGGCGTTCACGACCCAGCTGACCGCCCTGTATCTCCTCGCGCTGTGGTGGCGCCAGCGGGGCGGCGGCGACATCCGCCCCTACTACGAAGCCCTCCTCGCGCTCCCCCACCTGATGGATCAGGCGCTCCGGACCGAGGCGCAGGTGCAGGAGCTGGCCCGCCTCTTTTTCAAGAAGCGGGATTTCCTCTATCTGGGCCGGGGGACCAACTACCCCATCGCCCTGGAGGGGGCCCTCAAGCTCAAGGAGATCTCCTACATCCACGCCGAGGGGTATCCGGCGGGAGAGATGAAGCACGGCCCCATCGCCCTTATCGACGAGACGATGCCCGTCGTCGCCGTCGCCACCCCAGGCGACGTCCACTCCAAGATGATGGCCAACATGGAGGAGGTGAAGGCGCGCGACGGCATCCTCATCGGGATCGTGGGGGAGGGGGACGCCCAGACCGCCTCGATCTGCGACTACGCCGTCGAGGTCCCCGTCACCCACCCGCTCCTCCAGCCGGTCGTCAACATCGTCCCCCTCCAGCTGCTGGCCTACCACATCGCGGTGCGCCTCGGCTGCGACGTGGACCAGCCCCGCAACCTGGCCAAGAGCGTCACGGTGGAGTGAGGGGGAAGGATCGTAGTGCGCAGACCGTAGTTCGCAGATCGGAGCCCCCCGCTTCTGACAGAGACGCTCAAGCCGGGATTCGGGATGGAACGCGACGATCCTGTCGAATGAGAAGATGAGCCGGGTGCCGTTGGGTGAAGGGCCCCGCGGTGGATATGGCGGAGAGGGAGCATTGACCTCGAGCGGGATGGGGAACGCACGACGCTCCACCAGTTACGAACCGCCGACTGGCGGGAGCGTGGGGGCGCTACCACCGCCCCGTCCACTCCTCCAGGTCCCCCCCCTTGAGGGTGCACTGCGTGTGGAGGATGACCGCCTTCTTGCCCGACGCCAGGTCCACGAACTTTTCCATCCACCCCGCGATGCGCATACAGATGGCCCGGTGGGGGAGCCGGACGCCGGTCAGCTGCATAACGGCGGCGCCGGGGCCTTGGGTCGCCGCCTTCATGGTGCCCTGGTCGTAGAAGGAGTTCCAGGCGGCGGCCCCCCGCGGGACCATCATCTCGGGGGTCCCGATGGCCAGGAACATCCGGTGGATCGTGTTGAGGGAATAGTCGGCGGAGGCGCGGCCCATTTCGACGTATACCGCCTCCGGGTCCCCGCCGACCGTCCGGGCATATGCCTCCATCAGGCGGGCCAGGTCCTCGGCGCGGTAGGATTTCGTCGCCAGGATGGGGCTGGAGAACCACGGTCGGATCTCAGGGGGAAGGCCTTCCACAAAGGCGGCCGTCCGGTCGCCCAACTGGTCTCGGATATACTGCACGGTGGATTTGACGGGCGCCCCCTTGACGTTCAGCATGGCGGTATGATGCCATAGATGACGGACCGGATGCAAGGTCGGTGGGGCGGAACCGGTGGGGTCATGAGGATGCCGAACCGGCCCCGCACCCCCGCGCCGCGCCGGGGCGGCAACCCCGGAGCGGAAGGGTCGTATAATATAAGGTTCCCGAACCCAACGCACCCCAAGGAGACCGCGCCATGCCCAAGACCGTCCTGCTCTTCTCCGCCCTCGCCCTCGTGGCCGCCTGCGCCTCGGCGCCGAAGCCGGCCGCCCCCGCGCCCACGACGGCCAACCCGCTCTTGATGGAATGGACCACCCCCTTCGGCGTCCCCCCCTTCGATGCGATCCGAAACGAGCACTTCATTCCGGCCTTCGAGGAGGGGATGAAGCGGCACCTGGCCGAAATCGACGCCATCGTCGGCAACCCCGCCCCTCCCGACTTCGCCAACACCGTCGAGGCGCTGGAGGCCTCGGGGGCCCTGCTGACGCGGGCCACCTCCGTGTTCTTCGCCCTCAACGCCGCCAACACCGACGAGGGGAAAGAGGCCATCTCCAAGGCCATGGCGCCGAAGCTGGCGGCCCACGGCGACAGCATCCTGCTGAACGAGAAGCTCTTCCTCCGGGTCAAGGCGGTCTGGGACCGCAGGGACGCCCTGGACCTCGGGCCCGAGCAGGCCATGCTCCTCAAGAAGACCTGGACCGACTTCGTCCGCAACGGCGCCGACCTGCCCCCGGCGAAGAAGGAGGAGCTCAAGGCGGTCAACCAGGAGCTCTCCACCCTGACCACGCAGTTCAACCAGAACCTGCTCAAGGAGAACAACGGCTTCGTCCTGGTCCTGGACAAGCGGGAGGACCTAGCGGGGCTGCCCGACGACCTTGTCGCCGCCGCCGCCGAGGCCGCGAAGGAGCGGGGGATGGAGGGGAAGTGGGCCATCACCCTCGACAAGCCCTCCTGGATCCCCTTCCTCCAGTACTCCACCCGCCGCGATCTGCGCGAAACGATCTATAACGCCTGGATGCGCCGGGGCGACAACAATAACGCTCAGGACAACAAGAAGATCTTGTCGCGCATCGCCGCTCTGCGGGTGACCAAGGCCAACCTTCTGGGCTTCCCCACCTACGCCGCCTGGGTCCTCGACGACCAGATGGCCAAGACGCCCCAGGAGGTCACCGACCTCCTTCGCCGCCTCTGGCCTCCCGCCCTGGCCCGGGCCAAGGCCGACGCCGCCGAGTTCAAGGCGATGATGAACGCCGAGGGGATCCCCGGCGACCTGAAACCCTCCGACTGGTGGTACTACGCCGAGAAGCAGCGCAAGGCCAAATACGCTCTGGACGATGCAATGCTGAAGCCCTATTTCAAGCTTGAGAACGTCATCGCCGGGGCCTTCGACACCGCCGCCCGCCTCTACGGCATCGGCTTCACCGAGCGGAAGGACCTTCCCGTCTACCATCCCGACGTGCGCGTCTTCGAGGTGAAGGAGGCCGACGGCCGGACCCTCGGCATCCTCTACACCGATTATTTCCCGCGGCCGAGCAAGCGGGGCGGCGCCTGGATGGACGAGGTGCGCAAGCAGTCCCGCCGCGGCGGCAAGAACATCATCCCGGTGGTGTTCAACGTCGGCAACTTCACCAAGCCCACCCCCGAGAAACCCTCCCTGCTCACCTTCGAGGAGGTGGAGACCCTCTTCCACGAGTTCGGTCACGCCCTCCACGGCCTCCTCTCCGACTGCACCTACGAGCGCCTTTCCGGCACGGCCGTCCCCACCGACTTCGTCGAGCTGTTCTCCCAGATTATGGAGAACTGGGCCTCGGAGCCCGAAGTGCTGAAAACCTACGCCCGGCACTACCGGACCGGCGAGCCCATCCCGCAGGAGCTCATCGACAAGATCCAGAACTCCTCCCTCTTCAACCAGGGATTCAACGCTACCGAATACCTGGCCGCCTCCATCCTCGACATGGACTGGCACACCTTGACCGTGCCGGAGGAGAAGGACGCCCGCGCCTTCGAGAAGGCGTCGATGGACGCCATCGGCCTCATCCCGGAGATCATCCCGCGCTACCGCAGCCCCTACTTCGCTCACATCTTCGGGGGCGGGTATGCGGCCGGCTATTACTCCTACATCTGGGCCGAGGTGCTCGACGCCGACGCCTTCGAGGCCTTCAAGGAGAAGGGCATCTTCGACCCCGCCACCGCCCGCTCGTTCCGGCAGACCCTCCTTTCCCGCGGGGGGACGGAGGAGGCGATGGACCTCTATGTGAAGTTCCGGGGCCGCAAGCCCTCCATCGAGCCGCTCCTGAAGCGGCGGGGCCTCCAACCGTGACCTCCGCAGCCGGGCGTTGTCTGGCCGTCGCCGCTGCCGTGCTGGCGCTGGCGGCCTGCGAAGGCCGACCCCGGGTGCGGCCGGTGGGGGAGTTCTTCGATGAGGCACCCGTCCGGGGGGGCCCCCAAGCCCCCGCCTCTCCGGTCCGGAAGGAGGCCGTCCCGCCCCCCGCCGAAGGCCTGGACGAACGCGCCCGGGCCGCCTATGAGAGCGCGAAGGGGCACTACTCGCGGGGTGACCTGGCCGCCATGCAGCAGGCCCTGGAGCAGGCGGTAAAGCACCAGCCCGACTTCACCGAAGGGTGGTACAACCTGGGGGCCTGCCAGAGCAACCGCGCCCTGGAGGCCATCCGCGAGGAGGACGAGGAGGGGGCCCTGGCCCTGTTCAGGGCCGCCGTCGAATCCAAGAAACGGGCCCGGGAGCTGATGGAGCAGGGGGTCTGGTACGTCTACCTGACGAGCCAGGAGCAGGAGCGGGTGCGGGCGGACGTGGAGGCGGCCCTGGAGGACGCCGACGCGGTGCTGGAAGACGAGGCCTCCCTGCTGGCGGCCCTGCGGTTGATGGCGGGGGATTGAAGAAGACCGTAGATCGTCGTTCGAAATGCGTAGATCAACCACCAAAGGGGACGAATGACTCCGTCCCCTTTGGATTTCCCGCAATCGACGATCTGCAATCTTCGCTCAATCCATCAGTTGTAGACGAACAGGACCAGCGACACGGCCTCGAAGGGGCGCCAGTCTACCGGGTCGGTGTTGACGGAGACCTCCCCGTCGTACATCCGGATGTCGAAGTCGAAGAGGTTGTCGGCGCCGGCGAGGGCGTCGGGGGTCAGGTCCATGACGTTGACCACCGCTACGGAACCGGGGCACCAGCCGTTGCGGCTGTACTGCCAGGTCCCCGCCTGGGGGCTCACCGGGTTGTCTCGGCAGTCGTTGCGCCACGGCACGACCGAGTGGAGGGCGCCGTTGAGAGTGAGGTCCTGCCGCATGATGCAGAACTCGGCGCAGTTGTAGGTGTTGCCGAAAGAGTGGCCCGTGGTGATCAGACGCGCCTCCACGTTCGAGGCGTCGGGGGGGAGGGGCAGGGTGAAGGGGGGGGGCTGGTCGTCCACCGTGGTCCCGGGGGCGGTCTCGCCGACGATGATGTCCCGCCGCCCATGCACCGGGATGACATGGTCCGGCCGCCGGTCGGGGCCGGGATGGAAGACGAACTTGACGGTCAGCCGCCACCCCTCGCCGTTGGAGTGGCCCGGGCCGACCCAGGTGTCGATGAAGGACCACAGGGTTCGCGCCCCGGTGAGGAGGGGGGCCAGAGTGGTGACGCCGACGAACGCGCACATCCCCATGCGGTAGGGGGTGATATGCCGGACCGGCTCGAGGGTCTGCCACTGGTCCTGCGGCGCCTCGGGATTGAGGACCATCTGGACGCTCCCCAGGCGGTCCCACCAGTCGCACTTGCCGCTCTCGGGGCCCTCCAGGTGGAGATAGAGCCCCCCTGGTTCCACGGCCCCTCGGGGGGGAACTCCACGTTCTGAATGATGTCGCGCCTGTTCTCGGCCCCGAAGTAGTGGTAGACGCGGTCGAAGGCGGTGACCACGGTGGCCTCGGGAGGGAACTCCCCCTCGGGGCACGGGTACCACGGGACGGCCTCGTCGAAGTCGTACCACAGCGGCGGGCCGGTCTCGTCCTCCCGCTCCACCTGCCCGGCGGCCAGGTAGGTGGGGTCGTTGGTGCGCATGTCCACCCGGGAGGCGTAGGCGAGGAAGGAGGGCTGCCACGACTCGGAGGGGTTGAGGTAGAGGTTCTCGGTGGAGGCCACGGTCACCACGGCGGTGTACCCCGCCCCGGAGAGGCCGAGGGCCCCCAGGAAGCCGCCGACCTGCAGGTGGGCCCACGGCTCGAGGGTGCGGGTGTCGGTCGCCGCCAGGGCGCCGTCGGGGCCGTAAACATCGATCCGGAGCGTCTCCCGCAGGTTCAGGGAGAGGTTCACCAGCCCGAGGTTGGTGCGGAAGGCCTCCGAGGCCTCGATCCCCGCCAGCACCTGCGCCATGCCGTAGTCACCGCGGGGCACGCCCGGGATGCCCTGGCCGAACGAGCCCTCGCCCGAGGCGGCGGGGGTCCAGGTGCGCGAGGTCGCCACCACCGGGAGGTCCTCGAAGGTGTAGTCGAACCCGTGCACCACCAGGGCGCCCACGGGCTCGCCGGGGAAGTGGGCCCCCAGGACATCCTCGACGGTGAGGGTCTGCAGGGGGCCGAGCGGCTCGTCCAGGATCACCCAGACGGGGTCGGCGGCCCCGCCCGCCCCGTTGGAGGGGAGGAAGTCGATCTCCAGGAGGCCGATTGCCTCCGCGGGGCTGGGGTTGAATACGGTCAGGTCGGTCCGCCACGATGAGCCGGCGTCCCCCGGGGCGTGCGCAGCCGCGGCGACGACCTCCCCCGAGGGAGCGGGGGAGCCGGCCGGGAAGCGGCGGGCCTCGAGGTAGGTGGGGTCGCCGGTGGCCTGGTCCACGCGGGACCCGAAGGCGAGGAAACACGGTTCGTGCGGTTCGCCGGGGAGGAGGTTCAGGCCCTCGAACCCGGCGAGCCGGACGACGGCGGAATAGCCGCCGCCGGAGAGGCCGGCCGCGGCAAGGATGCTCCCGACCTGGAAGTGCGCCCAGGGCTCGAGGGTGTAGAAAAGGGCCGCCTGCAGGACTCCGGAGGTGTCATGGAGGTCCACCGCCAGCGTCTGGCGGAGGTTGAAGGAGCCGTTTACCAGCCCGAGGTTGGGGCGGTACCGGTTCCCCTGATCGAGGCCGGGGACGTAGGCCGCCGCGTCTGAGCGGAGGAACGCCTCGCCGGGGATCCCCTGCCCGTAGGTCCCCGCGCCGTTCTCCGCCGGGGTCCAGGTGCGGGAAGTGAGCAGGACGGCCGCCGGAGGGGGGCCCTCCCCCGTGGTGCTCCAGACCACCAGGGCGCCCGATGGCTCGCCCGGGAAGATGGTCCCCAGGACGTCTTCGAGGACGATCAAGCGGCCGGCGGGCAATGGCTCCGGGAGGGCACCTGCCGCCGGTGGGGCAGGGAGCCCTCCAGGCCCGACGGGATCAGCTCGAGGGTCAGCCAGGGCTGAAGCCCCCCGCCGGGACGGGCCAGGTCCGAGGGGTTGTGGATCACCAGGTCGGTCCGCCACAGGGTTCCCCCCGCCCCCGGGGCGTGGGTGGCAGCGGGGATGACGGCTGCGGCGGAGGGGACCGGTTGGGACGCCAGGGATGCGGAGCAGAGCAGGGCCGCGAACATCGCGCGCAGGGTCATGGGAACTCCTTGATGGATGCCGCATTGCAGCATGGCGTCCGCCGAAGGATTGCCCCGCCGGGCCAAGCGCAGTATAATGCCCAATACACCCGAACGGGTGGTCGGAGGGCCTATGGCCTCAGAACCGTCGCGGGAGGAGTTCCTCAAGCCCTACCTGGACCGGCTGCCATCGCTGATGGGGGCCCTGAAGGCCGGCGATATCCCCGTCGGTGGCCGCACCGTGAGCATAACCGCCTGGGAGGGCGAGATGCTCGGGCAGGCCCTGGCGGGGGGCCCGCAGGCCCCGTGGTGGCAGAAACTGATGCTGGAGACGGTGGCCTTCGAGATCAAACTCATGCAGGACCTGCTCGCCTACCCCGAGGTCCCCGAGGATCCGGACCTCCTGCCCGCCGATTCGCCCCTGCGGGACGATTGCGCGGTGGGAAACCGCCTGCTGGAAGACCTCAAGGCGGCGGTCAGCGAGCGCGTCCTCACCGGCGACAAGGAGAACTACAAGCAATTGAGCGCGTTCCGCAACCGGCTCTTCCTGCTGATGTCCGAGATCCGCCACTGCACGGTGACCGCCCCGGGGGAGGACTTCGATGCGGAGGGACCGGAGCTGGACATCGGGGCGCCGAAGGGCCCGACGCGGGAGGAGCGCCAAGCGAGCATCGAGGCCTCGATCCAGCGCGTCCAGCGCCAGGCGGGGAATCGAGCGAGCGCCGGCCGGCTGACGATCCGCGAAATTCCCAGGGAGGAACTCTCGCGCGGCCGCCGGCGGCTCGCGCTCCTGCTGGGGGTCCTGGCGGTTGCGGCGGCAGCCGCGGTCCTCCTTCTTCGGCCCGCGGGAGGGCGCCAGGTGGGGAAGGCCTTCACGCGGGACGATTTCCGGCACATCCGGGCGGTGGCCGCCGTGACGGCAACGCCGCCCACGGTCACCCTCACGCTCGACCCGGACGAGTGGGACAAGGTCGCCGGGACGATGCGTCGGAGCATCGTCACCGAGATCGGGAATCGCGTGAAGGCGGCCGGCTATGAGGAGGCGGTGCTGGCCACCCCCGACGGGGCGGTCCAGGGGCGGTGGACCGCGGAGGGTGGCGTCACCCTGCCCTGAACGGCAGGGTCAGTCCTCCTCGCCCGGCCGCAGGATGGTCAACTTGCCGAAATCGAAGCCCACGTTGACGCCCCGTCCCTTTCCAACCAGCGCCAGCGAGACCTCCCCCTTGGTGTAGACGGAGGCCTGGGTGGACTTGCCCGCCCCCGCGTGGGCCTCGGCGGCGACGTAGCCGCCGTAGATCTCGCCGATGTCCTTCAGGTCCGAGAATTTCCCGGTCCCGTTCGAGATCTCGCTCTTGCCGAAGGTGAGCCCGCCGCCCTTGACCTTGATCCGCACCGAGGCCTTCTGCCCGTTCGAGCAGACGACGGTGCCGCTCCCTTCGGCGGTCTTATAGAACACCGACCACCCCTTGAGATCGAAGGTCATTTCGCAGTCGATGTAACCCGGTTCGGCGGCCGCCGCGGCCCCCGCGAAGGCGAGGAGGGCGGTCGCGATGCAGAGGCGCATGCGCATGGTCGTTCTCCTGGTCGAAGGTTCCCCTCCCATTCTATCATCCCCGCCCGGGAAGGGGGCGGATGTTCTCGCGGGACTCCCGCAGGAGGGTCTCGCAGGCCGCCACCTCGAGGGGGCGGCTGAAGAGGTAGCCCTGGACGCCGTCGCAGCGCAGTTTGTGGAGGAGGGCGCGCTGCTCCTCCGTCTCCACCCCCTCGGCCACCACGGCCAGCCCCAGCGAGTGGGCCATGGTGATGACCGCCTCCACGATGGCGACCGTGGGGTGGTCGAAGGGGAGGCGCTGGACGAACGACTGGTCCACCTTCAGGATGTGGACGGGGAAGTTCCGGAGATAGCTGAGGGAGGAGTAGCCGGTGCCGAAGTCGTCGATGGCGAGGCGCACCCCCAGCTGGTGGAGCTCGCGGAGGACCCGCAGGCTCGCCTCGGGGTTCTGCATGGCCAGCGACTCGGTGATCTCGATGATGAAGGCCTCCAGCGGGACGGCGTGCGACTCCAGGAAGCGCCGGATGTGGCGGACCAGCTCGGGGTCCTGGAAGAGGCGGGCCACCAGGTTGACCGAGACCGACAGACCGAGGTGGCCCCGCCCGTGCCACCGGCTGACCTGCTCGAGGGCCTTTTGCACCGACCACAGGTTCAGCTCGTCGCCCAGCCCCACCGTTTCGGCGAGCCCCAGGAACTCCTTGGGGGGGAGGAGCCCCAGCTCCGGGTGGCGCCAGCGGAGGAGGGCCTCGAAACCGCGCACCCTCCCTCCCTCCAGATCCAGGTAGGGCTGGTAATGGAGCTCGAATTGGTCCTCCACGAGGGCCTTGCGGAGGTCGCTCTCCAGCCGCAGGTCGGTGGGGTCGGGGGCGGGACGGGAAGGGTCGTAAAGCCCCCACCGCCCGCCCCCCTCCCGTTTGGCCGCCTCCAGGGCGGCTTGGGCGTTGCGGAAGAGCTCCTCGGCGTAGAGGCCGTGGCCGGGGAACCGGGCGGCCCCGATCACGGGGGTGAGGAAGAGGTCGCGGCCGGCGGCGAACGGCCCCTTGAACAGGTCGAGGACCTCCCGGGCGCGCGTCTCCACCTCCCCGTCGGCCTGGAGGCCGGTCAGGACCAGACCGAACTCGGCTCCGGAGAATTTGGCCAGGGTGTCCCCCTCGCGCAGGGCCCCGCGCAGGCGCTCGCCGACGCTGCGCATGAGCTCGTCGCCGGCGGCGTAGCCCAGGGAGGAGTTGACGGCCTTGAAGCGGTCCACCGCGAGGCAGAGCACCGCCACTCGGTCGCGCGTGCGGAAGGCCTGCGCCACTGCCTGGGTCAGCCGGTCGAGGAAGAGCTGGCGGTTGGGAAGCTGGGTGACGGGGTCGTGGTAGGCCAGGTGCTCCAGCCGGCCGGCGGCGTCCACGACCCGCCGGCGCTCCTCCTCGAGGAACCACAGGACCAGGCTCAGGCCGATGGCCGCCTGCGCCAGGAGGTCGGCGAACCCCATGTAGCGGGCGTACCGGGGATAGGGGGCCCCCAAGGCCTGGGCCAGGGCCACCCCGAAATGGTGGACCTGCAGGAGGCCGTAGCCCGCGAAGACGCCGGAGAGGAGGCGGAGCCCCAGGAGGGGGCGGCCGTCGCGAAGGCGGCGCATCCAGACCCCTGCCGCCAGGTAGGCCGCCCCCGCGAGGAGGGCGGGCAGGCCCGCGCGGACCAGCAGGCGCAGGTTGGCGCTCCCCTCGCCCGGGAACAGGAGGGCCGAGGCCGCCCCCGCCGCCAGGGCCGCCGCGAGAAAGAGGCGGCGGTGGGGGGTCCGTACCAGCTCGCCCGCCGCCGCCTCGCGAACGCCGAAGAGGAGCCAGGCCACGTGGGCGTAGAGGGCCATCACCGAGCCGGTGGTCAGCAGGATGCGCGCGGCGTGGGTGGAAGGAACGCCCTGGAGGACGAGGAGGAGGGAGAGGCCCGAGCCGAAGGCGTACGCGGCCAGGGCGCCCCAGGCCTTGGACCACTGGAGCAGGTGCCCCTTGAAATAGAGCCGGTGGAGCCCCATCAGGACCAGCGCGATGAGGAGGGCCTCCACGGCGAGGGCCAGGTGGGTGGAGGCGTACAGGATCCCGGGGCTGATCATTGGGGGTATTGTAGCACCGGCTCCGCCCCGGCGCCGAGGAAGGTATAATGCCCGCATGGTCGACCGCCCCTTGCCCGATCCGGAAACCGCCGCCCGCTGGCTGAAGGACGCCGCCAAACTCTGGCTCGCCCACGACGGCCTGTGGTTCCAAGAGGTGGAGAAGCGCCTCGGTATGGAGGCCGCCATCGCCATGGACAAGGCGGCCTGGGCCCGGTTCTCTCCGCTGGAGGCCGCCCGCGTCAAGGCCCGCCTGGGGCTTCCCGGCGGCGGGGGGCTCGAGGCGCTGGCCAGGGCCTTGCGCGGCCGCCTCTATGCCCTCCTCAACGAGGACGACCTGCGCCTGGAGGAGGGGCGGCTGGTCTACACGATGATCACCTGCCGCGTCCAGGAGGCGCGGAGGCGCCGGGGATTGGACGACTTCCCTTGCCGCGAGGTGGGGATCGTGGAATACGACGCCTTCGCCCGCGCCGTAGACCCCCGCCTCCGCGTCCGCTGCCTCTCCTGCCCGCCCGAGCGGCGGTCGCAGGCTTACTACTGTTCCTGGGAGTTCACCCTCGCCCCGGAATAAAAAAAACGGGGGGCCCCGAGGGGCCCCCCGGCGAAAGCGCGGAACGGCGGTTCAGAAGCGGAAGGAGACCCCCGCCCACACCCAGCCGATCGTGCCGGAGGTGTCGGCCAGATAGGGGTCCGCATCCTCGTAATCGCTGTAGAGGAACCCCAGGAGGACCCCCATGGTGCGGGAAACCCTCCAATCGAGGTCGCCCGAGATCTCGAACCGGCTGAGATCCAGGTCGGAGTACTCGTGGATGCCCGAAAAATCGTAATCCTCGAACCCGAGGGTGTCGGCGGCCTCCTGGGTGATGGGGCCGAATAGGAGGGGATCCATTCCGGCCGTGCTGTCGACATAGGAGAGGCCGAGGGACAGGGTCAGCGCCTCGGACGGGCGGAACGCCCCGTTCAGGAAGAAGAGGTGGCTGATCGATTCGTAGGAACCATCGTCGGCGGTGTGGCCAAACTGGCCAGCGGTTGTCCCGCCCGCTCAGCCGTCCATGACGGGGACGCAGATGTGGGTCTGCGTGTCGTCCCACAGGTAGTTGTAGCCCAGGAGCCAGTTCCACCGCTCGGAGGGCATCCAGCCCAGGTACAGGTTGGCGGAGAGGTCCTTCCCGCTCCAGTCGGAGAGGTCCAGGTCGGTGTTCTCGCGCTCCTGGTACTTGAGATACCCCGAGGCGTGCACGCTCGGCGAGAGGTTCCTCGTGGCCCCGACCTTGAGATGCCAGGCCGAGGAGGGCTGGTTGGAGAGGTCGTACTCGCGCGCGTCGTGAATCTGCCAGTACTGGATGGAGGTGGGGGCCATGGGGCTGGAGGCCGGGGTGGAGTCCATGTCCGGGTTGCAGCCCCCGTCCACGTTCATGAAGGGGGTGGAGATGTCGCTGTACTCGGCCTCCGCGAAGACCTTCCATCCACCGGGGCGGCGCCAGCTCATCTGGGCGTAGAGGGTGCCCACGGTGGTCTCGTCGGGCACTTCCGGGTGGCCGGCGGGCTTGTCGTCCTCGCCGGGGGCGGCGTGGCAGCTGCCGCAGATCTCCCGCTCGGTGGCCGCGTAGCGGACGCCCGCCTTGAGGGTGCTGGCGGCGCTGAAGCGGTGCTGGAACTCGGCCACCCCCTCCACGACGTCCCGATTCAGGGTGGAGGTGCGCGTCCAGTCGGGGTCGTAGGCGTACTTCTGCCGGTAGGTCTGGCCGACGTAGGGGCCGGCCGCGGCCACCGGCTCGACGGTGTCGATGAAGACGTCGTCGTTGTCGAGGCGGTAGGAGCGGGCCTTGAACCGGAGCGAGGACCGGTCGCCGACCTTCTGGACCACCCCGGCCTGGAAGGCGTCGAACTCGTAAGCCAGGTCCAGGTCGGTGTTGGTGACGGTGGCGGAGGACCATCCCGCGGCCAAGTCGCCGCCGTTCCAGGCGTAGCCCAGCTCGATGCGGTCCTCGGTCTTCTCGCTCGCCGGGGTCACGGCCACCGGGACGGGGCCGTCGGTGAAGTCGAACTGGATGCGGTCGTTGAAGAGGTACTGGCGGTTGGCGGGGTGGCGGGCGTCGTCGTAGGTGTGGTAGAGCGTCGGGGCGACGTCCTCGAAGGAGCGGTCGAGGTGCGAGGCCTTCAGCGTCCATCCGCCGGCCGTCCACGAGGCCCCCGCCGTCAAGTCCTCGGTGGTCTGGTCCATCTGCTGGGTGTAGCCCACGATGTGGCAGGTGTCGCAGTGCCCCACCACCAGGGTTTGGTGGTTGCCTTTCCGTCCCTGGTCCCGGTAGTGGACGAAGAACTTCAGGTTCTCATAGCCGTGGACGGCGTAATCCAGCTTCAGCGAGTTCTCGGTGTTGCGGATGCGGTGCTCCTTGCCGGGGTCGGTGTCGGTCGCCTGCGTGACCTTGATGTCGGACACGGCGAAGAGGTTCGTCATGGGGTCGTGCCCCAGGTTGTGGACGAACTCGCTGTGGTCCAGCGTGACGGAGAGGTGGTCGTCCATCCACCAGTCGAGGCGGACGGCCTTGTCGTCGAGGGTGTTGGCGTGGCCGGCGAACAGCATCAGGCCGCGGGAGCCCGTGGGCAGGGCCAGCTTGACCACGGCGCCCGGAGAATCGTCGGTGTCGCGGTATTCGGCGGCCTTTTCCGCCGACCCGTCCGTGTCGACCGCCGTGTAGACGATCGCCACCTCGTTCCGGGGTTCCTCCGCGGGGAACGCGGCCGCGGCCAGGCCCAGGATCAGGATCCACAGGAAATGTCTGCGCATGGTCGCCTCCTATCGGGCCAGGCCCCGGCCCTTGCCGGGCACCGTCTGAGTGGGCAGGTCGGAGCCGTGAATGGCCGTGTGGCACTGGGTGCATTTGGTCGTGAACGAGCGCTTGTAGCCCTCGACGCCCCAGGGGTTGGCATAAGCGGTGCCGCCCACCGTTACGGTGGGTTCGGAGGCCCCCTTGAGGCCGGCGTGGAAGTGGAACTCGTGGCACTGCAGGCAGAGGAAGGGTTCGTTCTGAACGAGCAGGTTCTCCGCCACCGAGCCGTGGGCGTTGTGGCAGATCCGGCAGTCCTCGACCACCGGGGCGTGCTCGAACACGAAGGGCCCCTGCTTGTTGGTGTGGCAATCGAAGCAAAGGGCGTTGATCTCGGGGCCGGTGGCCTCGCTCATCTTGAAGTCCGCGTGGGGACGGTGGCACGAAACGCAGGTCATCTTCCCCTCGGGGACCGGATGGTGATTGGGCAGGGCCACCTCGCCCTTGACCTCCTTGTGGCACGATTCACAGGCCCGGGTGAGGTCCCGCTTGATGATGGCCTTCCCCTCGCCGTGGTGGATGCAGTGGCACGACGAGCAGGTGAACTCCTCCTTGGAGCAGTGGGCGGCGTCGCAGGCCAGCCCGGCGTGGCAGGAGAAGCACAGGGTTTGGGGGCGGTCCGGAAGGAGCCCCTCGGTGCTCCCGTCCTCCAGGTGTTTGGCCGCGGCGGGGTGGCAGCGTTCGCACGGGACGCCGGCCACGCGGGTGTGGACGGCGGTGGCGGTGCTGGCCGCCACCCCCTCGTGACAGCCGGCGCAGGGATCGGCCTCGTCGGCCGCCAGGGGCGGCGCCAGGGCCAGCACGAATATGGAAATCAGCAGAAACAGACGCTTCATAGAACCTCCTTATGATTTTGGGAAGCACGATGCCCCGGACGCCGTCAGGGGCGCCCGAAACGGGATCTATCGAAAGGGGGGAGGTTTACAGAAGGAGATGGCCTGACAGGGAGAGGAGGACCCGCCGGGTCCCTTGTTCAGGGATCACTGGCAAGAGAAGAAAACCATCAAAACGCTCCCGTGAAACATTTCACGCGTTCATCCTATCATTGCCTCCGGCGGGTGTCAAGACAAGAACGGCGGGCCGGGCGGTTGCGGCGGCGGCCCGGTGCGGGTATACTATGCTCCTTCGCCCCATGAGCCCGTCCGCCGCCGCCCTCATCCCCGCCTACAACTGCGCCTCCACCATCGGAACGGTGGTGGAGGGGACGCTGCGGCACCTCCCCCGGGTCCTGGTGGTCTCCGACGGCTCCACCGACGCCACCATGGGGGAGGCGCTGAAGGCGGGGGCGCAGGTGCTCGCGCTGAAGCGGAACCGCGGCAAAGGGCGCGCGGTGGCCGCGGGCCTGGGCGTCCTCCTGGCCGAGGGGCCCGGCGCCGTCCTCTTCCTGGACGGCGACCTCCAGCACGACCCGGCCCGCATCCCCGAGTTTCTCTCCCTGGCGGGGACGCACGACCTCGTCACCGGGGTGCGCGACCTCGACGGCGGCCATGTCCCGGCACGGAACCGCCGGACCAACCGGTTCTTCGGCCGCCTCTTTCTCAAGCCCTGGACCGGCCTCGACCTCCCCGACTACCAGTGCGGTTACCGGCTCGTTTCGGCAGACCTCCTCCGCCGGCTCCCGCCGGTCTATTCCCGCTACGCCCTCGAGAGCCAGATGCTGGTTTTGGCCGCCAAGCTCCGCGCCCGCGTCGGCGTGGTCCACCTCGAGGCCATCTACAACGGCCACGGGAGCCACTTCCGCCCCGTCTCCGACACCTTCCACATCTGCATGGCCTGCCTCCATGCCCGGTATGCCGTCCGACCGCTCGAGCACCCGTTGGACCCTCTATCGCTTTTCCAGTAAGCCCATCTTCGTCGGCATCGTGGAGGGGACCCGGCGGATGCCCCTGCCGGTCCTGCGGGGCATCGCGTGGTGCATCGGCTGGGGCTTCCTCCCCTTCGTCGGACGCCTGCGGCGGGCGCTGTTCGCCAACATGGGCCTCGTCCGGCCGGGGGCGCCCCCGCGCGAGCTCCGCCGTCTGGCCCGCCGGCTCTACTTTTCCTATCTCCGCGGCGTGGCCGACTTCTGGCACTGCGCCGCCCACTACAAGCCGGGGCTCATCCTTCCGGCGGAGCGGGGGATGGACGACCTCCGCGCCGGCGGCCGCATCCTCCTCTCCTCCCATGTGGGGAACTGGGAGCTCGGCGGCCTCTATCTGAAGTCGCAGGGAATCCCTTTTGTGGTCATCGCCCAGCCGGAGGAGGACCCGTATGTCGAGCGGAAGCGGCAGGAGGCGCGGGCGCGGTTCGGCATCGAGACCCTCCTCATCGACGACCGGGAGAACATCCTGTTCAAGGTCCGCGAACGGCTGGAAGGGGGCGCCAACATCGTCCTCCTGGCCGACCGCGCCTTCCGGCGCGACCATGTCCCCGTGACCCTCTTCGGGGCGCCGGCCGCCTTTCTCCGCACCCCCTTCCTCCTCAGCCGGTGGCTGGGGCGGCCCATCGTCCCCATGTTTTTCCTGGCCGAAGCGGATGGGCGCTACCGGGGCCACCGGCTGGACCCCATCGAGCCGCGGGACGACCCCTCCGTCATGGCCCGCGACTATGCCGCCCGCCTGGAGGAGGTCCTCCGGCGGGCCCCCTGGCAGTGGTACAACTTCTTCGACTACCGGGAGCACTGCCGCTCCGTCCTGGAATGACCCTCCACCTCACCCTCGACGTCGAATCGCGCCTCCACCTCTGCCGGATGGAGGGGACCGCCTTCGATGCCGCCGAGGTGGAGCGGCAGGTGGAGGGGTGGCTCCGGTTCCTGGACGCGGCCGGCGTTCGGGCCACCTTCTTCGTCCTGGGCGAAGTGGCCGCGGCGGCCCCCGGTCTGGTCCGTGCCGTCGCGGAGGCCGGGCATGAGGTGGCCGCGCACGGCCACCTCCACCGGCCGGTGCACCGCCTCTCGCGCGAGCAGTTCCGGGAGGACCTGCGCCGCTGCAAGGGGATCCTGGAGGGGATCGCCGGGGCCGCCGTGAAGGGCTACCGGTCCCCGGCGTGGACCCTCGGACTGGCCTCCGAAGGGCACTACGGGGAGGTCGAGGCCGCGGGGTTCCGGTATTCCAGCTCCCTCCTGCCCGCCACGGGGTTCCGGCGGCGGAGGCCGGTCGGCCCCTTTCCCGAGTTCCCCCCCTGCACGGCCCGGCTCGGGCCGCTCGCCGTCCCCCTGGGCACCTCCTGGGTGGGCCGGATGGTCCCCCTGCGCCTGTTGGAGCTCCACCTGAAGGGGCCTTCTCCGCACATCCTTGTGGCGCACGCCCACGAGCTGGCCCCATGCCCGCCGGACGCATTGGGGTGGGGCGCCTCCTTCATCCGTTACGCGGCGATCGAGACCCATCGCGAGCGGCTTGGGGACCTCCTGCGGCTCCACGGCTCCGCGCCCCTCGCCTCTCTGCTATCATAGGGCGGTGAAGAACCTCTTCCTTGGCGGCGACGCGGGCCGCCTGGAGGTGTGGCGCCACGGCCCCTCGCCCGGGCCGGCGGGGGCGTGCCTCTGCCTCCACCCGCACCCTCTGCACGGGGGGAACCTCCACAACAAGGTGCTCTACGAGGCGCGCCGGGCGGTGGCCACGGCCGGGTGGGAGTGCTGGTCGCTCAATTTCCGCGGCGTGGGCCTTTCCGACGGCGAGTACGACCTGGGGGAGGGGGAACTGCGCGACGCCGCCGTCCTGTACGACCACGTGGCGGAGGAGCGGCCCGGCCGGCCGTTGATGCTCCTGGGGTACTCCTTCGGCTCCTGGGTGGGCCTGCGCCTCGCCGTGCAGAAGCCTTTCGCGCGGGCTTTGGCGGTGGGGCTTCCGGTCACCGTCTACGACTTTTCGTTCCTGAAGGGCGCCTCATTGCCGGTCCGGGCCTTTCAGGGGGAGTTCGATGAAATGGGGCGGCCGGACGAGGTGCGCCGGTTCTTCGAGGGGTGGTACCCCGCCCTCACCGTCGAAACCATCCCCGGCGCCGACCACTTCTTCGCCGGGACCCTGCCGGCGCTGGGACGCGCGGTCGCGCGGGCGGCCGCGGTGGTATAATCACCCCATGGAAGACGTCAAGGTCCTGAGGAACATCCCCCTGTTCTCCACGCTGAGCCAGATGGAAATGGTGCAGATCGCCAAGGCCGTCCGGACCCGTCGGCTGCCCAAGGGAGCCCTCATCATCGAGGAGGGGTCCGAGGAGGGCTCCCTGTTCATCCTGAAGTCCGGGGCCGCGAGCGTCTACCGCATCACCAAGCGCGGCGAGAAGAAGGTGCTGGGGAAGTTCAAAGCCGGCGGCTGGTTCGGCGAGGTCTCCCTCATCGACCACCTGCCCCGCTCCGCCTCCATCGTTCTGGACGAGGACTCCGAACTGCTGGAGATCCGCAAGGAGGAGTTCAGGGCCCTCATGCAGGCCGACCAGACCCTGCGCTGCAAACTGCAGGAGGCCATGATGAACGACCTGTGCCATAAACTGAGAAGGACGAACGATATTCTTTTGTTGATGGAATAAAAGCTGTTTCGAGTTCCGAGTTTAGAGTTCCGGGTTGAAGCGCGGATGGGCATCTTGAAGCGGCGTAGTGCTGTGTGTGACAAACTGATGGAGGGCGGCACATGAGGCACGCGGAATTCAAGGATAAACTCAAACAATTCCAAAAAAATAATCAGCGCAATGGACTTTGTGTTTTTCTTCCAGGATTCATTATTTGCTGTTTTGGGATGATGCCTTTTCTGATCTACTACAAAAAGATGGAGGCACTTGCAGCCAGTAGCCGCGAAATCGTTATTGTTGGAGTTTCAACATTTGCTGCGCTTGGTGTTTTTGCAGCGAGTTTATTCGTCTTTGTAAATCGAATAAAGAAGCTAACGAAGGATTTGGGACTTGAATGCCCAGAATGCGGCAAGCCCCTTACTGCGCCATATTCTCATGTAGTGATGGCTGCCGGGAGGTGCGGCAATTGCGGAGCTGTTATCATTCCCGAGCTCACCTGCCAGCACAAGGATGCATAAGCCAGTTTCTCGCCTGTCTCGCCCCTCTCGCCTTTATCCTGCCAACTGCCTTCCTGCCCGCCTGCTTCGCTTCCTCCTGCCGCCTATTGCCTGCGGCCTGCAGCCTGATCAGTATCCCACCGTGAAATGCCCGTACGGGTTGAAGACGAACCAGTCGCCGGTGGCGAGGGTGACCTGCCAGCCCTGCTCCTCGTTCGAGAAGGCATACCCGATGTCCAGGCGGGCCACCCGGGCCACCTTCGAGCGGAGGTTCTCGAAGCGCAGGCCCACCCCTGCGCAGTGGAGCCAGGGGGCCTCCCCGAAGCGGCGCCCCCAGCCCCAGGCCATCGCCCCGTCGTAGAAGGCCGCCAACCCCAGGTTGCCCAAGGCAAGGACGTTCTCGAAGAGCATCACCTTCTCCTGCAGGGTGACGCGCAGGCGCCGGCTCCCCGTGTCGATGCGGTAGCCGAACCCCCGCTGGCCCTCCTCGGCCCCCAGGTAGACGACCCCGCGCAGGTCGGGGGCGCCGTAGCCGTCCAGCGAGGCGGCCAGGGTCAGGTCCGACCGGCCGGAGGTGCGCAGGAAGAGGTTGGAGTCGAGGTAAAAGCTGTTGTTGCGCCAGCCGTCGCCGGTTCGCAGGAGGGAGCCGCCGGCGCGCCGCTGCCACAGCCAGGGTCCCCGCGCGGCGCCGTCCTGGTAAAGGAACGCGAACGACCAGGCCTCGTCGCCTTCGAGCAGGGGTAGGGACCACCCCGTCTCCACCCGGAGGCGGGGCCCCAGGAAGATGTCCTCATCCGAGGTCCAGCCCACCACCCCCTTGGTCTTGAGGTACCGCACCCGGAGGAACTCCACCCGGGTCCACAGCGTGCTCAGCTCCAGCGGCGGCGAGTCGGCGAAAGGATGGCCGGGTTCGAGGGTCTCGCCGGCCTCGTACCGCAGTTCCTCCCGGGTGAACCCCGCCGACAGGCGGAGGAGGCCGTCGTCCCTTTCCCAGGCCCGCTCGCCGTACCAGGCCCTCCAGTACCGGTGGTCGCCGACGGTCCGATAGACGCGGTCCCCCCCCCAGTAGAGGGTCTCCGCCGTCTCGTCCCGGCGCACCAGCGCCTCCCAGGCGACGGGGACCGTGAAGGCGTCGAACGGCTGGCTCCAACGCAGGCTGAAGCCGTTTCCCTCGTCGGTGTCCCACACGGCGGCCCAAGCATCCCACGAGCGCCCCAGGAACTGGGGGTCGCGGTAATCCACCCGGAACCGGCGGTCGTCCACTTCCTTATCGTAGGAGAGAAGAAGCTCGGTGCCCCAGCCCAGGAAGTTGCTCTCCTCCAGGGCGATGGAGTAGGTGGTCTCGCCTCCGTAGCGGGCCAGGTCGATCCCCGGCTTGGTGGTCCAGGAGTCGCGCGTGTAAACGTCCACGGCGCAGCCGCCGCCGGGCAGGAGGGTGGTGGTGACCGACACGGGGTTCATCAGGCCGGTGGCGCGCAGTTTCCGTTCCGATTCCTGGAGCACCGCGGGGTCGCAGGGATCGCCCTCGCGGAAGAGGAGTTCGCGCCGGATGAAGGCCTCCTGCGTGACGATGTGGAGGGCGTTCGTCGCCCGGTAGGGCCACGACGACTCCGCCGCCACGGCGGGGTCGAAGATGTTCGAGCGGTGGACGGTGATGCGGACGATGACCGGCTCCCCGGCGGCGATGGCGGCCGCCGCGAGGAGCAGGACGCCCGCGAAGGCCGCGGCCCTTCTCATTGCAGCGTGAACACCACCTTCAGCGCGTCGTGGGCCTCGAATCGCTCCATCCCCTCGTGGAAGTGCTCCAGGCCGGGGTAGACGGCGTTGGGGATATGGCTCACGTCCAGGCCGCTTTTGAGGTACGAAAGCATGGCGTACCAGGTGCTGTACATGCGCCGTCCGGCGATGGCGTAGAGGGTCACGCCCTTGAAGATGAGGTCGTGGGTGTAGTCCTGGAAGGTGACGGCGTCCTGGCCGGGGATGCCGAGGAGGGAGAACTCCCCCCCGCGCTTGACGGCCTTGGCGGCCGCGTTGATGGCCGACTCCGCGCCGGAAATCTCGAGGACCGTGTCGATCCCCTCGGGGCAGATGGCGCGGATGGCGGCGGCCTGGTCGGCCACCGACATCCCCTGCACGGGGACGATGTGGGTCTTGTGGCCGAGGTTTTTGGCCTTGACCCACGCCTGGGCCGCCGCGATCCCCTTGGGACTGACCTCGGTGATGACGATGGTCCGGGCCCCGAGGAACTCGCACAGCGAGGCGCACATGGCCCCGATGGGGCCGTAGCCCAGAATGAGAACGTCCATCCCCGCCACTTGGACGGGTTGGAGGGTGTGGACGGCGTTGCCCAGGGCGTCGAGGAACGAGCCGATGGTGGGGGGGAGGCCGGCGTCCAGCTTCACGATGTTGGACACCGGCACGCGGACGTATTCGGCGAAGCAGCCGTCGTCGTGGACCCCCAGGATGACGGTGTGGGCGCAGATGTGGCCGCGTCCGGTCCGGCACTGATAGCATGCGTTGCAGATCACATGCATCTCGGAGGAGACATAGTCCCCTTCTTTCAGCCCCGCGGGCGCCGTGCGCGGGCCGTAGCCCGCGATGTGCCCGCAGTACTCATGACCGTAAATACGCGGCGGCTTGACCGCCTTGGCCATCGAGGGGTCCCCGTTGTAGATGTGCCGGTCGGTGCCGCAAATGCTCGTGGCGGCCACCTTCACCAGCGCTTCGCCCTCCCGCGGCTCGGGGACCGGGGTCTCCCGAAGCTCGGTGAACGCTTTCCCTTTGCCCACTCCCGTCTTGAATACCGCCTTCATTGTTTTCATGGTCTATTCACTCCATTGTGGGATGGATGCTGCGCGTCTCCCGCTCTCTCTTCAGGCCCTCGACGACCTCCGCCACGGGCTTTGCGCCGAGGTCGGCGCCGTCGCGCCGGCGCACCGCCACGGTGCCGGACTTCTGTTCCTTGGCCCCCACGACTAGGATGTAGTTGGTCTTGAGTTGGGTGGCCTCGCGGATCTTCTTTCCCAGCGATTCGTCGCGGGTGTCCACCACCGTCCGCAACCCCGCCGCCTTCAGGGCGTCGCCCACCTGCCGGGCGTAGGCGCCGAACTTTTCCTCGGAGACCGGCACCACGGCCACCTGCCGGGGGTTGAGCCACAGGGGGAAGGCCCCGCCGGAACTTTCGGTGAGGATGGCCAGGAACCGCTCGATCGAGCCCAGGATGGCCCGGTGAATCATGACGGGGCGCCGCATCTGCCCGTCGGCGGCCATGTATTCCAGGTTGAACCGCTCGGGCATGGAGAAGTCCACCTGCACGGTGCCGCACTGCCACTCGCGCTTGAGGGAATCGTTGATATTGAACTCGATTTTGGGGCCGTAGAAGGCCCCCTCGCCGGGCTTGATGTTGAACGCCATGCCCTGCTCCGTCAGCGCCTCCTGGAGGGCCGCCTCGGCGCGCTCCCACATCTCCGGGGAGCCCATGAAGCTCTCCGGGCGGGTGGCCACCGCGGCCTTAAACTCGGTGAAGCCGAAGTCTCGGTACATGTCGAAGACGAGCTGATTGACCTCCTTGATGACGTCCTTCACCTGATGGAGCTCGCAGAAGATGTGGGCGTCGTCCTGGGTGAACGCGCGCACCCGAAGGAGGCCGTTGAGGACGCCCGACTTCTCGTGCCGGTGGACCAGCCCCAGCTCGAAGAAACGCAGCGGGAGCTCGCGGTAGGAGTGGAGCTCCTCCTTGAACATCAGGAGGTGGCCGGGGCAGTTCATCGGTTTCACGGCGTTCTGCCGCTCGTCGATTTGGGTGAAGTACATGTTGTCGTGGAAGTGGTCCCAGTGGCCGGAGCGGTGCCACAGCTCCTCGTTGAGGATGAGCGGCGCCTTCACCTGCTGGTATCCCCGGTCGTCGTGCATCTGCTTGACATGGGCCACGACCGTGTCGTACAGCACCATGCCGTGGGGGAGGAAGAAGGGGAACCCCGGCCCCTCCTCATGGAACGACCAGAGCCGGAGATGCTGGCCCACCTTCTTGTGGTCCCGCTTGGCCGCCTCCTCCAGGAAGTGGAGGTGGTCCTTGAGGGCGTCGGCGGAGAGGAAGGCGGTGCCGTAGATGCGCTGGAGCATGTCGCGCTTCTCGTCGCCGCGCCAGTAGGCCCCCGCCACCTTCATGAGCTTGAAATGCCGGATGAGGCCCGTGGAGGGGAGGTGGGGGCCGCGGCACCAGTCGGTGAACTCGCCCTGGGTGTAGAAGGAGAGCGTCTCGTCCCCGACCTCCTCCAGCATCTCCAGCTTGTACTTCGCCCCCTGCTTCTCCAGGATGGCGCGGGCGCCGGCCCGGTCGGTCTCCTTCCGGCGGATGGGGAGGTCCTCCTTCACGATCCGCCGCATCTCGGCCTCGATCTTGACGAAGTCCTCCGGGGTGAACTTGTGCTCCAGGGCGAAGTCGTAGTAGAAGCCGTCCTCGATGGTGGGGCCGATGGCGAATTCCACGTCCTTCCAGAGCCGGGCCACGGCCTGGGCCATGAGGTGGGCCGCGGAGTGCCGCAGGACGTGGAGGGCCTCGGGGTGGTCCGGGGTGACGGGCTCGACGGCGCAGTCGGCCTCAAGGGGGGCATAGGCATCCCGCAGGCGGCCGTCCACCATGACGGCCAGGAGTTCCGGGGCCTTCACCACCCGGTCCGCCGGGGTCCCGGCGGGGCAACGGACGATGCTGCCGTCCGGCAGCGTGACGCTGATCTCCGACATAAGGCCTCCTCAAGGGTCCGAAAGACACAAAAGTTTACCCCATTTCTTGACTTTTTCCCATAGGAATTGTTATAGTCGGGATTATGGAAGAGATCCGGAAGATCCTGGAAACCCTCAAGAACCAGATGGACGAGGCGTGGGAGGAGTACGGCACCGCCCTGGAGACCTCCCTGGCCTCCGCCAAGTCGGCCCTCCACAACATTCCCAAGCCCCCCGCACCCAAGTTGGAACTGGAGAAGGCCGTCTCCATGCTGTCCCGGCTCGCCTCCTCGGCCCCCGCCCCGGCCCCCGCCGCGGCCGCCGGCGCCGACCTGGGCGCCCTGCGGGCCGCCCTGCGCCGCATCGACGGCGGGAAGACCCAGGTCGAGATCCTGGACCTCTACCTGGAGGAGGCCTCCAAGTATGCCAGCCGGGTCGCCCTCTTCATCTTCAAGGGCGAGCAGGCGATGGGGTGGAAGGGGGCCGGGTTCACCCGCCTCGGCGCCGACGACGGCAAGATCAAGTCGGTGGTCCTTCCCCTGAGCGAGGGGAACCCGCTCCACAAGGTGTTCCAGACCAAGCGCTCCATGCTCACCCAGCCCATCGGCGAGGACATCCTCGGCCGGGGGTTCGACGGCCCGCGGCCCGACCTGGTCTTCCTGGTCCCCATGGTCATCCGCGACAAGGTCTCCGCCGCCCTCTACGCCGACGAGGTCAAGGGCGCCACCGACCTCAACGCCGACGCCCTGGAGATCCTCACCTTCACCGCGTCCCTGGGCATCAATCTCCTGGGCCAGCGGCAGACCCTGCCCTGCCCGACCCTCACCAGCCCCGGGCCCATCAAGGCCGAGGGGGCCCGTCCCGCGCCGGCGCCCGCGGCCCCGAGCGCGGTGCCGGTGGCGGCCCCGGCGTCGGAGCGCACGCAGAAGATCGACGTCAGCGCCATGGCCGAGCTCGAGGCCCTCCGGCGCGAAACGATGAAAAAAACCCACACGGAAGAGAGGCCCGCGCCGCCCCCTTCGCCGCCTCCCCCCCCCAAGCCCGCCCTCCCCCAGTTCGAGGAGACCCGGGTCTCCGAGCCCCCCCGGCCCGCCCCCGTCAAGGTGGAGATCCCGGCCCCCGAGCCGGAGCCCGAGCCCCATTACGAGTTGGAATATGCGGCCGAGCCCGCCGCTCCCGAGGTGGAGATGGGGCCGGGCCCGGAGATCGAGCCGGGGGCGGGCCTCGATGCCGCCCCCGAGTACAGCGTGCCCGAGTCCCCCTCCGTCTCCGAGTGGGCCGCCCCGGAGCCCTCCATGGAGCCCCCGGCCGCCATCCCGGAGCCCACCCTGCCCATGCCGGCCTTCCAGCCGCAGGTCCAGGCCCCGGCGGCCACGACGGTCCTTCCCGCCTTCGTCCCCGCTCCGAAAGCCCCGGCCCCCGCGGCCGCGCCGCCCCCCCCCGCCCCAACCACGGCGGAAGACCTCTCCAAGCGCTCCGTCGAGGTGCGCCCCCCCGTGGGGTTCAAGAAGGACAAGCCGGGCTTCGGCTTCGACCAGGTCCAGGCCCAGCCGGGGATGAGCGTCGAGGAGGCCCGCAAGCATGACGAGGCCCGCCGCTTTGCCCGCCTGCTGGTTTCGGAGATCAAGCTCTACAACGAATCCAAAGTAGAAGAGGGGCGGAAGAACAAGACCATCTACTCTCTGTTGAAGGAGGACATCGACCGCTCCAAGCAGATTTACGAGGAACGTATCGCGGCCGACATCCGGAGCAAGTCCGACTACTTCCGGCAGGCCCTGATCAGCATTCTGGCCAACGGCGACGCCGCCGCCATGGGGGCTATGGACTGAGTCGTTGGGAAGTGAATTGCATTCAAAAGCCCCCTCTCCGGAGGGGGCTTTTAACTATCAAGGTATTGAGTCCAGGTTCTCGGCTGCCGCAGGCCCTCCGCGTTAAGCCCCATCGGCGACGGGTGGCAGGTACCGCTTCAGGAACGACGCGACCACCGGGTACTCGAATTCGCGGCCCGAGAAGAGGGTCACTGCCGCCATGCCCCCCGCCAGGAAGAAGGCGAGCACCCCGGCGAAGGTGAGAATGCTGACGAGGATGGGAAGGAGGACCGACAGGAGGGGCTGGCCGAAGTGGGGCAGGAAGGTGGCGAAGAGCAGGCTCCCGAAAATGGCGAAGAGGTAGAGCACGACCATGAACATCAGGTACACCAGCTCGGCCAGCTGGACCACGATGGCTTGCAGGAAGAGGAACTGGAGACGCTCGTTCCGCCCCTTGTGGGAGAGAAAAAGGCTGAAGACCCCAACGAGCCCCAGCAGGGGCAGGAAGACGCCGAGGTTGGCGAGGGCGGCGAGGGTTCGCTCTTGGTGGTCCATGGGGGAATTATACAACAGGCAACAGGCAACAGGGGGCAGGCAACGGAGGGTAGACAGCAGGCAACTGGCGTCAGGCAGAAGGGTCATTTGTCCAGCGGCGTGTTATTTTACGAGCCGATCGGCGCATACTTTTACGAGGCCGC
>CAZRVT010000022.1:0-39377 GCA_964603505.1 uncultured Holophagales bacterium | reverse complement strand
TCCCTCGTAAAAGTACACGCCTCTCCTCCTCGTAAAAGTGTACGCCTATTGACACTCTCTTCGCCTCAGTGCTTCACTTCCACCATGTCCACATCCCAGGAGAGGATGTGGGAGTTGTATTTGCATTTGGTGCAGTGCTCTTTCAGGATGGTCATGATGCCGTCGAACCGCTCGTTCTCCACGACCGAGAAGATGATGGTGGAGGTGCCGGGGAAGGCCCACGA
This sequence comes from uncultured Holophagales bacterium, assembly GCA_964603505.1. Lineage (GTDB taxonomy): Bacteria > Acidobacteriota > Thermoanaerobaculia > UBA2201 > UBA2201 > UBA2201. The sequence goes on along the minus strand of CAZRVT010000022.1, from coordinate 39,153 downwards.
GCCGAACTTCGGCCCCGAGTGCCCCTCCCCGAACACCGTGGGGATCTCCGTCCAGCCGGGGACCTCCTGTTCCTTCAGGAAGGTCTCCACCTCCGACCGGCAATCGGAGCTGGTGATGATCATCAGCATCTTCATGGCGTCAGTCCTTGAGCCCCGCCTTTTGGAGGATCCAGATCATGGGGCACCATTTGGAGAACCCGGATTGCAGGAGGTTCAGCCCCACGAAGGCGGTGAAGGCATAGAACCAGGGGTTCACATAGTGGCCCAGCGCCACGGAGAGGAGGATGAAGAAGCCGGCGATGGCGCGCAGAGCATCATTGATTCTCATGCCACACCTCCGACCGCCCATTGAAAGCGGGAGAGGGCGGTTCCCTCTCCCGCCCCGAGAAGTAAATTCTCGGGGTGCCACCCTCTCCCCATATGGAGACCATCCCCTTGCGTTCCCCGACGGTGTCGGGAAACGCAAGGACCGTGATCTATCCTCCAATCGGCGGCTGTGCTATTCACTTGAAAGGTCATGATTTCCTCCTTGGAATTCGAGATAGCGGTCGTTGCCCTTGAGATAGAGGTAATACAGGATGGGGATGACGATGAGGGTGAGGAAGGTGGCCACGACGACCCCGAAGATCATCGCCACGGCGAGCCCCTGGAAAATGGGGTCGAGGACGATGACCAGGCCGCCCACGACGAGGGCCGCGGCGGTGAGGACGATGGGGCGGAACCGCACCGCGCCGGCCCGGATGACGGCGTCGAGCGGGTCGCCGCCGGAGGCCAGCTCCAGGTTGACGAAGTCCACCAGCAGGATGGAGTTTCTTACAATGACGCCGGCCAGGGCGATGAACCCGATCATCGAAGTGGCGGTGAAGAGGACCCCGGTGGCCCAGTGGCCGGGGATGATGCCGACGAGGGTCAGGGGGATGGGGGCCATGATGACGAGGGGGGTGATGAACGACTTGAACCACCCCACCACCATGATGTAGATGAGGACGAGGACCACCGCGAAGGCGATCCCCATGTCGCGGAACACCTCGTAGGTGATCTGCCACTCGCCGTCCCACTTGATGGCCGGGGATTCGGCGGGGAGGGGCTCGCGGTTGGACAGCAGGGTCACGCCGGGGAGGGCGCGGAGGCGGTCGTTGAGCTTGAGGATGGCGTAGACCGGGCTCTCCTCCTCGCCCGCGACGTCGGCGACCACGAAGGTGGAGGGGCGGAGGTTCTTGTGGGTGATGGAGGGGGGCTCGGCCGCGCGTTCCAGGTTCACCAGCTCGCCCAGGTGGACGAGGGACCCGGAGGCGCTGTGGAGGAAGAGGTTTTCGAGCTTCTCCGGCCGGTCGCGGTCCGCTTGAGGCAATCGAAGCCGAATGGGGACAGGGGTGCGGCTGGACTCGTCGCGCAGGAGGCCGGCGTCCATCCCGGCGGAGGCCAGGCGGACCGTGGCGGCGATGTGCTCGGCGTTGATGCCCGAGAGGGCCGCCTTCTCCGTGTCCACGGCCAGGGTGACGCGGGTCTGGGGGGCTTCCATGTAGGAGTCCACCTCCACCACGCCGTCGGTGGCGTTGAAGAGCTTCATTACCTCGGCCGCGAGGCGATTCTGCTCCCCGGCGCTCTCGGCGTACACCTCGGCGACGAGGGTGGAGAGGACGGACGGGCCGGGGGGCACTTCCGCCATCTTGACGTTGCCCCCCATCCGGTCGCCGATGGCGCGCAATTTGCCGCGGACCTCGGCAGCGATGGCGTGGCTCTGCCGGTCGCGGTCGTGCTTGGGGAGGAGGTTCACCTGCAGGTCGGCCATGTGGGGGCCGCGGCGCAGGTCGTAGTGGCGCACCAGGCCGTTGAAGTTGATGGGGGAGTGGGTGCCGATGTAATAGACGATGGAGTCCACCTCGGGGAGCTTCTCCAACTCGCGTCCCAGTTCCAGGGCCACGGCGGAGGTCTTCTCCAGCGTCGTCCCCTCGGGCATATCCACCACCACCTGGAACTCGCTCTTGTTGTCGAAGGGGAGCATCTTCACCTTGACGGCCTTGACGAAAAAGAGGCCGACGGAGGCGATGAGGAGGACGACGACGGTCCCCAGCATGGCCCACCGTAGGAGCGGGCGGGCCACCAGCGGGCGCATGAGCCGGTCGTAGAACCGGTGGAACTTCCCCTCGCCCTCGGTCTCGGCCAGCGGGGTCTCGGATTGGGCCGGCTCCTTATGGTCCTTCATCAGGAGGCGGAAGGCCATCCACGGGGAGATGGAGAAGGCCACGATGAGCGAGAAGAACATGGCGGCCGAGGCGTTGATGGGGATGGGCTGCATGTAGGGGCCCATAAGGCCGGAGACGAAGGCCAGCGGCAGGAGGGCCCCGATGACGGTGAAGGTGGCCAGGATGGTGGGGTTGCCCACCTCGTCCACGGCGTAGGGGGCCATCTGCATCGGCTTGCCCCAGCCCAGCTTGAAGTGGCGGTGCATGTTCTCCACGACGACGATGGCGTCGTCCACCAGGATGCCGATGGCGAAGATGAGGGCGAAGAGGGTGACGCGGTTGAGGGTGTAGCCGAACATGTACGAGGCCGCCAGGGTCAGCGCCAGGGTGACGGGGATGGCCACGGCCACCACCAGCGCCTCCTTGCGCCCCAGGGCGAACCCCATGAAGACCACCACGAAGAGGGTGGCGAGAAGCATGTGCTCCAGCAGTTCGTTGGACTTCTCGCGGGCCGTGTCGCCGTAGTTGCGGGTGATATCCATGTTGACGTCGGCGGGGAGCAGGGACGGGGCCATCGCCCCCACCTGGGAGCGGACGGTGTCCACCAGCTCCACGGCGTTGACGCCGCGCTTCTTGGCCACGGAGAGGGTGACGGCCGCCACCGCCTCGGGGGCTCGTCGGCTCTGGAAGAGGGCGAAAGACCCCACCTCGTCGCCCCCCACGGCCACCTTGGCGACCTCCTTGAGCCGGATGGGCTTGCCGCCCCACGCCCCCACCACCGCCTCCGCCACTTCGGGCGCGGAGGCGTAACGGGCGCCGGCCTGGAAGAGCACCGCCTCGCCCGGGGTGGTCAGCGTGCCGGCGGGGATGAGGGCGTTGGACTTGGAGAGGTTCTGCCACACCATCAGGGGGCTGAGGTTGAAGCCGCGCAGGGCGGCCATGTCGAGCGTCACCCCCACCGCCCGCGGGGTGCCGCCCAGCACCTCGGTGGCGGCGATCCCCTCAATGGGTTTCAACCGGGTGGCGATCTCCTCGGCGTAGGCGGTGAGCTCGGCATGGGTGCGCTGTGCGCTGGAAAGGGTGACGCCCAGGACGGGGACATCGTCGATGGTTTTGAGGGTGACCACGGGCTCCATCGCCCCCGTGGGCAGGGCGTGTCTCAGGCCGGCGAGCTTGGCGGCCACCTTCTGGACGCTCAAGTCGGGGTCCTCTCCCACGTGGAACCGGGCGATGATGAAGGCGAAGTCGGCGTAGGCGGTGCCGTAGACGATGTCCATCCCGGCGATGTCGGAGAGTTCGCGCTCGGCGGGGAGGAGGAGGGCGTTCTCGATCTCGCGGGCCGTGGCGCCGGGCCAGGGGAGGAGGACGTCCACCATGGGGACCTTGATCTGGGGCTCCTCCTCGCGGGGGGTGATGGAGACCGCGAAGGCGCCGAGGAGGAGCGCGGTGATGATCAGGAGGGGGGTCAGGCGGGACTGGATGAAATACTTCGCCATCCGCCCCGAGAGCCCCAGCGGGCGCCGCAGCGTCCGCAGGAGGTCGCCGCCGGCCATCACCGCACCTCCACCGGGGTGCCGTGGGCGAGGCGGGCCGCGTTTTCCACCACGACCTGCGCTCCGGCATCGAGGCCGCTCACCACCTCCACGCGGCCGCCGGAGCGGGCGCCGAGGCGGAGGGCGTGCATGACCGCCTTCCCGTCCTCCACGGTGAAGGCCATGGCCAGCTGGCCCCGCTCCACCACGGCGGATTCGGGAATGGTGACGGCGGCTGGGCCGCCAGTCACCGCGAAGGAGGCCCGGCCGAACATGCCGGCGGAGAGGCCCGTCCGGTCCGGAAGGTCCAGTTTGACGGTGACGGTGCGGGACATCGGGTTGGAGGCGGCCACCACCTCCGCCACGGCGCACGGGAGGCCCGCCAGCCCGAGGGCGGGGAAGTCGCAGGCGGCCCGGGCCGCGGCCCGAACGGCCGCGAGGTTGCTCTCGGCCACCTCCACCCACAACTGGCGCTTCGAGGAATCCTCGATCCGGACCAGGGGGAACCCCGGGGCGGCCATGTCGCCCGCTTTCAGCATCACCTCCACCACCCGACCGGCGAAGGGGGCCTTGACGACGGCGTCGTCGAGCAGCGACGAGGCGGCCTGGACGGCCCCCGCGGCCTGCTCCACCGCCCCCTTGGCCTGCTCGTACTGCATCGTGGCCATGTCCAGCTCCAGCTGGCTGGCCGACTCCTTGGCCTTCAGCTCCTTGAACCGCTCCAGGTTGGTGGTGGCGAGGGCCAGGGCGGCCTGGGCCTGCCCCATGGCCCCCTTGGCCTGGGCGATTTGGCCCTGGACGGCGCGGTCGTCGAGAACGAGGAGGGTCTGCCCCTTCCGGACCGTGTCCCCCGCCTTCACGGGGGTGGAGAGGACCTGCCCCATGATGCGGGAAGAGAGGGTGGCCTCGCGCTGGGCGTGGACCGAGCCCGGGGCGGTGACCGCTCCGGCGCCCGGTTCGGCGGCGGCGGTTTCGAGGCGCACCGGGACGGAGGGGAGGGAAGGTGTGGCGGCGGGCTGGTGCTTCGAGCAGGCCGCGGCGGCGGCGAGGAGGGCGAGTAGGGCGAGTTTTTTCATTTTACCATTCCTTTCCAAGGGCGAGGAAGTAGTCCTGATGGGCGAGCAGGAGGTCATAGCGGGCCTGCAGGAGGCGGGTGCGGGCCTCCGTGAGGGCGGTGTCGGCGTCGAGCAGGTCGGTCATCTTGAGGATCCCCTTCTTGTAGCGCTCCTCGGTGATGGCGAGGGCCTTCTCGGCGGCGGCCTCGTTGCCCCGGGCCGCCTCTAGGCGGGCGCGCGCCTCCTCCATCCCGAAGCGGCTGGTCTCCACCTCGAGCCGGATCCCCTCGCGCATCGCGGCGCGCATGGACTCCATCGCGCGGACGCGGGCGGCGGCCTGTGCGGTCTGGGCGGTCACGCGCCCCCCCCAGAACAGGGGGATGCGGATGCCGACGGCGCCGGTGGCGGCGTCGCCGCGCGTCCCAAACACGGTGTCGTCGTACCACTCCTGGGTGATGGAGAGGCCCACCGTGGGCATGTGCTGGGCGCGCAGGCGATCCACGTCGGCTTTCAGGGCGGCGATGGCCGATTCCAAGGCGAGGAGGTCGGGGCGGGATGAGAGGGCGGCCTCCAGGTCGGCCGCGGCGTCGGTGATCGGCGGCGCGGGCAGTTCATCCAGGGGGGCCAAAACGGTCGCGGGGTTCAGCTCCCGCCCCATCAGGATCGAAAGCCCCAGCCGGGCCGTTTTCTCCTGGTTGCGCGCGGTGATGAGCCGGTCGTCCATTTTGGCCAGCTCCACCTGCGCGCGCAGGACCTCCGACTCCACCAGCATCCCGGCCTCGAAGTAGTCGCGGGCCATCGCCGCGTGCCGCGCCACGGTGCCCCGGGCCTTCTCCATCAGAGCGGTGAACTCGCGGGCGAGGAGGGCCCCCTGGTAGGCGCGAGTCACCTGGCGGGCCGTCTCCTGCCGCTGGCGTTTCAGGCCGAAGGTCTCGGCGCTCTCGGCCGCCCGGGCGGCCCGGACCGCGCCGGAGATCTGCCCGCCGGTCCAGAGGGGCACGGTGAGGGAGACGCTGGAGAGGTAAGTGTCCAGGAAATCGGGGTTGTTGGGGTCCCCCGTCATCATCTCCTGCAGGGAGAACCGCTTCTGGTTGAGATCCAGGGCGAAAACGGAGGCGGGTTGGTCGGTGCGGACGAATCCGGTGAAGGCGTCGAGCGAGGGGAACCGGTAGCTCTCGGCCTCCTCGACGCGGGCGGCGGCCCCCTCCACGCGGGCCTGGCCCGCCTTGAGAAGGGGGTTGTGCTCCAAGGCGGCCAGAATGGCCTCCTCCAGCGTCAGCGTGGGAGGGGGCTCCGGCGTCGGCTCCTGAGCGGCCAGGAGGGCGGGAAGCAACAGGATCAGAAAGGGCAAACGGCGCATGGTCATCTCCTCGCGCAATGGGAACAAGGTCCATGACGAATGTATTCCATGCCCATAAAGAAATATATGGCCGATGCGTAATATTGGGATGCCCGGCCCGGGCGGATCCTCTATCCTGGGTTATACTATCAAGAACTTTTTCCTTCCAACAGCGTAATGCAAAGGTGATGACGATGAAACAGACGACCCTCCTCTTCGTTCTTCTGTGCGCCGCCTTCCTGCCGGCCCGGGAACTGACCCTGCGCGAGGCCGTGGAGCTGACGCTCGCGAACAACCTCGGTCTCCAGATCGACCGTCGTTCCATTGAGACGGGTCGGTTCAGTTTGGAAGGGGCCAAGGGGATCTTCGATCCGCTCCTGGGGATCAACCTCCGCACCGCCTCGCAGGAGAGCCCCACCACCACACGGCTTCAGGGCGCCGAGGTGTACCAAAGCGACAGCGACACGTTCGACGCCTCGCTCTCCCAGCTCCTCCCCACCGGTGGAAAATACAGTTTGAATTGGTCCAACGGCCGCACGGAGAGCAATTCATCCTTCTATTATCTGAACCCCTCCTACACTTCGGGGCTGTCGCTCTCGCTCAGTCAGCCCCTCCTCAAGGGGTTCGGCGCCGACCTGGCCAACCAGCCTATTCTCCTGGCCCGCTATTCCTACAACCAGACCCTCTCCGATTTCCGCCGCTCGCTGGAGGCCAAGGTTCTGGAGGTGGAGACCGCCTACTGGAACCTCTACTTCGCGCAGCAGGACCTGGTGGTCAAGAAGAAGGATCTCGATCTGGCGCAGGAGTTCCTCAAGATCACCCAGCGCAAGATCGAGGTGGGGACCGAGGCCCCCATCAACATCTACTCCGCCCAGGTGGGCGTGGCCGTCCGCGAGGAGGCCATCATCAACGCCGAGGCCGCCCTCAAGAACGCCCGCGATCTCATGGCCAAGCTCCTCCACCTGGATCAGGGGCAATGGGACGAGCCCCTGGAGGCGGTGGAGGCCCCGGATACCGAGGTCCAGCTCCCGAGCGAGGCGGACGCCCTGGCGACGGCCTATGCCAAGCGCCCCGAGCTGGTCCGCCTGGGGTGGCAGCGGGAGGCGCAGAAGCTCGCCCTGCTGTCGGCGAGGAACGCCGTGCTCCCCGGCCTGGACCTCTCCCTGACCTACGGCTTCTCCGGCGTGGGCGGCGACTATGTCGTCCGCGACGCCGACGGCGACATCGTCGAGGTCTATCCCGGCGGCTGGGGCGATGCCTTGGACCAGGTCTCCGGCGCCGATTTCCCCAACTGGGCCGCCGCCCTCGTCTTCTCCCTTCCCCTGGGGAACCGATCGGCCAAGGCCGACCGGCGAAGCGCCGAAGTGGGCCTGGAACTGCTGGCCCTCCAGGAGGCCCAAACCAGGGAAGTCATCCTGACCGAGGTGCGTTCGGCCCTGCGCGCGGTGGAGACGGCCAAGAAGTCGCTGGCCGCCGCCCAGGAGAGCCGCCTGCTGGCCGAAAAGAACCTGGATGCCGAACGGAAGCGCTACGACAACGGCCTCTCCACCAATTACCAGGTCCTGCTGGTCCAGAAGGACCTGTCCGACGCCGCCACCCGCCTCATCGGGGCCCAGTCCAACCTGCGCAAGGCCTACGCCGCCTTCCAGTACACCCTTGGCGCCCTGCTGGAGTTCGAGAGGGTCCAGGTGGAGGTGCCCGAATACGACACCGACGGCCTCAAAGGCCCTCGGTTCTTGCGGTATGGGAACTACGTGGATTGAAGAAGATCGCGACGCCGAAAGTCAGAAGCCAGAAGGGGCGGGTGCAACAGCTGCTCACGCCGGGCCGGACAGACCCAACGAGGGACGGTACCGGGGGGGAAGGGCGGGGGCGGGACGGTCCCCGAGTTGTCCCCTCTTGTTGAACAGGTGGGCGACAACCCTTGGGACAGGCAACGGTTTTTCCACCATGCCCCCGAACCCGACCCCGTCCCGAGTTTTCGCCATTCGTAATTAAAGCAGGATTTTTCACCCCCCCCACCATCCCGTCCCACCACCCTAGGTACAGCCCTTCTTTTTGTCCCGTCGTATCAACGCGAAGGGTTTTTCAACCGCCCAGTTGGCGTCGGTGATGTGCACTAATTGACCCGCGCCCATGGGCCCGTCAGGGCCGGCCGACGGGCCGGGGGTGGCCGGGGACCCGGACCAGCTCCCACACCTCGTTGGAGGCGCCTCCGTCCGCGGTGGTGCCGCCGAACAGGACCAGGCGGCCCCCCGCCTCGTCGAACGCGATCTGGGCCCGGGGCCGGGGGGGGAAGGTCCGGTCCACCGGCAGGACCGTCCAGGCGTGGTCCTTGTAGAGCCAGGTCACGACCCCGCCGACGGCGTGTTCCACCCCCACCAGGCCCCCCAGGGCAGGGACGAAGACCAGCGGCGTCATCCACCCGTCCTTGCGGGGGGCGGCCTCAGTGTCAACGAGGGTCCACGCGGAGCCGTCGTATTCGGCGGTCTCGGGGCCGTGGTTGTCGCGCACCTTGCCGAAGAAGACGGTCCGCCTTGTCGCCGGGTCGAACCCGGCGACCCCGGACGCGAAACTCCACCCCTCCGGCTGGGCGGTCCGCGTGAAGTCGCGGCCGTCGAACTCCTGTGTCCACCGCGACGGGTCGTCCTGGAGACGCAACCCCATGATGACGGTCCGGCGGCGCGCGGAGTCATAGGCCGTGACGAATCCACCCGCATCGGACGCGTCCATCTTCTTCCACACGGGGTAGGCCCAGGTCCACTGGCCGTCGGGGCCGAAGACATAGGGCATCATCATGACGGAGGTGCCGGGGGCGTATTCCTGGACGATCCCGAACACCAGCGGCGCTCCGAGGTTGAGGTCGAAGACCAGCCCCTGGGTTTTGAAATAGAAATAGCCGAGGCCGCCGGCGGGCACGGTCATCGCGTCGCTGCCCAGCGGGGCCCACTGGGGGGGATCCAGGGCGAAGGAGGCCACCGACCCGGAGCCGCTGTCCGCGGTGAGCAGGACCTTCTGCAAGCCCGGATGGTGCGCCAGGTAGAAGGCGTTCTGCCCCGTCCCGAGGTTGCCCTGCATCGGCACCTGCCGCCAAGTCCACGAATCGGCCTTCAGCGCGGCGGCCAGGACCAGCATCCCCGCGATCGTTATCAATCGGCGCATACGACCTCCGGCGCCATTATATCCGAGACCGGGCGGGCAACGGCAACTCTTGACCCCCCGGGGGAAAAAGGCGATACTGATACGGCATGAAGATCGCGGTCGTGGTGCCGGAGCCCGTCGGGGCCCGGATGTCGGGGATCGGCATCCGGCTGGTGTCGCTGGCCCGGGTGATGGCCTCCCGCCACTCGGTCTCGCTGGGGCTCGTCGCCATCGAGCCGGGCTTCGACCCCGGCCTTCCGCTGTTCACCTATAGGAATGAAACGGTGGGGGAGTCGGTGGCGGCATTCGACGCCGTCCTCGTCCAGGGCGAGCCCGCCAATTACCTCCTCAGCCAGAAGCGTCCGCCCCGGGTGGCGGTGGACCTCTACGACCCCTTCATGGCGGAGGCCCTTGCCTACCGGGAGGAGGACCATCGGTACGCCCACGCCTCCACGACGGTTCAGCTCCAAAAGGGCGATTTTTTTCTCTGCGCCCACGAGGGGCAGAAGCTCTTTTACCTGGGCATCCTCTACGCCCTGGGGCGCCTCGACCCCGCCGCTTACGCGCGCGACCCCGGCTTCGACGGCCTTCTGGTCCAGGTCCCCTTCGGGGTCCCCGACGAGCCGCCCGCCCTGGGGCCGGGCCCTCTGCGGAAGCGGCTGGGCCTGCCGGACGACGCCCGGATGCTCTTCTTCGGCACCTTCTACGACTGGTACGACACCGACCTCCTCCAGGCGGTCCTCGAGCGGGTGCTGGAGCGCCCCGGCGTCCACTTCGTCGCCGTGGAGCACCTGCGGGCCGCCACCACGCCGCAGTCGCGCGCCGCGGCCTTTCGGACCTGGGCGGCGAACAAAGGGTGGCTGGGGACCCGCGTCCACCTGACGGAGTGGGTGCCCTACGCGGAGCGCCTCTCCGCCTACGCCGAATGCGCCGCCGCCGTCTCCCTCTACCGCCCCTCGATCGAGACCGCCCTCTCGTTCCGCACCCGCCTCCTCGATTTTCTCTACGCCGGCCTCCCCGTGGTGGCGGTGCGGGGCGGGGGACTGGAGCGGGTCCTTCCCGACCAGCCGGGCTTGCATCTCCTGCCGCCCGAGCCCGGGGCGCTGGCGGACGCCCTGGAGCGTCTTATAGACCGCCCTCCGGCCGAAGCGGAGCGCCGCGCCTATTCCGATGCCGTGCGCGCCGCCTGCTCGTGGACGCGCGCCGCCGCCCCCCTCCTGGCGTGGCTCGATGCCCCGGCTCCCGGCGGCGCCCCGTCCAAGCCGTGGTGGAAGAGGGTCTTCCGGTGAGCGGCCCCGACCTGAGCGTCGTCGTCGTCAACCTGAACGGGAAGAAACACCTGGAGCACCTTCTCCCGTCGCTTGCCGCCCAGGACCTCCCCCGGGGGCGGTTGGAGGTGGTGCTGGTGGACAACGGCTCCACCGACGACTCCCTCGCCTTCGCCGCGAAAACCCTTCCCGGCGTCCGGTTCGTCCCCCTGCGGGAAAACCACGGCTTCGCCGCCGCCAACACCGAGGGGGTGCAGGCCGCCCGCGGCCGCTGGATCGCCCTCCTCAACAACGACATGAAGGTCCCGCCGCACTGGGCCGCCGCCTACCTCAACGCGGCCCGCCCCGGGACGGTCCTCAGCGGCACCATCCTGGACTGGGGTGGTCGCCGCATCGACTTCGTCCGCGGGCTCCTCACCTTCGACGGCCACGCCTTCCAGGAGGGGCAGGGGCTTCCCGCCCCCCAGGCGCCGTTGCCGGAGGCCGAACCCCTGCCGTTCCCCTGCGGGGGGAACTGCTTTTTCGAACGGGACCTGTATCGTTCGACCGGCGGGTTCGACGCCGACTTTTTCGCCTACCTCGAAGACGTGGATTGGGGGCGGCGCCTCTGGATCGCCGGCTACCGGGTGGAGGCGTGCCCCTCGGCCGTGGCCCACCACCGCGGCTCGGCCACCGGCTTGAAACTGGGGCTGTTCAAGCGGGCGTTCCTCTTCGAGAAGAACGCCTTCATGACCTTCTACAAGAACATGGAGGAGCCCTTCTTCCGCGCCCTCCTGCCGGCCGTCCTGATGGCGTGGGAGCACCGCCTCGCCGTCCTCCTCAAGGCCGACCCCGGCTCGCACCCCATCCGGCTGGACCCCTACCGGCAGAAGGTCAGGAGCGACACGGTGAAACTCACGTCCGCCCACCTGGCCAACCACCTCCGCGCCTTCCGGTGGGTCCACGAGAACCTGCACCTCATCGGCGAAAAACGAAAGGCCGTCCAGGCCGGCCGGAAGTTCCCCGATGCCGAATACCTCAAGCTGTTCCCGCTCCACCTCGTCCCCACCTATCCCGGAGACGACCTCCTGTTCAGCACCTCCGCCTTCCTCGACCTCCTGCCGCAGGAACCTCCCCTGGTCCGCCGCGCCCTCGACGCCATCGTCCACGCATGAGCGGCCTCCTCTCCGCCGTCATCCCCACGCACAACCGGCTCGACACCCTCCTGCGGGTCTTGGATTCCCTCGCGGCCCAGCAGGGGGCGCCGGCTTTCGAGGTGGTGCTGGTGGATGACGGGAGCACCGACGCCACACCCCGCACCATCCCCCGAAAGAGCTACCCCTTTCCTCTCCGGTATTTTCCCCGTCCCCAGGGGGGGCCGGCCAAGGCCCGCAACTTCGGGGTGCAGGAGGCCCAGGGGGAGACCGTCGCCTTCTTCGGCGACGACACCATCCTGGATCCGCTGTGCCTTCGATTCCACCATGCGGCCCGGGAGGCGAGGGGAGGGGGGGTGGCGATCCTCGGCTATACCCGCTGGCACCCGGACCTGCGCCCCACGCGGTTCATGGAGTACATCAACGAGTACGGGCTCCAGTTCGGCTTCCGGATCATCCCCGACCCGGAGCGGGTCCCCTTCAACTTCTTCTACACCTCCAATGTCTCCCTCCCCAGGCGGCTGATGACGGAGCAGGGGGGCTTCGACGAGACCTTCCCCTACGCCGCGTGGGAGGACATCGAGCTGGCCTACCGCATGGAAAAGGCGGGAATGGTCATGGCCTACGAGCCCCGCGCCGTGGCTCTGCACCGCCATCCGACCACCATCGCCACCTTCCTCCAGCGCCAGCGCCGAAGCGGCCTGGCCGCCGCCGCCTTCGCGGCCAAGCACCCCGAGCGCCGGGACTGGCTGGGCGCCCCCCTGGCCCGCGCCCTCCCCCGCGCCATGCCCCGCCCTCTGCAGTGGAAAGCGCGCGTGGCGCGATTCTTCGAATTCACTCCCGTCCCCGTTCCGGTATCGTGGTACCGGGAGATCATGGAGCATGCGTATTTGATGGGGTTGAACGAGGCCTTGGAGAGGGAGCGGTCAGCCGATTCGGCGTAGGGGCGCATCCCTCCCTTCGCGTCCCGCGGGTGGATATCGCTTCTTGGTCGCCCCCGAGCAATGCTTCTGGGCCGGAATCGCTTCATGCGGGGGCGGCCACATCGTCCTCGGCCAGCCGGCCCTGGATGCAGGTGAGATCGGCAAGGCCAAAGAGCACCTGCTGGCGGCAGGCAGGGTGGAGGGTTCCCCCGCGTTGAGATCGTTCGGGCCGGACATGATCCTGGCCAAGGAGTTGCTCGAGAAGGGAGAGCGGGAGGCGGTCATCAGGCATTTCGATCGATGCGCCGCGTTCTGGGACCTGGACAAAGGCAAGCTTGCGGCCTGGAAGGAAGTCGTGAAAAACAACGGGATGCCGGACGTTGGGCCGCACCTTCAAAAAGGACTGACCGCCTGGCGATTCGCGCGCGAGAAGGATACCGATCGCGCGCCGCAGGGAAAATGACGCATGGAGGATGCGCCACGCCCCGAAAGGCCTGACCGGCCATCCGGTCGCGAAGCGCCGGTTGATTTTAGAACCCCAAGCGCTGGACCTCCGGCTCCAGGAGAATACCGGTTTCCGCTTCGACCTTTTCTTGGATGAGTGCCATCAGCGCCGCGATGTCGGCCGCCGTGGCGCCGCCGGCGTTGAGGATGGTGTTCGTGTGCCGGTCGTGGAGCCAGGCACCGCCGACGCGGGTCCCCGCCAGGCCGCACCGGGCGATCAGCTCCCGCGCCTTCATCCCCGGCGGGTTCTTGAAGACCGAGCCGGCGGAGCGGCCCCAGGGAAGGGTTTCGCGGCGCCGGCGCAGGATGGCCAGGGCCTCCGCCTTGACGGATTCCGGCGGGGCGGGGTTCAGCTTCAGGCCCGCGTAAAGGATCAGCCAGGGGCCGCGGAGGGGGCTGGTGCGGTAGCCGAAGGGGAGTTCCTCTTTTCTGAAACGGCGGAGGTTCCCCGCCCAGTCGGAGGCGAGGACCCACTCCACGACGTCGCCGATCTCCTGGCCGTAGCATCCCGCGTTCATGGCGATGGCCCCCCCGATGGAAGAGGGGATGCCGGCCAGCTTTTCCAATCCGGCCAGGCCGGCGCGGACCGTCAACGCCGAGGCCTTGCGCAATACGGCTCCGCCGCCGGCGGTGAGCCGGACGCCGCGGAGCCGGAGGCCCTTCAAGGCGCCCGACAGGTGGAGGACCAGGCCGCGGAACCCCGCATCCGATGCGAGCAGGTTGGCCCCCTTGCCGACGACGGCGACGGGAACGGAGGCCTCTTGGCAGGCCCGCAGCAACGCCTGCACCTGCGCCGCCGTGCAGGGCTCCGCCCATCCGTCGGCGGGCCCGCCGACCCCGAAGGTGGTGGCGGTGGAGAGGGGTTTTGCCGCGACGAGCGGCACCCCCGCCCGCCGGAGGGCATCGGCGAGGAGGGGGGGGAGGGGGCGGGCGTCGGCCGGGAGCGCGGAAACCTTTGTCATTCTGGCGATTTAGTGTACACTATGGAGTCGCCAAAGACCAAGAACCGATCCCCGGCAGGGGAGCGTCTCAAGGAGGGAACGCCATGGCCGCCAAGAATACCGACGACAATGCGAAGCTGAAACCCACCCAGGCCGAGGACAGCGGGAAATTGAAAGCCATCCAGACCGCCCTGTCGCAGATCGAGCGGCAGTTCGGCAAGGGATCCATCATGCGGCTGGGGGAAAAGCCGGCGGTGGCCGTGGAGGCCATCTCCACCGGCTCCATCGGCCTCGACGCCGCCCTCGGCATCGGCGGCGTGCCGCGCGGACGCATCGTGGAGATCTTCGGCTCCGAGTCCTCGGGCAAGACCACCCTGGCCCTCCATGTCATCGCGCAGGCCCAGAAGGTGGGGGGGTATGTCGCCTTCATTGACGCCGAACACGCCCTCGACTCCGGCTACGCCAAGGCCCTCGGCGTGGACACCGAGAACCTCCTCGTCTCCCAGCCCGATTTCGGAGAGCAGGCCCTGGAGATCGCCGAGCAGTTGATCCGATCCGGCGCCGTGGACCTGGTTGTGGTCGACTCCGTCGCCGCCCTCGTCCCCAAAGCCGAGCTGCAGGGGGAGATGGGCGACCAGGTGGTGGGGCTCCAGGCCCGCCTGATGTCGCAAGCCCTGCGCAAGCTGGCCGGCGTCGTCTCGAAATCCAACACCTGCCTCATCTTCATCAACCAGATCCGGGAGAAGATCGGCGTCATGTTCGGCAACCCCGAGACCACCACCGGCGGGCGGGCGCTGAAGTTCTACGCCTCCGTCCGCATCGACATCCGGCGCATCGCCTCCATCAAGGAGGGCGACGCCGTCATCGGGTCCCACACCAAGGCCAAGGTGGTCAAGAACAAGGTCGCCGCCCCGTTCAAGGACGCCGAATTCGACATCGACTACGGCAAGGGGATCTCCCGCGAGGGCGAGCTGATCGACCTGGGCATTCTCTACAAGTTGGTGGAGAAGTCGGGCTCCTGGTTCGCCTACAAGGAGACCCGGCTCGGCCAGGGGCGGGAGAACGCCAAGCAGTTCCTGAAGGAGAACGCCGACATCGCCGGGGAGATCGAGCGGACCCTCCGGAAGAAGCTCGGCATCGCGCCGGGCGAATAGACATGCCCCTCTTTGGATCCGCTCTGCTCTCGGCCGCCCTCCTCTGGGCGGCCGCTTCTCTTTCCGCGGCGGAGTTGTATGTGGCGACGACCCATGGGGCCTTTCCCGGGCCGGAGGGTCGGGTGCTGCCCGTGTCGGACCGTTGGCCGGACCCGCCTCATCCCCGTGGGATGTCGGTCCGGGTGTGGGATGCCGCGGGCCTGGGAACCGCGGCAATCCCCGATTATTTTCTCGGCATCCAGGTCCTGCATGTCTCCCTCCAGAAAGGATACGGCGCCGGCACGGAGGATGGTTTTCAACTCAGGAAATTTTGCCTCACGCTGAAAAGCGATTTCCCCCACATCAAGCTCCTCGTTTCCGGAGACCCCGCGGTCATCCGGATGGCGGAGATCGAATGGGTGGCCGATGCGGTGGAGGGGGCTTCCATTCCCTCGCGGGCGCTGGTTGTGGCTCAAGGCCCGATAGGGGAGTGGGTCGCCTCCCAAGGCCTGGCCGGGACCCTCCTCGTCCGCGATCCCGACCCCGCCCAAGCCGCGCTCTATTGGGAGCGCTTGGAGGCGGGCGTCGCCCTCGACGACCTGCTCGAGCCCGAGCCCGCCGGGGTTGTCCCTCTCGTGCGGGAGGACGACCTGGCCACGCTCCTGCTGATGCCCCCGTCCGGCTCCGTCACCGTCCGCATCCCCAGCGCCTGGTACGCCGGGGCGAGCCGGGCGGATGGGACGGCCCTGCCGCTCCGCCGCCAGGGCGACGGCGTGACCTTCGCCTGGCCGGGTTCGGATCGGTGGGAGGTGGTGGAGATGGTCCGCCCCCCCTCCGGCGAGGGGTACTTCACCGAACAGCAGAGCGTCGCCGGGCGGAAGTCCTATGCCCTCGACGAGGTGCTGGCCCGCATTCAGCTCGAACTGCTCCGGGCGCGGCGGGTCCTCCCCGCCTATTCCACCCGCACCAATACGGTCCTGCGCATCAAGCCGGGGAGCACCGGGCAGGCGGTGCAGGTGAAGATCGCCGGCCGGTCGCTCTTCGAGGACGGGCTGGAGACCCACTGGGCGTGGGAGGAGCTGGAGATCGAGGGGCGCCCGTGGAAGGGGAAAGGGGCGCCGCCGCTCCCGATCCTCCAGCCCGAAGTGGTCAAGGTCCGCCCCTTCGAACTGCGGCCGCGCTCCGAATACCAATATCACCTCCACGAGGGGCAGGTCCTGGGCGGCCGGCCGGCCCTGCGCGTCGACTACGCCCCCACCGCCGCCCTCCTCGATCAGGGGCGGCCCGCCTACCAGGGGAGCATCTGGGTCGCGGAGGGGGACTTCGCCCTTCTGCGCCTCGACCGCACCCAACTGAACCTGACCCGCGAGGTGCTGGAGAGCGACGAGAGCATCACCTTCGACCGGGTGCGGGGGGTCTTCCTCCCCCGCACCGTGGAGGGCCGGGAGAACCTCTCGCTGCTGGGCGATTGGACCCTGGTGGAGATGCGGGTGGATTACAGCGCCGTGGAGCCCGCGGGCGACCGCGAGGCCCTGCTCGCCCGCTGGATGGAGGCCAGCCGCCAGCTCCTCCGCCGGGAGGACAAGGAGTGGGTCCGGCTGAAGGAGCGGAAGATCCCCACCTTCTACCTCGCCGCGGGTCTGGCCCAGGACCCGGGATACGATGCGCCGCTGCCCCTGGGGGGGCTGGCCTGGTTCTCCCTCGATCCGAAGAACCAGTACACCGCCGTTTTCGCCGGGGTCCTCGGGTTCGGGAACAAGACCTTTTATGCCGGGCACGCCGCCCTGACCGTGGACGGCTTCTTCCTCGCCATCCCCTTCGAGGACGCCCCCTGGAGGGGCGGGGAGGAGGTGGAGGGGGAGACGCTGAAAACCCGGCTGGCCCGCCTGGGCTTCCGCGTCCTCCTGCCCGTCACCCGCGCCCTCTCCCTTGCGGCGGGGGTGCAGGGGCAGTACGACCGCTACGAGCGGGCCGACGCCACCGACCCCGCGTTCCTCCCCCCCGCCTCGGGCCTCACCACCACCGGCACGGTGGAGGCCCACTGGACCTGGAAGGGGTTCTCCCTCGTAGGGAGCGTCGAGGGGTTCCGGCGGCACGGCTACGAGCCGTGGGGCTGGCCGGACGACCTTCAGACCCACGACGCCGGCCTGCGGTACGGCCTCACGCTGGGCAAGGACCACTACTTCTCCGAGGCGTTCCGGCTCCACTTCGACTGCGCCGTCCTGGACGGGCGGGACCTCGACCGCTTCTCCTACCACAGCGGGAGTGCCATGGGCGCCTCCTCCATCCGCGGGTTCGCCAGCGGCGCGGCCGTGGGGGAGAAGCTCATCGTGGGCCATGTGTCCCAGAGCATCGTCATGCGGCCGTACTTCAACCTGACCGTGGGTCTGGACGCCGGCCGCTTCACCGCCCCGGAGGAGAAGACCCTCGTCGGCATGGGGCTCTCCACCCTCTTTTTCGGGCCGTGGGAGACGTTGATTCAGGCCGAGGCGGGGGTGGGGCTTTCGGGCGACGGGAAGGACTGGGCCCTCCGGCTCCTTCTGTTCAAGAGCTTGTAGCGGGCGCGTTGCCCGACGCGGCGCCCTCCGGTACAATACCCGGGAACGGAAAGGAGACCGCATGATCGGCCAGCGCGAGCATCTGAAAGGAGAACGGGTCCTGGTCACGGGGGGGGCGGGGTTCGTCGGGTCCAACTGCGTGGACCGCCTGCTGGCGGAGGGCGCCTCCGTGGTTGTGCTGGACGACTTCTTCACCGGCCACGCGGACAACCTGCCGGCCCACGACCCCAACCTCGACGTGGTGCGCGGAAGCGTGACCGACTTCCCCCTGGTCCGCGAGGTGATGCGGGGGGCCTCCACCGTCCTCCACCTGGCGGCCCGCAACATCATCGTCTCCACGAAGAACCCCCGGGAGGACTACGAGGTGAACATCGGCGGGACCCTCAACGTCCTCCTCGCCGCCCGCGAGACGCCCGGCCTCCGTCGCCTGGTTTACAGCTCCACCACCTCGGTTTACGGCAACCCCCGCTACCTCCCCATCAACGAGGACGACACCCCCAACCTCCTCAGCCCCTACTCGGTCTCCAAGTTCGCCGGGGAGAACTACTGCAAGGCCTTCTACGAGAGCTACGGCCTCTCCACCACGGTGGTCCGCTATTCCAACGTCTACGGGACGAAGCAGCGCCCCGACAACCCCTACTGCGGGGTGGTGGCCAAGTTCTTCGAGGCGGCGATGGCCGGGAAGCCGCTGCGCGTCCACGGCGACGGCGAGCAGACCCGTGATTACACCTTTGTCGGCGACGCCGTGGAGGTCACCCTCCTGGCGGCCTTCTCCCCCAAGGCCGAGGGGCAGGTCTACAATGTCGGCACGGGGCGCGAGGTGTCGGTCAACGCCCTCGCCGGACTGGTGCAGAAGGTCACGGGGACCGCTGGGCCCGTGGAGCGGGTGGACCGCCGCGACATCGACAACATCCGGCGGCGGGTGGTGAACATCGAGAAAGTGCGGCGGGAGCTGCGCTGGGTCCCCTCGTTCACCCTGGAGGAGGGGTTGAGGCGCACGTTCGAATGGCTGCGGAGCCGGGCGTAGCGGGGAGGGGGGCGGAGCGGCCGCGTGTCCTCTGCGCCGCCCCCGCCTACAACGAGGGGGAGCGGATCGCCCGAGTGGTGCGGGAGGTTCCGCGGGAGTGGGTGGACGCGGTGGTGGTGGTGGACGACGGCTCCACCGACGGCACGGCGGCTTGCGCGCGCGGGGCGGGGGCGATCGTGCTGGAGCATGGCCGCAACCGCGGCGTCGGCGCCGCCATCCGGACCGCCATCGGATACGGGCGCTCCCGCGGGTTCGCCATCATCGTGATCACCTCCGGGGGGGGCAAGACGCCGGGGGCGCAGATTCCGTCGCTCGTGCAGCCCATCCTGGACGGCCGGGCCGACTTCGTCCAGGGCTCCCGCTACCTCGAAGGGGGTCGCTTGGAGGGGGCCCCCTGGCACCGGCGTCTGGGGACCTGGGGCTACTCGGCGCTCTTTTCCCTCTTCCTGGGGCGCCGGGTCACCGACGCTTCCTCGGGGTTCAGGGCGTTCCGTCTCTCCATCCTCGACGACCCGCGGTTTCGGCTCGACCAGGCCTGGCTCGACGCCTACGAGCTGGAGCCCTATCTGCTGTTCCAGGCGGTCCGCGCGGGCGTCCGCTACCGCGAGGTGCCCGTCCGCATCGTCTATCCCCCGAAGGCCGACGGCCTCCCCTATACCAAAATGCGGCCCTTCTCCGGCTGGTGGCGCATTTTCCGTCCGGTGGTGTTCCTGCGATTGGGACTGAAGCGGTAGCCCGGCCGGCCGCCCTACGACAGGATCGAGATCAGGACGCCCGCGGCCACGGCCGTGCCGATGACCCCCGCCACGTTGGGCCCCATGGCGTGCATCAGCAGGTAGTTCTGCGGATCTTCCTTCTGGCCGACCCCGTGCGAAACGCGGGCGGCCATGGGGACGGCGGAGACCCCCGCGGAGCCGATGAGGGGGTTGACCTTGTCCGCCGTAAAGAGGTTCATGACCTTGGCCAGGAGGACCCCCGAGGCGGTGGCGAAGGCGAAGGCACAGGCCCCCATGACGACGATGCCGAGGGTCTTGAGGTTGAGGAAGGACGCGTCCATGGTCATCCCCACCGAGAGCCCCAGCAAGATGGTAATGATGTTGATAAGCTCGTTCTGAGCCGTCTTGACCAGGCGCTCCACGATGCCGATCTCCCGGATGAGGTTGCCGAACATGAGCATGAGGACGAGGGCGGAGGCCGGGGGCACCATCATGGAGCAGAGCACCGCCACGAGGATGGGGAAAAGGACCTTCTCCCGCTTGGTGACGACGCGCAATTCGCTCATTCGGATCCGCCGCTCTTTCCGGGTGGTGAGCAGTTTCATGATGGGGGGTTGGATGAGGGGGACGAGGGCCATGTAGGAGTAGGCCGCCACGGAGATGGGGCCGAGCAGGTGGGGGGCGAGCTTGACCGTGGTGAAAATGGCGGTGGGGCCGTCGGCCCCGCCGATGATGCCGATGGAGGCGGCCTCGGGGGGAGTGAACTTCAGCAGGGACGCGCCGATGACGGTGGCGAAGATGCCGAACTGGGCGGCGGCCCCCAGGAGGAGGGTGCGGGGGGCGGCGATGAGGGGGCCGAAGTCGGTCATGGCCCCCACGCCCAGGAAGATGAGCGGGGGGAAGATCTCCAGCTTCACCCCGTGATAGATATACCAGAAGACGCCGCCGATCTCCCCGTCGTGGGGGGGGCCCATCAGCCAGGGGTGGGCCAGGGGGATGTTGACGGCGAGGGCGCCGAAGGCGATGGGGACGAGGAGGAGGGGCTCGAACTCCTTGACGATGGCGAGGTAGAGGAGCAGGCCGGCCACCGCCAGCATGACCCCGTTCTGCCAGGTCATGTGGAGGAACCCCGTGGAGTTCACGAACTCAAGGAGGTTCTCGAGGAGGCCGCTCATCCCGGGAGCCCGTCAGGCCAGGGTGGCCAGTTTCTGCCCCACCTTGACGGCGTCGCCGACGGCGCATTCGATCGTCTGCACGGTCCCGGCCCGAGGCGAATTGATGTAGGTGTCCATTTTCATCGCATCGAGCACGATGAGGGGCTGGTTCTCCTTGACGGAGGCTCCGGGCTGGACCAGGACTTTCGTGACCGTCCCCACGATGGGGGCGAAGACGGCGTTGCCGCCGGCCGGGGGCGTGGGGCGGCGCATCGGCGCGGCGGGCGGGGAGAGGGGGGCCGCGGAGGCGGTGGCGGCGGCGGGAGGGGGCGGGGCCCAGGCAGGGGACGCGGCGCCCGGATAGTGGGGCTCGTCATCCTCCAGGATCTCCACCGTCACCTCGTACACCTTGTCGTTGAGCGATACGCGCATCTTCTTCATGGCGGTCTCCTTAGGGCCTGCCCGATCCCCGGTCGTGGGAGCGCATGATGTCCAGCCGCCCCACCCGGGACCAGGTTTCCATGGTTTCGTCGTGCAGCATGCGGATGTGGTGGATCTCCACCCGCCGGGCCAGGGCGGTGGCCATCGCGGCGGCGATGACGGCCTCCTCCTCCTCCTCCGGATCCGTCGCGGTGGGGGACGGGAGGGCCTCGGGAGTCGGCCTGGCGCCGAATCGCCGGAGCAGGCGGTCGAACGCCCCGATGGCGTTGGTGAAGGCCTGCAGGAGGGTGAGCGCGATAAACACCACCCCAATGCCGATGACCATCAGGTAGAGCGCGGTCTCGATATTCTGCGCCATGGCGCCCTATAGGGGGATGTTCCCGTGCTTTTTGGGCGGGCGGGTCTCCCGCTTCGCCTTCAGCGCGTTGAGGGCCAGGATAAGGAGACGGCGGGTGTCCTTGGGTTCGATCACCTCGTCCACGTGGCCCCGGCCGGCGGCGATGTAGGGGTTGGCGAACTCCCGGCGGTACTCCTCCACCTTCTCGCGCAGGGCGGCCCTCGGATCCGGGGCCGCCTCCAGCTCTTTCTTGAAGACGATGCCGGCGGCCCCCTCGGCCCCCATGACGGCGATTTCGGCGGTGGGCCAGGCATAGACGCGGTCGGCCCCCAGGTCCTTGCTGCACATCGCCAGGTAGGCGCCGCCGTAGGCCTTGCGCAGGATGACCGTCAGCTTGGGGACGGTGCAGGAGGAGTAGCTGAAGAGCATCTTCGCGCCGTGGCGGATGATGCCGCCGTACTCCTGGTCCACGCCGGGGAGAAACCCGGGGACATCCACCAGGTTCACCAGGGGGATGTTGAAGGTGTTGCAGAACCGGATGAACCGGGCCGCCTTGTCGGCGGCGTTGATGTCGAGGACGCCCGCCAGGACCATGGGCTGGTTGGCCACGATCCCCACCGTCAGGCCGCCCAGGCGGGCGAAGGCGGTGATGATGTTGGGGGCCCACTCGCGCTGGATTTCCAGGAAGTCGCTCTGGTCCACCAGGTGGGCGATCACCTGCCGCATGTCGTAGGGGGTGCGGGGATCGTCGGGGACGAGGCCGTTGACGCGGGGGTCGCCCTCCACCACCAGGTCGCCCACGGGAAGGTGGGGGGGGTCGGAGAGGTTGTTGGACGGAAGGAAGGAGAGGAGGCGCTTGACGAGGGCCAGGGCCTCCTGGTCGCTGTCGGCGACGAAGTGGATGTTGCCGCTGATCCGGGCGTGGGTCTCGGCCCCTCCCAGCTTCTCCCCGGTGATCTCCTCGCCGGTGGCGGCCTTGATGACGCTGGGACCCGCGATGAACATCTGGCTCGTGCCGCGCACCATGATGACGAAGTCGGTGAGCGCGGGGCTGTAGGCCGCTCCGCCGGCGCAGGGGCCGGCGATGATGGAGATCTGGGGGACCACGCCGGAGAGGAGGGTGTTGGCATAGAAGATGCGGCCGTAGCCCGAGAGGGCGTCCACCCCCTCCTGGATCCGGGCGCCGCCGCTGTCGTTGATGCCGATGACCGGGGCCCCGCACTTGAGGGCGTCGGACATGAGGACGGCGATTTTCTTGGCGTGCATCTCGCCCACGGAGCCGCCGGCGCAGGTGAAGTCCTGGGAGAAGGCGAAGGCCAGCCGGCCGTTCACCATGCCGGACCCGGTGACCACCCCTTCGGCCGGGATCTCCTGCTTTTCCATCCCGAACTGGGCGCAGCGGTGGGCGACGAAGGTGTGGGTCTCGACGAAGGTGTCGGGGTCGAAGAGGGCCGCCAGGCGCTCCCGGGCCGTCAGCTTGCCCTGGGCGTGCTGCCGGTCGATCCGCTCCCGGCCGCCGCCCCGGCGGGCCCGTTCCCGGCGGTCCAGCAGGTCCTGGGTCTTGTCGCGGTGTGTGCTGCTCATGGGAGACGCCTCCTGGGACGCCCGCTCAGTCGTGTTTCGGCGCCGCGATGGCGGCGGAGAGGCGGCGATCGATCTCGTCGGGGTGGAGGCTCACGTGGGAGGCGGCCAGGCCCCATTCGCCCCCCGTCCGGGCGTAGATGTCCATCACCCGCAGCTTACTCTCGAAGTACATTCCCTGGGGGGTCTGGCCCGAGATCCGCGCGATGTAGGTGGCCACCGCCGTGTCGCCGTAGAAGGCGATGTCCTCGTCGGTGATCTCGAAGAACTTCCAGTCCTGATGTTTGAGGAGTTCCTCGGCCTCCCGCAGGTATTGCTCCCCGTCGTGGATGGTGGCGCGCGAGCGGGCGGTGAACCCCTTCCACTGGGCGTGATGGGTCTTCCGGATCGCTTCCATGTCCTTGGCGATGTAGGCCTTGAAAATGGAGGCGATATGATTGAAGATCGCCTGGCGGTCCTGCTCCCGGCCCGGGTCGGTGATCGGCATTGACGCACCCCCTTGACGGATGATTTCCCCCCATTATACACCCTTTTGTGAAGTATTTCTCATTCCCCCCGCGCCGGAACGCTGTTACCGGCCGTCTTCCGGTAGAATGAAGGGCGTGAAGCCCCCGGTTTGGATCGTTGTACTTTTCGCGGCCTCCCTGCTGCCGGCGGCAGGGAGGGACATCCTGCTCATCACCCTCGACACCGTTCGGGCCGACCGTCTCGGCTGCTACGGCTGCGGCCGCGCGACCAGCCCCACCCTCGACGCCCTCGCCCGCGAGGGGGTCCGCTTCGAGCGGGCCTACACCCCCGTCCCCATCACGCTGCCGTCCCACACCGTCCTCCTGACGGGACTCCTGCCCAGGGACGCGGGGGTGCGGGACAACCTGACCGACCGGCTGGGGGAGAAGGTGCCTGCCGTCGCCGAGCGGCTCCTCGCCGCCGGCTACCACACTGCCGCGTGCGTCAGCGCCTTCGTCCTGGACCGCCGGTTCGGCCTGGCCCGGGGGTTCGCCGTGTATGACGATACGATGACCCTCGACGCCTCGGGAGGGGACCGGCCCAACGAGCGGCCCGCTCCGGCCACCGTGGACGCGGCCGCCGCGATCCTCCGAACCGCCCCCGCGGACCGCCCCCTTTTCCTCTGGGTCCATTTCTACGATCCGCACCACCCCTACCTTCCCCATGCCGGCACCCCCCCCGGCCTGGAGCCCTACGACGGCGAGATCCGGGCGATGGATCGGGGCGTGGACCGGCTGCTCCAGGCCTGGAGGCGCAGCCGGACCGGACTGGTGATCGCCGTGGGGGACCACGGCGAGATGCTGGGAGAGCACGGCGAAGAGACCCATGGGGTTTTCCTGTACGAATCGGCGGTGCGGGTCCCCCTGCTGATGCGGGCCGATGGGGCGGCCCGCGGCGCGGTGGAGCGGGCCCCCGTCTCGACGGCCGACGTGGCGGCCACCGTGCTCGCGTTCGCCGGGGTCGCCCCGGACGAGCTGTGGGGACGCCCGCTGCTGGCGGCGGGGACTCCCGCCTTCAAAGCCCCCCACCCGGCCCTGTTCTTTGAGTCGTTCCTGCCGGCTAACAGCTTCGGCTGGACTCCCCCGTTCGGCGTCCTGCGGGACGGCTGGAAGTACATCCACCTGCCCCGGCCCGAGCTGTTCCGCCCCTTCGAGGACCCCGGCGAGAAGCGGGACCGCTCCGGCAGCGACCGGTCGCGGGCCCGCGAACTGCTGGCCCTGCTCCAACAGGAGTACACTACCGCCTACACCCCCCCTGCCCCTCCGGGAGGGGAGGCGCTCAAGCGCCTCGAATCGCTCGGCTACAGGGGGGGGAGCGTCGGCGGGGCGGCGCGCGACCCGAAGGACCTGATCTGGATCGTGGCCGCGATGGACCGGGGGGAGCGGCTGGAGCGGGAAAATCGGGAAGCGGAAGCCGAGCCGCTGTACCGGAAAATCCTGGAGGCCAATCCGGAGAACTACACGGTCCTTATCAAGCTGGGGACGCTCCTCCAGCGCGGCGGCCGCGTGGAAGAGGCCCGGCGGTATTTCCGCGCCGCCCGGGACCTCAATCCGGCGTTCGCCCACGCCCATTTCAACCTCGCCTCGCTCGACCTGGCCCAGGGCGACGTCTCGGCGGCGGAGGTCGGCTTCCGCCGGGCGGCGGAGCTGGACCCCGATGGCGCCGAGGCCCGCCTCCAGCTGGCCCGCCTCCTGATTAACGCGAGGCGGTTCCCGGAGGCCGATGCGGTTCTGAACGAGGTCCAGCGGCTCGCGCCGGAGGACCCGAACCTTCCGTTTCTTTGGGGCCTCGGGGCTGCCGGACGCGGCGACATGCGGGAAGCCGCGGGCCGGTTCGAAGAGGCGCTCCGCCGCAAGCCCGATTACGCCGACGCCGCGGCCAACCTGGCGATGGCCCGCTTCTCCCTCGGAGAAGCGGATGCCTGCATCCGCGCCTACCGCCTGGCCCTTCGACTGGACCCCGAGCGGCCCGAGTCCTACCTCCAGCTGGCGGCCGTCCTCCTCCACGCCCGCGAAGACGCCGCCGGCGCGGCCGAGTTGTTCCGCGAGTTCCTCGGGCGGTTCCCCGGCCACCCGGAGGCGGCTCCGGTGCGGTCGATGCTGGACGACCTGGAGCGGCCGGGGCCGTGATGCGCGCGCCCTTCAGACCGCCCCTCTCGCCGCCGCCGGGGTGGATCTCCTTTTCGGAGCCACCCTTCCCACCCTTTCCGAAGCCCTTCGGATGGCGCGGGCCATGGCCGGGACGGGCCTGCTTGCCCTCCTCTCGGTTTCCCCTGCGGGCCGAGGGGGCCTTTCTGGACGGCACTCCCCTGGCCGAGGCAATCCGGGGGCTGGACGCCGCGGCGGAGCCGCCGGCCCTGGGGTCCATGGGCCATTCCGTCCACCCGTCGGTCTTCGAAACGGCCATGGGATCGGCCTTCCCGGCGGGGGTGAGGGGGGGGCGCCGGGTCGGCTTGCAGGCCAACGCCTCCGTTCGCCTGATTGACAGTGGGGGGGGGCGGCGGGTACACTGACCTCAACCACGCACGGAAGGAGGGGTGCCATGTCCGAACGCGTCCGCGAACTGCTGTCCTGTAACGATTATCCCGGTCTGGTCGATTGGTTGAGGTCGGCACCTTCGAACGAAGTGGAGGGCACGCTGGAAGCCCTTCGGCAGGCAGGGGAGGGGGCCGTTCGCGGCACGGGGACGGCCCTGGCCGCCGCGGAGCCGTGGAAGCGGGAACAGGTCGCCAAGTCGCTCGCCGGGGCCCCCGGGTCCGAGGCCGTCTTCTTGCTTTCGGTTTTGGCCGCCGACCCCGACCCCGGTGTCCGCCGGGAGGCCCTGGTGGCCCTGGCCCGGGGCGGCGGCGCTCCCGGCCTGGCGCTGCTGTTGGACGGCCTGTGGGACGAGGATGACCGCGTTCGGGAGGGGGCGGCCCGCTCCCTCGGAGAACGGAAGGACCCCGGCGCGATAAAGGGTCTGGTGGAGGTCCTGGGGGACCCCAACCGGAACGTCCGCGAAACGGCGGTCCGCGCCCTGGGGGAGATCGGAGATTCGGGGGCGGCCCCCGCCGTGGCGGCCTGCCTGGCCGACCCGGAGGATCCGGTGCGAGAGGCGGCCGCGCGCGCCTTGGGTTGGATGAAGGACCGCTCGGCCGTGGGGGCGCTGATCAAGGCCTCGCGGGATCCCAACCGCTATGTCCGCGAGGCCGCGGTGCGATCGCTTGCCGAAATCGGTGGACCCGCAGCCATAGGGACCCTTCGGGAGCTGGAGCGGGATGCCGATTGGGGCATCCGCGAGCTGGCGCACCGGGAATTGATGTTCCTGCGGGACCCGGAGGAGGACCGCGCGGCGGGCCCTGCCTCGGAGGATGAATCGGAGACCCTCCAGGAGGCGGCGCCGACGGAAGCGCCGGTTTGGACCGCCCTCCGCGGTTCCGAAGCCGACTCCGAAGAGGTCCCTGAACCCCCGGCCGTCATCGCCGAGAGCGCCCGACGCCTGGCCGAGCGGCTGAAGCTTACGGCCAAGGATCCAGGGGGGAAGCCCGGGAAAAAGGGCGGCGCAAAAGGCAAGAAAAAGGACAAAAGGAAGGGGCGGAAGAAGGACAAGAAGAAGGAGTCGAACGAATAAGCCCCGGCCCGCTCCGTTCGGCGGCGGACCGGGAGACATCTGAAAAATTGACATTCCGCCTCCATCCCCTTATACTATGAGGCCTTTCGGCCGGGCTGCCGGCCGGAGGCAACGATCACAGACCGACAAGGAGCCGTCATGAACGAAGGGCTCCCGGCCCCCCGAACCCCGGGACCGCTGTTCCTGATCGGGGGGGCCGAGGACCGCACGGGCGACCGGACCATCCTGCGACGGGTGGCCGAGGCCGCGCAGGGCCGGGGAATGGTGGTCATCACCACCGCTTCCGACTACCCCGTGGAGCTCGGGCGGGAATATGTCCGGGCCTTTCGCGCCCTCGGCGTCGCCGAACCCCGCATCCTGGACCTCCGGCGCCGGGAGGAGACCGACGCCGCCGCTTTCCGGCAAGCGGTGGAGGAGGCGGGCGCCGTTTTCTTCACCGGCGGGGACCAGGTCCAGCTCGTCCGCGTCTTCCAGGGGACGCCCTTGCTGAAGGCCATTATGCGCCGCCACCGCGAGGGGGCGGCCGTGGCCGGGACCAGCGCGGGCGCGGCCGCCGCGGGGACGGTGACCATCTTCGACGGAGAGCGGGTCGGGCTGGTCAAGGGGGCGGTGGGGCACTGCCCCGCCTTCGGCCTCCTCCCCGGCAGCATGGTGGACACGCACTTCATGGAGCGCGGGCGGATCGCCCGGCTGGCGCAGGCGGTCGGGGCCGGCCTCGCCCCCGTCGGCCTGGGGCTTGCCGAGGACACCGCCGTCCTGGTCCGGTCCGACGGGACCCTGGAGGTGCTGGGTTCGGGGGTGGTGGCCGTGCTCAGGAGGGGGCGGGAGTGCTCTTCCGACCACGCCGAACGCCCCGACGGCGCCCTCGTCACGATCGAGGGGCTGCACCTCTCGTTCTTCGCCCCCGGCCGGCGCTTCCGTCTGGAGCCCTTCGGACGCGCCCCCGGGGCCCTCGGAGGGCGGTCCCGTTCGGGGATCGGTCGGATCTTCAAGTTCCTGGAACCGTGGCACGAATACGATGACCACAGCGAGAGGAGGTCGTAATGGCGCGCATTGAAGTGAGCGGCTTCAAGGTTTTCACGGGGGCCAATCTGCATCTGGACCGCCCCGCCGTCCGGTTCACCCTTCGGGTGGACCCGCGCGTCCGCCGAGCGGACCGGATCCGGGAGGCCGTCCAGGCCGCCCTCCCCGCCCTGGCCCAGGGCGCCCCGGCCGAGCTGCCGGAGCTGTTCGCGCGCGCGCTGATGGAGGTCCTTCGGATGGACATCAACCTGTGCATCCGGAACTACGCCCTGGAGCCCGGCGACCCGGAGAGCTTCATCGCCGTCGAATCGCTGGACGAGGGCGTCACCGTGGACGCCGCGGAGACCGTGGCCGACTGGTTCAACGCCCTCGAGGAGGCCCGCCCCTTCGATTTCGCCGCCGAATTCACCCGCCTTCAGCAGAAGTTCGACAAGACGCTCCTGGGCGGCCCCACCCTCTATTCCCTCTACGAGGGGGCCGTCAAACGGGGGATCCCCGTGCAGTATCTGAAGGCCGAGAATCAGTTCCAGTGGGGCTACGGCGTCAAGCAGATCCGCGGCCGCTCCACCACCGTTTCGGTGGACAGCATCAAGGACACCGAGTTCACCATGTATAAGGACATGGTCGCCGAGTTCCTCGAGGCCCGCGGCTTCCCCACTCCGAAAGGACGCACTTTCTTCCGCGAAGAGGAGGTCGTGGCGGAGGCGGAGCGCCTGGGCTGGCCCGTGGTGGTCAAGCCGGTGGCCGGCCACAAGGGGCAGGGGGTCACCACCAACATCCGCTCCGAGGCCGAGGTCCGAAAGGCGTTCCGCGTCGCCCTCGAAAACATCGAGGAGGGGGGCTTCGACGGGGTCATCGTCCAGCAGCAGATCGAGGGGACCGACCACCGCCTCCTCACCGTCAAGGGCCGGTTCGTGGCGGCCCTGCAGCGCATCCCGGCCTATGTGGAAGGCGACGGCAGGCACACCATCGGCGAGCTCATCAAAATCGAGAACGACACCCCGGCGCGGCTGGACAACGCCCGCTCTCCGCTGTGCAAAATCAAGGTCGACGACGACCTGGTGGACTACCTCGACAAGCAGGGGCTGGCCGTCAACAGCGTCCCCGGGAAGGGCCAGCGCGTCACCCTCCGCCGGGTGGCCAACATCAGCGCCGGCGGCGTCTCCATCAATGTCACGGAAAAGGTCCACCCCGACAACATCCGCCTGGTCGAGGACATCGCCTCCAACTTCAACGTCACCTGCATGGGGATCGACGTCCTGGCGCGGGACATCGCCCGGCCCTGGACGGCAGGGGATTTCGGCATCATCGAGATCAACGCCGGTCCCGGCGTCTTCATGCACCTGGCCCCCGCCTTGGGCGGCTCGGTGGACGTGCCCGGCGCCATCTGGGCGGCCCACTTTCCCGCCCCCCGCGCCGAGCGCATCCCCCTCATCGCGGGGCACAACCTCAGCCGCAAGCTTTGCAACGCCCTGACGGCGCGCGCGCGGGAGCTCAAGCCCGGCCTGTTCACCGGCTCCCTGACGAAGGAGGGGGTCGCCTTTGACGGCCGAGTGATATGCAACAACCCCCGCCACGATGAGAATGTCCGCATCCTCCTGCGCCACCCCCGGCTCGGCTTTGCCGTCCTCTCCCACCCCGCCGAAGCCCTCCGCGCGTACGGGATGGTCCACCAGGGGGCCGATGTGGTGGTTCTGGACGGTCCCGACGCCGCCGAGGCGGTCCTCCAGCGCGACCTGCTCGACGATGGGCACCTGGTCACGGTGGAGAAGGGGAAGGTGACGGTCCGGCGCAAGGGCGCCGCCGCCAGGAATTACCCGTTCACCGGGGCCGCCGGCAAGGAAGCCGCCCTGCTGAAGGCGCTGGAGGGGCTCCTGCCGGGATTGGTCGGCAAGTATGATTAAGATCCGCAAGGCGGCCCAGGCCGACCCCGTCCTGGTCTTGTTCCGGGGGGCTCAGGTCTACAGCCCCGACCCCCTCGGGCGCCGCGACGTCCTGCTGGGGGGCGGGCGCGTGCTGGCGGTGGAGGAGCGGATCAAGCCCTCCGGCGGCCTTCCGGTTGCCGAGGTGGACGCCACGGGGCTGACGATGACCCCCGGTCTCATCGACGGCCATGTCCACATCGCGGGGGCGGGCGGGGAGGGGGGGCCCGAGACCCGGACCCCCGAGGTGCCGCTGTCCATGCTCCGCGACGGCGGCATCACCACGGTCGTGGGGTCTCTGGGGACCGACGGGTTCGCCCGCGGCCTCGAAGGGGTGTTGATGAAGGCCAAGGGGCTGCGGCGGGAGGGTCTCAGCGCCTACATGCTCACCGGAGCCTACCAGGTCCCCCCCCCCACCCTCCTCGGCGACGTCGGCCGCGACATCGCGCTGATCGAGGAGGTCATCGGCGCGGGGGAGATCGCCGTCGCCGACCACCGCTCCTCGTGCCCCACCGTTACCGAGCTGGTCCGCCTGGCCGAGCACGCCCGCGTGGGCGGGATGCTCGGCGGGAAGGCCGGCATCACCCTCCTGCACATGGGAGACGCCCACCGGCCGTTCTCCCTCCTCTACGCCGCCGTGGAGATGAGCGAACTCAAACCCGCCCAGTTCCTCCCCACCCACTGCAACCGCAACAGCTACATCTTCGAGGATGCGAAGGCCTACGGCAAGGACGGCAACATCGATATCACCACCTCCGCCTATCCCTTTTACCCCGAGTACGAGGTCAAGCCCTCCGCCGCCCTCCGCCGGCTCCTGGAAGCGGGGGTCCCCCTCGAGCACATCACCTTCTCCTCCGACGGCGGCGGATCCCTGCCTCTGTTCGACGAGGAGGGGACCCTCCTCAAGCTCACCTGCGGCGAGCCGCGCACGCTCCTTCGGGAGGTCCTGGACGCCGTCCGGCAGGAGAAGATCCCCCTGGAACAGGCGGTGCGGGTAGCCACAAGCAATCCCGCCGATATTTTCAAGTTGAGGGGGAAGGGGCGCATCGCCCCTGGGATGGACGCCGACCTCGTCCTCCTCGACGCCGACGACCGCATCCGCCATCTCGTGGCCGGCGGGCTCTTCTTCATCCAGGACGGCAAGGCGGTGCGGAAGGGGATGTTCGAGTAGAAGCGCCCGGAGACCGGCTGGCGGGGCGGGTGGGGGCGGGCCTGTCCTTCCGCGCGCACGAATACCGCGGCGGGCCCGTCCCCCGGCCCGATCCAACCGGTCTGATGTGAAAAAAAAGGGCCTCCCGCGCGAGAGGCCCTTTACATTGCGGATCCGGCGGGTTTATTGGGCCGGGATGTAGATGGCGTCGCCGGTGAGGTTGTCGACGACCGAGGCGTAGGCGGCCAGGCGGCCGGCGCCGTCGAGCCCCTCGATGACCAGATAGCCCTCGTAGGTCCCACTGAGCCCCCACTGGGCGAAGAGGTCGTTGACGGGCAGGTACTGGTAGGGCGCCAGAACCGCGGGCCGCTCCATCAGGGGGTTCCCGGCCATGTCGAACAGCCGGAGCCGGACCTGCAGATTGCCGCCGTTGATCTCGGTCAGCCCCAGGTTGGTGCGGAACCCCTCGTCGGTTCGGAGGCCGAGCAGGATCCCGCGGCCGCCGGCGACAATGCCCTCGTCTGACCGGTGGGACGGCAG
Source organism: uncultured Holophagales bacterium (assembly GCA_964603505.1). Classification (GTDB taxonomy): domain Bacteria; phylum Acidobacteriota; class Thermoanaerobaculia; order UBA2201; family UBA2201; genus UBA2201. The sequence goes on along the minus strand of CAZRVT010000022.1, from coordinate 7,433 downwards.
ATACTGCCCGTAGGTCCCCTCCACCCCGGTGTAGATCCGGCTCGAGAGCAGCAGCGGGGCGTTCGCCTTCACCTCCATGCTGCCGTAAGAATCGCCGCTGATGTTGAAGATCTGCGATAGGACGTTGCCGGCGTAGAGCACGTTCATGGAGGGCACCGTCAGGGTTTGGGTGACCGGCGTCCCGTTCACGGGGCGGTACACATAGCTGACATCGAGGTCGCCGGCGGTGGGGTTGAGGACGCGGACATCGGTGTGCCAGAGGGTGTCCTTGGCCCCGTGGGCGCTGGCCGTCACGGCCAGGGAGCGGTCGGCCTCGGGGGAAACCCCCAGGAGCTTCTGGGCCGGGGTGAACACGGCGTCGTTGGTGGTGTTGTCGATGATGGAGGCGTAGGCCATGACGGCCCCCTCGCCCGTGATGGTGACCTCGGCCCGGGCCGAGGGGTGGTTGCCGGCGATCCCCATGTCTTGGAAGACGTTGGCCACCTGGTGGAAGCTCATGGGGAGCAGGTCGTAGCTCTTGGTCCCCAGGAACTCGTTGAGGTCGCTGTAGAGGTCCACCCTCACCGTGACCGCGTGGCCCGTGACCTCGAAGAAGCCGATGTTGCTGCGGAAGGCCATCCCGACGATGAGGTGGATCAGATGGCCCGTCTCGCCCTGGCGGAGGAGGCCGCGGGTATCGGACAGGCCGAGGACGTGGTCCATCCCGTAGCCCTTGACGAACTGCCCGTAGGTGCCCTCGCCGGTGTCGTTGAAGGTGCGGGTGATGGCCACGAGGGGCTGGTCGGCCGCCAGGTGGAGGCCGCCGGAGACCTCGGAGAGGCCGAAGGCGGTGTGGACGATGTCGTCGTAGCCCTTCACGGCGCCCGCGGCCAGGGTGCCGGAGACAATATGCGCGGATTGGGTGCCGTCGGTGTCGGCGGGGATGAACGTGATGCGGTAGGCGGCCGGGGCGTCCCCGGTGTTCATGAGTCGGATATCGGTCTTCCACTGCGAGGCGCGGTCGCCCGTGGCGCTGGCCACCGCCGGAATGAAGAGGGTGGAGGACGGCGGGACCACGCCGCCGGCCGTGGTGAAGGACCACACCGGGCTGACCGCGTAGCCGCAGTCGTTGAGAGCCGCCACCCTCCAGTAGTAGGTGGTGCCCGGTTCGAGGTCGGAAAGGGTGAAGGTGGTCCCGGTGGTGATCCCCACCTGGACGAGGTTGGTGGGGGCAAGGCCCAGCCCCACCTCGTAAGAGGCGGCGTTGGGGTCGGCCATCCAGCTCAGAGTCGCCGGGATGGGGACATCGGCGGCTCCGTCGGCCGGAGCAAAGAGGATGACGTCGGAAGGCGGGATGCAGGGGGGGACCGAGGAACAGACCGAGCAGGGGAGGCCGCCGTCGGTCACCCGGACCTCGTCCACCTGCCAGTTCCAATCCCAGCCGGGGGTGACAAAGTGGAACCGGATGATGACGGTGGCGCCGGCGAAGGCCGAAAGGTCGAGCGAGACGGCGTGCCCCTCGACCGGATCGTCGTTGGTCTCGGAGCGGAGGTTGGTCCAGGTGGCCCCGCCGTCGATGGAAATGTCGGTGTAGGCGTCCCCGCTGCCCGCGTAGTCCTGGAAGTTGCAGCGGTAGGCCAGGACGGGGTTCGTGGCCCCGGTCAGGTCGATGGCCGGGGTGCGGAGCTCGGTGTCCATCCCGTAGCCGCAGGCATCGGAGTTGGCGTCGGCGCACAGGCCGGCGCCGCCCGTCCAGTTGGAGGAGCCCCAGGAGGCGTTGTCCTGCCAGACGCCGCACCCGCCGTTGTCGACGATGGTCCAGCCGGCCAGCGGCCAGATCTCGAAGTCCTCGCTGAGGTAAGTGGTGGGACCGCCGCCCGCAAGGGTGAGGGTGAAGGGCAGGGAGACCGTGTAGGCCCCGCCGTTGGCGGTCACATCAAGGGTGAAGTTGATGATAGTGCCGCAGGCGACCGTTTCGGCGACCGTGACCACGAACGGGGTCAGGGGGCCCTCGGTGGCCGCGGGAGCGATGTCGGGGTAGGCGGCGTTGGGGGTCGTCACCGTCACGCCGGCGGTCCCCGTGCTGAGGGTCCCGGCGACGCCGGTGGCGGCGGCGGTTCCAGTGTTGGTCAGAAGGATGGAGAGGTTGATGGTTTCACCGGGGTCGGCGGCGCCGTTGCCGGAGCCCGCGCCGCCCAAGGGACAGAAATCGGTGAAGGTGCGGCTTTGGTAGGCCAGGGCCGGGGTGCCTGGCGTGCAAGGGGTGCACTCGGGCGACGAGGCGGTGCCGGTGACCCGAACGGTGTCGATGTGGCAGTCGTTGCCGTAGTCGCTGGTCCCGAGAAACCCGAGCATCACGCTGACCTGGCCGTCATAGGCGGAGAGGTCCACGGTGTGCTGGGTCCACTGGGCTGTGGCATTGTAGCGCAGGAATGGCGGCCCTACATTAGTCCAAGTCCCTCCGCTGTTGGTGGAGATTTGGACCTGGATGTTATCGGTTAACGAGGAGTAGCCGGTGTCGTGATACATCCAGAACGTCAACTGGGTGGCGGTGTAACCCGTCAGGTCCAAGGCCGTGCCGTAGTACATGCGCGTGGCCACCGCGTCGAAGTCCCACGAATTGAAATAGGCCACGTTGGGGGCGGTGTTGGCCGCCACCCCGGGCGGGTGGTGGGTGCCGACATTGGTCAACCAGTTCCCGTCGGTGCCGGCGGTGTCCGTCAGGAGCCAGCCGGCCGGCAGGGCGGGCGCCGTGGGGCTGTCGAAGTTCTCGATCAGCAGCGGGACCACGGTGGAGCCGACGGCGAGGGTGAAGGAGCTGCTCCAGGTCCCTTCGGCCGAGGTAAAGTCCAGGGTAAAGCTCAGGGTCGTCCCGCACGCGGTGGCGAAAGCGACGTTGAACACATAGGCGCTGGTGGCCGTCCCGGTGCCCCCGGCCGGGATGTTGGGGTACGAGGCGCTGGGCGTGGTGATGGTGATGCCGGGGGTGCTGGAGCTGAGAACGGCCGTGATGCCCGAGGCGTTCCCGGTGCCGGTGTTCTGGGCCGTCACCGTGAGGGCGATGTCCTCGCCGGGGTCGATGATTCCGTTGCCGTCTCCCGCGCCACCCGTGGCGCAATCGTCGACCAATGCGGAGCTCAGATAGGAAAGAGTGGGTTGAGCCGCCGCCGCCGTGGTAAAGGACCACTGCGCGCCGGTGTTCGATCCGCATGCATTGCTGGCGATGACGTACCAGTAATAAACCGTGCTGCTGCTCAGGGGGCCGGCCACGGTATAGTTGGACGCGCCGATTCCCGTCTGAAAGAGGGCCGGCGGATTGGCCGTTCCGAAGTAGAGGTCGTAGGAGGCGGCCCCGGCGCTGTCGGCCCAGTCGAGGACCACATTGGTCAGCGGCTGGCCGGTGGCGCCGTCGGCGGGGGCGACATTGGCGAAGGCCCCGGGCGGGACGTTGGCGGGGCAGGAGACGGTGCAGGTGCCGTCCACCGCCGTGCCGTTGGAGGCGGTGTTGTAGACCACGCTCTCCAGGTTCAAGGCCGTGGAATCGTTGTCGCAGGCGGCGGCCGGGACGCTGAAGGTGACCGCGGCCACGTTCATGGGACCGCCCCCGAGGGCGGGGCCCGAAACGGCGACGCTCACGAAGTTGCCGCCGCCGTCGCTGCCGGTGGCACAGGTGGTGGCGTTCCAGCCGGCCTGTGAAGCGGCGCAACTGACGTGGGTGATGACCGATGGGTCGTAGTAGAGCTTGAACGCCACGTCCGTCAGGCCGGACGCGTCGTCCACCCCCACCGCGGGGACGGTGTTGCCGCCGCAGTTGGGGTTAACGGACTCGACCGTGAAGGTCTTGGTTCCCCCGAAGCCCGTCAGGGCCAGGAGCAGTACCGAAAGGAGCGCCAACGACTTTTTCATGCAATCCTCCTTGGAATGGTTAGCGGCCAACACGGACATCGCCGCCCGGGGGCGGTGGTGTAGGCGGCTGGATTAATGGCGGTCTTTCCCCCGTGCGGAGAATGAAAGGAGCGGATGAACCGACGATCATCCCGGTGCGGCACAACGAAAAGAATATGCGCATTCCATGACAAAGTCAAGGGGTCCGGCGTGCCGCCCGGCCCCCTGGAAGGATGACCCGGCGGGAAGCGATGGAGCTACCGCGCTTTCCCCTGGGCGGCCACGGCTTCAGCCGCCTTCTTCACCGCCTCCGGGTCGCCCAGGTAGAACGACCGCAGGGGCTTCAAAGCCCCGTCCAATTCATAGACGAGCGGGATGCCGGTGGGGATGTTGAGGCCGACGATGTCGGCGTCGGAGATGCCGTCCAGATACTTGACCATCGCCCGCAGGGAGTTGCCGTGGGCCGCCACCAGCACCCTTCGGCCGTTCCGGACCGCAGGGACGACGGCGTCGTGCCAGAAGGGGAGGACCCGCTCCACGGTGTCCTTGAGACACTCGGTCAGGGGGAGGGCCCGGCGGTCCAGCCCGTGGTACCGGGGATCGTGCCCGGGCCACCGCTCGTCGGAGGGCTCCAGGGCCGGCGGGGGAGTGTCGTAGGACCGTCGCCAGACCTTGACCTGATCCTCGCCGAACTTCTTGGCCGTCTCCGCCTTGTTGAGCCCCTGCAAAGCCCCGTAGTGGCGCTCGTTGAGGCGCCAGGAGCGGACGACGGGGATCCACATCCGGTCCATCTCGTCGAGGGCGATCCAGAGGGTGCGGATGGCCCGCTTGAGAACGGAAGTGAAGGCCAGGTCAAACGCGTAGCCCTCTTTCTTGAGGGTGCGGCCGGCTTCGTGGGCCTCCCGTACCCCCTTTTCGGAGAGGTCCACGTCGGTCCACCCGGTGAACCGGTTCTCCATGTTCCAGGTGCTTTCTCCGTGGCGCAGCAGGACGATCTTGTACATGCGCCGTTACGCCACCGTCACATCGCGGCAGAGGTAGACGTCCTGGATGGCGTGGAGGATCGCCACCCCCTCCTTCATCGGCTTCTGGAAGGCCTTGCGGCCGGAGATGAGCCCCATGCCGCCGGCCCGCTTGTTGATGACGGCCGTCCGGACCGCCTGCGCCAGGTCGTTCTCGCCCGAGGCGCCGCCGCTGTTGATGAGCCCCGCGCGCCCCATGTAGCAGTTGACCACCTGGTAGCGGGTGAGGTCGATGGGATGGTCGGTGGTGAGGTCGGAATAGACCTTCTTGGAGGTCTTGCCGAACTTGATCGCCTCGTAGCCGCCGTTGCATTCGGGCATCTTCTGCTTGATGATGTCGGCCTGGAGGGTGACGCCCAGGTGGTTGGCCTGGCCGGTGAGGTCCGCCGCCAGGTGGTAGTCCTTGTCCTTCTTAAAAGCGTCGTTGCGGAGGTAGCACCACAGGATGGTTACCAGGCCCAGCTCGTGGGCGTAGGCGAAGGCCTCGGAGACCTCCTGGATCTGCCGCGAGCTTTGGTCGGACCCGTAGTAGATGGTGGCCCCCACGGCTACGCACCCCATGTCGAAGGCCTGGTCGACGGAGGCGAACAGGATCTGGTCCGACTTGTTCGGGTAGGTGAGGAGCTCGTTGTGGTTGATCTTGAGGACGAAGGGGATGCGGTGGGCATACTTCCGGGCGACGGCGCCCAGGACGCCGAGGGTGGAAGCGACCGCGTTGCATCCCCCCTCGATGGCCAGCTCGACGATGGTCTCGGGATCGAAAAAGGCGGGATTGGGGGCGAAGGAGGCGCCGGCGGAGTGCTCGATCCCCTGGTCCACCGGCAGGATGGACAGGTAGCCCTTCCCTTTCAGCCGCCCCGTGTTGAAGATGGTCTGGAGATTGCGCAGGACGGGCGCCGGCCGATCGCTCTGGATGAGGACGCGCTCGATGAAGTCCTTGCCGGGGAGGTGCAACTGCCCCTTCGGGACGGTCTTGCATTCGTGATTGAGCAGGTAATCGGCCTCGCTGCCCAGCAGTTTGACGATGGAATCGATCATGGATCCCTCCTTCAAGGTATGGCGGGGTCGTTGGTGCCCCGGGTGGAAAGTATAGCCCAAATTCCTTCTTGCGGACAAGATGGCGACAAAGCGGACCGCGTCGATCAAGATCGCTATTGGCTTGTTATGGGTGTGAAAGAGGGCGTGGGTGGCTGGTATCGCGGACTATGGTGTAGGGGCCGAAGTCCAGCACCTGGAAGTCGTTGGCCAGGAGGCGGACGGTGAATTGATACTCCCCCTCGGCTATGGCCGAGGCGTCGTAGGTGACGGAAAAACCCGCGTTTGCGCTGCCGGGATGGCCGGGATATTGCGCCCCGATGTCGGGGCGGGAGAGCCCCACGGTGAGGGGGACCAGGACTTGGGCGTCCTCAGAGAGTAGCCACCCCTGCCAAATGCCGGAGTTGTCCACGGCCCAGCCGGAGAAGGAGAGGATCGCGGCGTCGGAACAGGGCTGGATCTCCACCGCCCCCTCGGGCATGGGATCCGGCTCGGGTTTGAATTGGATGCAGCGCATGTCCTGGTCCCAGGGGGCGTCGGGGCTTTGCTTGGAGTCGCCGTCGAAATCCTCGGCAATAGTCAAGTAAGTTGCCTGGTGATCTAATGGGCATTCGAGGCGGTATCCCGGACAAGTTGCAGGATCAATTTCGGGAATCACCCCCATGAAAACGGTTGTGCCGTCCACCTGATGAAAGAGCTGCATGCGCCAATACCCCACGCAAAGGGGATAACCGCCGAATACCCGTCGAATCTCCTCCGAATCAGACGCCCTTCCCATCACAAGGCAATTGCCGGAGATTGGCCCCGAAGGGAAAATATCGTGCTCGATTGCCGGAAGGTCATCGGTAGAGCATCCGACGGAGCGCCCGTATTCACTCCAGAGTTCTGTGTCGGGGCCTTGATAGGATCCGAAGCGGTAGATGTGGTTGTGGGCAACCTGGTCTCCTTCCTGCGCTATTTGAAATTGTTCATCCTCGCCTAAGATAGTAACGAGAGCGATGCAGCTTCCGGTATTGTAGTCATTGAAAGCGGTCCCAAAGCCGTTTTTGTACGATCGGTCCCAGATGAAACAAAGCCCGCTTTGGGCTGGCGGCCGGACCATCACCGGTAGACCGCTCTCGATGCGAAAGAGAGAGTTTCCTCCCGGACTCCAACGGTCCCGGCATGCCTGCTGATGATATGTCAAGTATTTATTCCCGAGGGCGTCAAAGAGCTGAATATTGTTGCGGAACACGAATGGATATGAATCATCGGGGGTGATGAACGCCCGCCCATCATTGGCCAAAGAGATCTGGTCGTTGCTTAAATTGAAGGTCAGGAGGGGACCATCATCGTTTCCGGGAGCATTTAATAAATATAAATATTCGCCATCCATGGCCATATTGCGCATCCAAATAGGGGATTGGTCCTCAGGATATTGGTAAAAAGTGTTGAATAATTGGTGAGGAAAAGGCCATGATGTCCAGCGGCGTGTTATTTTACGAGCCGATCGGCGCATACTTTTACGAGGCC
>CAZRVT010000021.1:0-39602 GCA_964603505.1 uncultured Holophagales bacterium | reverse complement strand
CCGGACGGGACTTGCACCCGTAAGATCGGTGGAGCTTTCAGGACGCACCATGCCTGAATTATACTGGATGCGGGCGCGTGCCTGCAGAGGCCCGATCATACCGTCGCCGGGCCCTGGGCCCCTCTCGTCCGTCCCAGGCCGCCGATGCCCCTGGCGGCCGGCGGCCTGGGACCGGTGGCTTTCAGCCCTGCGGCGCCGGTTCGTCGGAGGTGATCATCCCGTCCTGAAGGTGGACGATGCGCCGAGTGCGCCGCGTTACCGCTTGGTCGTGGGTGATGACGACGAGCGTCCGGCCGGCGTCATGCAATTCCTCGAACAGCCCGATGATGTCCTTCCCGGAGGTGGTGTCCAGGTTGCCCGTGGGTTCGTCGGCCAGGATGATGTCGGGGTCGCACGCCAGGGCGCGGGCGATGGCCACACGCTGCATCTGTCCGCCGGAAAGCTCCGTGGGGCGGTGCTTCATGCGGTCGGCCAGCCCCACCTGGGTCAGAAGCCGCTCCACCTGCTCCTGCCGCTCCCGCTTCCCGGCCCCCTTGAACAGCAGGGGCAGCTCCACATTCTCGTAAGCCGTGAGCTGGGGCAGGAGGTTGAAGTTCTGGAAGATGAAGCCGATGCGGCGGTTGCGGATCTCGGCGAGCCGATCCCGGACCAGGCCCGAAACCTCCTCCCCCTTGAGGCGGTAGGCCCCCGAGGTGGCGGTGTCCAGGCACCCAAGGATGTTCATGAGGGTGGACTTGCCGGAGCCGGAGGGCCCCATGATGGAGACGAATTCGTTTTCCTGGATGGTCAGGGTGATGGAGCGGAGGGCCTCCACGGTGGTCTTGCCGGTCGTGTAAATCTTGCGGAGGTTTTGCAGTTCGATGAGGCCGCGGCCGTTGCCGTTCATGATGGACTCCTTGGCGCTACTCATAGCGCAACACCAGGGCGGGCTGGATGGCGGTGGCCCTCCGGGCGGGGAAATACCCCGCCATGAACCCGATGACGCCGAGGATGGCCACCGTCACCAGGGCCAGCGAGGCCGAGAAGGTGGGCTTCCCCAGGAACTGCATCGCCTCGCTCTTGGCCATCCCCTGCAACCAGCCCAGCACCTGGACGATGGCCGCCCCCAGCCCGATGCCGCAGATCCCCCCCATGGCGGTGAGCGTCAGCGTCTCCAGGATGAGGGGGCCCATGATGGCGCTCCGTCGGGCCCCGAGGGCCATCATGATGCCGATCTCCACGGTCCGCTGCTTGACCACCGCGTACATGATGTTGGCCACGCCCACCCCGCCGATGAGGAGGGTGAGCCCGCCGATGATGCCCAGGAACACCTTGATGCCCAGGAGGATGTTGGTCATCATCCCCTGGGTCTTGATGGTGTCCCACAGGTAGAAGGCGCGGGTGTCCTCGGGGTGGAAGCGGAGCTTCTTCCCCATCACCGCGAAGAACTTCTTCTGCACCGCGGCGCTGCGGGAGGGGTCCGCGGGCTTGTAGATCATGTTGTTGAGGGTGTGCCGCCCGAAGAAGGCCTCGAAGGTGGTCAGCGGCATGGTGACGCGGTCGGCGTCCGGGCCGCCGTACATCCCCATCTGCATCTTCTTCTTGAGCACCCCGATGACGGTGAAGGGGACGCGGTTGAGGAGGATGACCTTCCCCACCGGGTCCTGTCCCTCGCCGAAGAGGTTGTCGCGCGTCTCGTTGCCGATGAAGAGGACCCGGCGGCGCTCCTTCATGTCCGTTTCGTTGATGTAGCGCCCCCCGGGCTCACCGACCTGGGCCCGCATGTTCTCGTAGGCCGGCTCGGCCCCGAAAGCCCGGCTGTTGACCGACTTGCGCCCGTAGGAGAGCTGGATGCCCCACTGCCGCATCTCTCCGCTGGCCGCTTCGAGGTCCGGGATGTTGGCCAGGGCGTACTGCACGTCCTCCGGCCGCAGGGTGATGCGCCGGCCCACCGGCAGCCCCTCGAAGGGCTTCTCGCTCTCCCCGGGCCACACGACCACGATCCCCTCCCCCATCCCCCGCTGGTTCTTCTGCATGTTGCGCTGCAGCCCCTCCCCGAAGGCCAGGAGGAGGACGATGGAGATGGTCCCCCAAGTGAGCGCTATGACCGTCATGATCATCCGCTTGTGCTGGACCTTGGTGGAGCGGCGGAACAGGTGGAAGACGAGCCCTGGGCCGGTCATAGGTCGTATTTCAACGCCTGCACCGGGTTGAGGTTGGCGGCCGTCCGGGCGGGGAACCATCCCGCCAGGAAACCGATGGCCCCGAGGACGGCCGCGGTGATGAGGGTCACCTGGAGGGAGAGGCGGGGCTCGCCCACGTATTGGTGGAACTGGGCGGGGAAGCCGCCGCAGATGCCGGCCGTGATGAGGAACCCCAGGCCCGCTCCGAGCAGAGTGATGGCGAAGGTCTCGAACAGGAACTGCCCCATGATGTAGCGCCGCTTGGCCCCGAGGGCCATCTTGACGCCGATCTCCTTGGTGCGCTCCTCCACCACCACGTTCATGATGTTGGAGACGCCGATGCCGCCGACGACGAGGGTGAGGGCCCCGACGATCCCGAGGAAGAGGCGGAAGGCGAGGAAGAAGGTGTTGAAGAACTTGGCCTGCTCGGTGGTGTCCCACATCCCGATGGCCTCCTTGTCCTCCGGGTCGAACTTGAACCTACGCGCCGCGGCCGCGAGGAGGCTGGCTTTGGCCCGCTCCACCCGCGCGGGGTCGGCCACTTGGAAGACGAAGTCCTCGATGTAGGTGCGCCCGAACATGTCGCGGAAGACGGTGGAGGGGATGTACCCGGTGTCCTCGTCCCGGCCCCGGTAGGAGGAGTCCTGCCCCTTGGGCTCCATGACGCCCACGACGAGGAAGGGGGTGCCCTCGATGTCGATGGACCGCCCCACCGCCTCCTGCTGGCCGAAGAAGTCGTCCTTGAGCTTGTTGCCGATGAAGATCACCCGGCGCCGCTCGGCCATGTCGGCGGCGTTGAGGAACCGGCTCCCCGCCGCGGGGACGACGCTCCGCATCGGGGCGTACTCGGGCCAGGTGCCGGTGAGCCAGGGGACCAGGGTCTTTTTTCCTACGGTGTACCGGGCCGAGCCGGTGGAGTACTCGGGGGCCATGGCGGAGATGTCGGGCACCTCCGCCTTGAGCCGGGCCACGTCCTCCTCCGTCATCCGGATGGCGCGCCCCTTGTTCAGCCCCCGCCAGGGCTTGCTGGTGCGCCAGGGCCAGCAGATGACGATGTTCTCGCCGATCCCCTTGGCGTCCCCGGCAATCTTGTTCTGGAGCCCCTCGCCGAAGGCCAGGAGGAGGGTGACGGAGACGGTCCCCCACACCATGCCGAACAGCGTCAGGGCGAACCGGAGCTTCTGCGTCCGGATGTCGCGCAGGAACTGGCGGAGGTAGTTCTTCAGGACCACAGGTCGCCTCCGGGGCGGCTCCTAGGCGATTTCCTTCGGCGGGCGCTGGACCACCTTTTCGCCCTCCTTCACCCCTTCGAGCACCTCCACCTGGAGGCCGTCGGAGAGGCCCGTCTTGATCGCCTTCCGCTCGGGCTCCTTCTTGGGGTCGGCGGAGGGGAGCTCCACGAAGGCCTTGTCGGCCTCGAAGATGACGAGCCGCTCGGGGAGGACGAGGACGTCCTGCTTCTCGCGGATGACGATGTCGGCGTTGGCCGAGAAGCCGGCCCGCAGGACCACCCCGGCGGCGTCCGTGATGGTCACCTCCACGTCGAAGAGGGTGGCGCCGTCCTTCTCCCTGGCCTTGGGGGCGATGCGGAAGAGCTCGCCCATCACCCTGGCCTCGGGGAGCGCGCCGATCTGGATGCGCACCGGGAGCCCTTCGCGAAGCTTGCCTACATCGATCTCGTCCACGGTCCCCTTGAAGATCAGGTCGCCCATGTCGGCCAGGGTCATCAGGACGGTGCCGGCCTGGTAGGAGGTGAGGGGGACCACCGGGTCCCCGGCGTTGACCGCGCGCTCCAGCACCGTGCCGGAGGCCGGCGCCCGGATGACGCTGTCCACCCCCTTGCCCCCCTCCCGCTGGATCTTCCCCTCCTTGATGAGGGAGTACTGGTCCTTGGCCTGCTCGAGCTGGATGCGGGCCTGGTCGAAGGCCTGCTTCCGTCCGTCGTAGTCGCCGGGGGGGATGAGCCCTTCGCTCCGGAGGGCGTCGTAGCGCTCCAGGTCGGTGGCGGCCTTGTCGTAGCTGACCTGGGCCAGCTGGATCCGCCGCTCGGCGTCGGCCAGCTCGAGGGGGGTGGGATCGGGGATGATGGAGAAGAGCGGATCGCCTTTCCTGACGGGGTCGCCCACGTCCACGAAATACTCGCGGACGATGCCGGAGATCTGGGACTTGACCTGGACCTCCTTGCGAGGGACGATCTGCCCGACGGCCAGGGCCTTGTCCACGATGGTCCCCTTCTTGACCTCCACGAGCGTGATGCCGTTCTTCTTGCCCCCGGCGCTCCGTTTCCAGGCGACGAGGCCGAAGCCCACGAGACCGACGAAGGCGAAAATGAGGATGATCTTGATCGCTTTTTTCATGGCCCTATTTAATACGATCGGGGCCCCGGAAGGTTCCCAGGGCCGGCCCCTAGCGCCGGCGGGCCGACCAGAAGTCCTTCACCTCGCGCCCCCCGTAGGCCCGGCCGGGCGACCATCCCTCGGCCCGGACGCTCCGGAACCCCGCCTCGTGGAGCCAGCGGCGGAGGTCGGCCCGGGGGTAATAGCGCTCGGCCAGCTCGTCCTCGACACGCTCCCCGCGCCACGACCCGGTGACCCGGGCGCGGGCCAATCCGCTGGCGGGATCGAAGGAGGTCTCCATCCGGATGCTGCCCCCCTCGAACTCGGTCTCGTAGGGCCGCGGGCTCCCGAACACATGGCGGAAGGCCCAGGCGTTGTTGGTGTCCATGATGAGCCGCCCTCCCGGCCGCAGGGCGGCATGGAAACAGGCGAAGGCGGCGCGCACCGCGGCGGGGTCCAGGAGGTGGTTGATGGAGTCGTAGAGGCACAGGACCGCGTCCACCGGCGCACGGAGGGCAAAGGCCCTCATCGAGGCCTGGAACACTGCCAGGCCCCGATCCCGCCCCGGCCGCAACATCCCCAGCGAGAGGTCCAGGGCGAAGGCGGTGAACCCCCGGTCCTTGAGGAAGGCCGCGAGCATCCCGGAGCCGCACCCGGCGTCCAGGATCCGCCCGGGGGGGAACAGATCGGCCCTGCGGAATTCCTTCAGCAGGCGGGGAACGACGGCGGCATGATAGCGCCGGCCCAGCACCTCGTCATAGACCGAGGCGAAGCCGTCGTAGGATGTCATGACGAAAGCGGGAGAGGGAGGATCCCTCTCCCGCCCCGGGAAATGAATTCCCGGGGCCCCACCCTCTCCCCGCAAGGAAGCCATCCCGGCCCCGCTGTCGCCGGGGCCGTCCCGATGATCGTTACCACTTGCCGATGAAGGTCACGGGGCCGTCATTGACGAGGGCGACGGCCATTTTCGCGCCGAAGACGCCCGTCTTCACGGGGGCGCCGAGGGTCCGAAGGCGCTCCACGAAAGCGTCGAAGAGGGGGCGGGCCTCGTCGGGCGGCATGGCGCGGTCGAAGGAGGGTCGCCTCCCCCGATCCAACTCCCCCGCCAGGGTGAACTGCGAAACGGCCAGCACCTCGCCCCCCGCCTCCAGAAGCCCGCGGTTGAGCTTCCCCTGCCCATCGTCGTGGATGCGGAGGTGGACGATCTTCTCCGCGGCCTTGTCGAGGACTGCGTTCCCATCCCCTTTTTCGATGCCCACCAGGAGCAGCAGCCCCGGCCCAATGGAGGCGACGACGGCCCCGTCCACCGTCACGGAGGCCTCCCTCACCCGCTGAACGACCACGATCACCGCTTCCGCCCCCCCGCGATGTCGAGGATCAGGCGGGCGGCCCGAACCCGGAGCAGCGTCCCCGCCGCCAGGTAAGCCGCCAGGAAGAAGACGATGATGCCGGCGAGCTTGGCGCCCAGCAGGGCCAGGCCCTGGGGCTCGCCGAGGCGCAGCGCCCATGCCCCCAGCCCCAGCAGGCCGGCGAAGGGAAGGTTGAAGGTCAGGAGGGCGAGGAAATCCCTGCAGAAGGCCGGCCGGTCGAATTCCGGAAGGTGCCGGCCCGTCCGCAAGAACAGGAACAGGAACTGGACGAGCCCTCCCAGTGTGGTGGCCCAGGCCACGCCCAGGTGGCGCAGGGAGGGAACCAGGGCGAAGCAGGCGGCGGCGAAGACGCACAGGTCCCAGAAGGCGGCCCAGGCCGGCAGGCGGGTGTTCTTGTGGGCAAAATAGGCGGAGTTGAGAAGCTTGGAGGCCGAATACGGGACCAGGCTGACCGCATAAGCCACCAGGGCCCACGCCACCTGGGGGGTGTCCTCCGCGGTGAAGCGCCCCCCCTCGAACAGCAGACGAATGATGGGGACGGAGAGCACCGCCAGGCCGGCGGCGGCGGGAAGGGTGATGAAGAACCCGAGATGGAAGCCCTCGGAGAGGCTCTCATGGAACTTCGGCTTGTCCTCCACCAGGGAGGAGAGGGTGGGCAGGAGGACCGTGAAGAGGGAGACGATAAACCCCCCGTGGACGAGACGCACCAAGGTATAGGAGTAATACAGGTAGGTCACCGAGGCGTCCCCCGCCGAGGCGGCGAACCGGGTGCCGATCAATTGGCTGATCTCATAGACACCCAGGGCGAAGACGCCCGGCGTCAGTTTCCGCAGAAGCTCACCCACCTCGGGCGTCCAGAGGGGCCGGGGGGGGCTGAAGCAGAAGCCGAGCTTCAGGACCAGGCCGAGCTGGGTGGAGAACTGGAGGAACCCCCCCGCCAGGGCCCCGACGGCGAACGCGGTGGCGGGGTTTCCCACCCAGGGCGTCAACAGGAGGCCGCAGGCCACGATGGCGGCGTTGAGGAAGAGGGGCGTGGCGGCGGAGAGGTAGAAGCGGCCCAAGACGTTTAGGATCCCCTGCAGGAGGCCGGCGAGGGAGATGAAGGCCAGGTAGGGGAACATGACGCGGTTGAGGAAGACGGTCAGCTCCGTCTTCCCAGGCGTGGCGGCGAAGTCGCGGGCCATGAGGTCCACGATCTGCGGCGAGAACAGGATCCCCAGGCACACCAGCCCGCTCGCGGCGAGCGTGAGGAGGAAGAAGACCCGCGCGGCGAAGTTCCACAGCTCCTGCGGCCGCGTCCGGCGGACCTCCGAGAAGAGGGGAATGAACGCAGCGTGCAAGGCCCCCTCGGCCAGCAGGCCGCGCAGCATGTTGGGGATGCGGAAGGCCACGATGAAGGCGTCGGACCAAACCGAGGCCCCCATCAGGTAGGCCATCACCTTGTCGCGCAGATACCCGGCCACTCGGGAGAGGAGCGTGATGAGGGTGACGCCCCCCGCGCTCCTCCAGACCCTCGCCATCGTCATGCGCTCAGGCGGTGAGGACGGCCCGCTTGGCCACGAACCCGATGAGCGTCTTGAGGAAGACGCCGAACTGGTGGGCCAGGATCTCCCGCTGTTTCATGGAGGCGGAGTTTTTGAAGTCCCCGATGAACCGCTCGATCGGGGCCCAGTCCTTGTACATCAGAAAGCGCATGGAGCGGCCTTGAAAGGCCAGGAGCGCTTCGTAGAACCGCTGGTAGTCGGCCCGGCTCCCCCGGTCGCGGAACTCCAGCAGAGCGCGGTCGAGGGCCTTGAGGTCGTCGAGCAGCACCATCGTCTGTTCCCGGCGCGTCTGATAGTAGGGGAAGAGGCGCGAGCCGTCCAGTTCCCGGAGCGCGAAGGTCTCGAGGAGATAGACCAGGTTCTGCTGGAAGAGGTCCCGCAGGATGCCGATGGAGTCCTCCAGCTTGACCCGGACCGTCTTGGGGTCCATCAGGACCGTCACGTCCACCAGCTCGATCTCCATCACCTTGCGCATCTCCATCTTGGAGGAGAAGAGGAGCGAGTCGAGGCAGGCGACATAGGCCGGCTCCCCCTTGAGTTTGGGGGCAAGGCGCAGGGCGATGAACTGCCCGATCTTCTGGAGGTGGTGGTGGAGGAGGGCGAAGATGACGACCGCGGCCGGGTAGGAGTTGCGGTCCTCGATGGTGCTGCCGATGACCTCGAGGTACCGGAGCGCCTTGATGTGGGCCACGATGAGGGTGAGGAGGTCCTTCCCCGCCGCGTGCTTCTTGATGGCCCGGAGGTGCTCCTTGATCTGGTCCTTCTGCAGGTTCCCCCACCCCGGCTTGGCCTCCCCCTGGACCAGCCGGTCGAGGACGAGGTAGTCCTTGAGGAGGGCCGTGATGATGCGGCCGTTGGCCAGGTAGGTCTGGAGCGAGATGAACGAGAGGTTCTGCTGCTCGGCCAGGATGCGCTCGAGGTCCTGGATCCGCTCGATCGCCATGAGGAGGTTCCCCTGGAGCGACTCGCGGGTGAGTTCGGCCCCCGGCTGCAGCCCCTGGAGGTAGATCATGAACGAGCCCAGATGGGCGCGGTCGGGCCCCAGCATGTCGTTGAGGGCCCCCTGCACCTTCCCCAGGGCGGCCCGGACGCACCCGATCTCCGACCGGAAGTTGTAGAGCGATGCGTGCTCCTTCTCGTAGGCGCTTAGCGGGAGATATTCCACCTGGAAGAAGGCGCTCAGCCCCTTCATCCACATCTCCAACTCGAAGATGCGCGCGTCGGCGGGAGTGAACATGCGGTCCCATTGTAGCGGAACGCCGCGGCCGAGACAAGCGACGGCGGCGCGCCTTGACAATCCTATTCAAGTTGCGTAGGTTAGAGGGACCGCATGAGTTCCGCCGGACGCGTCCCGCCCCCGTTCTCCTGCCCCCTCGATTTCGCCTTCGGGGACGGGAAGCCGCCCCGCTCCGGGGAACTGGCCTCGGACGGGTCGGCGCTCATCCTGCGGACCCCGGCGGGCCCGCCGCAGCCGGTCCCTTTCTGGGAGGTGCGGGGCATCGCCATGGACGGGCGGACCCTCCGCCTCTCCCTGGCGTCCGGGGAGACGCTGGTCCTCTCGCGCCTCGGCGCCCGCCTGGACGACTGCCGGGCGGCCTTAGAGCGCGCCCGGGCCGAAGCGCTCCTGGACGCGCTCTGGATGCGAGAGGAGGAGCGGTTCCCCCCGGTGGCGGCGCAGCAGATCGCGGAGGAGCGCACCCGCCCTTGCGAACTGCGCCTGCTGGAGACGGCCCTCGTGGTCCTCTATCCCGACGCCCTGCCCGTCCGCCTCCCCTACGCCCTGATTGGGGGGATCGGGACCGCGGACCATCGGGTCGCCCTAGACGCCCGCTGGATGGGGCGCTGGACCTTCGCCCGTCTCGGCCGTTCGTTCGACCCCTTCGCCGAGGCCCTCTCGGCGGCCCTCAACGGGCTCCAGGAGTCCCTCCTCGGCCTCCTGCGCCGTGTCCTCCCCTCCCTCGATCCCCCCCTCCTGCGGGCCGCCGCCGGCCTCCTGCGCGACGGAGTCACCGTCCCCGTGGAGGCCGTCCGGGCCGCGAATCTCTGGCAGCCGCTCCTGGCCGCGGCGACCGCGGCCGGCTCGGGCGACGAGCTGGGCGTCCTGGCCGAGCTGGCCGACGGCCGGGGGATGCGCGCGGGGCTCAAGCACGGGCTGGCCGGCCCGCTGTCGGGCGACTACCTGTTCGTCCTCGCCCCCCTGGCCGGCGGAGCCGCCGCCCTCGAGGCAATACGCCTGGATGGGCCGGAGGAGGGGCCCGGCGGGCGGGCCACTTACCTGTTCCGGCTCGATGGCGAGGTGGAGCCGGCCCTCGACGCGCTCAACCGAGACCTCCTGGCTCTGAACTTCCGGCGGGAGCCGCTCCTCCTCCCCGAGGCCGATCTGCCCCCCCTCCGGCCGGCCGCCCTCGACGGCCTTCGCGGCCGCCTCCTCGGCCGCGTGGCCCACCGCTCCCCCGGGGCGTGGAAGGAGGGGCTCCTCGAACTCATCGCCCAGAAAGGAACTGCCTGACATGGTCCGATTCAAGCACCCCTGCCGCCACTGCGGCCAGCTCGCCCCCCCCGACGCCGGCGTCTGCCCCATGTGCGGGAAAGTGAACCCCGAGGGCCCCCGCTGCCCCAAATGCCGCGCGCCCATCCAGACGGGCTGGACGGCCTGCCCCTCGTGCGGCCTCGCCCTGCAGGCGGTGTGTCCCGAGTGCCTGGCGTCGGTGTTCTTCGACGACTACTGCTCCGTCTGCGGCGCCCGCCTTGTCGTGCGCTGCCCCCACCCCAAGTGCCGCGCCGAACAGCCCCCCCTGGGGGGCCCGTGCGTCCGGTGCGGCAAACCCATGACCCAAGGAGAGTGACCCCATGCCCCTCCAACCCTTCACCAAGAACTTCGCCGACAACAGCACCGAGGCCGGGTTCCAGTTCACCTTCTTTTGCGACCTCTGCCAGGACGGGTACAAGACCGCCTTCATCGAGGCGCAGACCTACAAAAAGGCCGGGCTCATGCGCGGCCTGGGGCGGGCCATCGCCCTTGGCGCCGCCCTCCTGGGCCGCTCGGACGTGGGCCATCGCGTGGAGCAGGGCGCCGACATCCTGACCGAGCGGTTCCAGGGAATGTCCCCCGAGTGGCACAAGGAGCACGAGCGCGCCTTCGGCCTGGCCCAGAACGAAGCGCAGGGCCATTTCCACCGCTGCCCGCACTGCAAGCGCTACGTCTGCGAAGGCGACTGGAACGAGGAGGAGGGGCTGTGCGTGGAGGACGCCCCCCGCGAGGCGGTGGAGGTGGCCGCGGCCAAGGCGGAAAAGATGGTGCAGGACATCCGGGACAAGGCCGCCGCGACCCCGGTGTTCCAGGGGAAGATCGAGAGCCGTCAGACGGTGTGCCCGCAGTGCGGCAAGCCCGCGGGACAGGGGAAGTTCTGCAACAACTGCGGGGCGGCGCTGGGCCAGCGGGAATGCCCCCGGTGCGGCGCGAAGAACGCCGCCGGCGTCCGCTTCTGCGGGGAGTGCGGCAACAAGCTCGGGTGAAATAACCGGCGCCTCCCCGGAGTACCGACAAAGAGAACATGCGCAAAAGCAGGACTTGGCAATTCATCGTTCTGCTGGGGTTCGTCTCCCTCTTCGCCGACATGACCTACGAGGGAGGGCGGAGCATCACCGGCCCGTTTCTCGCCCTGCTGGGGGCCTCCGCCGCCGCCACCGGCGTGGTGGCCGGCCTCGGGGAGCTCGCGGGCTACGGCCTGCGGGTGCTCTTCGGCTACCTCTCCGACCGGACGCGGTCCTATTGGACCCTGACGATCTTGGGCTACGCCGTCAACCTCGCGGCCATTCCCTGCCTCGCCCTGGCCGGCCACTGGCCGGCCGCCGCGGGGCTCATGGTGATCGAGCGCCTCGGCAAGGCGGTCCGCTCCCCGGCCAAGGATGTCCTCCTCTCCCACGCGGCGTCGGCGATGGGGCGCGGGAGGGGGTTCGCCCTCCACGAGGCGATGGACCAGATCGGGGCCCTCACGGGCCCCCTCATCGTGGCTGCCGTCCTGGCCGCCCGGGGGGAGTACCGCACCGGCTTCGCCGTGCTGGCGGTTCCGGCCCTCCTCGCCCTGGCGGTGCTGGCCGCCGCGCGGTTCCTCTTCCCGACCCCCCAGGACCTCGAGCCGCCCCGCCGCGGGCCCACCCTCGACGGCCCCTATCCCCAGGCCTACTGGCTCTACCTCGCCTTCGTCGCGGTCTCGGTGGCGGGGTACGCCCACTTCCAGCTCATCGCCTACCACTGGAAGACCCGGACCCTTGTGCCCGACCCTCAGATCCCGATCCTCTTCGCCCTGGCGATGGGGGTGGACGCCCTCGTGGCCCTGGCCGTCGGCCGTTGGTATGACCGCCGGGGCTGGCCCGCCCTCCTGGCCGTCCCCCTCTTTTCCCTCCCCGTCGCCCCGCTGGCGTTCTCCAACTCGTATGCGGCGGCGGCCGCCGCCACGGTGCTCTGGGGCGCGGCGATGGGGGCCCACGAGACCGTCATGCGCGCCGCGGTGGCCGACCTGGTCCCCTCCGCCCGCCGCGGGACGGCCTACGGCCTCTTCAACGGCCTCTACGGCGTCGCCTGGTTCCTCGGGAGCGCCGCCATGGGGGCGCTGTACGCCGTCTCCATCCCCGCCCTGGTCGCCCTTTCCGTCCTGCTGGAGCTGGCCTCCCTGCCCGTGCTGTGGGCGCTGGCCCGGAAGTCCTCGCCCGGGGCGGATTGACAAAGCGGCCGCTTTTGAATAGAATATCGCCTGTTGCGGGCATAGCTCAGCTGGTAGAGTACAAGCTTCCCAAGCTTGGTGTCGCGGGTTCGATCCCCGTTGCCCGCTCCATCCCCTTCCGAGGAGAACGACATGGGCCTGCTTGGTAAAAAGGAAGAACCGCAGCCGGTGAAGCCGGTCGCCGCCCCCGCGGGTGTCCGCCCCGGAATGCCCGCCCGGAAAGGGGTCACGACGCTCTCTCCCGAGGCCGTGTTCATCGGCGAGATCCAGGGCACCGACGACATTCAGGTGGAAGGCCGCCTGGAGGGGAAGGTGTCCGTCAAGGGTCAGTTCACCGTGGCCGCCTCCGGCCAGGTCAAGGCCGAGATCCGCGCCCGCCGCGTCCAGATCTCCGGCCGCGTCATCGGGAACGTCACCGGCGACGAGTCGGTGGAGCTCCACCCCTCCGCCCAGCTCGAGGGGAACATCACCTGCCAGAAGGTGGTCATCCAGGAGGGGGCCCAGTTCAAGGGGAGCGTCGACATGCGCACCCGCGACGGGGCGCCCCAGGCCTGACGCCGTCCCGCTCCCCCCGATGACCTGGCGCCGCCTGCCGTTCCTGGTCCTGCCGGGAGCGGAGAACATGGCCCTCGACGCGTGGCTCCTCGGCCGCACCCTTGCCGGCGCCGGCCCCCACCTCCGCTTCTATCTCTGGACCCGGCCCACCCTCTCCCTGGGGCGCTCCCAGGACGCCGCCGCCGTGGTGGACCGTCCCTTCTGCGAGGCCAACGGGATCGACGTGGTCCGGCGCCCCACCGGGGGCCGGGCGGTCCTCCACCACATGGAGCTGACCTACGGGGTCACCGGCCTGTTCGGGAAGGACGGTTTTCCCAAGGGCGTCCAGGAGACCTACAAGGCGATCTGCGAGGCGCTCTGCGAGGGGCTGGCCGCCCTCGGGGTGGGGGCCCGGCTGTGGGACGGGGCCGCGTCGGCCCTCCCTTCCCCCAAGAGCCCCCTCCCCTGCTTCGCCACGCCCGCGCCGGGCGAGGTCGTCCTCGAGGGGAAGAAGATGATCGGTTCGGCCATGGCCGTGGAGGGCCCCGGGTTCCTCCAGCACGGGAGCATCCTGATCGCGGTGGACGCGCCGCTGCAGATCGGCGCACAGAGGGAGAAGGCCCGCTACCCCGTGGCGGGCGTCGCCGACGCCCTGCGCCCCCTCCCCCCCTGGTCGGCGGTCCTGCGCGCCCTGGAGGGCGGGTTCGCGCGGCGGTTCGACGCGGGCGCGATGGAATTGGTGGAACCGTCGGAGGAGGAGTGGGCGGAGGTGCGCGGCGGGACGGGGCGCTTCCGCGTCGCGTTCGACTGACCGGCCGTCCGCGGCGTCATCGGCTTTCCCCAACGGCAAGCGGCCGGAAGAGCCACCGCTCTCCCGGCCGCCTGGCGAATAGGCTGGGGGGGGATTACTTCAGGTGCTTGCCGACGAGCTTGGTCATTTCAAACATCGTGACGGTCTTCTTGCCGCCGAAGACGGCCTTGAGGTTCTCGTCTGCGTTGATGTTACGGCGGGCCTGGGCGTCCTGCAATTTGTTCTTCTTGATGTAGTCCCACAGCTTTTTCGTCAGCTCGGTGCGCGGCAGGGGCTTGGCGCCGACGACCTTGGCGAGCACATCATCCGGCTGCACGGGCCGCATGAACGCCGCATTCGGCGTGCGCTTCTTCGCGGGTTTTTTCGCGGCAGGCTTTTTCGCGGCCGCCTTCTTTACGGGTTTCTTCGCTGCTTTCTTAACCGGCATGTTCTTCCTCCTCCCGAAGGGATGTTTGTATTCCGCTCTCGGCGGTCCTCTCTACGATACTCCACAATTTGCCGGAATGCAACTTTTTCTTGCGGAAGGGTCTGCGGGTGGGGCGTTCCTGGCCGGCCGCAGGGCATCGCGCCCGGCCCCCCGATATCCGGCGGTTGCCTCCCGCCCCGCACGCTTCTTGCCCGAAGGCCGGCATATATTGTATAATGGGCCGTTACTAATCTGTTGAGGAGGGAAGCCATGCTTCCGCAGAAGAATATTCCGCGCTTCAAGTCCGGGGACACCGTCAAGGTGCACGTCGTCGTCAAGGAAGGCGACAAGGAGCGCATCCAGATCTTTGAGGGCGTCGTCATCGCCAAGCATTCCAACGGCACCCACGGCACCTTCACGGTCCGCAAGATGAGCTCGGGGATCGGCGTCGAGCGCGTGTTCCCCTACGAGAGCCCCGCCATCGCCTCGGTGGACGTCGTCAAGATCGGCAAGGTCCGCCGCGCGAAGCTCTACTACCTGCGCAACCTGAGGGGAAAGGCCTCCCGCATCGAAGAGGTGAAGTAAGCCGTCCATGGCCATCAAGCGGGACGTCGTCGTCCAGAACGCCGAGAAGCTGGTCGCCAAGGGGAAGATCGAGGCGGCCATCAAGGAGTATCTCAAGCTGGTGGAGGACAACCCCAACGACACCAACATCCTCAACCGGGTAGGCGACCTCTACGTCCGCATCAACCGCATCAAGGAAGCCACGAAGTTCTTCTACGACATCGCCCGCTTCTGGGCCGAAGACGGGTTCTACCTCAAGTCCATCGCGATCCTCAAGAAGATCAACAAGCTCGACCCCTCCCTGCTGGAGGTGTACGAGAAGTTGGGGGAGCTCTATTCCAAGCAGGGGATGAACTCCGAGGCGGCCAGCCACTACCAATACCTGGCCGACTACTACAACCGCCAGGGCCAGGCCGCGCAGTCGCTGGAGATCTACCGCAAGATCGTTGCGCTCGACCCCGACAACATCGCCATGCGGGGCAAGCTGGCCGAGCTGCTGAACCAGAACGGCCATGCCCAGGAGGCCGTGGCCGAGTTCCAGTCCATCGGGAAGATCCTCATCGGCAAGGGGCACATCCAAGAGGCCGTCCAGGTCTACCAGCGCGCCCTCAAGATCGATCCCCGCAACATCGACATGGTCAAGGACCTGGCGGCCTCCCTCATCGAGGAGGGGCGGGCCGTGGACGTGGTGAAGCTGCTCGAGTCCACCAATGCCGCTCAGTCCGGCGACCCCGCCGTCTTCGTCCTGCTGGCCCAGGCCTACCAACACTCCAGCGCCATTCAGAACGCCCTCGACGCCGTGGCCATGGGGCTGCGCAAGGCCCCGGACCACGACCGCCTGCACGAGATCAAGGGTGAAATCCTCCAGGGGCTGGGCCGGGGCGACGAGGCCATCCTCGCCTTCCAGCAGGCGGCCGATCTCTCCTTCAAGCGCGGCGACGCCCAGCGGGCCCTCGCCCTCTGCTACCGCATCCTCAAGAAGGACGCCGTGAACATCTCCACGCTCATGAAGGTTGTGGAGTTCAACCAGCAATTGAAGCAGGAGACCCACCTGGCCCAGGCCCTCTCGATGCTGGTGGACGCCTACACCCACTTCAAGCGCTTCGACGAGGCGGGGGCCACGCTCGAGCGGCTCATCCAACTGGAGCCGGACAACCACCAGCACCGCGAGAAGCTGGCCTTCATCAAGCAGAAGATGGGGAAGCGCGTCACCCTGCAGGACATCAGCCGCCCCGAGGTGGGGGTCGAGGAGATCGCGGAGCTTCCCGAAATCGACATCCCCATGCCGGCGGCCCCCGCCCACCCGGCGGAGCGCCCGGCCGCCCTCGAGGCCGAAGCGGTCCTCCTCGAGGAGGACCTGCCGGCGGACCTGCGCGACTACGTGAGCGAGCACATGGTGGAGATTGACGTCTTCACCAAGTACAACCTGACCGACAAGGCCATCCAGGGGCTCCAGGTGATCCTGGAGCGCGTCCCCAACTACATCCCCTCCCTCGAGAAGCTCCTTCAGATCTTTTTGGAGGAGAATCGTCCGGAGGAGGCCGAGAAGGTGGGCCGGCGGCTGGTGGAGCTCTACGCCGTCCGCGGCCTGGCGGACCGCGAAGAGAACCTCAAGGAACAGCTCCTCATGCAGGGCATCGCCCTGGACGAGGCCCCCCCGGCCGCCGCCGGCGCGGCGTTCGCCACCGACACGCTGGTCTCCGCCGGGGAGGCCGAGATCGGCCTCGACCTGAGCGGCCCCTCGCTGGATATGGAGCTGGAGGTCGAGGAGCCCCCCGCCGCCCCCGAGCCGGCCCCCGAGACCTTTCCCGGCCTCGAGCTCGAAGGCGAGGAGGCGCCGGCACAGGAAATCGAGAGCGATCACGCCGCCGGGGGCGAAGCCCCCCTGACGATGGAGCCGGAGCCGGCCCCCGAGCCCTTGGCGCTGGAACTTCCGGAACCGGCACCGATCGAGGAGGTCGCCCTTCCCCTTCCGACGCCGGAGCCGGAACCCCTCCCTCCCCCTCCCCCCCCTCCGCCCCCCCGCCCCTCCGTGCAGGTTAAGCCCCCCGCCGAGCCCCCGGCCGCCGCTCGGGCCTCGGTGAAAGTCCAGCCCCCACCCACCCCCACACCGAAGAAGCCCTCCCTCGACATCGACAGTCTGCTGGGCACGAAGAAGCCCACCCCCCCGGCCAAGCCCAAGCCCGCGAGCCCGGCCCTGGACCTGGACAGCCTGCTCGGGACCCCCAAACCCGCGGCCCCCGCCAAGCCCAAGGAGAAGGAGAAGCGGACGGCCTCGCTGATGGACGAGCTCGCGAATCTAACGCCGCAGGCGAAGGCGCCCGCCAAGGCCAAACCGTCCGCCCCGCCCCCCGCCCCCCCCACCGCCGCCCCCAAGGAGGCGGCGGACCTGGGCGACTTCCTCTCCATGTCGGACGAGATCGGGGACTTCCTCCAGCAGGCCATCCCCGTGGAGAACGAGCCGCCGGTGGAGGTGCTGGGCGAACTCGACTTCTACATGGAGCAGGAGATCGCCGACGAGGCCGATAAGCTCCTGAAGGACCTCCGAAACCGCTTCCCCAACCATCCGGAGGTCCTGGCGCGCGAACAGCGGTTCCAGGCCCTCATGAAAAAGGCGCCGCCCCCGGCCGCCGCGCCGGTCCCGGAGATCGCCGACGGCGAGAGCCTGTTCTCCGACGAGGAGGAGTTCTTCGACCTCGCGAGCGAACTCGAAGAGGAGATGACTGAGGAGAAGCAGGAGGTGGCCCTCCCCGCGCAGGCTGAGCCCACGCTCGAGGAGGTTTTCGAGCAGTTCAAGCAAGGCGTCCAGCAGACCCTCTCCCCCGAGGACTACGACACCCACTACAACCTCGGGATCGCCTACAAAGAAATGGGGCTCGTGGACGAGGCCATCTCGGAGTTCCAGATCGCCTGCAAGGACCCCGGCAAGCTCATCGACTGCTGCTCCATGCTGGGCATGTGCTTCCTCGAGAAGGGGATGCCCCAACTGGCCGAAAAGTGGTATCGCAAGGCCATGGAGTCCCCCGACCTCTCCGAGGACGAGCAGCTGGGCATCCTCTACGACCTCGGGAACCTCTACCAGCAGGTGGGCGATCTGGAGAACGCCCACAAGGCCTTCATGGAGATCTACGGCTCCCGCTCCACCTTCCGGGATGTCCAGGACCGCTTGAAGGAGCTGGAGCAAGCCCGGCAGAGCAACTGATCCGCCCCGCCCACCACCGCACCTCCGATCCGCGCTCCCCCGCCGGCCTTAGAATATCGTCGGACCGGAGCCCCTCCGCCCCGGTCATCGCTTTCGCATCGCCACCTTGGGACCGGGCATCCCGGCGCTACATGTTACAATCCAGGACGGCATGCGCATCTTGGTCACCGGCGGCACCGGGTTCATCGGGCGGCACCTCCTTCCGGCCCTTGCGGCGGACGGCCACGCCCTCCGCCTCCTCCACCGTTCCCCCGCCCAGGCCACCACCCTCGCCCCTTTCGGGGAGCCCGTGCAGGGCGACCTTGCGGACGGGCCCCGCCTGGCCGAGGCGGTCCGGGGGATGGAGGCCGTGGTCCATGCCGCGGGGACGATCCGCGGCAACACCGAGCACGCTTTCATGGAGGGCAACGCCGCGGCCGCGGAGCGCCTGGCCCGCGCCTGCCGGGAGGCGGCGTCGGTCCGCCGGGTCGTCCACCTCTCCTCCCTCTCCGCCCTCGGGCCCGCCGCCGGCGACCGGCCCCCCGACGAAGCCACCCCGCCCACTCCGGTCTCGCCCTACGGGCGCAGCAAGCTGGCCGCCGAGCGGGCGCTCGACGGCGGCCTGCCGGGTGTTCCGGTCCTCCACCTCCGCCTGACGGCCGTTTACGGCCCCGGCGACCGGGAGACCCTGGCCCTCTTCCGCATGGCTTCGCGGGGCGCCTTTTTCGTCCCCGCCGGCCGCCACCGCATCCAGATGCTCTACGTGGAGGACGCCGTCGAGGCGGTCCGCGCCGCCCTCGCCGGAGGCCCACCGGGGGTCTACTGCATCGCCCATCCCCGCGTCCTCTCCTTCGCCGACCTCGCCTTGGCCCTGGGGCAGGTCGCCGGCCGCCGGACCGTGGTGGCCCCCATCCCGGACCCCCTGATCCGCCTCCTGGGCGCGGCCAACCTGGCCTTCGGCCGGCTCGTCGGCCGCCCCACCATGTTCAACTCCGGAAAGGCCCGCGAGATGCTCGCCCCGGCCTGGCTGTGCTCCCCCGAAAAGGCCCGGATTATGCTAAACTTCGCCTGCCGGACCGATTTCCCGGAGGGCGCCCGGCGGACCTTCCAGTGGTACCGGGAACACCGTTGGCTGTAGAAGGAGCGCACGTGGACCTCTTCCGAAAGTGCAGGGATTTCAAGGATGTGGAGCAGGTCAAGGCCTTGGGCCTCTATGCCTATTTCCGGGAGATCTCCTCTCAGCAGGACCCCGAGGTGGTCATGCAAGGCCGTCGGGTGGTCATGCTGGGCTCCAACAACTACCTCGGGTTGACCAGCCATCCCCTCGTCAAGGAGCGCGCCGCGGCCGCCGCGATGAAATACGGAAGCGGATGCGCCGGCAGCCGCTTTCTGAACGGCACCCTCGACATCCATGTGGAGCTGGAGGAGAAGCTGGCCGCCTTCGTCCGCAAGGAGGCCGCCCTCGTCTTTTCCACCGGGTTTCAGACGAACCTGGGCGTCATCTCCACCGTGGCCGGCAAAGGCGACATGATCTACATCGACAAGGCGAACCACGCCTCCATCATCGACGGGTGCCGCCTCTCCTTCGCCCGGGTCCGCAAGTTCAACCATCTGGACCTGGACGACTTGGAGCGCCTCCTCAAGGAGGACGGCGAGGCCCCGGGCAAACTGGTGGTGGTGGACGGCGTTTTCTCCATGGAGGGCGACATCTTCCCCGTAGACCGGCTCGTCGGGCTGGCGGGCCGCTATGGCGCGCGGGTGATGGTGGACGACGCCCACGGCCTGGGGGTCCTGGGCGAGTCGGGCCGCGGCACCGCCATCCATTTCGGGGTCAATGACCGCGTGGACCTCGTCATGGGCACCTTCTCGAAATCCCTCGCCAGCGTGGGCGGCTTCATCGCGGGCCCCGCCGAGGTCGTCAACTGGATCAAGCACACCTCCCGCCCCCTCATCTTCTCCGCCGCCCCGCCTCCCGCCTCGGTGGCCGCCGTCATCGCGGCCCTGGAGATCATCGAGCGGGAGCCGGAGCGTCTGGAGCGCCTCTGGGCCAACACCCGCATCCTGATGGACGGGCTCCGGGGGATGGGCTTCGACCTCGGCGACACCGCCACCCCCATCATCCCGGTCATCGTCGGCGACGACATGCTGGCGTTCAAGATGGTTCTCCGCCTCCAGGAGCTCGGCGTCTTCGCCAATCCGGTCGTCTCCCCCGCCACGCCCCCCGGCCGCGCCCTCATCCGCAACTCCCTGATGGCCACCCACGAGGCGTCCCACCTCGAACGCGCCCTCGAGGCGTTTCGCGCGGCCGGCAAGGAATTCGGCCTCATCCGATGACGGTCGAGGTCCGCCCGGCGGAGGGGAAGGGCGGGCTCCAACGGTTCTGGCGGGTCCCCTTCCAGCTCTACCGCGGCGACCCGAAATGGGTGCCCCCCCTGTGGGCGGATTACCGGCACCTCTTCTCCCCCGATAATCCCTTTCTCAAGCATGCCGTGATAAGGCCCTTCCTCGCCTGGCGGGGCGACCGGGCGGTGGGAAGCATCGCCTATGTCCAGGACGAGAACCACGTCCGCTTCCATGGGGAAAAGGCCGGTTTTTGGGGGTTCTTCGAGTGCGCCGACGACCCCGAGGCGGCCGGCGCCCTCTTCGATCGCGTCGAGGCCGAGGGGCGGGCGGCCGGGATGGAGAAGCTCCTGGGCCCCATGAACCCTTCCACCAACGACTCCTGCGGCCTCCTCGTGGAGGGGTTCGACGAGCCGCCCGTCGTCATGATGCCCTACAACCCGCCGCGGTACGCCGCCCTCATCGAGGCGAACGGCTACGGAAAGGCCAAGGACCTTTACGCCTACACCGCCCCCGTCACCGACAAGTCGCTGACTCGCCTCGAGCGCATCGCGCGCATGGCCTACGCCAAGGCCCCCATCACCGTCCGGCCCGTCAATCTCAAGAAGCTGGAGGAGGAGCTGGTCCCGGTGATGGACATCTACAATGCGGCGTGGGAGAAGAACTGGGGCTTCGTGCCGCTGACCGAGGAGGAGATCCGCGACCTGGCCAAGCGCCTCAAGCCCATCCTCGTCCCCGACCTGGTCCAGGTGGCGTTCGTGGACGGCGATCCGGCGGCCTTCATCATGACCCTCCCCGACGCCAACGAGGCCCTCATCAAGATCCGCGGCCGGCTCGACCCCTGGTCGCTCGCCAAGCTCCTCTACTGGTCGAAGCGGATCCGCGGCCTGCGCCTCGTCACCCTGGGGGTCAAGGCCCAGTACCGCGTCATGGGGCTCGACGCCTGCCTGTATTACGAGAGTTTGAAGCGCGCCCTGCCGATGCACTACCACCGGGTCGAGGTGTCGTGGATCCTCGAGGACAACACCATCATGCAGAAAGCCGTCCGCCTGCTCGACGGACGGCTGTACAAGGTCTACCGGATCTATGAAAAAAGCTTGTAAAAGATCCTCATCCGCCCCTCCTCCCGCCAGCATCGCCCAGGCCCCACGAGACTGCGGCTGTGATCCCTACCGCTCCACCTCGAAGTCGGCGTGCGGCTCCAGGAGGGGGTCCACGCAGACCAGAGCGGTGTTCGCGACGGGAAGCAGGTAGGTGTAGCGCTTCTCCCCGCGCTTGATCTGGAGCTCGTAATATCCCAGCTCGGAGATGGCGATGAGGGAGCCCTCGACGTTCTTGAACTCCACGACGGAACAGTTGATGAGGACCGTGCTCGGCAGTTCCATGGCTCGCTCCTTAGTCGTCGGTTTCCTGGATCATCTTTATTATTGTATCCCAATCGGCCGTTCGGATGCCGAGTTTTCGGGCCTTCTCCAGCTTGGACCCCGGCTCGTCCCCCACGATGAGGTAGGAGAGCTTCCCGGAAACCGAGCCCACCACCTTCCCCCCGGCCGCCTCCAAGACCGCCCTGGCCTCCTCGCGGGAGATCCCCGGCAGGGTTCCGGTAATGACGAACGAGAGGCCCGAGAGGGGCTTCGGGCCCGCTGGCCCCTCCTCGAAGCGCGGCTCCACCCCCGCCTCCTTCAGCCGCCGCAGGAGGTCCAGGGTGTTGGGATGGCGGACGAAGGCCAGGACGCTCTCTGCGATCCGCTCCCCGATGTCGGGCAGGGCCAGCAGCTCCTTCTCGGTGGCCTTCAAGAAGGCCTCGACGCTTCGGAAATGCGACGCCAGCGTCCGGGCCGCCTTCTCGCCGACGAACCGGATGCCGAGGCCGAAGAGAAACCGGTGGAGGGGCGGATGCCGCGCCGCCTCGATGGCCGAGACCAAGTTCTGGGCCTTCTTCTGCCCCCAGCCGGGCAGGCCGGCCAGGTCCTCCGCCCGGAGGTGATAGATGGAGGCGATGTCCCGGAGGATCCCGGCCTTGAAGAGCTGTTCCACGCTCTTCCACCCCATCCCCTCGATGTC
Source organism: uncultured Holophagales bacterium (assembly GCA_964603505.1). Classification (GTDB taxonomy): domain Bacteria; phylum Acidobacteriota; class Thermoanaerobaculia; order UBA2201; family UBA2201; genus UBA2201. The sequence continues at coordinate 17,566 of CAZRVT010000021.1, read as the reverse complement.
GAGGGCGTGGCGCGAGGCGTAATGGTAGAGCGCCTCCTGGGCCAGGGCCGGACAGGAGGGATTGATGCACCGGACGGCCACCTCGCCGGGGAACCGCCTCACCGGGGCCCCGCATTCGGGGCATGCCTCCGGCATCCGGAAGGGCTCGGCGTCCGCGGGACGCTTCTCCAGAAGGACGCGGGTCACCTTGGGGATGACATCCCCCCCCTTCTCCACGACCACCGCGTCGCCCACACGGATGTCCTTTCGGGCCAGGTCCTCGTAATTGTGGAGGGTGGCCCGCTGGATGGTGGAGCCCTTGAGAGACACCGGGGTGAGGTCGGCCACCGGGGTGAGGACGCCGGTGCGCCCCACCTGGACCCGGATGCCGGTCACCCGCGCCTCGGCCCCCTCGGGAGGATACTTGTAGGCGATGGCCCAGCGAGGGAACTTGGCCGTGGCGCCGAGACGCTCCTGCAGCGGCTTTTCGTCCACCTTCACGACGATGCCGTCGCTCTCGCAGTCCAGGGCCGCCCGACGTTCCCGGGCCTCCTCGATGAAGGCCTTCACCGCCGCGAGGTCGGACAGGTGCCTTCGAAGGGGGTTGACGGGGAACCCCAGCCGCTCCAGCAGGGCGAGGTCTTCGGTCTGACTCCGGCTCTCGGCCCCCTCCAGCCGGGCGATGTGGTAGAAGTAGGCCCGCAGCTTGCGCGCCGCGGTCAGCTTGGGGTCGAGCAGGCGCAGGGAGCCGGAGGCGGCGTTGCGCGGGTTGGCGAAGACCGCCTCCCCCGCCTCCTCCCGGGTCCGGTTGAGTTCGGCGAAGACGTCCCAGGGCATGTAGACCTCGCCGCGCACCTCGAGCAGGGGCAGGGGCTCGGGGAGGGCCAGAGGAAGGGCCCGGATGGTGCGGGCGTTGGCGGTGACGTCCTCCCCCGTCGTTCCGTCGCCACGGGTGGCCGCCAGGGCGAGGCGCCCGTCCTCGTAGAGGCAAGTGATGGAGAGGCCGTCGATCTTGAGCTCGGCCTCGTAAGAGTAGGGCTCCCCCAAAATGAGCTTCCGGAACCGCTCCTCCCACTCCTCCAGTTCGTCGAAGGAATAGCAGTTCTCCAGGGAGAGGAGCGGGACGGCGTGGACGACCTTGCGGAATTCGTCCACCGGCTCCCCTCCGACCCGCCGGGTGGGGCTGTCGGGGGTGGCGAGGTCGGGGTGCGCCTCCTCCAGCGCCTTCAGCTCGCGCATCAGGGCGTCGAACTCGGCGTCGGTGATCTCCGGGGCGTTCTTGACATAGTAAAGATACTCATGCCGCCGGATTTCCCGCCGCAATTCCTCGACGCGCTTCGCCGGCGGGACCGTCACGCTTTTCCCCCGGCTCCCCGAAAGGCCGCCTGCACCTCCTCGAAGAGGCGCTTCTCGTGCCCCAGGTGCTTCGGCGAGAGGTGCAGGGGGACGACCTTCCGGGCCCTGCAGCGCCGGGCCAGGCGCCCCGCCTGGACGGTGGTGAGATGGTTGCGCTCCCGCGCCAAGCGCGCCTCGGCGGCCTCGAAGGAGGCTTCAATGTAGAGGAGGTGGACGCCCCTGAGGAACTCCGAGGCCCGAGCCAGGTTCTCCCGGCCGGCGCCGAAGTCCATCGCAAAGCCGATGGACTGCCCTTCGGTGAGGATGACGAGCTCTTCCATCAGCTTCTTGAGGGGACGCGGGCCGAGGGGCGTCTCGATGGAGGCGGCCGGCGGCGCCCCGGTCTGCACCGCCTCCTTCAGCTTCTGGATCCAGCTCCCCGGATCGTAACCGAGGCGCCGCATGGCGTCCTTGTTGATGTTGATGTGGGTCTTCTCGTTGAGCCGGTAGGCCAGGACGGGGGTGCCGTGGTCCAGGACCGCCGCCTCCAGGGTGAGGGTGTCGTCCTCCAGGAGGTACCGGCCGGCGCGCCGCCTGCGGAGGTTGGAGAGGACGAACCGGCCCCGGGCGGAGAAGTCGGCGCTCCGGATCCAGGTCCCGTCGTATTCGTGGGCGGTCACGGTGAGCGGGTAGTCCTCGCTGATGTTCCAGGTGAAGGCGCGGAACAGGCCGTCCACGTTGGCCACGAACCCCGGCGGGCCCCACAGATCCAAGGGCTGCTCGCGGGTGATGGAAAGGCGGAGGAATTGCGCCGCCGCGACGAAGTGGTCCAGGTGGGTGTGGGTGACGAAGACGGCCTGCGCCCTCCGGAGGAGCCGCGTGGAGAGGCGCGGGGCGTGCCCCAGGTCGAAGAGGAACCCCCGCCCCTCGCCGAGGACGTCCACATAGAGCACCGCGTCCCCGCAGGGGGCGGCGCCGGTCTGGGGCAGGAGGCGCATACGCATCGTCCTTGCATTATAATATACCGCGATGGCCCACGACGAGCTGTTCGAGATCCTGCTGAGGGCGCTGGAGATCCCGGCGGTGTGGCTGCTGGAACCCCGCGGGGATCACCTGCTCCGGGTCCTTCCCACCAATCCCTCCCTCAAGATCGAATGGGAGTGCTTCTTCGAGTCGGCCCGCGAGGGGGTCTTCACCATGCCCGAGACCCTCCGCGCCTCCCCCTGTTTCTCCATGCACGCCCATTTCATCCCCAAGGGGTGCGGCGCGCAAATCGCATCGTTCGGCGGGCGCTATCTCATTTTCTTTTCCCCTGCCGTCCTGCCGGAGGAGCGGATGCAGGCGGTGAAGGACTATTTCACGGCCCGGAGCGAACACGACGCCCTCCGGAAGCGGTTCGAGGAGAACCGCCTGGTCAACGAGACCGTCCTGGATTTCCACCGCCTCTTCCTCGGGAAGTTCAACCTCCACGAGCTCCTGCCCCGCGTCCTGGAATACCTCAGGGACAAGCTCGGCTATTCCAACAGCGCCATCCTCCTGCTGGACCCCGAGCGCAAGTACCTCCGCATCCTGGCCGCCATCAACTACCCGGAGGAGGTGGTGCGGGACATGCGCATCCCCCTGGGGAAGGGGATCACCGGCTGGGCCGCCCTCCACGACGAGGTCGTGTTGGTCCCGGAGACCCACAACGACCCGCGCTATATCCCCGGGGCCCAAGGCATCCGGAGCGAACTCGCCATCCCCCTGAAGGCCGGCACCCGGGTCATCGGGGTCCTGGATGTGGAGTCCTCCACCCCGAACTTCTTCACGAGGAACGACCTCCACATCCTGGAGCCCCTCGCCGCCATCGTCGCCATCGCCGCGGAGAACGCCCGCCTCTACACCGAGCTGAAGGAGACCCACTCCGAGCTGGCCGACTCCTTCTTCCAGAGCGTGGAGGCCCTCGCCGAGGCGGTCGAGGCCAAGGACTCCACCACCCACGGCCACATCCAACGCTCGGCCTACTGGGGCATCACCCTGGCCCGCCTCCTCAACCTCGACGACCGCCGGACGGAGAACGTCCGCCTCGCCTCCATGCTCCACGACGTCGGAAAGATCGGCATCCCCGAGTCCATCCTCCTCAAGCCGGGGAAGCTCACCCCCGAGGAGCGGCTCGAAATGGAGAAGCACGTGGAGATCGGGGGGCAGATCCTTCAGCGGATCCGCCGCCTGCACGAGATCGTCCCCATCGTCATGGCCCACCAGGAGCGGTGGGACGGCGACACCCAGGCCCGGTTCCGCGGCTACCCGAAGGGGCTCAAGGGGGAGGAGATCCCCCTGGAGGCCCGCATCATCACGGTCGTGGACGCCTTCGACGCCATGGTCAGCGACCGCCCCTACCGCCGGCGGCTGGACTACGACGAGGCCATCCGCCGGCTGGAAGAGGAGAAGGGCCGGCAGTTCGACCCGCGGGTCGTCTCCATCTTCGCGGCCTGGCTGCGGGAGAACCGGAAGCAGAAGGACCCGGACAAGTGAGGCAGCGGGACGGCAAGACAGCCGGACAACGAGACAACGGAAGAGGATAAAGGAGTGTAGCCGCAGGGTTTAACCTGGGGGGCGGGGGAGCGTCCCAGCCTCCTAGCCTCCCGGCGCCCCGGCACCCGGCCGTCTTTGAACCAACCCGCATGAGTTTTCGTATGTCCGCGCGCTGAACTCCTCCACCGGGACCCCGGCTGCCGCGGCCAGGGCCACCGCCACCGCCGGGACCTGCGACGGGTCCGACGGCACCCCGCCCAACGGCACGGGGGCGTCGCTCTCGAGAACGATCCGGTCCGCGGGGACGGAGGCCGCCACCCGGAGGGAATCCGCCGAGCCGAGGACGGCGGGACCCGCCGAAATGTGGACGCCCCCCTCGGCCGCTCGGGCCGCCAGCTTGCGGGAGTGGGTGAACCAGTGCAGGAGCGCGGGAAGCCCCGTGACGGACCGGAACCGGACCGCCGCCTCCATGGTCTCCCGGAGGGCCCGGCGGGAGTGGAGGTTGACCGCCAGTCCCGCGTCCGCGGCCATCCGGAACTGCTCCTCCAGGGCGGTGTGCTGGGCCGCCCGCTGCTCCACGGTCGCCGCCGTCTTGAAGTCCAGACCCGTCTCCCCCACCATGTCGGCTTCGTCCAGGTGCGCCGCCATGAACTCCAGGGCCGCGCGCACCCCGTCGGGGCGGAGCACCACCTCGCAGGGGTGGAGCCCCAGCCCCACCCGGATGAACTCCGGGTGGCGGTCCTTGAGCCGCAGGGACCGCTCCATGGTATCGCGGTTCTCCGAAGCGCACAGGACCCAGGCCAGCCCGGCGTCCTTCCACCGGACGATCCTCTCCTCCAGGTCCGGCAGGCCGTAAAGGTGGCAGTGGAGATCGGCGTAGGGCACGGGCGAAGCCGTCAGCGCCAGTTGAAAGGCCGGAGGCGGGCCCGCCGGCGCAGGAGGAACCCTGTCGCCAGCCCGACCGCGAAGCCCCCGATGTGGGCCCACCAGGCCACCCCGCCCTCCTGAAACGTGCGGGCGTCTCCCAAGGTCAGCACCCCGGAGAAGAACTGCATCAGGAACCAGAACCCGAGGAAGAAGACGGCGGGGATTTCGATGAACTGGATGAAGACCACGATGGGGACCAGGGTGAGCACCCGGGCGCCCGGGAACCACACGACGTAGGCGCCCATGACCCCCGCGATGGCCCCCGAGGCTCCGATGGACGGCAGGGGGGACCCGGCGTTGAGCAGGGTGTGGACCGCCCCCGCGGCCAAGCCGGCGCCGAGGTAGAACAGCAGGTAGCGGGCGTGGCCCAAGCGGTCCTCCACGTTGTCCCCGAAGATCCACAGCGAGAGCATGTTGCCCCCCAGGTGGAGGAACCCTCCGTGGAGGAATTGCGAGGTGAGGAAGGGCAGATAGAGGCCGGGATCGTAGAAATGCCCGGGCAGGTCGGCGAAGAACTGCCGAGGCACGACCCCGAAAGCGTAGAAGAACCCCTCGAGCCGCCGGCCTAAGAACAGCTGGTAGGCGAACACGGCCAGGTTGGCGGCGATGAGGGCGTAGTTGACGAAAGGGACGGTGCGCGAGGGGTTGTCGTCGCGGAGCGGGATCATGCGGCGGCGTCAGATCTCCCGCAGGGGGAGGCGCAGGGATCGGAGGGAGCGCCGGACCGAAGGGCTGCCCACCACGACGACCACCCCCCGGGAACGGTCGAACGGGGCACGCGGCACCGCGGAGAGATCGAACCGGGGGGATCGGCGGAGGAAGGCGAGGTAGCGCCGGAAGTGGGCCTCCGGTAGCCCCAGGACCTCCCGCTCGACCACCCGCCCAAGGTAGAGCGACGGATTGTCGAGGGCGTACCGGAAACTGCCGGCCAGGTAGCCGGCGGCATCCGCCACCTCCTTGGGGTCGAAATCCGGGGCGGCCATTCCGTCCAGCTCGTGGAACAGCTCCCGCAGGGCCGGGACGGTGACCCCGCTGGCGACCGCGGCCGAAACGCAGAAGCAGGAGAGGGCCCGGCGCTCCTGGAAGAAGGAGCGGACCCCGTAGGTGAACCCATGGGTCTCCCGCAGGTTCAGCATCAGCCGGGAACTGAACTTGCCCCCGAGGAGGGTGTTGAGCAGGATCGATGGGAACCAGGCCTCCGCGCCCGGAACCGGACCCCGCGTCCCCAGGCGGAGCTCCGATTGCACGGCCCCCGGCCAGGGGCGGAAGTAGATCCCCGGCGGGGCCGGGGTGAGTCGCCTCAGCGGCTCGGGGGGCGGGCCCGCCGGGGGGAACCGGCGGAGAAGCCGCAGCAGGGCCTCCTCCTCGCGCCTCCCCACCCTGCCGCAGGCCACCGCGGTCACCCCTCCGGCGGCGAGGCCATCGAGGCGGGCCGCCGCGTCCCGGAGGCTTGCGGCGCGCACCGAGGCGGGGGTCCCCTTGGGGGGGTGGGCCTGGGGCGTTCCCCGCATCAACAGGGCGTTGAGGTCGTTGGTGGCCACCACGCCGGCATCCCTATCTTCCTTTTCCAACCCCGCGGCGGTCTGCGCCCGAAGCCGGTCGAAGTCGGTCTCGCGCAGACCGGGCTCGAACAGCATCTCCTCCAGCAGCGGCGTGGCCCGGAGAAAGAGTGCCCGCGGAAGGGAGAACCGTAGGATGGCCGCCTCGTGGCGCGCCTCCACGGCCGTGCGGATCCCCAGCCCCTCCAGGGCGGCCGCCAGGTCCTGGGCGCCGCGGCGCCGGGTCCCCTCGAACGGCATCCTGGCGGCGAGGTGGGTCAGCCCGCCCAAGCCGCGTGGATCGCCCGCGGCCCCCTCCCTGAACAGGAGCGCCAGGTGGAGGGCCCGCGCCTGGGGCAGGTCCACCACCCGGAGGACCACGCCGCGCCGGACGGCGATCCGACGCTCCGAGGGGAGAAGGCCGCTCATGAGCGAGGCATGAAGCCCAGCAGGATGGGGGGCTGGGCGAGGGTGCGCCGGATGAACGCCTGGAGCCCTTCCCGGTCGACCCGCCGCCGCCCCTCCTGGAGGTCGAAGGCGGCCCCGGGATCGCCGAGGACGGTGGCAGCTTCGGAGAGGAGGTTGGCCCGCTGGGTCAGGCTCTCCCACTGCAAGACGGACGCGGACAAGTTGAGGTTGCGCGCGCGGCGGGCCTCGGCCTCCGTCCAGGGGCGGGTGCGGGCCTGCTCGAGAGACCGGACGACGGCCTCCCGGAGGGCCGGGAGGGCGACGCCCGGCTGTCCGGTGACGCAGAGGACGAGGGTGCTCACCCCCACGGCCGGGAGGAACCACCCCGCGGTGGAGGACGCCACTCGGGCGTCCAGGACCAGGTCCCGGTAGAGGATGCTGCCCCGACCGTCGCCGAGGGCGTAGGCGGCCGTCTCGGCCTCGTGGAACCCGGCCTCCCCGTAGGCGGGAGCGTAGTAGAGCAGGTAGACCCGAGACAAGGCCACGCTATCCTCCAATACGGTTTCGGCGCCTTGGACGGGGTGAACCTTGGGCACCGGCCGCCTGGCGGGCCGGCGGCGACCAGGGATGGGACCGAAATGCTTCTCCACGAGGCCCCGCGCGCGGCGGGGCTCGACGGCCCCCGCGATGGTGAGGACCGCGTTGGACGGGGTGTAGTGAGTGCGAAAAAACCCCTCCACATCGTCCAGGGTGGCCGCGTCCAGGTCTTCCATGTAGCCGATCACCGGGTGGTGATACGGGTGACCCGCAGGGAATGCCATCTCGTAGAGCTTTTCGTCCCAAACCCCGTAGGGGCGGTTGTCCACCCTCCAACGCCGCTCGTTCTTGACCACGCTCCGCTGGCCGTCCAGCTTTTTCTGCTCCAGGGTGTCGAGGAGCCAGCCCATTCGGTTGCTCTCCAAAAACAGCGCCAACTCCAGGTGCTCCGGGGCCAGGGTCTCGTAGTAGTTGGTGTGGTCGAGCCAGGTGGATCCGTTCGCCACCCCGCCCACCCGCTCCAGGAGGAGGAAGTGTTCGTTGTCCCGCACGTTCCGGCTCCCCTCAAACATGAGGTGCTCGAACAGGTGGGCGAACCCGGTCTTGCCGGGCCGTTCATCCTTGCTCCCGACGGCGTACCACAAGTTCACGGCCGCCAGGGGCACCCCCTTCTCGGGGTACAGAACGACCCGGAGGCCGTTGGGGAGGGTGAACGCGGAAAGGGCCATGGGGCCGACCGGGCCTCCTACATCTGGAAGCGGTCGAGGAGGCCCTCGAGCGTGGCCTTCCCATTCGCCGTAGCGGCATGGGCGATGCGGTCGAACTTGTCCCCCAGCGTGGGCTCCTGCGCCTCGTAGAAGATCCCCAGCCACAGCTTCTCCGGGTCCTCGGCGTATTTGTAGGCCGCCAGCTTGTCCTTCGGGTCGTACCCCTCCGGCAGGGGGGCGGTGAGTTCCCTCAGGATGGCAAACTGCTCCCGACCCCGGTATGTGACGCACGGCGAGAGGATCTGGAGGAAGGCGAAGCCCTTGTGCCGGATGCCCGCGGCAATGGTGTCGGTCAGGTGCTGGATGTTCCCGGAGAAGGAGCGCGCCACGAACGTGGCGTTGTAGGCCAGGGCCAGCGCCAGGGGGTTGGCGGGGATCTCGGGGTTGCCGAAATAGGCCGACTTGGTCTTGAGCGCGTGGGGCGAGGTGGGACTCGTCTGCCCCTTGGTCAGCCCGTAGATGCCGTTGTCCATCATCAGGACGGTCAGGTCCACGTTGCGCTTGGCGGTGTGGGGCAGGTGCCCGGCCCCGATAGCCATGCAATCGCCGTCTCCGGTGGCCACGATGACGGTCAGGTCGGGGTTGGCCGCCTTGACCCCCTCGGCGATGGGGAGGGCCCGGCCGTGGATGCTGTTGAACCCATAGGTCTTGGTGTAGCCGGGGATGCGGCTGCTGCACCCGATCCCGGAGATGAACGAAGTCAGGTGGGGCTGCTTCTGGAGCTTCGCGAGCGCCTGGTAGGTGGCGTTCAGGACGCCGAAATGGCCGCAGCCCGGGCACCAAATGGGGCTCAGGTGGCTCTTGTAATCCTGCCAGCGAAGGGATTCGCTCACTTGCACACCTCCTTCAACGCATCGTAGATCTCCTGCGCCTTCAGCGCCCGGCCGCCCGCGTGCGCATAAGAATCGATCTGCTGCCTCCCGGGCTGGTAGTAGGTCTTAATATACTTGGCGAACTGCTTGCTCCAACTCGACTCGAAGACGATGAACTTCTCCAGCGGCTGGACGTAGGTCTCGAACTGCGCGTAGTTGGGGGGATACATGATCTGCGGGACCACCGCCTTGACCCTGTGCCCCTCGGCGTTCAACCGCTCCACCGCCTCGCGGACGGCCCCCTTGGTGGAGCCCCAGGCCACGGCCCCGACCTTGGCGTCGGCGGGGCCGTAGTGCCGGATGTACTGCAACTCCTTCCGAACCTCATTGAACTTGCGGAAGCGCTTGGCGATGGTCCGCTCGTGCACTTCGAAGTTGGAGACGGGGTTCCCCTTCTCGTCGTGGGTGATCCCCGAGGCCAGATACATCCCCCCGGGGGTCCCGGGGATGGCCATGGGTGAGATCCCCGACGGAGTATCCTTGTACCGGACGTAGTCCGCGAGGTCCTCCGGCGTGGGGAGGAGGCGGGCGGTGGCGGTGTGCTCCACTTTCTGGAAGGCCTTCCGCGGGATGCTCTCGTAGCGGTGGCCGAGGTACTGGTCCGACAGGACGATGACGGGCATCTGGTAGTGTTCGGCCGCGTAGAAGGCCTCGATGGTCACGTCGAAGCAATCCTGCACGTCGGCGGGGGCCAGGACGATCTTGGGGGCGTCCCCGTGGGTGCCGAACACGGCGGGGAGCAGGTCCCCCTGCTCCGACTTGGTGGGCAGGCCGGTGGAGGGACCGCCCCGTTGGACGTCGACGACGACAACGGGGATCTCGCTGATGGAGGCCAGCCCCAGCCCCTCCTGCATCAGCGAAAGGCCCGGCCCCGAGGTGCAGGTCATGGCCTTGGCCCCCGCGAACGAGGCCCCGATGCAGTGGCAGATGGCGCTGATCTCGTCCTCCACCTGGAGCATCCGGCCGCCGAAGCGGGGCAGGAACTCCGAGAGATGGTGCATGATTTCCGAGGAGGGGGTGATGGGGTAGCCGGCAAAGAAGTTGCAGCCGGCGTAGACGGCGCCGAGGGCGGCGGCATCATTGCCGGTCATCACCAGGCAGGGGGCCTTGCGGGTGTACTCGAAGCGCTCGATGCCCGTTCGGTCCTTCAGGTTCTCGCGGGCGTAGGCGCGGCCGATCTCCAAGGCGCTGATGTTGGCCTGGACGACCGCGTCCCCCTTCTTCGTGAACTTGCGGGTGATGATCTGGACCAGCCCCTCGTAGGGGAGGCCGAACAGCTCGCAAAGGATCCCTTGGGCGACGATGTTGACGGCCAGGGGGTTCTTGGCTTGCTCCTTGGCCAGCTTCTGGAACGGAACCGGGATCACCCGCATTTGAGGCCGGATGGGGATGGGGGGCTCCCCGACCAGGGGATCGTCCTGTTCCAGGAGGAGGACGGCGTCCGGCTTCAGCTCCAGGTCGGCCTTGAACTTGGGATATTCCCCCAGGTGGAAGGCGACCAGGACGTCGAGGGAGTCGCCGGGGGTATAGATGGTGTGGTCGGAGAACCGCAGCTTGGAAGAGCTCTCGCCGCCGCGGATCTGCGGCCCAAAGCTCATCGTCGCCATGGCGGAGAGCCCCTGGTTGGCGCCGGCCTGGATGAGCATCTCACCGCAGGAGACCACGCCCGCGCCCCCGGCCCCCACGATGCCAACGCAGATGTCTCGTTTCATTCGGGATACCTCCTTGGGCTTGCGCGCTCCCCTGACGGGGCGCGGAAAGCCAATGTACTCCTTTTCAAGCGATTTTTCAAGACGAGCGGACCGCGCCCGGGGCTCAGTCGTCCGAGGCCACGATGAACATGAGCGAGGTCTTGCCCACCGAGAATTCCGTCTTGTCCTCCAGCGGGGCCTCCTCGATGCGGGACCCCATGACGAAGGTGCCGTTGGTGCTTCCCGCGTCCCGCAGGGTCACCTTGCCGTCGTCGCCGATCTCGATCTGACAGTGTTTGCGGGAGGCCTCGGTGTCGGGCAGAACCAGGTCGCCGTAGGCCCGGCCGATGACGAAGACGCTCTTCGCGACCTTCACCACCTGCCCACTCAGGGGGCCGGAAAGGACGGCGATGGAGTACCGCTTCCCCGTCGTTCCGAGGGCTTTGGCCTGAGCCTCGTCCACCAGTTTCTGGGCGTTCATCACCTTCGTGGTGTCTTTCAGGGAGAAGGGCCCGCTCCCTGTGGAGGGGGCCACGGTGGCCTCCAGCGCCTCCTGGTCGGGGACGGTGAAGACCTCGGCGCACTTCGGGCACTTCACTTTCTTTCCCCGGAACCGGGCCTCGTCGATCTTGTACTTGGTGCCGCACTTGGCGCACGCCAGGATCATGGGTCCCTCCTACAGGGTCTCGTCCGCGATGATGATGCCTTCGCCCTCGAACCGCACGTTGAACCCTCCGCCGTCGCCCGGCTCCTCCTCCGTGACGACAGGGTAAAGATGCCCGGTCCAGGCCACGAGGGAGCGGGAGAGGATGGTCAACGGATAGTCGGGGGTAACGCGCAGGGTGAGGGGCTCGAGGTGGGTCAGCAGCGCCAGGGCCCCGCGCCCGTACACCTTAAAGGTCTCCAGCCGGCGGTCGCGGCGGTAGTCGTGGATGGGCTCGAACCGGAAGGCGAGATCGTCCTCCAGGGCAAGGATGTGGGAGCCCTCGACATAGACGAACTCCTGGTTGAGCTCGAACAGGTAGGTCTGATAATTCTTCTCAAACAGGAACAGCTTGCCGTTTCCCGCCGCCTCGTGGATCTGGTGGGCGCTGGTCGCGTGGAGGGCCTGGACGGCGCTGAAGCGGAAATTTCCATTGTACGAGCGCAGGGAGGACTTCTTGATGTAGACGCGGCCGGGGGCGTGGATCTCCAGGAAGCCGTTGTGGTGGAGGATGAACTTTTTCTCCGAAGCGGGGGCGGCGGGGCGGGCGGTGAGGTCGATCGTCTCGGGGGCCACGGAGGCCTCCTTGTGGAGCGATTCCACCACCGACCGGTAGGGCCGCCCTTCCGCCTTCACGACGGGGATGGGTTGGGTGGTCTCGGCGGCGGCCGGACGGCCGATCTCGGCGGTCGTGCGGGCGCCGGGGGCGGCGGGGAGCGGCCCGGCCGCCTCCTCGAGCCGCGCCGGAAGCGACGGGGGAGGGGGAGGGACAGCGTGCGGGAAGGGCTCCCCGGCTTCCGGGGCGGCGCTCTCCCGCTGGCGTCGGAGGGCCTCCTCCATCTCCTTGACGTGCTGGGGGGCCTGGGCGAAGGTGAAATGCTCCAGGGCCAGCCCGTATTTCCCTTTTTTCCGGTAGATGTGTCCGAGGTAGAGATGCGCCTTGAGGTAGTTGGGTTTCAGCTCCACGGCGCGCTTGAAGTGCGGCAACGCCTCCTCGACCCGCCCCTGCTTGAAGAGCACCAGTCCCAGGTTGCTCCGCAGGATGAACACGTCGGGGTTTTTGGCCACGAGCTTGCCGTACATCACCTCCGCCTCCGGGTAGAGGCGGAGTTTGTAATAGACCATGCCGAGGAGGTTGAGGAGCTCCTCGTCGTCGGGGCGGTACTTGAGGGCGATCTCCAGCTCGAGGCGGGCCCCCTCGAGGTCGTTGGCCCGCTGGGCCTCCTTCCCCTTGTTCAGATGGACCAGGTAGACGCCCTGGTCGAAGGGGGGGATATTCCGGCTGTCCCGGGGGCCGATCATCGCCGCTGGTTCGTGACGAGCATCCGCCCGCTCCCGTCGCGCAGGATGCGCACCCGGCGGGGGCCGTTGAAGGTGACGCTCTCGCCGTTGTAGAGCGCCAGCACCTGACGGACGTAGTTCTGGGTCTCCCGGTACGGGGGGATGCCGTTGTGGCGGGAGACCGCTTCGGGCCCGGCGTTGTAAGCCGCCAGGGCGAGCTTGAGGTCCCCGTCGAACTGGTCAATGAGGGAACGGAGGTACCGGCACCCCCCGAAGATATTCTCGCGCCCGTCGAAGACGTCCTCCACCCCCAGCAGGCGCGCGGTGGAGGGCATCAGCTGCATCAGCCCCATCGCCCCCTTGGGTGAGACCGCATGGGCGCGGAAGCCCGACTCGGTGCGGATGACGGCCGCCACCAGGTCGGGGTCGAGTCCGTACCGGAGGGCGGCATCCTGGATGTGGTCCCAATGGTCGCCGGTCCGGTCGACCGGGGCGGCGGCCGCCCCGGCGGGGGCGGCCGAGGTTCGGACGCGGGAGCCCCCTTGTCCCCCCCGCGTGTTGGAGACGACCCAATGCCCGCTGGCGTCCTTGAGGATGCGCACGTCCCCAAAACAGCACAACCCCAGCAAAAGCGCGAGACCCTTCCGCTTCACGATTCCATGATACCAGATTTGGCCCTTTCCGTCACTATTCCCATGGATGGGGGGCCAACGCTCCATAACGGGTCCGCCCGCCGCAGGAGAGCGGCGGGCGGGCGTGGGTCGCGGTGTCGGGCCGGACCGGCCCCGAGGGTCAAGCCCCTCAGGAGAACCCCGCACCGGAGGGAGCACACCCCCCCGTCGAGCAGGACGGAACGGAGATCTTCTTCTGGAGCTCCTCCGCCCCGCAGGCCGGGCAGCGCGGGCGCTCCGAAGCCCCGAGAAGAAAAAGCTCAAACTCTTCGCCGCACCGCCGGCACCGGTACTCGAAGACGGGCATAGGGATTACCCGATCATCTCGAGGATCTTCTTCTTGGGAACGGCCCCCACCACCCGATCCGCCAGCGCCCCGTTCTTGAACAACAGCAGCGTGGGGATGCTCATGATGCCGAACTGGGCGGGGACCTCGGCGTTGTCGTCGGTGTTGATCTTGACCACCTTCACGCGGCCGTCGGCCTCTTGGGCCACCTCGTGCAGGAGAGGGGCGATCATCTTGCAGGGCATGCACCACGGGGCCCAGAAATCGACCAGGACCGGGCGCTTGCTCTCCAGCACTTCCTTTTTGAACGTCGCGTCGCTGCCCTCCAGGACATCCCCGTAGAATTTCAGCGGGGCCTGGCAGGAACCGCAGAGGGCGGCGGCCTTGCGCTCGACTTCCACCTGGTTGGCGACGCCGCAGGATTCGCACACGGCTAACACTTTTTCCATTTCGCATCTCCTTTGTCGTTATCGGTTCGGTCCTCCCGACCGGGAGGGACGGCGCCCGGACGCACTCACGTCGGAACACCGAGCCGGGGCAGGATCACCGCCTGGAGGAGGATCCACGCGCCGACGAAGCCGAGCAGCACCAGGGCCTCGTTCATGCCGCTACTCCCGGCTGAAGAGCCCGTTCTCCTCCTCATGCCGCTTAGCCAGATACTCGCACACGGAATCGCAAATGGTGAAGAAGCGCTTCTCCTTCAGCGAGTAGTAGATGTGGAGCCCCTTCCTCCGCGCGGTCACCACGCCGGCCTTTTTCATGATCCCCAAGTGCTTGGAGACGTTGGCCTGTTGACTCCCCGTGAGCTTCATCAGCTCGGAGACGTTCTTTTCCCCATGGCGAAGGCTGTCCAGGATCTTCAGCCGCATGGGCTCGGACATCACTTTGAAGATTTCGGCGATCCGGTCGATGAGCTCCTCGGAATAATTCATGGTTGACCTCATGCTTATTGGATTATATGTCCTACCTATAACGCCACATTAATAGCAGTTATTCCAAACTAATATTACTTATTTCAGCTTAAACTGCCGTTTAGATACGACTACACCATCTTGAATTGTTATCGTAAGGGACGAATGATCAGAATTCTCCCACCTATAGGTTTTAATTTCAGTTTCACCAACTTTAGAATTACTTACCTCTTCTCCCCTAGATTGCAGAATCCGCTCAACATCGGACAACCTCATGCCATTCTGAATCTGATCATAATCTGTCTTTCTTATAGCAACCGTCCTAATTGAAGGCGCCTTCCTTAGAATCTCTACTTCAAATACTACTTTAGGATTTCCTTGTTCCGAGCCTTGCATCCGATAAGCACGCATTATTGTAGCCGTTTCCTTCGGCACATCTTGATACATACCTACCGTGCCCGTGGGTACTTTTGAAATCACATCAACCACTTCCATTCCTTCCACCACTTTGCCAAAGACGGCATAGCCCCAGGAGCGACTGTCTTGCTTCCCAGTGAAGTCAAGTCGGGAATTGTCAACCAGATTGATAAAGAATTGACTTGTAGCTGAATCAATATCCATTGTACGAGCCATGGAGAGAGTGTAACGGGCATTCTTGAGCCCGTTGTCGGCCTCATTCTTGATGGGGTCGTGGGTCTTCTTCTCGGCCATGTCCTTGGTGAGGCCACCGCCCTGGATCACGAACCCGGGGATGACGCGGTGGAAGATGGTGCTGTAGTAGAACTTCTCGTCCACATAGGTCAGGAAATTCTTCACGGTGAGGGGGGCCTTGTCGGGGTAAAGTTCGATTACCATTTTGCCTTTGTACACTTCATCAGACTCCCCTGCAGCTAACGCAAAAATAGGGAGGACCAACAATAGGGCAATCAGCAGATGCTTCATGGGGCTCTCCTTGGTGTGGATTAGGTGTCCGTATCGATATTGTAACACGCGGCGCCGCGGTATTAATTCATACGGTCGGATGCTCACACGGTGTTAAGGGGACTTCGCGGCGACGGACCCGTCCGGCCCCTTAACTTCCTGATATTACTCGACTTGCCAAACCTCGTAGAGATCCGGATCCAGCTCGGCCAGAAAGCGCGAAATGCGTTGGACAGTGTTGCGCCAGGAGCCCTCCTTGCTCCATTGGGGATAGCATAGGTACAGCTCGTCCCGCGCCCGGGTGCAGGCGACATAAAAGAGCCGGCGCTCCTCCTCCACCCCCTCCTCCGTCCCCGTGGACCGAAAGCTGGGGAAGAGGCCGTCGGCGAGAGAGATGACGAACACCGCCCCCCACTCCAGCCCCTTGGCCTGGTGGACGGTGGAAAGGACCAGCATCTCCCGCTCGTCCTCCCCCGCCGCCACGTCCTGCCCCGAAAGCTCCGACAACAGGGAGAGCTCCTCGAGAAACCCGGTGACGCTGGAATACCGCGAGGCGAACTGGGCCAGCTCCTCCAGGTCGTCGAGCCGGGCCGAGCCGTTGGGGAAGGTGGCCAGGGCGTACTCGCGGTAGGTGGTCTCCACGATCGTCCGGATGGCCTCCGAGGGGCTGGCCTGCATCTCCGGGGCGACCAGGAGCCGCAGGACCTTTTGGAACTCGGCGTACACCCCCCGGCTGCGGGGCGGGACCGCCGGCAGGACGGCGTCGGAGACGGCGAAGCCCAGCGGGTCGCGGGACTCGGCGATGGCGGCGTAGATCTTCGAGGCCAACTTCTCCCCCACCGTCGGGTAGAGTTTGAGGCACCGCCGCCAAGCCAGCTCGTCGCGCGGGTTGACCGTGACCCGGAGGAACGCCACCACGTCCTTGATGTGCCGCTGCTCGAAGAACCGCATCCCCGAGCGAATCTCGTAGGGGATCCCCATCTCGGTCAGCTTGAGCTGGATCTCCAAACTCTGGAAGTGGCTGCGGTAGAGGACGGCGACGTCGTTGAGCGGCACCCCCTCGTCCCGCAGGTCGAGGATCCGGTGGGCGACGAAGTCGGCCTGCTGATAGACGTCGCGGCACGGGACGACGTTGGGGCGCTCCCCCCCCTCGCGGACGGGGCGGAGGGTCTTAGGGTACTGCCGGAAGTTCTTCCGGATGGAGGCGTTGGCCAGGTCCAGGATTGGCGGGAAGGAGCGATAATTGGTCTCCAAATAGAACACCTTGGCCCCCTCAAACCGCTGGGGGAAGTCCATAATGTTGGCGAAGTTGGCCCCGCGGAAGGAGTAGATGGACTGCGCGTCGTCCCCCACCACCATCAGGTTGCCCCCCGGGGGGACCATCAGATAAAGGAGGTCGGCTTGGAGGGCGTTGGTGTCTTGGTACTCGTCCACCAGGACATGTTGGAACCGCTGGCGGTAGGCGTCGCGCGTCTCCGGGCTCTCCTGGAGGAGGCGCTTCCAGAGGAGGAGGAGGTCGTCGAAGTCCACCAGGGCGTCCTTTTGCTTGCGCTCGCGGTACCGCTCGAACACCAGAAGGATGTCCCCCGCCATTTCCAGGAACTGGGGATGGCGGTCCCGGATGAGCTGGTCGGGGGTGGTCTCCATGTCGATGGCCAGGGAGTGGATGTCCTGCAGGACGTCGGCCTTGGGGAACCGGACCGCCCGATCCGCGAACCCCAATTCCACGATGCACGAGCCGATCAGGTCCTTGCTGTCTTCCGCGTCCAGGATGGTGAAGCCGGGCTCGACGCCGATGGCCTTCCCGTGGCGCCGCAGGACCAGGTTGCCCACGTGGTGGAAGGTCCCCCCCCACAGCCGGAGACCGTCGATGCGGGTGAGGGCCTGGACGCGGTTGAGCATCTCCCGCGCGGCCTTGTTGGTGAAGGTGAGGAGGAGGATGCGCGCGGGATCCACCCCGTCCTCGAGGAGCCGCGCCACGCGGTAGGTCAGCGTCCGGGTCTTCCCCGAGCCGGCCCCCGCGATCACCAGCATGGGGCCGCCCGGCTCCATCACCACCTTCAACTGCTCCTCATTGAGGTCCGATGCGTAGGGGATCTGATAGACCGGCCCCTTCCCCTCGCGACGGTGGATGACGTATTTCTTCATGGGCGCCTATTATACCTCCACCCCGCTGTCGCCGGTCGTGTAAAAATGTACCAAAAATGATCATGAAAAGTGTACCA
>CAZRVT010000020.1:0-40238 GCA_964603505.1 uncultured Holophagales bacterium | reverse complement strand
CCCTCGTAAAAGTACACGCCTCTACTCCTCGTAAAAGTGTACGCCTATTGACAACTCTAACCCTTGTAATTGCTGGAAATGAACCCGGCCCACGGTATCACATCGACCACTATGTCAACGTCTTACGCTTTACGGGCGATCTCCCAGAAGCACGAATTGTAGCGACCATCACGAACCCAGGATCCAAGCCCCCCTGGGACCGCATCCTCTTCCTCGTAGGGCTTGGCCTGGCGGTGGCGGTCCTGCTGTACCTGATCGTCAAGCTCCTCCCGAAAAGGGAGGCACAGGGGTAGCTACTTGGCCGGCGGCTGAGGCGCGGGGGACGGAGGGGCCGCGGGGGCGGAAGGCGCGGGAGGCGCCGGCGGGGTCTCGACCCGCGGGTTGACCGGCTTGAGGCCCTGTTGGCCCGGAACGGCCGCGGCGGCCTGTTCGGCCGGCGGAAGGGAGCGCAGGTACTCGTAAACCGCCCGGGCCTCCTCCTCGGTGATCTTCAGCTCCGGCATCGGGACCCGGTACGCCTTCGCAACGGGCGCGTTGTCCGGGTCCTTCTCGGCCATCTCCACCGGGTTGAGGATCTTGTTCACGATGTACTCGGGGGTGCGCTGTTTGGCGATGTCCCGCATGGGCCCGCCCACCTTCTTCTTGTCATAAAGGTGGCAGACGATGCACTGAGCGTCGTACATCTTCTTTCCCTGTGCGGCCAGGGCGGGGTCCAGGGCGCCTGCCTCGACCTTCTGGACGGGGCCGATGCCTTTGGATGCGGACATCTTCACCTCGGGCGCGGGCGCCTCCTTGGACGGCGCCTGGGCAACGGCGAGGGCGGCGAGGAACGCGGCGGCAAGCACGGCGGCAAAACGGCAACGCATGGCCTATCTCCAAGGGAAGGTTTCCCGACCTCCACTATGGCCCACTCGGTCCCTGATGTCAAGCCAATGATGCTAAACTAAATCGGTGATGCGCTTCTCCGCGCTGCGCGCCCTGCCGGAGGCCCTATGGGGCCACCTCCTCCCCTCCGCCTGCCCCGTCTGCGAGCGGGAACCGGACCGGACGGACTGCCGCCCCTACTGCGCGGCGTGCTTCGAGGCCCTTGAATCCTGGGGCCCGGCCTGTCCCCGGTGCGGCCGGCGCGTCCCGACCGGGGAAGTGTGCGGCCCCTGCCGCCTCAACCCGCCGCCGCTGGACGCCGCGGCCCACGCCTTAGCCTACGAGGGGAACGCCCGCGAGGCCATCCACCTGTGGAAGTTTCGGGGGGCTTATTTCCTCTCCGCCCCCTTCGCCGATCGGCTCGGCCCCCTGGTGGAGGCGCTTCCCGAACCCTTCCGCAACGCGCCCCTCGTCCCGGTCCCCCCCCACCCCTGGCGCATCCTGGGCAAGGACTACCATCCCGCCTCCCTTCTGGCGGAGGCGTTGGCCCGCCGCACGGGCCGCGCCGTCCGCCGACCCCTCGTCAAGCACGCCCTCCGCCGCCCGCAGTCGTCGCTCGACCGCGCGGCCCGTCTGCGGAGCGTCCGCGGGACCTTCGCCGCGCGGGGCCCCGCCCCCGACGCCGCCATCCTCGTGGACGACGTCTGCACCACCGGCGCCACCCTGCGCGAGGCGGCGGCCGTCCTGGCCGGCGCCGGGGCGCGGCGGCTGGCCGCCCTCACCCTGGCCCGGACCCCGTGAGACCGTGAAGCGGCTCAAGGACACCCTGCTCCTCGCCCTCGCCCTCCTCACCTTCCTGACGGGCTTCTTCGCCTTCGGCCGCCAGCTGGAGTCCATGCGCCCTCTAGGTTTTTTTGTGGAGGAAAAGGCGGGCGTCAGCGTGGTGACCCAGATCGAGGCGGGCGGCAACGCGGAGCTGGCCGGCGTGATGACCAAGGACGTGGTGGCGGGGGTCAACGGGCGGCGCGGCGATTGGGCCGCGCTCAAGGAGGAGATCCTGGCCAACCCGGCGGGGGTGACGCTGGAACTGCGCCGCCGGGGCCAGCGCGTGGAGATTTTCTACCAGCCCCCCCCGAAGCGCCTCGATCTCCACTATCTTATTTTTGCGTTCATCGGGGGGGTGTTCCTGGCGGTGGGGCTCGTCACCTTCCTCCAGCGCCGCTACTTCCTCACCCGCCTCTTCTTCTTCGTGATGATGGGAGGGTTCACCCTCCTGGCCGTGGTCCCCGCCGGGAAAGTCAACGACCTCTGGCGCACCCTGTTCGGCTACCGCCTGCTGATGGAGTGCCTCCTGCCGGCGGCGATCCTCCAGCTCCTCCTCTACCATCCCCGCTCCCTCGCCCCTCCACGCACCGGCCGGTGGCTGCCCTTTCTCTACCTCCCCGGGAGCGTCCTGTTCCTGCTCCTGGCCGACGGGCTCCTCCTCGGCGGACGGTTCGGCGTGGAGGAGGAGGCGCTGATGGCGATCTACGACGGCCGGACGGCCTATCTGATCCTGTATCTCGCCGGCGCCCTGGCGCTTTTCGGCCTCCAGTGGGCCGCCCCCAAGAAGCCGCTCCAGCGCCAGCGGTGGAACTGGGTCCTCATCGGCTCCCTCGGCCTGCTCCCCTATCTCCTGCTGGAGATGGTCCCCGGCGAATTGGGGCTGGACCTGGGACTGCCCGTGTGGGCCCTGGCCATCCCCATCGTCCTCTTCCCCCTCGGGTTCTCCTCCTCCATCCTGAACCTGCGGCTGGGCGATGTGGGGACCGTCTTCCGCAACGTGGCCTCCTCGCTCCTGGCGTTCCTCTCCGGGCTGCTGCTCTACCTCCTCGTCAACCTCTTCGCCGCGCAGATCTTCCCGGAAGAGATGCAGGCCAGCCGCAACTTCTTCCTTTTCGTCGCCGGCTTCGCCATCGCCCTCCTCCTGCTCTTTCTCAAGGGGCGGTGGGACGCCGTCATCGACCGGCTCGCCGGCAGCCGGCAGGCGGCCGTCCAGCGGATGGCGGCCGACCTGGCCGAGAGCATGGCCTTCTACACCGACCCCGACGCCCTCCTGCGCCACCTTTTCGCGGGCCTGAAGGAGTCGATGGGGGTCCAGCGGTGCAACTTCTACCTCCCCGACGGGACCGGCTGGGCGCGCAAGTTCCCCGACCCCGTCCTGCCCGAGCGCGTCGAAGGCGCGGCCGTCCCCCCCTTCGCGCCCCCATGGACCGCGTTCCCCCTGGCCCTCAAGGGGCAGGCCCTCGGCGTCCTGGTGGCCTCCCCGAAGGAGGGGAACCTCCCCCTGGCCCACTGGGAACGCGGGCTCCTGCGCAACATCACGGGCCAGCTCTCGCTCTACTTCCAGAACCTCCTCCTGATGAAGCGCCTGGAGGAGAAGTTGAAGGAGCTGGAGTTCCACCAGCAGTTCTTGGAGAGCGTGTTCCAGTACTCGCCCCTGGGGATCCTGGTGGTGCGGCAGAACGGCGGCCTCATCTCCGCCAACCCCAAGGCGCGCGAGCTCCTGGGCGCGGCGGGGCCCGGCTACAACTTCTTCGCCGCCTTCCCCGATTACGCCCCCGGAACCCCGGAGGCCACCCTCATCGCCGGCGGGGGACGGACGCTGCTCGCCGCGCAGGGGACACTGCGGTTCTCCGGGGAGGTGAACTACCTCATCCTCCTCAACGACATCTCCGAGCAGGTGACCCTGCAGGAGGAGCTGAAGCAGAAGGAGAAACTGGCCATCCTGGGCCAGCTGGCGGCCACCATCGCCCACGAAATCAACACCCCCCTGACGGGGATCGCCTCCTACGCCCAGATGCTCCAGCCCCTCTTCGCCCCGGGGACGCCCGAACGGCGCCGGTTCGCCTACATCCAGGAGCAGAGTTTCCACGTGGCCCGGGTGGTCACCTCGCTCCTCGAGTTCTCCCGCTCGCAGAAGCGGGCGGCCTCCGCCGTGCCGCTGCGGGAGGCCGTGGGCCAGGCCCTGCGCATCCTCGAGCCGCGCCTGGCGGAGCACGGCTTCTCGGTGGCGCTGGACCCCGCCCTCCCCGACCTCACCGTCGCCGGCGACCCGGTCCTCCTCCCCCAGGCGTTCACGAACCTCATCCTGAACGCTTGCGACGCGGTGCAGTGGAAGGGGACGGTGGCGGTGGCCTGGGAGGACGGCGGCGACGAGGCGCTGGTGACCGTGCGCGACGACGGGCCGGGAATGCCGGAGGACCTCCGGGAGAAGGTGCTCCAGCCGTTCGTCACCACCAAGGGGGCCGCCGGCACCGGGCTGGGGCTTACCCTCTCCCATGCTATCATTATGTCGCTCGGCGGGCGCATGACCATCGACACCGCCGGCCGCGGCACGACCGTCCAAATACGATTGCCCTATGAGCATTCTAATAGTTGACGACAACGCCACCGTCCAGACCGTCCTGAGGGACATCCTCGAGACCACCGGCCAGGAGCTCCTCTCCGCCTACACGGGCGAGGAGGGGCTCGACCTGATCGAGCGCGAGGAGGTGGACGTGGTCCTGCTGGACCTCATGCTTCCCAAACTCTCGGGGCTGGAGGTGCTGGAACGCGCGCGGGAGCGCTACCCCTCGGTCCCCGTCATCGTCATCACCGCCTATTCCTCCGTCGAGACCGCCATCGAGGCGATGCGGCGAGGCGCCTTCCACTACCTGCCCAAGCCCTTCAAGAACGACGAGATCCTGGTCAACGTCCACAAGGCCCTCGAACAGCGGCGCCTGATGCAGGCGAACGAGCGTCTGATCGAGGAGCTCCAGCGCAAGTATTCCTTCGGCGCCATCATCGGCAAGAGCGCCCCGATGCAGCGGGTCTTCGAACTCATCCGCCTCGCCGCCCCCTCCACCAGCACGATCCTGATCACCGGAGAGAGCGGCACGGGCAAGGAGCTGGCCGCCCGCGCCATCCACCTCAACAGCCGGCGTGCCAGGGGGGCCTTCGTCCCGGTCAACTCGGGATCCATGGGGCCGGAGCTGCTGGAGAGCCACCTCTTCGGCCACGTCAAGGGGGCTTTCACGGGGGCCGTCTCCAGCAAGCGCGGCCTCTTCGAGGTGGCCGACGGCGGATCCCTGTTCCTGGACGAGGTGGGGACGATCCCCCTCGACACCCAGGCCAAGATCCTGCGCGTCCTCCAGGAGAAGGAGTTCATGCCCCTGGGCGGCGTGGACACCCGCAAGGTGGACGTCCGCATCATCGCCGCCACGAACACCCTTCTGGAGCGGCTGGTCGAGGAGGGGCGTTTCCGCCAGGACCTGTTCTACCGCCTCAACGTAATCTCCATCCCCCTCCCCCCCCTTCGCGAGCGGCGCGAGGACATCCCCCTATTGACGGAGCATTTCCTCCGGGTCTACGGGACCGAAAACGGCAAGCCCGGCCTTCAGGTGGCCCCGGCGGCGCTGAAGGCGCTGATGGAATACGACTGGCCGGGCAATGTGCGCGAGCTCGAGAACTGCATCGAGCGGGCCGTGGTCCTGGCCACCCAGGAGACGCTGGGGCGCGACCTCCTCCCCGCGCACATCGGGCGCCCGACCGCCGCGGCCCGACGGCCCGTCACCCTCGGCGGCAAGGACTTTTCGTTCAAGCAGGCCACGGACGAATTCCAACGGAACCTCATCGCCGAGGCCTTGGAGCGGTGCGGCGGCGTCCAGCGCCGCGCCGCCCGCCTCCTCAAGCTCCAGCCCTCCACCTTCAACATCATGATCAAGCGGCTGAAGGTGCCGCTGCCGGAGAAAGAAAAATAGTCCCCATACGCCCGGTCCAGACCCCAAGTTGCCCCGCTCCATCGTTGATTCAAGCCCCCCCTTCAACGCTGCCTGTTCCCCGCCCCAGGGGCGGGCGGCAGATCGTAGCCGGGATCTTGCTGTAAGCAGGTTCATGGTTCATGGTCCCTCATCCGGCCGAGGCATTCGGCGCTGCCTGGCGCAGGTCGGGCGGGCCTGTGGGGGGCAGCCGGCCTCAGCGAACGCTGAGGCCGCTACAGAACGATGGGGCGGAGAACTTGAAGCCTGAACCTTGGAACCTGGAACTTCTGGGAGGGGCGGGCTTAGGAGAGCGCATCCCCCGTCGTCTTCCACTGGATCTTGATGACGCCGTCGGACTTCTTCTCGACGAGCTTGAGGACGTGGAACACGTAGAGGAGTTTGGCGTTCTGCGGCTGGGTGAGCGGCCCTCTGGTGACGAGCTCGTAAACGCTCCGGCGGCCGTCCACCATCTGGAGCAGCTGCATCTCCCGGGGGTCGAGGCGGAGGGCGAGGACCTCCTTGAGATCGAAGACGGGGGCGTAGACGGTGGTCTTGGTGCCGAGCCGGGCCAGGAGGCGCTTGGCGTCCCACATCGCCTTCACCCCCTCCAGGATGGCCTTGCGCAGGGGGAGGGCGATCTTGATCATCTCGTCCTTCTTGTAGTCGCCGATCTCGAACGAGACCCTCCCCTGGTCCCAGTTGAACAGGCCGATGACCAGGGCGGTGATCTGCTCGGTGACGTTCTCGAAGAGGCTCTTGGGGGTCAGCGCCCCCATCTCCACAAGGATCTTCCCCTGCCGCCCCTCGCCGCGCTTGAGGCGGACGACCGACTCGTCGTACTGCTCCTGGGTGATGCGCCCCTTGTGGAGGAGGAACTCGCCCAGGCGTTCGTCCGGGTCGGTGGAAGTGGCGAAAATGACCTTGCCGTCGTCCAGGAACAGCTTCTTGGTGAAGGGGTTGCCCTCCACGGTCAGCACCCCCGGCACCTTCCATTTTTCGATGGAGGCCAGGATCTCCGGCATCGGGATATTGCCGAGTTCGTCCTGGTATAACAACTTGCTTTCCACGGCACAATAATTATAGCAAGCGCCTTGCCAGGCCTGGGGGCTTGATTATCCCCTTCTATGACACCGCTTGTCATCACGAATGACAATTCCGGTCAGAATGTGGCCGCACCGAGGGTCCCGGCGATAGGAAGGGAGGGCGGCGGTGCAATGCGTGCAAAGCCCCTCATCGCGGACATCCCCAAAGCCGAGGGCGGCGAGGCGTCCCGCAGCGAACCCCTTCAGATCCAGCATTTTACCGTCGAAATACCGGCCGAAGCGTTCTCCCACCTCCAACCCCACCGCGTAGCAACAGGGGCCGATGGCGGGCCCCAGGAACACAGAGAAATCTGCGGCACGCAATTCCCCTTCTTCGATCCGCTCTGCCAGCCGGTCCAGGATGCCGCCGGCCAGGCCGCGCCACCCGGCATGGACGGCCCCGACGCAGGCCCCGGTCCGGTGGGTAATGAGGATAGGGAGGCAGTCGGCGGTGCGGACGCCGACCAGGAGATTGGGGGCGTCAGTGACCAAGCCGTCGGCCTCGAGACCGAAGGCGATGGGGGCGTCCACCCATTCGACAACGGTTCCGTGGACCTGCCTGGGGAAAAAGACGAAGCGGGCCCCCAGGGTCCGGGCGAGGGTCTCGGGGGTCCCGTTGGACGTCCAGGCGGCCCGGAGGTGGGGGGCAAGGGCGATCTCGCGGATCTCCATGGGTTTGCTATCATAGCATTGATGTTCGCGATGCTTACAGCAGGACAGCGGGACAACAAGGCAGCCGGACAGCAAGGCAGCCGGACAGCCGGGCAGTTGTGCGGCGTACGGCGTACAAAGTGCGGCTTTTGGCGGAACGCGGTCGACAGTTCGCGGTTCGCGCTGCTTGCCGCCGCCGCCCCCTTCATCTTTCAGGTCCCCCCGGAGTTTGCCGACCGGCGGGCCTGGCTGGAGCGGAACGCCCCCGCCATCTACGAGCACTACGCCGGGATGCTGGGGACCCATCCCGGGGCCGCCTACCCCGGCGCCCCGCTGGTGGTGGAGGTGGTCCGCTCCGATCCCCGCATCTACCCCTGGGCCGACGGCATCTACTCCAACGGCCTCCTGCTCCTGGAGGCGGGAACCATGGAGGAGTTCCCCGAGCGGTTCCGACACGAGCTGGCCCACGCCTTCATCGAGGCCGCCGGGGCGGAGCGGGTGGCGGTGTGGTTCAACGAGGGGCTGGCCATGCACCTCTCGGGCGGACCCGAGGACCTCCCCGCCGCCTTCTGGGCGGCCCTGCGGGGCCGCCCCCGCCTGGCCGACCTCGCCGACGGTTTCCCCCAGGGGGGAATGGCCGTGCGCCTGGCTTACGCCCGGTCCCGCTCCGCGGTGGGGCACATCGTCCGCGAGGCGGGCTGGGAGGGGGTGCTGGCCGTCCTCCAGGGATGCCGCCGGGGCCTCCCCTTCGACCGGGCCCTCCTCTACGGCACGGGCCGCAACACCACCGGCTGGGACCAGGCGGCCGGTCGGCCCGACTGGCTCCCCGCGCTGGTGGCGGGCTCCGGGACGCTCCTCTGGTTTCTGCTGGCGGCGGTGGTTATGGTAGCCTATATACGCCTCCGGAGGCGCCGGAAGGCCGTGATCGCCTCATGGGACGAGGAAGACCCGCATGATCCAGATGTACCACGTGTTTAAGCAGTACCCCCCCAACATCCACGCCCTGGTGGACGTCACCCTGTTCGTGGAGAAGGGGGAGTTCGTCTTCCTTACCGGGCACTCCGGGGCGGGCAAGTCCACGCTGCTGCGCCTCATCACCCGGGCGGAGGTCCCCTCCTCCGGACAGATCCTGGTGGCGGGGCGCAACGTCCTGGCCCTCAACCAGGGGAAGATCCCCTTCTTCCGGCGCCAGATCGGCATCGTCTTCCAGGACATCAAGCTCATCGCCCGCAAGACCATCTTCGAGAACATCGCCTTCATCCTCTCCGTCATGGGGGTCCCCCTGCAGGAGCAGAAGAAGCGGGTCTACCAAATCCTCAAGCTTGTGGGACTCCACCACCGGATGAACGCCCTGCCGCACCAGCTCTCGGGCGGCGAGCAGCAGCGCGTGGCCATTGCCCGCGCCCTCATCAACCACCCCCCCCTCCTCATCGCGGACGAGCCCACCGGCAACCTGGACGAAGAGATGTCGTGGGACGTCATGACGCTCTTCGACAAACTCAACATGAAGGGGACCACCGTGGTGATGGCCACCCACAACCGGCAGATCGTGGAAATGATGAAGAAGCGGGTCATCCATATCGAGAAGGGGCGCGTGGTGGAGGACTCGGGGGCCCGGAGGGAGCCGGCGTGATTCCGGTCCGCTACTTCGCCCGCGAGGGGCTCCACATCGTGGGCTCCAACAAGAAAATTTCCCTCCTGGCGATGGGGGTCATCGCCCTGGCCCTCTTCTTCATGGGGTTTTTCTTCCTCATCACCAACAACCTGCGGGCGGCCGAGGAGCTGTGGCGGAAGCAGCAGAAAATGGTGGTCTACCTGGGCGAAAAGGCCACGGAGGAGGAGCGCGGGACGCTCGAGAAGCTCCTCGCCTCGAAGGGCTTCGTCCGCAAGACCTCGTTCCAGTCGGCCGAGGAGGCCTTCCGCCGGTTCCAGAGCGACTTCCCCTCCTTGGGCGAGGTGCTCGACGCCTCCCGCGACAACCCCTTCTCGCCCTCTTACGAACTGGAGCTGGAGCCCGGACACGAGGAGGAGGCCAAGGCGTTCATGGCGCAGATCGGCAGGGCGGCCGGGGTGGCGGAAGTCCAGTACGACACCGTCTGGCTGCAGAAGCTCAACTCCTTCGTCTTCTTCCTCCGCTGGTTCGGCATCGCCCTGGGGGTCCTCCTCGGGGCCGGCGCGGTGATCATCGTCACCAATGTGGTGCGCATCGCCACCCTCGTCCACCGCGACGAGATCGAGATCCTGTGGCTGGTGGGGGCCCCGCCGCAATACATCCGCGGCCCCTTCCTCCTCCAGGGCATCATCCTGGGGCTCGGCGGCGGTCTGCTGAGCCTGCTCCTCCTCGCGGGGATCTACCAGTTCTTCGTCCTGCGCCTGAAGGGGCAATTTCAGGTGCTGTGGAACTTCCTTACCCTCTCGTTCCTCCCCGCCTCCACGCTCGCCATCTTGCTGGCGTGCGGCATCCTCTGCGGCCTCGCCGGCTCGCTCCTGTTCAAGTTCGAGGACAATACATCAGAAGGGTAACGCGCAGCGGCGCAAATGCGCATTACGAACCCTTCCCACCCCTGTGCTATCACGCCTTTGCGCTGCTACGCCGTTGCGCCACTACGCTTGTTCGCACTTGCAATACGCGTTTCAGCCCTCTGACCACGAACCCAAGGATGGGCGCGGCCCTCCTGCCTACGAGGCATCCTTTGGGTTTCGGGGCTTAATGATCTGGACCGATGGGATATTCATTGGTTGGCTTCGTCCGTCTGCCAGCGGCTACCTGCTAGCGGCCAGCCGCTGATTGCTTAGACCACCAGCCTCGGAATATGCGCCCCCAGGCGCGCCAGGATTTCATAGTTGATCGTCCCGGCCATCTCGGCCAGGGTGTCGGCGCTGATCGCTTCGTCGCCGTCGCGGCCGATGAGGGTGACCTCATCGCCGGGGCGGGCGTCGGGGAGGTCGGTGACGTCCACCATGAGTAAATTCATGCACACGCGCCCGGCGACGGGGGCGCGCTGGCCGCGGATGAGGACCATGCCGCGATTGGACAATTTGCGGTCGTAGCCGTCGAAGTAGCCCACGGGGAGGACGGCGATGCGGCTCGGGCGGGTGACGCGGTGGGTGCAGCCGTAGCCGATGTAGGCCCCTTTGGGGACCGCCTTGACCTGGGAGACGAGGGTCTTCCAGGTGAGAACCGGCTTGAGCGCCACCTCTTCCTCCCGCCCGTGCTCCTGGATCCAGGACAATTTGGTCTCGCGGCTGGGCCAGTAGCCGTAGAGGGAGATCCCCGCCCTTACGAGGGTGCCGTAGGAGGCGGGGAAGAGGAGGATGGCGGCGGAGCAGGCCATGTGGAGGTACTGCATCGGCCCCGCCTCCCGCTCCACGAGCCCCCGCAGGGCCTCGAACCGCTCCATTTGCCTCTGCGCGTAGGCGTGGTCGGTGGTGTCCTCGATGTTGGCGAAGTGGGTGGAGAGCCCCACGAGCGGCAGGCCGTACTTCTTGATGGTTTTCAGCGCCTGCGGGACCTCCGCCTCCGGGACCCCCTGCCGGTGGGTCCCCGTCTCCACCTTCAAATGCAGGGGATACGAGAAGCCGCCGCGCAGGTATTCGAGGGTTTCGCGGGAGGTGACGGTGAGGTGGACGCGGGCGGGGTTGAGGAAGCGGAACTGGTGGGGGAAGACGGGCCCCATGATGAGGATGGGGGTGTCGATTCCGGCCTTGAGCAGGGTTTCGGCTTCTAGGGCCGAGTGAACGCCGAAGAGGTCCACCTTCCCCTCGATCAGGCGCGCCACTTCCAGGAGGCCGTGGCCGTAGGCGTTGGCCTTGACCACGGCAAGAAACTTCGTTGACGGGGGCAGGAGCCGCTTGAGGAGGGCGGCGTTGTGGCGGAGGGCGTCCGCCGAAACGCCGCACCAGGTGAGGATGTTCAGGTCAAGAGGCTCAGGGCTTGGCCGATGCGTCGGAACCCCTCCTTGAGCTTCTTCTGGGGCAGGGCGAAGGAGATGCGGATATGGTTCTCGATCCCGAAAGCGGTGGAGGGGACCACATAGGTGAGCCCCTCGCGCAGGAGGAACGAGGCCATGGCATTGGTGTCGCGGATCCCCCCCTTGGACAGGTAGGCCTTGACCGAGGGAAAGAGATAGAAGGTGGCTTCGGGATCGTTGCAAACGAGGTTGGGGATCTCCTTGCACAGCCCCATGGCCATTTCCTTGCGCTTGGCGAAGTCCTCGGCCAGCTTCTGGTAGAAGCGGTTGGGGAAACGGAGGGCCTCCAGGGCGGCCATCTGGCAGAAGGTGGGGGGGCCGGCCGTGGTGGCCGTCTGGATGGAGACCATGCTGTCCACCAGTTTGGCCGGGGCCAGGGCGTAGCCGATGCGCCAGCCGGCCATGGCGTAGGTCTTGGAGAACGAGCCGGCCAGGACGATGTGCTTGCCGTAGTCCTTGAAGAGGGCGGCGGCGGAGTGGAAGGTGTGGGGCGGGTAGACGAAGTGCTGGTACGACTCGTCCACGAAAAGGAACGCCCCCTTCTCCGCGCAAAGCTCGGCGAGCGACTGGAGGTCCCCGGCGGAGACCAAGTTGCCGCTGGGGCTGATGGGGGAGGAAAGGAGGACGCCGCGGGTGTGCTCGGTCCAGTGGCGCTGAAGGGCCTCGATGTTGGGAGAGAAGTCCTCGCGGCACTTCACCAGCACGGGGTGGGCCCCGGCGAGGCGCACCATCTCCGGGTAGGAGGTCCAGTAGGGGGTGGGGAGGAGCACCTCGTCGCCGGGATCCACCAGGGAGAGCAGCGCCAGGTGGATGGCCTGGGTGGCGCCGTTGGTGATGATGGCCTCCGAGGACTCGGCCTCCAGGGACTCCCGCTTGCGGTAAACCTCCACCACCGCCTCGCGCAGTTCCGGAATGCCTCCCGGGGGGGCATAGTTGGTGAACCCTTGGGCGATGGCCTTCTGAAGAGCCGCCGTGATGGCCTGCGGGGTGGGGAAATCGGGCTCCTCGCCCCCCATGTTGATGATTTCCAACCCCCGCTCCATCATGATCGAGCTCTCCCGGAGGATCTGCCAGGTGGGGAACCCTGCGATGCCGGCGCCGCGTTTGGACAGGACGACCATGATAAGACCATAGCACAAAACGCCTCCAACGCCAAGAGTTAGATGGACCACCCGTGCTACAATGCCCGGATTTTTCATCCGGAAAGGAGCCCCCCATGAGCCGATCCCTCCTGCTGACCGCCGTGTGGCTCGCCGCCGCCCTTCTCCCGGCCCAGGCGCCCCCGCCGGCCCCCGACAAAGGGGTCTATGTGGAGAAGTACAAGGACCCTGTCCTGACGGAAATGGAGGACGCCAACGAAAAAGCCCAAGCGGCGGCGGACGAAGCCACTTCCGCCATCCAGAAGAAGAACAAGGATGAACAAAAAGCGAAAAACGATGCCGAACGGCGGTTCGTGATGGACTTCGCCAAGGTGGTCAAGCCCGCGGGACCGAAGGCCTTCAAGCAGTTCTGGCACAACCCGCCGGTGGCGCAGTACCTGACGGGGACCTGCTGGTCGTTCTCCATGACCTCCTTCATGGAGTCCGAGGTCCATCGCCTGACCGGGAAAGCGGTGAAGCTCTCCGAGATGCACACGGTCTATTACGAGTACCTCGAACGGGCCCGGGACTACCTCCGCACCCGCGGCGCCACCGCTCTCGGCGAGGGCTCGGAGGCCGACGCCCTCCAGCGCATCTGGGCGGCCTACGGCGCGGTCCCCCTGGAGGCCTATCCCGGCGTCCTGGCCGCCGACGGCCGGCACGACCACTCGAAGCTCTACGAGCGCATCGAGAACTACCTCCATTATGTCAAGGACCACGGATACTGGGAGGAGGGCGAAACCCTGGCCGTCCTCCGGGTCTACCTGGACGAGTTCCTGGGGCGCCCGCCGGAACGGTTCGACTACGACGGCAAGACCTGGACGCCGATGGCATTCATGACCGACTACCTCAAGATCGACCCCTCGGCCTATGTCAGCGTCATGTCCACGATGCGATCCCCCTTCTGGACCCAGGCCGAGTTGGACGCCCCCGACAACTGGCGCCGCTCCGCCGATTACTACAACGTGCCCCTCGACGACTTCATGGCGCTGCTGAAAAAGGCGGTCGAGGGGGGCTACTCCGTCTGTATCGGCGGGGACGTGTCGGAGTCGGGCCATTATGGTTTCGAGGACATCGCCGTCGTCCCCTCCTACGACATCCCCCCGGCGCTCATCGACCAAAGCGCCCGGGAACTGCGCATCGTCAACGGCACCACCACGGACGACCACGGCGTCCACCTGGTGGGGCATGCGCGGGCCGGGGGCCACGACTGGTACCTTATCAAGGACTCGGGCCGCTCGGCGCGCTGGGGGAAGCACGAGGGGTATTACATGTTCCGGGACGACTTCATCAAGCTCAAGATGCTCACCCTCACCTTCCACCGGGACGTGCTGGCGGACCGTCTCCCCCGCTTTTCAGGCCCGGCCCCCGGCGGCGAGGAGGGGGCCGGCGGCCGGTGAGCGGGCTCCGGGTCCACCCGCTCGGCGAACTCCTCTGGAGCGACGAGCGGGGCTGGGGGATGCGGCCCCTGGAGGCCGCGGGCCTGGCGGGACGCCCCCTGGGGGACCTCCATGTGGTCTCCCTGCGTCCGGGGAAGGTGCGGGGCCACCACTACCACGACGGCACCGAGTGGCTCTTGGTCGCCGGGGGCCCCGTGGAGGTGGCCGCCCGCGGCGACGACGAAGGGCCGGTGGAGGTGCGGACCCTGGACGGCGACGGGCCCCACCTGCTGGAGATCCCGGCGGGCGTGCGCCACGCCGTCCGCAACACCGGGACATGCATCGTCCACCTGGTGGCGTTTTCGGACCGGGCCGGCCGGTCCACCGTCCGGGCGCCCCTCGCGGATGTATAGGAATCCTTCCGAAGAGGGTGGCGTATAATTGGGGCCGTGCCCACGATGGGAATGGCCTCCCTGAAATTGATGCTCCGTATGGGGCTCGCGAACCTCTTCAAGGACCGCGACCTCATGAACGACATCAATGTCTTCCCGGTGGCCGACGGCGACACGGGGGACAACCTCTGCAACACCTTTCTCCCCCTCTATGGGGCCATGGACGGCATCGCCGACGGAACCCCGGCGGGGATTCTCCGGGAGCTGCACATCCTCCTCCTCCCCAACGCCCGAGGCAATTCCGGCATCATCTTCTCACAGTACCTCTACACCTTCATCCGGGCCCTCCGCGAGTGCCCGGAGCTCACGACCGCGGCCCTGGCGGACGCCATGGCAGAGGCGGTGCGGGAGGCCTACGCCTGCGTCCAGGTCCCCCGGGAGGGGACCATCCTCACCCTCATGCGCGAGACGGCCGAGGGATTTCGGGACGGCGCCGAGGAGGGTCTGGAGGTGATCCCCGCGTTCCAGAAAGTCCGCGCCCGGGCCCGGGAAGCGCTCGAACACACCCCCGACCACCTCCCCGTCCTCAAGAAGGCGGGGGTGGTGGACTCCGGAGCGATGGGCTTCTACCTCTTTTTCGAGGGAATGGCCAAGGGGCTCACCCACGAGGCGCTGGAGGAGCATGCGCTGGAGGCCTTTCACAAGGTCGTGGAGCGCACCGCCCCCTCGGATCAGCCGGCCTATTGCGCCCTATGGCTGGTGGATCCCCGCGGCAGGGTCAAGCGGGACTTTTTCGACCTGATCCGCGCCCACGGCGATTCCATCGCCATCTCGGACGACGGGGACGCCTACAACATCCACATCCACACCACGCGGCCCGAGCATGTGCGCCGGGCCCTGGAGGCGCACGGGGCCATCCTCCGGCATAAGGTGGAGCCCCTCTTCCGCCGGCGCGGCGGGACCGGGCTTGTGGTGGACTCTGCCTGCGACCTCCCCGAAGGGGCCGAGGAGGATTTCGGCATCCTCACCGTCCCGTTCCTCGTCTTCGTGGATGGGGTGGAGCACCGCGACCGCGTGGACCTCCCCAAGACCGAATTCTACGAGAAGCTGGCCGACCTCTCCGTCTCGATGAGCACCTCCCAGCCGCCGCCCGCCGCCTATTTGGAGGCCTACCGCCGGGGGCTGGAACTGTACGACGATCTAGTGGTCCTCACCCTCTCCTCGCGCCTTTCGGGTTCCCACGGCAGCGCCGTCAACGCCGTCCGCCTGCTCCCGGAGGAACAGCGGGCGCGGGTCACGGTGGTCGATTCCCGCACCCTCTCGACGGGGCTTGGCCTGCTGGCCCTCCTGGCGCAGGACGCCGTCGAGGAGGGACTCCCCACCGACGCCATCCGCCAACGGGTGGAGGCCGCCCGGGACCGCCTCGTCTCCCTGGGGTATCTCCACTCGGTGGACCGGGCCGTCAAAGGAGGGCGGGTCCCCCCGACCCTGGGCCGGTTGGTCCGCTGGCTGGGCATCAAGCCCCTCGTCACTTTCGACGGCGGAATCTTCGGCAAGCGGGGGGCCCTCCTCTCCGGCGGCGACCGGGAGCGGAAGCTCGCCGCTCGCTTCGTCAAGGCCCTGGATCCGTCGAAACCCTGGGCCGTCGGGATCGCCTACACCGACAACCCCGGCGCGGCCGAGCGGGTGGAGGCGGAGCTCCGGCGCAGTTCCCTGCGGATGACCCGCTGCTACCGCGTGGCCGCCTCCCCCGTCCTGGGGGCCCACGCCGGTTGCGGCACGTTCTGCCTGTGGGCGCTGCCCGAGTAACTTGCCCTCCGGGCGATGAAGCGCGCCCCGGACAGCCCGGCGCGGCTGGATCACTCGCTGACGCTGACCGAGCTGTTCAAAGTCCTGGCGTAGCGGGCCGGGTTGGTTGCCATCCGGGGATAGGGGGGATGCGGCCGGACCCGCTCCGGCCGGCGGGAGAGGGAGACGCCCTCTCCCCCATTCGAGGAGGCCTCGTTTGGGGGATTTTCTCTTTTATGGTATGGTGTTCTCCTTCTGACCGCCCCCCAAGGAGAAGATCCATGCGTCGGACCGTCCTCGCTCTGATCCTCGTCCTTTCCGCCCTCGCCGTTTGGGCCGGGCCCCGGTCCCTCCCCCGCGCCCACGGGCAGGCCGTGACTCCCGTCGAAAGCGTGGCGGCCATCGTCCTGCCGCCGCTCGACATCGTGCGCCTGCTGGCAGAAGACGCGGCCGAGGCCGGGCGGGCGGTCCCCTATCGGATCGGGGTCGCCCGCGAGGTGGGCGCGTCCCTGCGCGCCGGCACCATCGAGGCCCTCCCCGGAGGGGCGGCGTTGTGGCGGCTGGCCATTGCCTCTCCCGGCGCCCCCTGGATGAGCGTGACGCTGGTGGACCTCGCCCCGTTGTCCGGCCTGGAGGTCCGGTTCCACGACCCGGCCGGGGCATTCGTCTTCGGTCCCGTCACCGCGGAGCGCATCGCCCCCTCCGGCGTCCTGGCCTCGCCCGTCGTCCCCGGCGACACCCTCGTCGTCGAGGTGTTCGTCCCATCGGGCCCCCTGCCGGAACTCACCGTGGCCTCGGCCGTCACCGGATACAAGGCCTTCGGCCCCGCGCGGGGCGCGGGCGCCTGCAACTTCGACATCAATTGCCCCGAGGGGGCCGAGTGGCAGAACGATAAGCGGGCGGTGGCCCACATTATTTTCAACGGGTATGTCTGCACGGGCACCCTGCTCAACAATGTGCGCGGCGACTGCCGCAACTATTTCCTGACCGCCAACCACTGCATCCACACCGATTCCACCGCCCAATCCACCGTTTTCTACTGGAATTACGAATGGACGGGATGCGGCGGAGGGGAGTTCCTCTACGAGGACTGGCAGAGCGGATCCACGCTCCGCGCCATGAACCCAAAATCCGACTTCACCCTCCTGGAGCTGAACACCCCCCCGGACCCGGAGTTCGCGGTCTATTACGCCGGGTGGAACGCCGGCGCCGACCCGGCCGACGGGACCGTGGGGATCCACCACCCCAGCGGGGACGTCAAAAAGATCAGCTTCGAATACGACCGGCTGGTCAGCGCCGGCGGGGGCAACTTCTGGCGGACCCCCAACTGGGACCTCGGCGTCACCGAGGGTGGATCCTCCGGGAGCGGGCTGTGGAACCTGCAACACCAGGTCGTCGGCCAGCTCTACGGCGGCGCCTCCGCCTGCGGGAACCCCAAGAGCCAGATGTGGGACGAGTACGGCAAGCTGGCGGTCTCCTGGTCCGCCGGCACCACCGTCTCCACCCGGCTGAAGGACTGGCTGGATCCGGACGGGAGCGGAACCCTCGCCATCGGGGGGAAGGACGCCTCGGCCTGCGGAAGCTCCGCCCATCAACGGCCCCTGGAGCGGCCCTGAAACTTTTCCTTCGCGGTTAGAACCCGCGGCCTCGGATTCGCCGAACGACCCCGTTACGCCTCGTCGTCTACGTTCCAGATCCCCTTCCGGTCTCCCGGATCGCCGGCCAGCCGGCCCACGGCGGCCATGGCGGTGAGCATGGCGTGGTCCTGATTGACGTACCGGTGCTGGCCGCCGCGTCCGATCGAGAACAGATTGCCGATCCCATCCATAAAGGTTCGGACCGTTTCCATCCGCCCGTAATCGCCCGCATAGACCGGATAGGCCCACGGCATCCGGTACACCGCACTGGCCACGACGGGGGGGGCCGCCCCGCCGCAGAGGGCGGAGAGTTCTGCGCCGGCCATCCGGAGCACGGCCTCATCGTCGAGGCGGTCGATCGCGTCCCCGGCCGAGCAGAAATACTCCAAGGCCACGAGGGGGCGGCCGGGCTCCGCCGGGAGGAACGGACTCCAGTGGTGGTACAGTTGGAGGCGCCCGGCGCGGAACCGTCCATCCTGCAAGTAAAGCCAGGTGTCCGGAGGGGGGCCGCCCGGAGCATTCCGGGCGGCCGGCAGTTCGAATCGCGCTAACGCGAAAGCGGCACTGATCAGGCCGCGATAGGGCAGCGACCGGACGATGGATAGAATCGGGGGAGGGGGAACGGGATCGAGGGCGGACAACAGGTGCTGCAGGGGTATGGACGAAAGGACGGCTGCCGGTTCCCACCTCTCCCGCGCTCCTTGCCCATCGGAGGCCTCCACCTCCCGCACCCCCAGCCCATCCCGGCGAAGGCGCGTAGCGGTCCAGCCAAGCCGGATCTCGCCGCCCCGACTCCGGATCCGGGCCGCTACCGAGTCCCAGAATTGGCCCGGACCGCGGGGAGGATAAAGGAACCGCTCCTGAAGCGAGTGTTCCACCCGCCGGTCCCTCAGGTTCTCGGGAACGATCCGCCGCCAGAGACGGTGCCGCAACGCTTTCCCGAAGGAGAGGCCCCGGACGCGGTGGTCGCCCCAATCCGGACTCAGGGCGGAGGGGGGCAGGCCCCATACCTTCTGCGTATAGTCCTTGAAAAAGGTCTCATAGAGGGCCCGGCCGAACCGCCGGATGAAAAAGGCCTCCAGGGTTTCCGGCTTCCGTTCGGGCCTGAGGACGCTCTTAAGATACGAGGCCCCGAATCGAAGGGAACGCCGCCAGCCCAGCCCGGTCAGGGTCCCGGCCGAAACGCGCAGAGGATAATCGAACCAAGCCCCGTCAAACAGGATGCGGCTTCGGCGGCGGCGCTGGAGGAATACGCACCGCTCCAACGGCGGGGGCGGATCGGAGGGGGCCCAAACGGCGCCGTCGGCCGGATAGAGAGGGGCCCGATCCAGCCACCACCGGATCACCCGCTCCGACTTGGAAAAGAACCGGTGGCCGCCGATGTCCACGCGGTTGCCCTCGAATTCCCGCGTCCGGCAATGGCCGCCCACCTCCGGTTCCCGTTCCAGAATCACGGGACGGAAATGGGTTCTGTCCAGCACTTCTTCGGCGGCGGTGAGGCCGGCGGGCCCCGCCCCCAGGATCAGAACAACGCCTCCGTCCGCACGCGGGCGATCGGCTTCGGCCCGGCCGGGCTCCGATGCATGCCCCGGTCCGGAACCATCGGCGACCATTGGCGGCGTCAGGGAGAAACTTGCAGGGCCCACACGGCCTCCCAATTCACATTCAAGCCCCGGCGCCGTTTCAACTCCTCGTACTGCTCCATTTCCTGGCGCACCAGCACCCCGGCTTCCGCCCCGATGACCCGCTGTTCCAAGAGGGGGCGCATCCGCTCGAAGGGGAGCGGACCGGGCCGCTGGATCGCGACCAGCTGCAACAGATGGAATCCGTAGGAAGATTCGACCACTCCGCTGATGGCGCCCGGCTCCAGCCGGTCCAGGGCCTCCTCCACCGTTGCTTCCATCACTCCCCGCTTGAATCGGCCCAAATTGCCCCCGGCGGGGCAGGTGGCCGGGTCCTCCGAAAAATCCCGGGCCGCCTCTTCGAACGGCGTGCCCGATGCCAGCAACTTCTGTATCCTTTGGATCTTCTTCTTGGCCTCCGCCGGCCCGGCGGCGTCATCCCACCGGCGATTGTTCAACTCCGGCGTGGGCTTCGGGGTGACCAGGATGTGCCTGGCCTCGTACCACCCTTCCCGCAGGTATTCATTCCGGATGCGGTCGTATTGCCGCCACAGGGCCTCGTCGGTCAGAAGGGGCTCCCGCACGGACCGCTCCAGGTAGGCCTGGCCCAACACGGCTCGCGTGGCGGCGGCGATCCGTTCCTGGATGACCGGATCGCGGTCCAGCCCCGTCACCCGGGCCTCGTCGGCCAGGAGGGCGACCCGGAGGTATTCAAGAAAGAACTCTTGGATACCGTCATCCTTGAGGCAGAGGGAGGCCCTCACCTCCCGGGGCGCGGCCGCCCAGGCCGCCATCACCTCGTCGGCGCCAAGGACAAACCCCTCCCCGCGGGCCACCACCGTTCCCTGGGCCGCCAGCACGCCGGCGCCGAGGATCGCCAGGACGAAACTAATCCGCCTTGCAGTCACGCTTCACCTCCTCATACAATTCCTTCTTGAGGGACTCGACCGCTTCGCGCCGGCCCGCCAACAGGCGGTCCTCGACCTCCCGGCGCACCTCCGCCAGCGGGAGGACCGTCCCCCCACGGCGGGCCAATACCTTGACCAAGTGCAATCCATATTCCGTTTCGATCACGCTGCTCGTCCCGCCCGGCGGCGTGGAAAAGGCCGCCTCTTCGAAGGACTCCATCATGGTTCCCCGACCGAACCAACCGATCCTCCCCCCCTCCGGCGCGGTGCGGTCTTCGGACCATTCGGCAGCCAGCCGGAAGAAATCGGCCCCCTTTCTCAACTCCCGCTCCAACCGCTCGATCTTCTCCCGTGCGGCCGCTTCGCCCACGGCGTCATCCCCGGTGGAGTTCTTGATCTCGGCTTCCTTGCGGGGGGTGACCAGAAGATGAGCGGCCTCCACCTCCTCCGGGACCAGAAAGTGGACCTGGTTTTTCTGGTAATAGTCGAGCACCTCGGCCTCGGTGAGCAGCTGCCTCACGGCTCGGCCGCGGACGAACTCCTCGAACAGCACTCGGTGGACCGATTCCTCGATGCGCGCGCGAGCGGCTGGGTCGCGGTCCACGCCGGCCCTGCGCGCGGCGCAAGCCCAACCATACTCCTCTTCCATCGCGTTCAACAGGGCGTCCTTTGGATCCCCCTCCGGCCGCCGTTGCCAAAACATCTTCTGCTGCAGGGGAAGGAGGGCCCATCGGACGTCCCGGTCCTGTTCCGTGGGCCGGACATCCCCCTCCGAGGGGGGGACGGGACCACGGGCGCAGGCCAGGGCGACCATCAAAGCGGGGATCACCGGCCATTTTCGCATTTCATCGATCTCCTAATCCAAGTCGTCGTTCAAGCGTTTCGAAATGGGGCCTTTCCTCGGCCTTTGCGGGGAGCGAGGCCAGGCAGGGCACGATCCATATGGCGGCCCGGGCCCCATCGCCCGCGGCATCGAGCAGTTCGGCCAACGGGCACGCGAAGCCGGACCGGCCGGGATAGGCGGCCGCCAGCGTCTCCAACACCGCCGGGGCGCGGTTCCGGTCGCTGGCCAGGACCGCGAACACCACCTGCGTGATGCGGTCGTCGTCCGGTTGGGGGCCCAGGGCCTCTTGAAGGTAGGGGAGGGCCAGCGTCCATTCACCGCACTTCAAGGCCGCTTCGGCAATGCCGAGGGCCAGGTCCGGGGAGCGCAGCCCCTGAATCCAGGCCCGTTCCAACCGAGGGAGGGCCAGGTCGGCGCGGCCGGCGGCAAGGGCATACCGCCCTTCCAAAACGCCCAGGTCGGGCCGGTGGGGGTCGCGGGCCGCGGCGTGTTCCATGGCGTCCAGAGCCTCGGCGACCGGGGGCCGGAAGGCGAGATACGCATCCAGGATTTCCCGCGGGGCGGAACGATTGCGGATGAACTCCGCGAGCGCCTTCCTGGCCTCGTCCTCCAACCCCCGTCGGGCCTGCAGCCCGGCCAAGGTGAGGACCAGCGGGGCGCTGGCCGGGTTCAGCGCCCGGGCCTCCTCCAGATGGGCCACGGCGCCGTCCACGTCGCCGGCGTCGAGCAGGGCCTGGGCGTAATTATGCCGGGCGAGAGGACTGGCAGGGACGGCGCGGACCGCCGCCCCGAACAGCGCCCGGTTGTCCCGGTAATCGAACCCGCGCCACCCGGTCCGGACCGTCAGCAGGACCGCGGCCCCCAAGAGGACCAGACCGGTCGTTCGGCAGGCGGGCAGGAGGGGAATGAACGCCGCAGCCAGGAAGGCGAGAGGGCAATAGGCGAACCGTTCCGCCACCGCCACGCCGATGGGTTGAAGAAGCTGGCTGAAGGGCAGAAAGGCCGCGGCCGCCAAAAGAACCCAGGGCCGGATGGCGGGGCGCCGGAGGACGGCCCACGCCAGCCCGGCAAGCATCATCAGCCCCGCCCACCATCGGAAATCAAAAAGAAACCGGGCCACGGGAAAGGCCGCTCCGTCATGCGCGACCGAAAGGGACCAGGGGACGATCGCCAGCCATCCATAAAACCCCGCCACCATGGGGAAGGCCGCGATCCGCTTCCATAGCGGAAGCGCGGCGAGGGGATTCATGGAGGCGTTGACCGCATCCGGATTGTAAATGCCGCCCAAAAGAATCACCTTGCCCACCGACCAGGCCGTCAGAACGGCGACGAGGGGGGCGTAGCGCACCAGCAGGGACGAAAGACCGAAATCCGGACGCTCCCCCTCCGTCAGCCAACAGTCGCGCACCAGCAGAAGAAGCGGGAGAACGAGGGCGTTCTCCTTGGAAAGCAGCCCCAAGGCGAAGGCGGCGGCGCTGCCGACGGGGGAACGGGAGAGGAGTCCCAGCAGGACGAAGGCGGCGGCCAGCAGATCGGCCCGGCCGGAAATATAGGCGACACTCTCCGTCAGCAGGGGATGGACGCCCCACAACAGGACGATCCATGGCCGCCAAACGAGGGACCGGGGGGACCGCCCGAGGAACCGGTACAGGAGCCACAGATTGCCGAGGTGCAGGGCTACATTGACCGAGTGGAAAGTCCAGGCACGCCCCCCTCCCAGGAGCCAATTCAGCCCGTAGGTGATACTGGTCAGGGGGCGGTAGAGCAGTTCGTGGACGGGTTTGTTCCAATAGGGCAGGATCAGCGCCTCCCCGAGGGTGGACCAACGCTGCAGCGGGGCGTTGCGTTGGATGGCGAATTCGTCATCGTAGCAGAACCCCCCGCCCAGCGCGGGGAGGTAGGCGAGGACGACCCACCCCAGGAGAACGCCAAAGGGCAGAAGGGGAACGGCTGCGGCAACACTGGACGCGCCGGCGGGGCGGTTCATCGGCGATCATCATAGACAAGGGCGCCCCCCCTGTCAATCGCGCGGATGTCGGTCTGATAGAATGGGGCCGCCATGCGCCTGGTTCTGATCGTTCCCCCTTATGACATCATCCGCGAAGGCTACGGCTCCTCCGTGGCCATCCCCGGTGGAACGACTCCCCCCCTGGGGCTGTTGTCGCTGGCCGCGGTCCTCCGGGCGAACGGCCACGAGGTCCGGGTGTTCGATCTGAGCGCCTCCCCCGTCCCCCCCGAAACCCTGCGCCGCGATCTTCGGGATTTTGGCCCCCAGGTGCTGGGCGTGAGCGTGACCAGCCCGGCGGTGAAGACCGCGGCGGCGTTCACCGCGAGCCTGGTGCGGGACCTGGCGCTGCCCTTCGTGGTGGGCGGCGCCCACCCCACCTACTTCCCCGACGCCGTGTTTTCCGAGTTTCCCGGGGCGTTGGCGGCGTTTCGTGGAGAAGCGGAGGAGGCGCTCCCCCGTTTTTTGCAGGCCTTCGACCGGCCGGAGCAATGGCCGGAGATCCCCGGCGTCCTGGTCCCCGGGCGGGAGGGGGAATCGGTCTGCGCGGCCGTGGGCGACCTTGACGCCCTTCCCTTCCCGGCGTGGGACCTCGTCCCGCTGGATGCCTACGCCCCCCTGCCCTCCGTGGATCGCCACGGCCGATGCGGCGCCGTTTTGGCGTCCCGGGGATGCCCCTATGGACGGTGCTTGTTCTGCGCCCTGGGAAGCGTCAACGCGCCGCCCTACCGGCGCTTGGCGCCCGGGCGGGTGGTGGCCGAGATGGTCCGCCTCCACGAGGACCACGGCGTGGACGAGTTTGTTTTCTGGGACGATAACTTCGCCGTGGATCCGGCCTGGATCGAGCGGTTCTGCCGCCGGGTGAGCCGGGACCTCCCCGGGGTGCGGTGGAGCTGTACGGGAAAGGTGGATACGGTGGAGCAGGGGATGCTCGAGACCATGGCGGGGGCCGGATGTTTCTCCATCCTGTTCGGGTGCGAAACCGGGGACCCGGGTCTTTTGAAATCGTTGCGCAAGCGGATCACCCCCGCCCAAATGGAGGACGCCGTGAGGCGTTGCCGAAAGGCGGGCCTGGAGGTCCGCCTCTCGTTCATGCTCACCCTGCCGGGGGAAACTCCCCGCGAGGGGCGGCGGACCGTTCGGACCGCCATCCGCCTTTGCCCCGATGTGGTCAATTTCTTCCCTTTTCATCCGGTTCCGGGGACCCCGTTGTACGAGGATGCGCTGCGGAAGGGGCGATGGGTTACGGGGCCGATCCCCCTGCGGGGGATGCACGAAGTCAACTATCTGTCCCATGGCTACGCCGCCCCCGCGCAGGTGCTGAGGCTCGCGCGCCTGGGATACCTGGGGGTGTATCTGCACCCCCGGAACCTGGTGCGCCGCCTGCATCTCCTCACCACCCCCCAAGGGCGGCGGACGGCGTGGAACGGCCTGCGGCTGCTTGTCGGACTGCTTCGCGGTCCCGTTCGGACGAACCGGGGAGTCAGCCCAGGGTGATCGGAACGCGGTGGAGATGCAGAATCAAAAACGCCAGCCCGCCCAACAGATATAACCGACGATACAGCCGGATGAACTCCGGGATACGGCGTTCAACGTCCCCGCTCGACCAACGGAGGAGGCCCAGCGGGATGACGACGGCGTTGGGCAGCCCCAGGCAGGCGGCCTCCCCCCAGGGGAGCCGCCCCCCCCCGCCCAGGGCCGCCGCCAGCGCCAGAGCGACAGCAAAAAAGATCAATCCCCCCGCCCATCCGGCCTTGGGGCCCCAATGGACGGCGAAGGTGGCGGTGCCCGCCGCGCGATCCACCGGCGCATCCGCGGCCTCCTGGCAGAAGTGGCCGGCGGTGATGGCCGCGCCGAAATAGAGGCCGAACATCCCCCCCCCGGGGGCCATCCCCCCGGCGGCCTCTCCCCCGAGGGCGAAATAGGCCGGGCCCGAGAGCAGGTGGATGACGGCCGGCCAGGGGAAGCGCCCCTTCAGATAGACCGGCGGAACCGCATAGAGCATCCATGCGCCGGCAATGACGGCCTGCAGGCCAACGAACAGGGGCGAAATCGCGCTGCCCACGGCCAGGGCCGCCAGCAACAACAGCAGGGACCAGAGGAGAAGGCCGCGCCGACCCAATCGGTCATAGCACGGGACAAAGGTCTTTCGGGGGTCCTTTCGGTCCGACTCGAAGCCGCCGTAATTGTTGAACGCCAGGACATGGGCAAACAGCAGGGCCGCCCCCGCCAGCCCCAGGAGGAACGACGAGGACGGGAAGGGCTTGCGTTCCGCAGCGAAGAGAAATCCCATGGCCGGCACGGGGAGGTTGAGCAGGATCTGCCCCGGCCGCGCGGTCCGCCACAGCGCTTCAGCGAGGCGCATTCCGTTTCTCCTGATGATCCCAGGCCCGGCGGAGGCGTTCCAGACCCGGATGGGGGCGCAGCGAGGGGTCCGCCTGCAGGATGGAGGCGTAGATCCCGAAATCGGCTTCCCGGTATTTCGGCGGCGCGGTCACCGAGAGCAGAAATCCGACCGCCAAGGCCCCCGCCGCCCACCCCGCCACGCTCCCCCGCTTTCCGGCTTTCCCTTGATCGAGGAGCCACACCAGCCCCCGGCCGGCGGCGACGCACAGCAGGGGGACAAGGGGCTGGCGGTAGCGGGCCAGGGTCGAGGTGAGAAAGGGATGGGCCAAAACGGTCGCCAGAACCCCGGCGGAGGTCCAGGCCAGGGACCGGGGGGCCGACAGATGGCGCACCCCCGGCAGGGCGAGGAGGAGAACGGCGAGAAAGCCGGGCAGGGCCTCCATGGGGAACACCAGCCCCCGGAAAAAATACCAGTTCACATTGTTCCACGCTTCGAAGCGGTGGAACAGGTAATAGATCTTCTTAACCAGGAGGAGAGCGAAGCTCGCGGGGGAAGGGTGGGAGGCAACGGCCCCCCACAATGCCGCCCGCGCCGTGTAGCCGTCGCGCTCGACGATGGTCCGGAATCGGAGGCCCCGGTCCTCCATGCCAGAGGAGTCC
This sequence comes from uncultured Holophagales bacterium, assembly GCA_964603505.1. Taxonomy (GTDB): domain Bacteria; phylum Acidobacteriota; class Thermoanaerobaculia; order UBA2201; family UBA2201; genus UBA2201. Next base: position 14,169 of record CAZRVT010000020.1, on the reverse strand, counting down.
GCCAGAACGCCGGAGTTGGGATGGGCGGCCCCCACATACAGGGCCACCGGCCCGCGCGTGGACAGGGCCAGGGGAGGGGCCCCCACCGTGAGGTTGCGGGCGAGAAAAAGGGCGGGGATGAGGGCGGTCCCCGCCGCCAGCGCAACCATCGTCCGCGGACCTTCTTTTCTCGACGCCCACGCCAGGACCAGGAAAGGGAGCATCAGGACGGTAATCGCCTTGGCCGCCACGCACCACCCAGCGGCCAATCCGACGGCGAAGGGGGAGCGGCTCCGGACCGATCCCCAGACCGCCGCGGTGAGAGCGAACACGAGGGCGGGTTCGCGGAGGGTGACCGTTTCGTACATCATCAGGGGGCCGTAGAGAGCGAACAGCCCCCCGGCGGCCAGGCCGGCGGTCGTCCCCCCCGCGCTCCGCGCGAGGAAAAACACCATCAGCAGCGTCAAGTACGAAAGGATTTGGTGAAAGAGAATCCAGACCCAGGGGCGATCTCCGCCGAGAGCCAGGACCGCGCCCAGCAGGTAAGGATAGCCGGGTTCCATAAAGTAAGTTTGACGATTGCCGACCCACCGCTCCCAATCCTCCGGCGTCCCCATCGCCGCCATCCATCGGTGCCAGGGGCGGGGGGGGTCCCGCAGGAGAAGATCGCCGCCGGCCACCCGCTGGGCGGTCGCGTGATAATAGGCCATGTCCCCCTCGCTCCACCGCTCCAAGTGGGACAAGGGCGTTCCCTGCACCTGGACCAAAACCAAAGCGCGCAAGGCCCAGAACAGGATTGAAACGGCTACCAGGGCGGGGCGATCGTTCTTTTCCATAAATGAGCGGCCTGGGCGGTCAACCCTCCCAGGCCCAGCAGCCGGACCACGCGGAGGGCGCGGCGCGGATGAGCGTAGAAAAGAAGAGAGGCGGCGCCCAGGAGCCAGCGCAGGGAGGCGCGGCCGGTTGAAACATCCAGGTCCAAATCGGGCCCGGGGGGGCCCTCCCCGCGCAGGGCGGAGCCGAGGCGGGGGACAAAACGGTTGAAGGCCATGTAGTCCACCGGGAAGGCGCAGGCCCGGATGACATTGACCCATTCGGACCCCAGCGACTGGCCGGGAAGGCCCAGAATGTAGTGGCCGAGGGTGGGGAGGCCGATGCGGCGGCAGTGGAGGGCCAGTCGTCGAAGGCGGCCCGCGTCCACCCGCCGCCCCAGCCGTTCCAGGGGGGACGGATCCAGATTTTCCAGACCGAAGAGGAGGCAGGCGCATCCGGCCGTTTTCATCGCCGTCAGGGAGGCCTCGTCCATCAGGTCGAGGCGGACCTCGCAGATCCAGGGGAGGGACCGTTCCGCCGCCCGGACCCCCTCACAAAACGCGTGAATCCGTTCCGGACCGGGACCGAAGGTAAGGTCGCGGACGAACACGCCGCCCACACCGAGGCGCACCAGGGCGGCCCATTCGTCCAACACTTCTTTCATGGGGCGGAGGCGGTAGGGAAGCGAGGGGAACGAGCAGTAGCCGCACGAGAAGGGACAGCCCAGGGCCGTCAGGAGGCATGTGATCGGCACCCCGGCCGGCGCCAGCAGGGGCAGGCGGTAGCGCTCGAGCGGGAACCATTCGTGCCGGGGGAGGGGGTAGGACAGGGGGCCGCCGGGAGGAGGGGGCGCCGGCCCGGGGTCCCGGCTCCGGACGGCCGGCGCCCTTCTTGCCCCCCGGAGATACTCCGCAACCGAGGGGTCGGCGAAATCCATCAGCACTCCGTCCGCTTCCGGATAGCGCTCCAGAAACCATTCCGGCTCCGCTCGCGGAACGTCTCCCGAGACGAGGAGACGGAAGGGCCGCGCCTCCCTGGCCCGGGCCAGAAACGCCATGTCGGCATCGAGGCGGAACCCGGCCGCCAGGGCGACCACCGCGTCGGGAGACGCGCTCTCGACACGGGATGCCGCCTGCGCCTCGTCCAACCCCTCCGCCAAGGCGTCCAGGACCTCCACATCGAAACCCTTCGCGAGGAGGCCCGACAGCACCAGCAGGTCCAGCGGCGGCCACAGGTAGTCGGCCTTGGCGCTTTCGGCGCAGAAATAATCGCGCAGGCAAAGGCGGGGGGCGGGGGGATTGAGGAGGAGGACCTTCATCGAGGACGGCATTAGAATAGCACAGCCCCCGCCTTGCGAAAGAGGGGCCGGAACGCTACAATGGGCGTCCATGCGATCCCTCCTGCTCGTTCTCCTCCTGGCTGCGGGCGCGTCGGCCGAGCGGCCCAATCTTCTGCTGGTCACCCTCGACACCACCCGGGCCGACCATCTCACGCCCTACGGTTATCCCCTGCCCACCTCGCCGAACCTGGAAGCCCTGGCCCGGCGGGGGACGCTCTTCCGCTCGGCCTACACCCCCGTCCCCATCACCCTTCCCGCCCACGCATCGATCCTGACCGGCCTCCTCCCCGTCCGCCACGGCGTCCGGCACAACGGTTTCTTCTCCCTCGGGAAGGAACATCCCGTCCTGGCGGAGCGCCTGGCCGCGGCGGGATATGCCACGGGAGCCTTCGTCTCGGGGGCGGTCCTGAAGCGGTCCTTCGGCCTCGACCGGGGGTTCGACCGGTATGACGACGCCGTGGACGCCCGGACCCGCGAGCGCCCCGCCGAAGCCACGACCGGCGCCGCGATCGCTTGGTTGAAGACCGTCCGCCCCCCCTTCTTCGCCTGGATCCACTTCTTCGATCCCCACAATCCCTACGCGCCGTCCGACGGAGGGCCGCGCGGTCTTTCCCCCTACGATGGGGAGATCGCCCGGATGGACGCGGGCGTGGGAATGGTGCTGGCGTGGCTGAGGGAGAGCGGCCGGGAGGCGGATACGCTCGTCGTCGCGGCCGGGGACCACGGGGAGATGCTGGGGGAGCACGGTGAACCCTTCCACGGCATTTTCCTCTACGAGGCCGCGGTCCGCGTCCCCCTCATCGTCGCCGGCCCCGGCGTGCGGGCAGGGGCGGAGGTGGAGGGGCCGGCCGCGCTTGTGGACCTCTTTCCCACCCTCCTGGAGGCCGCCGGCCTCATCCCCCCGCCCTCGGACGGGACCGGCCTCCAGGATGCTCTCGCGAAGGGGGGCTGGCGGCGGCCCGATCCCTGGCTCCCCCTGGAAAGCTACTATCCGTTTTTCGAATACGGGTGGGCCCCGTTGTTCGGCCTCACCAACGGGGAAAAAAAGGCCGTCCTGGCCCCCCGAAAGGAGTTTTACGACCTGCGGCCTGATTCCCGGGAGGCGCGCAACCGGTTCGATCCGGCCTCGCCGCTCGCCTCTACCCTTCTGAACAGGATCGAAGCCGCCGTCGCCGCGGACCCGCTGTGGACGGGGGGGATCGCGACGCGCGCCCCCCTGAAGGAAGAGGAGATCAAGGGGCTTCAAGCCCTCGGCTATCTTCAAAACGGGGGGGTCAAACCGCGGCTGACCCCTGCCGCCGCCTCGCTCGATCCCAAGGACGGGGTGGCCCTTTTGAAGCGGATCGAGGAGGCCCAGGAAATCTATCAAAAAGGCAACATCGCCGGCGCGCGCGACCATCTGCTGGCGGTCCTGGAATCCAACCCGGACAATCCCTTCGCCCTCGGCCGGATCGGAGGGATCCTCCTCGATCTCGGCTACCACGGCGACGCGGCCGCCTTCATCCGCAAAGCCATCGCCCTCTATCCGGCCGCTTCAGAGATGGACTATCTCTACCTGTCGAGGGCGCTGTTCGGGGCGGGCCGCAAGGAGGCAGCGCTCAAGGCCGCGGACGAGTCGCTTGCCCGTTCGCCCGGTTTCGAACCGGCCCTGGGGATGAAAACGCACATCCTGTTCACCCTCGGACGGACCGAAGAGGCGGAGAAGGTGGTGACGGCTTCCGTCGGGGCGGACACCACCGACCAGAACCTTCTGTACTATGCCGGAGGCCTCGCCCTCCGTCGCCGCGACTATCCCGCCGCCCGAGGCTATTTCCACCGCCTTCTCGCCGTGGCGCCCGGTCACCGGCAGGGCCTGCACCAGATGGCGGCGGTGGCCGCCGAGGAGGGGAAATTCGAAGATGCCGCCCGTTACCTCGAACGGGTGATCCAGGCGGGGGCCCCCGATTATGGGACGCTGATGCAATTAGGGGCCCTCTACCTTACCCGTTTGAACAAGCCCGACAAGGCGGAACAAATGTTCCGCCAGGCGGTATCCATCGCTCCCAATTCGGACGAACAATCGCGGGCCTCCGATCTTCTTCAGCAAGCCAGAGCAAAGACCCGGGCCCTTGGGCCGTAAGAACCGCCTTTGATGACTCCATTTGAGAATATTTTTTTGCTCACATAATTTCCTTTAGCACTACAACAATAAAAAATTAACCTTATTTTACTTGTGCCGTTTGACAAAAGCAGTTTATTGGTGTATATACAATACAATGAAAGTGGAATGGCCCATCGCCACTCAGGAGGCCCTCATGCCAAGTACTCGCACTTATCTTCTGCTTGTGCTCCTGCTTTCCAGCGTCCTTCCGGCCTTCGTCGTCAATCGGGACCCGCACGAATTGGCACGGGCCACGGTGGTGTTCGCCGAGGGCCACATTCCCTCCGACACGGTCAGTTTGGAGAACGTTAATCTTTCGCTGGTGGGCAATTACGCGGCCTATCAAAATTTCATGGGCCGCTACGGGACGGGGTGGAGCATCTTCCTCGACGGTCAGACGGGACGCCCCGGCTATATCGGCGGAGAGGGGATCCCCATGATCCCCGGACTGGGGAATACCCTCACCATGGGCGACATCCGCCTGCTGGACGCCGGACCGAGAAAGAAGCCCACCGTGCAGGACGTGGACGCCTTGGTGCGGGCCTTCTTCGCCGAAAACGCGGGCCTCTTCCAGGTGGAGGACCGGGACCTGGTCCTCCTGCCCGCGTCGGGGTTCTACGGCGACGGCGACTACCTCTGCTTCCTCAACTACCAGGTGACCTACCAAGGCGTCCCCATCGAGGGGGCCATCCTCCAGGCCCGCCTCAACCACGGCAACTTGGTGGACATGGGGTTTACCGGCAATTACGCCCGCCCCGCCATCCCGGCCCTGGCCACCCTGTCGGTCCAGGACGCGATGGGGGCCCTGGGCCGCCACATCGGCGGCTTCCGCCCGGACGACATGTTCCTGCAGGCGGGGACCCTGAAATTCGTCCCGTATTACCTTGGTGAAGGCAAACCTTTCGGCCAGCGCGTGGGCCACCGCCTGATTTACGAGTTCGCCTTCCAGCGCCCTGGCGTCTCCGCGCTGTGGCGCGGCTGGGTGGACGCCCACTCGGGGCGCGTGATCAAGTTCGAGGACGCCACCGACTACGCCACCTACCAGCGCATCCGCGCGCAGGTCTATCCCGAACACATCGGCGGGGGCTCCTCCCTCGTGGAGCGGTCGCTGGCGTTTGCCCGAGAGGAGAATTTCGACCTCTGCTCCACCACGAGCGGTCTCTACCCCTACCCCGGCGGCACCGCCAAGTGCACGCTGAACATGACCGAACACCCCACGGGGGGGTGCACGTACGCCTGGACCAACGAGATGTGCGGCACCGCCCCCAACCTCTCCTCCGCGACCGGGGACCTCAACTTCGGCGGCACCACCGCCCAGGACTGCTCCTACACCGGCGCCTCCTTCGGCAACGCCACCGAAGCCGGCATCATGGGGCTGTACCATGTGACCATCGAGAAGGTGACCGCCCTCACCTATCTTCCCGCCAACACCTGGCTGAACAACACCCTGGAGTTCGAATCCAACTACAATTCCCAATGCAACGCCAACTGGGACGGCACCGACTTGACCATGTACCGCTCCGGCTCCACCGGGGGTTCGGCCTGCAACAACTCGGGCCTCATCGCCGGCATCTTCCTCCACGAGTTCGGCCACGGCCTCGACGCCAACGACGGCCTCGCCTCCACCGATCGGGGTTCCGGCGAGGCCTACGGCGACTCCTGCGGAATGATCCAGACCCAGAACTCGTGCATCGGCGACTACTTCTGGGCCACCGACCGCAACTGCGGCCCCAACGCCGGCTACGGCAACCAGTGCGACAACTGCGGCGGAGTCCGCGAACTGGACTACATGGAGAAGGCGCGCAACACCCCTTCCACCGTTCAGAACTGGGTCTGCACCGACTGCTGGTCCTCCTCCTACTCGGACCCCTGCGGATACGAAGGACACTGCACCAGCGCGGGGATGGGGGAGGCGATGTGGGACCTGCCGGTGCGCGACCTCACCGGCGTCTCAGGCATGAGCGCCGCCACCGCCTGGGAGCGGTTCGCACGCATCTTCTACCTCTCCCGCCCAACCTCGGGGAAATTTTACGAATGCACCACCGCCAGCCAGTGCAGCAATTGGACCTCCAATGGATGCCAGAGCGCCAACTGGTACCGCACCATGCGGGTGGTGGACGACGACAACGGCAACCTCTGCGACGGCACCCCCAACGCCGCCGCCATCTACGCCGCCTTCAACCGGCACAACATCGCCTGCCCCCCCGGCGGCTCCTGCCCCAACGAGAACAAGAACGTCTCCTCCTGCCCCTCCCTCGCCGCCCCCACCCTGGGCAATCCCTCGACCGGGGCCTGCCAGATCTCCCTCTCCTGGACCGACACCACCAACGCCACGCAGTATCACATCTATCGCAACGAATTCGGATGCAACGCCAACTTCATCCGGATCGCCACCGTGGCCGACCCTCAGATCACCTATATCGACACCGATGTCTCCCCCGGCGTGACCTACTACTACATGGTCCAGGCGGCCACCGCCAACGCCGCCTGCACCGGCGCCATGAGCGCCTGCAAGAGCGCCACGCCCTCGAGCTGTACCACCTGCGTCATCCCCAACGCCCCCACCGGCGTCTCCTGCTCGGGCGGCTCCAATCAGATTCTGGTCTCCTGGACCGCCCCTTCGGGGACGCACGACGGCTACCGGGTGTACCGGCAGAAGAGCGGCGAGTTCACCTGGACCAACGTCTCCGGGAACCTGGGGCTGGTCACCTCCTGGACCGACACCAACCTCCTGTGCGCCACCGATTACCGCTACAAGGTGGTCTCTTTCGAGAACACCAACGGTCCCTGCGAATCGGCTGATTCCGCCCTCACGGCCTATTGCCAGAGCGCCTGCGGCGGGTGCACCGCCCCGGGCGCGCCGACGCTGAACTCGGCCACGGGAACCTGCACGGGCGTGGACCTTGCCTGGTCGGCCGGCTCGGGCACCACCCTCTCTTACAATATCTACCGGGTGGCCGGGGCCTGCGGGGGGAGCTACAGCAAGATCGCCGGGCCGATCACCGCCACGACCTATTCCGACACCTCCGCCGTCGCCGGGACGCAGTACGCCTATGTGGTCCGCGGCGCCTGCGACGCCGCCGGCGCCACCGAATCGCCCAACAGCAACTGCCTGACGGCCACGCGGCTCGCAGCGCCGGCGGCGCCGACGGGGGTGGCGGCGACGGACAACCGGTGCACGGACGTCCAGGTGACGTGGAACGCGGTCACCGGAGCCACCAGCTACAACGTCCTGCGGGGCACCACGTGCGGGACGGTGGTGACCACCTTCACGGGCGTGACCAGCCCCTACACCGACACGAGCGCGGTGGCGGGGACCACCTACCAATACTGGGTGGTGGCCGTGAACGCCTGCGGCACGAGCCCCAATTCCGCCTGCGACGCGGGCGTGCGTCTGGCGGCGCCGGCGGCGCCGGCGGCCCCCACGTTCACAAACGTGTCCTGCACGACGCTGACGGTGAACTGGACGGCGGTGTCGGGGGCGACGGCCTACGACCTGTACCGCCGCTCGGGGGGATGCGGGACGGGGAGCGTGATCGCGTCGAATTTGGCCGGCACCACCTACAACGATTCGGGGCTGACCGCCAACACCATTTACGGCTATTACCTCGTGGCGAAGAACACTTGCGGCAGCTCGGCGGCCGGGACCTGCGCGGCCGTGACCACGACATCGGTTCCGGCGGCCCCGACGGGGCTGACCGCCACGGGAACCTGCGCGGCGGTGGACTTGGCCTGGACCGCCTCGGCGGGGGCCACGAGCTACGAAATCTGGCGCACCACCAACTCCAACTGCAACACCGGCATGGCCAACATCGGGACTTCGGCCACGACCACCTTCAGCGACACTTCCGCCGTCGCCGGGATGACCTATTACTACGAAGTGCGGGCGGTGAACGCGTGCGGTACCAGCGGCGATTCCGCTTGCGCGAATGCGGCGCGGCTGACGGTGCCGGGGGCGCCTTCGATCACTGGGATCACCGACGAATCGGCCTGCGCCCAAAGCGGCATTCGGATCGCCTACACGGGCGGGAGCGGGGCGACGCGTCACGATCTGGTGCGGGACGGCGGGGTGGTGGTGACGGGATACGCCTCCGGGGCGCTGTACAACCCCGGGAACACGGCCTCCCACAGCTATGTCGTCCGGGCGGTGAATGCCTGTGGAACGACCGACAGCGGCTCGCAGAGTTTCAGCGATGCGAACAACTCCACGACGCCCACGATCGCGGGCCCCAACGCCAACACCTGCCCCGACACCACGGTGACGCTGACCACGGAGGCGGGGATGAGCGCCTATCAATGGTATCTCGGCGGTGCTCCGATCGGCGGAGCCAACACGAACACCTACGTGGTGAGTGCGACGGGGACGTATACGGTGAGCTACATCAACGCCTCCGGGTGCACCGGGACGAGCGCGGGGCACTCCGTGACCATCACCGCCTGCGCCCCCCATATCCAGGTGGACGGCGCCTTCGACCCGCTGACGACGCTGGCACAGGCGTGCGGGGACGGGGACGGCTACATTGAACCCGGCGAGCAGTGGACGGTGCGGGTCCGTCTGGCCAACACCGGCACCCTGGGCGCGACGACGGTCCAGGCCGACCTGGCGATCAGCGCGGGGTCGCAGGTGATCGCCGTCATTTCGGGCAACAGCGGGCAATACGGCGACATCCCGGCGGGGGGGACGGCCCTGACGGCCCCCCCCTACTACCAGTTCGAGGTGCCGTCCGGGGTGGTGTGTCCAAAGGACCTCATCTTCGATGTCGTCAACCTCCGTTCCATCGGGTACACTTACCCGGCCGAGCAGCCGGCCTTCACGGTCCAGGTCGGCGCGGCCCTGTCGGAGAACGCGGTCCTGGCGACGACGCCGTTGACGGCGTCGAGCGGCTCCGCGACCTCCAATCTGACGCCGGCCTTCACGCTGGGAGCCGCCGACACGGCCACGCTGGCGTACGCATACAGCCACTCGGCGGGCGGGGGGACGGCGACGCTGTTCGGCCCCGACGACTCGCCGGGGGACAGCGCGAACTGGACGCGGACCAACTTCGCCAGCCAGTCCGAGGCCCACTGCACCTATTCGGACGCCCACGCCCGGTCCAACGCGACCACCGGGACTCTGGAACTGACCAATCCCGTGAGCACGGTGGGGTACACCGGCATCACGGTGCGGTTCGGCTATCGGCACACCCGGGTGCCGGGGGGACCGCCGCAGTACGGAACGCTGACCCTGGACTGGTACGACGGCACCACCTGGACCAACGGGGCGTGGACCAGCGCCGAGACGGAAACCTGGGTGTGCGACCAGCAGGTGGTTCTGCCGGCGGGGGCGGAGGGGAAGGCGGGCTTCAAGGTCCGGTTCCGTCACAGTTCCAACGCCGCGGGAAAGTACAGCCACGTGGACTATGTCCGCATCGAGGGGACGGGAGCGGGGAGCGGCGACTGGACGAACAACGTCATGGTGGAGCTGATCGACCCGTCGGCGACGGCCACGGTGCTGAAGGCCTACGGGACGGCGGACGCCAACCCGTACAATGTCCAGCCCTACTACACGGGCGCGGGGACCTACCAGGTGCGCATCACGGAGAACGCCGGGGGAACCGCGACGCTGACGACGCCGGCGGGACAGGGAATGACGGTGGGCTTGAGCGAGTGCGACACCACCCACTGCGGCGGGACGGTCCCCGGCGAAGTGGACCCCACCACCAACAAGTTCTCCGACAAGGATACCCTTGCCTGGGCGGCGGTGACCGGCGCCGACGGGTACCGGGTCTACCGGGGCATCCTGGAAGATCTTCCGGAACTCCTGCTGAACAATCCCGACGATTCCTGCCAAGTGGATGTCGGGGCGGCCACGGTGTGGGACATCTCCGCTCACATCCCCCCCGCCCCCGGCCACCTGTACTGGTATCTGATCACGGCCTACAACGGGGTCGGGGAGGGAACGGCGGGTTACGCCACGGGCCCGACGGCCCGGGTCCTGAACCCCTCGGGTTCCTGCCCATAGGGGAACCGGTTGCATCGCGTCCGATCCGAAGGGGCCCCTCCAGGGGCCCCTGACTTTTTTAAGAAATGGCCATGACAAGGGCAACGGCGCATCCCATAGGAGGGGATGCGCGGCCGCCGGCGATGACCGCGGTGCACCACCCTCGCAACCGAACCCGAAGCCCCGGCGCAAGCCGGGGCGGTTTATTGTGCGGGGGGACGGGGCCGCTCAGGCCGGACAGGCCGTCTGGTAGCGGGTATCGAGCTCGCCCGCGAAATCGGTCTGGATGACCTTCCCGATCCGCTCGTAGGGATAACGCTTCAACGCCCACATCAATTTGACGGTCAGCATCTCGAGCGACTGGTCGAATCCCTCGATGACCCCCAGTTCCAGGGCCCGGCGGCCCACGGCGTAACTGCGCATCAGGGTCCGCCCCTCAAGGCACTGCGAGGTGACCACCACGGGGACCCGCCGCTCCCGCGCCCGCAGGAACACCGGCTCGAAATTGTAGGGGATGTTCCCCGTGCCGTAGCCCTGGAGGACGATGCCGCGGATCCGCTCGTTGTTGAGGAGGAAGAGGAAGTCGCCGGGGTCGGCCCCCGGCGTGAGGGTGCAGACGAAGATGTCGGGGTCAAACCCGGGGAGGACCTGGAGGGCCGTGTTCCTCCGCCTACGGAGTCCTGGGCGGAGCTGGAGCCCCAGCCGGATCTCGCCCAGGTCGTCGGCGTTGACGGTGGTGAAGGCGTCCAGGCGGGACTCCGAGGCCTTGGTGGCCCGGCCGCCGAGGAGGATGCGCTCGTCAAAGACCACGAAGACCCCGGAGAGGTCCTGGACGGCGAGGCGGAACGCGTTGACGAGGTTGGACCGGGCGTCGCTTTCGATGCGCGGTCCGGGCACCTGGCTCCCGGTCAGCACCACCGGCTTGCCCAGCCCCCGGAGCCCCACGGAGAGGGCCGCGGCGGTGTAGGCGAGGGTGTCGGTGCCGTGGGTGACGACAAAGCCCTCGTAGCGCGGGTAGAGCTCCCCCACCGCCTTCAGCAGGCGGTCCCAGTCGCGGGGGTGCATGTTGGTGGAGTCGATGTTGGCCACATACTTGATGTCGTACGGGGCGATCTGGGGGAGCTTGGGCTCGATCCGGCGCAGGATGGCCACCGCCTCGCTCCGCGAGGGGACGGAGAGCGACCCGTCCCGCCCCTCCTTCATCACGATGGTCCCGCCGCAGAACAGCACGCACACTTTCTTCATACCGTGATTGTGCGGCATCGGAACGCCGCTGTCAACCCGAGAACGGCCCCGGTGCCGGCGCCTATACGCGGTCCTTCGATGAGGGACCGTTGCGAGGCCGGAACGTTATTCTTCCAGCGTCGAGGTGTCCCCCTCCGGCATCCCCATGGCCCGGGCCTTGAGGACGCGCCGCATGATCTTGCCGGAGCGGGTCTTGGGAAGGGCGTTCACGATATCCACTTTTTCGGGGCGGGCGATGGGGCCGATCTCCTTGACCAGGTGCCCCGAAAGCTCCTCGGCCAGTTCGGGCGAGGGCTTGAAGTTCTGCTTGAGCAGGACATAGACCCGGATGGCGTGCCCCTTGACCTCGTGGGGGATGCCGATGGCCGCCGCCTCCGCCACCGCCGGGTGGGTGATCATGGCCGACTCGATCTCCGCCGTCCCCAGCCGGTAGCCCGACACCTTGATGACGTCGTCCACGCGGCCGATAATCCAGAAGTAGCCGTCCTTGTCCACGCGGGCCGAATCGCCCGTGGTGTATTTGCCGGGATAGGTGGACCAGTACTGCTTCACATACCGCTCCGGATCGCGGTAGATGCCGCGCAGCATGGCCGGCCACGGAGTGGTGATGACCAGTTTGCCCTCCTCTCCCGCCGGGACGGGCCTGCCCTGTTCGTCCAGGATCTCGGCCTTGATGCCCGGGAACGGCTTGGTCCCCGAGCCCGGCTTGAGGGGGAAGGACGGGACGGGGGTGATCATGAACATCCCCGTCTCGGTCTGCCACCAGGTGTCGATGATGGGACAGCGCCCCCTGCCCACCACCCTATGGTACCACTGCCACGCCTCGGGGTTGATGGGCTCGCCCACGCTGCCGAGGAGCCGGAGGGTGGAGAGGCCGTGGCGGTTCACCCACGCCTCGCCGAAGCGCATCAGGGAGCGGATGGCGGTGGGAGCGGTGTAAAGGATGTTGACGCCGTACTTCTCCACGATGCGCCACCAGCGGTCGGGGTAGGGGTAGGTGGGCGCCCCCTCGTAGAGGACCGACGTGGTCCCCAGGATGAGGGGAGCGTAGACGATGTAGGAGTGGCCGGTGATCCAGCCGGGGTCGGCGGCGCACCACCATCGGTCCTCGTCGCGGAGGTCGAAGGCGTACCGCATCGTGGCCGACACCCCCACCTGATACCCGCCGTGGGTGTGGACGATGGCCTTGGGCTTGCCCGTGGTGCCCGAGGTGTAGAGCATGAAGAGGGGGTCCTCGGCGTCCATCACCTCGGAGGAGCAGGGATCGCCGTTGACGCTCCGGGCCACCGGTAAACTCATCAGGTCCTCGTAGTAGTAGTCGCGGCCCGACTCCATCGGGACCTTCTCCCCGGTGCGCTTGACCACGATGACGTGCTCCACGGTGCCGGCGCGCTGGAGGGCCTCGTCGGCGATGGCCTTGAGGGGGACCACCTTGCCCCGCATGTAGCCGCCGTCGGCTGTGACGAGGACGCGGCTCTCGGAGTCCTGGATGCGCTCGCTGAGGGCCTCCACCGAGAACCCGGCGTAGACCACCGAGTGGACCGCCCCGATCTTGGCGCAGGCCAGCATGGCGATGGGGAGCTCCAGAATGCGCGGGAGGTAGAGGGTCACCCGGTCGCCCTTGCCCACCCCCATGGATCGCAGGACCCGGGCGAACTGGCACACCTCGCGGTTGAGGGCGTGGAAGGAGAGGGTCTTGTTCTGCCCGTCCTCGCTCTCCCAGATGAAGGCCAGCTTGTTGCGCGTGGGGGTGTTGAGGTGGCGGTCGAGGGCGTTGGCCACGATATTGGTCTTGGCCCCCACGAACCACTTGTAGAAGGGCTTGTTCGAGTCGTCCAGCACCTTGGTCCACTTCTTGTGCCAGGTGAGCTTCTTCGCCTCGGCCTCCCAAAAGGCCAGGGGGTCGGCCGCCGCCTTCTCGCGCAAGGCGTCGTAGTCCTTCACGCGCGCGCGGTGGACCGCCTCCTTGGGCGGCGTCCACAGCTCGGGGGCCTTGGCGGTGCGGGGGTCGTCGGACATGGCATCCTCCCTTTGGTCCCTGCCCCCTTCCGGTCCACCCGTCCCTCCCGCGCTATGGCATTAGAACCCCTTCCGGGGGATGCCTTATTTCAGGCCCCGCCGTCCGAACGCCTGCGGACCATGCGGGCAACGAGCAGGGCGCCCGCCACCACCAAAGAGGCCCCCACGGCCCCCTTGGCGGCGAGGTGGCCGCCGGTGACGGGGCTCCCGTCGGAGAAATGCATCGGGGCCAGGATGACGAAGAGCCCCAGCGCGGCGAGGAAGGCCCCCAGGACGCCCAGCACCAGGCGGGGTATCAGGAGGACCACGCCGGCGGCGAAGCCGACGGCCGCGCCGACGAGGAGCCAGAAGCCGATATCTTCGGCCAGCGATTTCTGCGGGTCCCTGGACAGGCCGGAAAGCGTCAGGGCGGCTCCGACCAGCGCTGCCCCAATCCGTTGGCCGGGCACCGTAGTTCCGAAGATATTCTACAGCGCTTTATAGATCCTGTTCATGGCGGAATAAAGGTGGATCTGCAAGACAGAACATGCCAATCCTGCGGGATCTATTGCCTGCCCAGCCAGTGTGGAGGCCTCCGCTTCTGGCTGGCGATCGCCAATATTTGTCAATAGGCGTACACTTTTACGAGGAGTAGAGGCGTGTACTTTTACGAGG
>CAZRVT010000019.1:27843-40665 GCA_964603505.1 uncultured Holophagales bacterium | reverse complement strand
CGGCCTCGTAAAAGTATGCGCCGATCGGCTCGTAAAATAACACGCCGCTGGACATATAAGGCTTCGCCCAGATGATGTTGCCCCCAGGTCCATATTTGACAACTCTATAAATAGCTTCATCCATTGCAAAAACATTTCCAGCAGGATCGGCCGCGAGGCCGTCGGCGTGGATCTCAAAATGTCCGTCGGTGGCGGGAAACGTATAGAGCACATGCTCGGAGGCGTTCATCTGGTGGATGCGCCGGCCCGCCGCGTAGATATCCCCGTTGCTTCGGACCGCCAGCCCCTTGGCGAACCCGAAGAGATAGGGCTCGTACTGGGGGGGGATCTCCTGGTCCATTTGGTATTCCTTGGCGAGCAACAAGGATGATGCGAGCAGGGCAACAAGCATGAACTTCTTCATGGCAATCCTCCATAGCGCTGAATGCAAACCCCCGTGGCGTGCGGGATCTCAATCCCCGAGGAGGCCCTCCCGAAGGAGCCTTCGCTCCCCGCCCCGCACTGGGGCGTGAGGAGATAATAGGCGTTTGAGGGAAGCGGCTCCAGTATCTTGAAGACCTGGGAAACGCCGCACTCCCTCCGTCGGTGGGTGTATATCCCCTGGCGCAGGGTGTCCAAGTCCCCATCGGCGATGTTGTATTTCACTCCCGGATACCATCCCCAGTTCAGCCGGATCTTCCCGCCGGCGTCCTTTTGCAACCGCAAGTCCCCTACTTCACCAAGGGTGTTTTGCGTCCCAAGGGAGATCTCCGCATAGGCCAGACCCTGGGAATTCCGGCTGCAATCACACCCACCGCCTGTTGGGTAGCAACAGGAATTGAGTTTGCCCGCCGAAAAATAACCCAGGAGCTTCAGCGGCGCCTTCGTCGCCGGGTCGTAGAAGGATTGCCAGGGCGGTTCGTTGGGGGGCTGGAGAAGCCCCATGTGCCAGGAGACCGAGCCGCCCCCGCAGCTGACATAGCCGGCCTCCCCCAGGCCGCAGACCACGAAATCCCGCTTGGGTCCGAACGAAAAGGGATGCTTGATCTGATGCGCCACATACAGCACCGGCTTCTCCCCCTGAGGGCGCCAGTCAGAGCAGCTCAGGACCAGGCTGTCGAAGTTTCCATCGCCGTCCCGGACAATGAAAAGCTCCTGGGGATCGTTGCAGTCCTCGACGATCAGATAATGGCGCAGGTCGGCCTGGCAGTTGAGGGCTTGGGGCACGACGCCGGAGAACGGCTGGAAGGAGGGCACCCCGGTGAGGGGGTCCTTATGATAGATCTGCAGCGCTCCGAGACCGTAGTCATCCGAAAAATCAATGTGAACCCTGAACATCATCACCCCACCCGACCACTCTCCCTGGCCGACGCAGGCGGCCCCCTTCCTGACATAATAGGTGATGACGAAGTAAAAGTAGCCGTCGCCGGCCAGGGCCGGATCGGAATAGAAGCCCGCCAGGTGCCACCACGGCCAGGGCGGGCCGAAGGAGGTGGAAATGATCTCATTGCAGAAACAGGCTGTGGACGGCGCCTCCCCCCCGTTGAGATACACCACATCCACGACGGCCGTGGAGCCTCCGATGCTCTGACAGGAGCAGTCGTAGCCCGCCGCGCAACTCATATTGCACGAATTCTTCCAATCGGTGGTTACGGCGCTGACATAGGCCTGGTCGTACCAGCCCGCCGCCGCCAGGGGAATCCAGAAGACCAGCAGCCCAGACCATTTCTCATATCCATAGCATGGACGAATGATCCGTCCCCGTCAAGGGGGTGCCTCAGAGGCGGCAGCGTTTTGCAGACCGATGAATTCTACGGGCTACCCCTTGACGCCGGCCATCGGAAGCCCGACCCACGCAAGCGGGACTCCGAACTCCGAACACCCAATTCCGAACTGTTTTATAATGTCGCCCATGCCGCTCATCTCCGTCAACGGAACGATCGTTCCCGCGCGCAAAGCCGTGGTATCGGCCATGGACCGGGGCTTCCTCTTCGGCGACGCGGTCTACGAGGTGATCAAGGTGGACCGCGGGGTCCCCCTTTTCCTGCGCTACCACCTCACCCGGCTGGAGAACTCGCTCCGGCAGGCCCGCATCCCGGCCCCCGCGGGCCTGACGCGGGAGCTGCTGCGGTATCTCGAGGCGACCCGGGGGCAGTCCGGATCGCTGTATCTGGAGATCTCGCGCGGCGCCCATCCCCGCAGCCACCTCCCGCCGGCGGGGCTGAAGCCCACGATGATGCTCTTCCTCCAGGACTACCATTTCCACACGCGCGCCGAACGGGAGAAGGGCTACACCCTCCACGCCGTCCGGGACATCCGCTGGCGCCGGTGCGACATCAAGGCCACTTCGCTCATGGGGGCCGTCCTTTGCAAGCTCGAGGCCCGCGACCGCGGGGCCGACGAGGTGGTGTTCCACGACAGCCGGGGCCGCATCACCGAGGCGGGGAGCACCAACTTCTACGCCGTCCGCGACGGCACCGTCTTCACCCACCCCCTCGGCGGCGCCATCCTCCAGGGGGTCACCCGCACCCTCCTGAAGGGGGTGGCCCAGGAGGTGGGGATCCGCTGGTCCGAGCGGGCCCCCCGCATGGCCGAGATCGGGACCTGGGACGAGGCCTTCGTCTCCGGGACGCTCACCGGGGTCATGCCGGTGGTCCGCATCGACGGGGCCCGCATCGGGCGGCGGATGGGCCCCGTCACCCGCCGGCTCCTCGAGGCCTTCGAGCGGCTGGAGGCCGCCGACTTCAAGGCGTGGCCGGAGGTAAGGCGCGCCCTCCGGACCGGGGACCATGGCCCGGCGAAGGGTGGACGGAAGTAAGCCCCCGCGCCAGGAGCGGACCTCGGATAGGCCGCGGGCGCCCCAGGCCACCGCCCGGTGAAATGCCCCGTTCCCTCCGCACCGCCGCGCTGCTGTTGCTGACCCTGGCCCTCGCCTGCGCCACCGGGCGCGACTTCCAGACCTTGGAGGCCCTGCGCCGAATGGATCCCGACCTTCCGGTGCGCGCCTTCGTCAAGGGGAACGACATTCGGATCTTCTGCGGATCGGGACCCGCCCTACGGGTGTTCAAGGCCGAATGGGCCCGCGCCCGCCCCGCGGGAGGCCCCTTCCTCTATCGCCTCGCGGAGCTGAAGGTGGACCCCAGTCCCCCCCCCCTGGACCGCACCGTCCGAAATTGGAGGGAGGCGGAAGGATTCGGCACGGACGATTGGGTCCGGCTGGCCCGGGAGGCGGCCTCCGACCTGGTCCCTCCCGAGCCGGGCTCCGAGGCGCTCCTCCGCCTGTCCGGCCGGACGATGGTGCTGGTCCGGGGGGAGGACGGGGTGATCCGAAAGGCCCCCGCCCAACGGAAGGGGCCGGCCCCCGGGCTGCGGTTGGACGAGCGGGCGCTGGCCGACGCCATGGCCGCGCGCCTCGAATCGGATCTCGCCGCCTCGCCGTCGGGTCTGCGCTTCTTCGCCCTGCGGGGGCTCCATCCGGGCGGCCTTGTCCCTTATGTCCTGCTGGACCGCGACCGGCGGCAGGGGGTGCTCCTCTACGCCCCCCGCACAATCGAGAAGCACAACCGCGCGGGGGGCCTGTTGGACGCCACCCGATCGGGCGCCTCCCTTCTCTTCGAGAGCCACGCCCTGGCCCTCCTCAAGAACCCGATCTCCTCCATCGCCCGCCTGGTCAACATCCTGGTCCAGGGGATCCTCTTCCCGTTCCGTTTGGGCATGCCCGATTTCGCCGCCCCTCCGCCCCCGCTGGCGCAGGGCCCCCCCATGGACCGGACGGCCTGGGAATCGCGTCTGGACCGCATCACGGGCCGGGAGGCGGAGTGCGGAACGATGCGCCTCCTCATCGACGGGGATCGGTTTTACCCCGCGCTCGAGGAGCGCCTGCGGACGGCCCGCGAAAGCATTGACTTCCAGATCGGGATCTTCGACCGCGACGATGTGGCCGTGCGGGTGGCCGATCTCCTGCGGGAGCGTTCGCGCGCGGTGCGCGTGCGGGTCCTGGTCGACCGGATGAGCACCAATGCGGGGGGCAACACTCCTCCGGCCACCCCCCTGCCGGAAGGATTCGTCCCCCCGTTCAGCATCGGATCCTATCTGGAGGACGGATCCGGGGTCAAGGTGCGGCTGTTCCTCAATCCCTGGTTCTCGGCCGACCACTCGAAGCTCATCGTCGTGGACGCCCGGCGCGCGTTCCTGGGGGGAATGAACATCGGACGGGAGTACCGTTACGAGTGGCACGACCTGATGGTGGAGGTGGAGGGGCCCGTGGTGGAATGCCTCCAGCGGGACTTCGACCAGGCATGGGCCCACGCCGGCCCCTGGGGCGACCTCGGCTACGGCCTCGCCAAGCTCAAGGCCCGGCCCCGCTCTCCGGGGGACTGCGCCGGGCTCCCGCGCCTCCGCCGCCTCTACACCCGGACGGCCGCCAAGGAGATCCGCCAGGCGGTCCTCGAGTCCATCGCCCGGGCGCGGCGCTATGTCTTTCTGGAGAACCCCTACCTGGTGGACCACGAGACCACCGCGGCCCTGGCCCGCGCCCGGATGCGGGGGGTGGACGTGCGGGTGGTTCTCCCCTCGGTCTCCGATTTCCTCGACACCGACGCCACCAACATCGACCGGGCCAACTATCTGCTGTCCCACGGGGTCCAGGTCTATCTCTATCCGGGCATGACCCACGTCAAAGCGCTCCTGGCGGACGGCTGGGCCTGCCTGGGCTCCGCCAACTTCAACAACCTGAGTTACCGGTTCAATCAGGAGCTCAACCTGGCCACCTCCGATCCGGCGCTGGCGGAGGCGGTGCGGACGGAGCTCTTCGAGGCCGACTTCGCCGTCTCGCACAACCTCACCGAACCCATCCTGGTGGGATGGTCCGGCGGGCTGGCGGCCCTGTTGATGGAGTCGTTCTAAGGCGGGGACGGCGTTCCGTCCACCGCCTCCCCCGGACCGCCACCCCGATCGCCGCGGGCCCGGCGGCCGGCGTCAGTTCGTCTTGCGCGCCGGGATGAAGACGGCGTCCCCCGTCTTGTTGTCCACCACCGAGGCGTAGCAATAGACCGGCCCCCCCGACACCACCGACACCTTGGCCCGGGCCGCGGCGAACTGCCCCATCACCCCGAGCTGCTCGAAGATGCGGTCCACCTGGAGGTTCATGGAGGGGCCCACCTCCCAGGTCCCCATCTTCAGCAGGGTGCCGCCGATGCTCTGGAGGATCACCTGGACGCGCGCGCCGGCCCCGCCGTAATCGGTGAACCCGACGTTGCACCGGAATTGGTCGTTGTTGGCCAGATGGAGGAGGATGCCCTCCTCCCCCACCGCCAGCGTGTCGGCCGCGCCGGCCCCGGGGAGGAACTGCCCGTAGGTCCCCTCGGCCCCTTGGTCGTTGTAGATGCGCCCCGCCGGCAGGAGCCCCTGCGGCGCTCCCACCTGCAGACTCCCCGACACGTTGGCCGTGATCTCCGGAAAGAGGGTGGCGATGGCGTCGTGGACCGCGCGCATGGTCCCCGGCTGGAGGTTGAGCGTGGCCGTATGGTTCCCGGCCGCGGTGAACAGGGTCAGCTGCGCCGGCTGCGCCTGCAGGCCGGCGTTGAGGAGGCGGAGGTCGGTCCGCCAGTGGGTGTTGAACGCCCCTTCCGCGCGGGCGACCACCGGGAACAGCTGCAGACCCTGGCCGAACACCTCCGAGAAGCGGCGGGCGGCGATGAAGACGGCGTCGCTGGTGACCGCGTCGGCGGTCGAGGCGTAGGCGAACACGGCCCCGCCCCCCACGACGGTCACGCTGGCAAAGGCCTCGTCGGCCACGACCACCCCCAGCTCGGTGAGGTTCTTCTGGACCCAGGAATACGAACCGACCGTCAGCGTGGCCGTGGCGATGGGCTCGCCGGTCTTCTGGGAGAACGCCACCCGCACTGTGGCCCCCTGCCCGGAGGCGTCCGCGATGCCGATGTTCGTCCGGGCCGATTCCCCCTGCACGAGGCCGGGGAGATACCCCTTCTCGGCGGAGGTGAGCGCCTCCTCCTGCCGAAAGCCGCGGATGAACTGCCCGTAGGTCCCCGCGCTTCCCTGGTCGTTGTAGGTGCGCGAGGTGGCCTGCAGCCCGGTCGGCTCCGTCTCCATGCGCAGAGACCCCGCCGATTGGCCGAGCCCGAACCACCGATCCACCACGTTGGTCTCAAAGGACGCCGCTCCGGCCGCCAGAGTCAGCGCGTGGACATAGGGGGTCGCGGTCCCGTCCTGCCCCGCGGGCGTGTAGAAGAAGGTGACCGTTCCCGATTCGGAGGCGCTGGGGTTGTAGACCGTCACGTCGGTTACCCAATCGGAGTCGGCCGCCCCCGCCGCCCGGGCGGCGGCGGGGATGAAGAGGACCTGCGTGCCGGCCGGGGCGGCGGCCTCGTAGGCGCCGCGGTCGATCCCCGCCCCCTGGGGCCGTTCGCGGCCCTCCAGGTCGGTGGACGGCGCCCCCTGAGCGGTCCCGGAATCGACGGCGGGACTGCCCTCCTTGAGGTGGCCGTCGAAGGCGTCGAGGTCGGCGTTCACCAGCAAGGGGTCCGCCGCCAGGTCGTGCGCCCCGGGCGGCAGGCCGTTTTGCAGGTTGAAGAGGATGTTGTAGTCGTCCCGACCCGACACGAACCCGTAGGGGTCGTCGTCGCCGATGAAATCGGCCAGCCGGCCGTCGTCGCGGCCGAAGACGGGGCGGCCGTAGAAGACCCCGTTGCGGACCGTCACGGTCTCCGACCCGTCGCAGGGGGGCTGGTCGGGGAAGTCGAGGGTAATGCACTGCGCCTCGATCATGGCCCACCCCTGCCCGGTGACGGTGGCGTTCATCACCGTGGAAGTGTCGCCTTGGCCGAGGTTGACGGAAAGGGCGGCGCCTCCGGCGCGGCAGTGGTCGCCGCTGTCCACGCCTCCCATTTCCTGGGCGAAGGGCTGTTCGTAGAAGTAACCACAGTTCCCCACCGCCAGGACGTTGGTCAGCTCGGAGTCGCCCCCCACCTTGATCTGGTTTCCGGCGTTGCCGTAGGCCCGGGTGTTGCGGACGGCCACGGCGGCATCGGGGTGGTCCACCCCGGCGTAGAGGAGATCGAGGCCGTCGGAGGTGTTGTAGCGGAAAACGCTGTCCTCGATGAGCCATCTGCCTCCCGTTCGGGCGAACCCCGCCCCGTCGCCGTAGCCGCCGGCCATCTGGGCCCAGCAGTGGTCGGGCCGTTCCTCGGGCCAGGTCTCGGCACAGCCGTTCCATTCCACCGTCCACCGCCGGAAGGTCATCCCCCCGGAATTGGAGGAGTCGGCGTCCACGTCTCCGTTCCATCCCGCCCATCCGCACCCGGCCGTCCGCGTGTCTTCGACGGTCCAGTTGCCCAACCGGCCGGCCCAGACGCAGGTATTGGCCAGGCCGTGGATGTTTAGGCCCTTAAGCGTGATGTTGGAGGCGTCGACGGCGTAGAGCCCCACCCCGGCCCAGTCGCCGTACGGAGGGGCGTCGCGCTCGCAGGCCACGGCAGAATCCGCGTGGAACTCCACGCAGGAGGAATGGTCGGTGATCTCCAGGCATTCGACGAGGGCGTTGTCCGTCCCCGCGAGGGAGAGGACCCAATCGGCCCGCTGGGTCCCCCACAGCTCGGGCGGCGAGTGGGTCGGATCAAGACAACTATATCCCCGGAGGTGGGTGGGCCGATCGATGGAAGGCCCGGAGGGCAGAGGGGGCAAGACGCAGGCGAACACCCCCTCGGGGGAGCACCATCCGGTGTTGGGGGCGCCGTAGCCGATCATGTAGGAGCCGTCATAGATCTCCAGCGTGTCCCCCCCGGCGATTTTCCAAGCCCCGTTCTCGTCCAGGGCCCAGAACGGGTGGGCCCAGGCGCAGGGCTGGGCGTCGCCGGCGCCGGGGTATGCGGCGTCCGAGAGACCCGTACACTGGACGGCGGTCCCCCCATCGGGCCGGACATAGTAGGTGGTTGCGGGAAGGGTGGAGGTCCCGGTCAGGACCAACAGCAGGGCAGGGATGGACATGCGCATGGCGGCCCTCCTATGGCGCGATTGTAGCACGGCGGAGGGGCCGTCCGGGCCGCCTCGCTCATCGCCCCCGCGCTGGACCCGCATCGGCGGAGTCCTTCCGGATTCGGATGCAGGAATGCCGCGGTCCGGCCGGCGGCCTTTTCGTTCAACAGAGCCCGGCGCCGTGCGCGTGGCACAGCGCGGCCGCGAGGGCGTCGAGGGCGTCGGAAGGGGCCTCCCCAGCCAGGCCGAGGAGCCGTTTCACCATGAACTCCACTTGATCCTTGGTGGCTTGCCCGGTCCCGGTGACGGTCTTCTTGATGACCGCCGGCGGGTAGAGCTCCACGGGGTAGCCCCGCCACCGCGCGTGCCCCAGCAGGGCCCCGGAGACGCGCGACAGCACGACCAGCGACTTGACGTTCTGCGCGTAGTATTGGTCCTCCATCACCACGAGGTCGGGCTTCCACTCGGCCAGGTAGGCCTCCCAGTTCTCCAGCAGAACCGCGAGGCGGTCGGGGAGGCGCCGGGGCTGGAGTTTCAGGAGGTGCGCGGCGACAAAGGCGGGGCGGCGGCCCTCGACGCGCAGGAGGCCGAGGCCGACGCGGCGGCTCCCGGGATCAACGCCCAGGAGGAGCAAGGCCCGTTATCCCTGAAATTCGGCGTTGGCCCAGACGTGCTGGACGTCGTCGTGCTCCTCGAGGGCCTCGAGGAGCTTCATCACCTTCTCCCCCTCCTTGGCGTCCAGAGTGATGGAGTTCTGCGGCACCATGGAGATCTCGGCCGCGGCGATCGGGACCTTGGCCGACTCGAGCGCCGCCTTCACCTGCTCGAAGGCCTCGGGGGCCGTGGTGATCTCGTACTCCTCGTCCCCCTTCTGCAGGTCGTCGCCCCCGGCGTTGAGGACCAGGTCGAGCAGATTCTCTTCCTCCACCCCGGCCGCGGGGACGGTGATGACCCCCTTCTTGTGGAACATGAAGGCGACGCACCCGTTCTCGCCGAGGTTGCCGCCGTGACGGGCGAAGATGTGGCGGATCTCGGAGGTGGTGCGGTTGCGGCTGTCGGTCAGCGTGGAGACCATGATGGCCACCCCGGCCGCGCCGTAGCCCTCGTACTGGATCTCCTCGTACTGGGCGCCCGGGAGCTCGCCGGTGCCCCGTTGAATGGCTCGGGTGATGTTGTCGGCCGGCATGTTCTCGGCCTTTGCGGCGTTGACCGCGGTGCGCAGCCGGGCGTTGGCATTGATGTCGCCGCCGCCGTTCTTGGCGGCGACGGTGATCTCGCGGATGAGGCGGGAGAAGATCCGGCCGCGGGCGGCGTCGGCCTTCCCCTTTTTGTGCTTGATCGAAGACCACTTGTTATGACCTGACATAGTCCCTCCGGGCGCCTATTATACTGCAAATTCGACCCGCGCGGTAGCCCCTTCCCACCCGATGATGCGCACCGGGACGAGGCGCTCTGCGGGCGGCGGGGCGCCGAAGCGGCAGGACAGGTTCTCTTCGAGGATGCCCCCCCAGGGGGCGGTCACGGCCACCGACCGCCCCCCCGTCCGGCGGGCGCGGTCGGCCTCCCGCAGGCGGCGGTCCAGGGCCCGCAGCGCGTCGGCCCGCGCGGTCAGGGCCGCCGGGGCGAGGTCGGGCCGCAAGTCGGGCCGATGGGGCCGGGAGGAGAAGGGGAAGACATGAAGGTAATCGAGCGGGGAGGAGGCCACGAAGTCCAGCGTTGTCTGGGCGTCCGCCTCCGTTTCCCCGGGGAACCCGGCCATGACGTCGGTCCCGATGCGCGCCGACGGGAACCGGGCCCGCACCCGGTCCAGGAGCGCCGCCAACCCGGCCGCCGAGCCGGGGCGCCCCATGGCCGCCAGCACCCGGTCGGAACCGCTCTGCAAGGGGATGTGGAAGAACCGGCAGAAGCGGGAGGCATCCGAGAGGGCTTCGAGGAGCTCGTCGTCCAGGTCCCACGGTTCCAGAGAGGAGAGGCGCCAGCGCCATTCCCCGGGGAGGGCGTCTAAGGACCGGACCAGGCCGGCCAGCCGCTCGCCCCGCTCCCGACCCCAGGCGCCGAGGTGGGTCCCGCAGAGGACGATCTCCCGCACCCCGCCCTCCAGCAGAGCCCGGGCATGTTCCAGCACGATTCCGGACGGCAGACTGGACACCCCGCCGCGGACCACCCGGACCAGGCAGTAGGCGCAGGCGGCATCGCACCCGTCCTGGACCTTAAAGAAATATCGGGTCCTGCCCGCGGGGCGTCGAGTGGGCT
Organism: uncultured Holophagales bacterium; assembly: GCA_964603505.1. Taxonomy (GTDB): domain Bacteria; phylum Acidobacteriota; class Thermoanaerobaculia; order UBA2201; family UBA2201; genus UBA2201. The sequence continues at coordinate 30,441 of CAZRVT010000019.1, read as the reverse complement.
GGAAAAAGAACCCCTGTTCCTCTCCTTCCGGTGGGGGCGGGGCGCCGCCGACCAGGGCCTCCACCAGACCGGGGAGCCGGGAGCGGTCGCGCAGGGGGACCACCAGGTCCGCCCCGAGCGGGCCCCCGGGGAACCGATCGAGCCGTTCCGCGAGGCAGCCCGCCGCCACCACCCGGATCCCCGATGCCTCGCGGCGGGCCCTAAGCGCGTAGCGGCGGGCGTCGCGCTCGGCCCGGGCGGTGACCACGCAGCCCGACAGCAGGGCCACCGCACAGCCCGGCAAGGCCGCGGCGCGCGTCCATCCGGCTCGTTCGAGAAGGGCGGCGAAGGCCTCTCCCTCGGCCCCATTGGACCGGCAGCCCGGCGCGTAGAGGTGAAAGCTTCGTTGACATCCTTCCACGATGTGTATCATAATATAGGGCGGTATGGGAAAAAAAGCATTGGTCGTGGAGTACGAACCGAGGTATGTCCAGCGTCTGACCACCACCCTGCAGGAGCAGGACTATGAGGTCGTCATCGCCAAAGACGGCGAGGAGGCGCTGAAGAAGGCCAAGGAGTGGTCTCCGGAAATCATCTTCCTATCGGCCGTCCTTCCCAAGCTGCGCTCCTCCGAGGTGATCCAGGGCATTCGCGGCATCCCCGAGTTGGCCTCGGTCCGCATCGTTCTCCTCGCCACCGGCGTCAAGGAGGACGCCATCGAAGCCGAGAAGAAGAGGAAAGGGGTGGACGGCATCCTCTGCAAGCCCTTCTCCGAGACCCGTGTGATCGATGTCCTTTCCCTTATGAAACCGGAGGCCGCCCCCCCGCCCCCCCCACCCCTTCCGCCTCCCCCGCCCCCCACCCCCCCGTCCGCTCCCAAGGCCAAAGGGGAAGGGCTGCTGGACCTGATCCCCAAGCAGGAGAAGAAACTGACCTCGGAAGATCTCTTCGGCGACTTCATCGAAGAGAGCGCCTCCCCCGCGAACCGCACCCCCGCTCCCTCGGCGGCGGCCCCGGCCGTGCGCCCCGCCGTCCCCCCGCCCCCCGCGCCGGCCGCCCCCAAACCCGCCCCCCCCAAGGAGGAGAAGGGCGGCGATGTGGACGCCCTGCTCCACAAAACCCTATCCGGCATCGCCGCTCCCAAGCCGCGCAAGACCGAAACCACCGCTCCCAAGCTGGACGGCGACCTTGACAAGAAGCTCTCGGAAACCCTTTCCGGACTGGACCTTTCCGCCCGCCCCCGCAAGACCGAGAGTGGCATCCCCGCCGCCCCCCGACCCTCGCCCCCGCCGCCCCCGCAGGAGTCCCGTCCCACCTCCCCCAAGCCCCAACCCGTGACGGTGGAGACCCTGCCCCACCCGGAGGAGGCCAAACCCCTTCCCCCCAAACCGGTCCCGGCCGCTCCCCCCGCGCCCAAGCCCGAGCCGGCGCCGGAGCCGAAAGCCGAGCGGAAGACCGAACCCAAAGTCGAGGCCAGGCCGGAACCGACTAAACCCGCCCCCGCCCCGAAGGAGGAGGGGGAGCGGTTCGGCAATTACCTGCTGGTGGAGAAGCTCGGCACCGGCGGCATGGCCGAGATCTGGAAGGCCAAGATGCAGGGGGTGGAGGGGTTCCAGAAGCTCGTCGCCATCAAGCGCATCCTCCCGCAGTTCTCCCACAACCAGGACTTCACCACGATGTTCATCGACGAGGCGAAGCTGGCCGCCCAGCTCTCGCACCGGAACATCGTCCACATCTACGACCTGGGCAAACTCGAGGAGAGCTACTTCATCGCCATGGAGTATGTCGAAGGGACCGACCTCCGCCGCGTCAACATGGCCCTGCGGGAGCGGGGCGAGCGGATGCCGGTCCCCTTGGCCCTCTTCATCCTCGGGCAGATGGCCTCGGCCCTCGACTACGCCCACAAGCGACGCGACGGCGACGGCCGCGAGCTCAACATCGTCCACCGCGACGTCTCCCCGCAAAACATCCTCCTGTCCAAGGACGGCGAGGTTAAGATCTGCGACTTCGGCATTGCGAAGGCGGCCTCCAAGGCCAGCCACACCCGCGCCGGCTCCCTCAAGGGGAAGCTGCAGTACATGTCCCCGGAGCAGGCGTGGGGCAAAAACCTGGACTATCGCTCGGACATTTTCTCCCTCGGCGTGGTCCTCTACGAGCTGCTGGCCGGCAAGCACCTGTTCGAGGGCGACAGCGAGCTTTCGATCCTCGAGAAGGTGCGCCATCCCGTGGTGCAGCCCCCCTCGACCCTCGTCCCCGGCCTCCCCGCGATCGTCGACGAGATCGTCATGAAGGCGCTCCAGGAGGAGCCCGACAACCGCTACGCGGATGCCGGCCACCTCCACCGGGATCTGGACGAGGCGCTCCAGCACTATACCCCGCGCGCCGCCGAAAAGACCGTCGCCCAGTTCCTGTCCGCGCTGGCCCAGAAGGGCGCTTCCCTGCCTTCCTTCAATTACACCCCCCCCGCCCCGCCCAAGCCAGCCGAGCCGCCCAAACCGGTGGAGGTGCCCAAGCCCAGCCCGGCGCCGGCGCCACCCCCAGAGGCGAGGGGGGGGGGGGGGCGGCCCGGCCGGCGGCGGGGGGGGGGGGGGGGGGGGGCGGGGGGGGGGGGGGGGGCGG
>CAZRVT010000019.1:0-27833 GCA_964603505.1 uncultured Holophagales bacterium | reverse complement strand
CCCGCCCAAGCCCGCGCAGCCGCCAAACCGGGTGTGGGGCCCAACCCCCCGCCCGCCGCCGGCCCCCCCCCCCCCGCCCCCGGCCCCCCCCCCCCCACCCCGGGAGGCGCCCAAGCCCACCCCGCCGCCGGAGGAGGAGTCCTCCGCCCCCGAACGACCGGACGACGAGCGCCGCCGCGGCAAGAAAAGCAAGCGCGAGCGCCCGGCGGAGCGCGGCCGGGAGGAAGAGAAGCCGAAGGAGGCGCCCAAGGTCCGCTTCGAGGAGAAGAAGCCCGAACCCCCCGCCCCCAAGCCGGCGGAGGCGCCGATTCTCATTCCAGAAAAGCGCGTCCCGGGCTTTTTGGACGCCGGCAAGGGGAGCGGCGAGGAGGAGAAGAAGAAGTCGCCCATGGTCTTCGTGATCGTCAGCGCGGCGGCGGTGCTCCTCATCGCCCTGGCGGTGGTGTTCATGGGCGGCAAGAAAGAGGCCGCCCCCGCCCCGCCCCCCGCCCCTCAGGAGGAGCCGGCCCCGGCCGTCCCCGTGGAGCCGGCGGCCCCGGCGCCCGGCCAGGAACCGAAGCCCAAGCCCCCCGAGCCCAAGCCCGTGGAAACCAAGCCGGCGGAGACCAAACCCGCGGAGACCAAACCCGGCGAGGCCCTACCCGCCGAACCCAAACCCCTGGAGACCAAGCCCGTCGAAACGGCGCCCGTTGAACCCAAGCCCGCGGTTCCGGCCCCCGCCCCCGAGCCGCCCAAGCCGGAGGAGCCCAAGCCCGCCCCGGCCCCGCCGGTGGAGGAACCCAAGCCCGCGCCGACCGCCCCGCCCCCGCCGATCGAGCCCCCCCAGGCCCAGTACAAGACCGGCGACCTCGTGGCCCTGGGGACCCCGGGCCTCAACCCTCCGGCCGTGGTCAAGAAGGCCTCCCCGGCCTACCCGCCCATCGCCAAGATGCAGAAGGTGCAGGGGGACGTCACGGTGCAGGTGCTCGTGGACGAGAACGGCCGCGTCACCGCCACCAAGGTCCTCACCGGGCCGAACCTCCTGGGCAACGCCGCCCAGGACGCGGCCAAGCAGTACCTTTTCATCCCCGCCTCCATCGACGGGGTGAAGGTGAAGTGCTACTACAACATCGTCTTTAACTTCAGGTTATAGAAGGAGGAAGCATGGCCCTGTCCGAGGAAAAAAAGAAATACTACCAAAGCGTGAAAGAGAACACGCGCCGCGAGATCGAGGAGATCGACGTCGAGATCGAAGAGGTCCTCGCCAAGGTCAAGGACCGCCTCTCCGAGCTCCAGAACAGCAAGAAGACCCTCAAGCAGATGTACGCCGCCAACTGCGCCATGCTCGGCGTGCCCAACGATCTCGAGGAAGAGGGGGAGGAAGGCGAGTCCTAAGTTCTTCGGGCTCCTGCTCCTCCTCGCGGCCCTCCCCCTCCGGGGGGAGGTCCGCATCGTCAGCGGCGCCCCCAACCTCACCGAGATCGTCCTCCGCCTCGGCCGCGGGCCCTCGCTCGTGGGCGTGAGCGATTTTTGTCCCCCGGGCCCGCCGCGCGTGGCGGGACTCCGGGTCCGCTGGGAATCGGTCCTGGCCCGGCGCCCCACCCACCTCCTGCTCCTCCCCACCCAGGCCGAGCCCGCCGGGATGGCCGCCATCCATCGGGCAGGGGTGAAGGTCCTCGTTCTTCCGTTTGCCGCCCTCGCCGACATCCCCTGCAACACCCGGAGGATCGGGGAGTTCCTGGGGGCGCCCGTCGAGGCGGAGGCACTGGCCCGCGCCTTCGACGAAGCCCTCTCCGCGCTGCCCGCCCTGCCGGCCCGGCGCGCGGCCTACATCCTCTGGTGGTCGCCCCCCGTGACCGCGGGGCCCTCCAGCTTCATCGGGGAGGGGCTCCGGCGGCTCGGTCTGGAGCCCGGGCCCTCCGCCCGCACCGCGTTCCCGACGGTCTCCTTCGAGGAGCTCCTGGCCTGGGCCCCATCCCTGATCCTCTATCCCGCCGATGCCGGCCCGCCCCCCGCGTGGCTGGCGGCCCGCGCCGGCGTCCGGTTCATCGAGGTCCCCGCCGACCGGTGGAACCGCCCTGCCCTCAACTTTCCCGCCGCCCTGGCGGACCTGGCCCGTGCGCTCGGCGATTAAGTTCGGCCTCCCGCTCGTTCTGCTCGCCGCCGTGGCGGCCGCCGGTTTGGCATGGGGCCCCTACCCGGCCTGGACCGGACTGTGGGAGGGCGACCCCTGGGCGCGGGCGGTCCTGGCGGACCTCCGCCTCCCCCGCTTGCTGACGGCACTCTTCGCCGGCGCCCTGCTGGCCCTCTCCGGCGCCGTGTTCCAATCCATCCTGTCCAACCCCCTGGGCGACCCGTATGTGCTGGGAGTGTCCGGAGGGGCCGCCTCCGGAGCGGTCCTGGCCCTCCTCCTGGGGGCCGGGCGGGGGGGCCCCGCCATGGCGGTCCTGGCCTTCGCCGGGGCCTGCGCCACCGCCGCGGCGGTCTACGGGCTGGCCGCACGGGAGGGGGGGCCCGACCCCGTCCGCCTCGTCCTGGCGGGGGTGATCCTCAACGCCCTCCACACCGCCTTCATCCTCTTCGCCCTCTCCCTCCTTGGAACGGTGGAGACGGGGGCTTTCGTCCGGTGGATGATGGGGAGCGTCTCCGGCCTGACCCTGGGCGGCTCCCTCCTCCTGGGGGCCGCCCTCGCCCTCATCGGTCTCCCCGTCCTCCTCCTCCACCGGGGGTTCGATCTGGTGGTCCAGGGACGGGAGGAGGCCTCCGCCCTCGGCCTCTCCACCCGTCCGTTCCTCCTGTTCACCTTCGCGGCCGCCTCGGCCCTCGCCGCGGCGGCCGTGGCCGCCGCGGGCATCATCGGCTTCGTGGGGCTGGTGGCCCCCAACCTGGTTCGACTGGCGTGGGGCGGACGCCACCGGACGCTCCTGCCGCTGGCGATGCTCTGGGGGGCGGTCTTCCTCGGCGGGGCGGACCTCCTCACCCGCCTGCCCCGCCTGGCGGAGGTGCCGGTCGGAGCGGTGGCCGCCCTCATCGGCGTCCCCTATTTCCTCTATGTCCTGAGGCGCTGGCGGTGAACCTCGAAGCGCACGGGTTGACCTTCGCCTATCCCGGGAGCGTGCGCCCCCAGGTGGAGAATCTCTCGCTCGAAGCCCCCGCCGGGCGCTTCCTGGGGATCGCGGGGCCCAACGGGGCCGGGAAAAGCACCCTCCTCAAGCTCCTCGCCGGGCTCCTGCGGCCCCACGCCGGAGCGGTGCTCCTTGACGGCCGCCCGGTCGAGGCGTTCCCCCGCCGGGCCCTGGCGGCCCGCCTGGCGTGGGTGGGACAGGCCGCGGCCCTGCCCTTTCCCGTCACGGTGGGCGACCTGGTCCTCTCCGGCCGGTTCCCCCACTCCGGCCTGTTCGCGCCTCTGACGGCCGCCGACCGCGCGGCGGCCCGGGAAGCCATGGAGGCCCTCGGCATTGCCGCCCTGGAGCGGCAGCGGGTGCAGGCCCTCAGCGGCGGGGAGCGCCAGTTGGCCGTCCTGGCCCGGGCGTTCGCCTCGGGCGCCCCGGTGCTCCTCCTGGACGAGCCCCTGGCGCATCTCGATCCCCGCCACCACGCCGACTTGGTTCGGGTCCTCTTGGAGGCCCACCGCGCCGGCAAGACCCTCGTCCTTTCGAGCCACGACTACAACTTCCTGCGCCATCTCTGCACCGACCTGCTCCTCGTCAAGGAGGGGCGGGCCTTTCACCAGGGTCCGGCCGCGGCGGTGCCGCGCGAATGCTGGGAGGAACTCTTCGGGGTCCCGTTCCTGGAGACCGCCCTCGCCTCCGACGCCCGATCCTACATCGTCCCCCGCGTGGATTAGAAGGCCTCGCGGGGATATCCCGTCCATCGAGGAGGAGTTTATGGTCGCTGCCCTTCTACTGTTCTTTGGCCTGTTTTCCAACCACTATGTCGTCCGGTTCGAGGGCGACGCCGCCGTCCGGGAGGGCATGCCCCTGGCCTACCGGGGCGTGGAGATCGGCGCCGTCTCCGGCGTGGGCGTCGGTCCGGACCTCCACCCCTTCGCCGAGGTGAAAGTCAAGCGCAAGTTCGCGCACCTGTTCCGCCAGGGCTGTGCCGTGACCCTCGAACGCGACCGGCTCGAGCTCACCGGGGTGGACCGGGAGGCCCCCGCCCTCCCCGACGGCGCGACCGTCCCCGGCCTGGCGGGGGCGATGGATTACCTGAAGTTCGGCTACGACAAGGCGAAAGGGATGCTGCGCGACCTGGAGTTCCGGAAGGAGTACGAGGACCTCCTTCGGGAGATGGAACGCGCCTGGGAGAAGGGCAAGGGCGCCTTCCGCGAGGAATGGCCGGAGTTCAAGCGCCGCTTGAAGGAGCTCCAGTCCCGCGTGGGGCCCGAACTCAAGAAGGAGTTCGAGCGGGCCGCGGAGGCGTGGGAGGGGAAGGCGGAGAAGGAGTGACGTCGGCCGGCTCGGTGTGGACGGCGACGGAGGCGATGGCCGGGGAGAGGCCGTAGATGCTCCTCTCCACCCGGGTGGCGATCCGGTGGGCGTCGGCGAGGGGAAGGGCCCCATCTAACCGGCAGGTCATCCCCACGGCCAGACGCTCCCCCGCCGACCGCACCTGCACCTCCTCCACCCCGAGCACTCCGTCCACCGCCCGGGCCGCCCCCTCCACCCGAAACGCCAGGTCGGCGTGGGCCGCCGCCCCCTCCCACCCCCCGGAGGGGCGGTCGCCGGCGCCGGCCTCCAGGTGGCTTCGGATCCGGACCAGCTCCGGGAAGGCGCGGTGGAGGGCCTGCTCCAGGTCGGTGGCCTCCCGGTGGGCCTCGCCCAGGGTGACGGGCCGCGCCCACTCCAGGTGCATCTCCAGGTGGAGCCCCTCCCCGGTGGTGAACAGGCGGGCGGAGTGGACCGACACCCCCATCCGGCGCCCCTCCACCCACAGGGTCTCGAGGAGCCCGGCGGCGGGTTCGCCATCGGGCTCGGCGTGGACCACCACATCGACGTCCTGGAACAGGGCGGCCACGGCCCGCTCCACGCGCTCGGTGATGGCGTGCGACTCGGCGAGGGTGGCGCCGGGATCCTGGGTCACCTTCAGGTCAATGAAGTGGCGGGGCCCCGTATGGCGCACGCGCACCCCGAAGACCGACCGCACCCCCTGCACCGCCCCGGCGGCGCTCTCGACGCGCCCCACGTGGTCCGGCGGCACCCGGTCCGCCAGGGCGTCCACGGCCTTCTTCCCCAGCCGGACGCCGATCCACGCCACGATCACCGCCACCCCGATGGAGCAGAGGGCGTCGGCCTGGGGGTAGCCGATCCGGGTGAGCCCCAACCCCAGGAGGACGACGAGCGAGGAGGCGATGTCGCTGGTGAAGTGGAGGGCGTCGGCTTCGAGGGCGGCGGATCGCGTGATCCGCGCGGCCCGGGCAAGGGCCCGCCCCCGGGAATAATCGACGGCAATGGCGGCGAGGATCACGGCGAAGGAGACCCAGGTCACCTCCACCTCCACCGCCTTGAAAAAGAGGCGCTGAACGGCCTCGTAGACGATCCAGCCGCAGGTGACGAGGAGGAGGAGGGTTTCGAACAGGGCGGAAAGGTTGTCAAGCTTGTGGTGGCCGTAGGGGTGGTCGGCGTCGGCCGGCCGGTCGGAGCGGGCCACCGCAGCCCAGGTCATGACGGCGGCCACGAGGTCCAGCCCGGAGTGCGCCGCCTCGGCCAGGATGCCAAGGGAGCCCGTCCAGAGCCCCACGGCCAGCTTGCCGCCGGTGAGCAGAACGGCGGCCAGCGCCGAGGCCCGGGCGAGGCGGACCTTCAGGCCGGTGTCGGGACCGGGGTGGGGATCCATATCGAAATGATGATAGCAGATTGATACTGTTAAAATGGATTGACCGTGATCGCGTCCCGCCTCCAGGCCCCGCCCCCCGCCCCCGTGCTCGTCTGGTTCCGCCTCGACCTGCGGATGGAGGAGCATCCTGCCCTGCGCGCCGCCGCGGCGGGGGGCAGGCCCGTCATCCCCGTCTTCGTCTGGTCCCCGGACGAAGAGGGATCCTGGGCCCCGGGCCAGGCATCGCTTTGGTGGCTCCGGCGCTCGCTGGAGGCGCTCGACCGCTCCCTTCGGCTCCGGGGGGGGCGGCTCGTCATCCGCCGGGGCCCGGCCGCGACGGCCCTGACGGGCTTGGCCGGGGAGACGGGAGCGAGGGCGCTGTTCTTCCACCGGCGGGTCGAACCGGCCCTCGCCCGGCAGGAGCGGTCCGTGGAGCAGGTCTGCGGCGCCGCCGGGATCGAGGTCCGCGGCTTCAACGGCTCGCTCCTGCTGGACCCCGGCGAGGTCCGCACCGCCGAGGGCCGCCCCTACCAGGTCTTCACCCCGTTTTGGAACGCCTGCCTGGCCCGCCTGAAATCGGTCCGCCCGGTGCCGGCCCCGGAGCCGCTGGCCTTCCCCACCCACCTTCCCCGGTCGGCGGCCATCGGGGAATTGGTCCCGGCCGCGTCCCCCCCATGGTCGGAGAAGCTGGAAGCCCTCTGGCGCCCGGGCGAGGCGGGGGCGGTTGCGGCGCTGGAGAGGTTCGCCGGAGGGGCCCTGGAAGGATATGCCGCCGGCCGCGACCGTCCGGCGGAACCCGGCACCTCCCGCCTCTCCCCGCACCTCCATTTCGGCGAGGTGGGCCCGCGCCAGGCGTGGGCAGAGGCCGAGGGCCGTCCGGGCGCCGAGGCGTGGCAACGGCAGCTGGCCTGGAGGGAGTTCGCCCACCACCTGCTGGCCCATTTCCCCTCCACCTCGGACGAGCCGCTCCGCGCCGCGTTCTCCCGGTTCCCCTGGTCGGGCGACGCCCGTGCCCTGGAGGCTTGGAAAAGGGGGCGGACGGGCTATCCGCTGGTGGATGCGGGGATGCGCGAGCTGTGGGCCACCGGATGGATGCACAATCGCGTCCGCATGGTGGCGGCCTCGTTCCTGACCAAGCACCTTCTCGTCCCCTGGCAGGAGGGGGAGCGGTGGTTCTGGGACACCCTCGTGGACGCCGACCTGGCGAACAACGCCTTCGGCTGGCAGTGGACCGCCGGATGCGGGGCCGACGCCGCCCCCTATTTCCGGATCTTCAACCCGGCCCTGCAGGCGGCGAAGTTCGACCCCGACGGCGCCTACATCCGCCGGTGGGTCCCGGAGCTGGGCAACCTCCCCGCGCCCTGGCTCTTCCAGCCGTGGAAGGCCCCCGCCGCTCGCCTGCGCGAGGCGGGCGTGACCCTCGGCCGGGATTACCCCCTCCCCGTCGTGGACCCCGCGGCGGCCCGCAACCGGGCCCTGGCCGCCTACCGGAGCCTCCGGTGACGGCGCCGCTGCTCGTCACCGGCGCCACCGGCTACGTGGGGGGGCGGCTCGTCCGGGCCCTGGAGGAGCGGGGGGTCCCCCTCCGGTGCCTGGCCCACCGCCCGGAATACCTTCGGGGGCGCGTGGCGTCGGCCACGGAAGTCGTGGCGGCCGACCTCCTGGCGCCGGAGGGGCTGGCGGAGGCCATGCGGGGGTGCGCAACGGCCTTTTACCTCGTCCACTCCCTCTCCGCGGAGAGGGACTTCGAGGCGATGGACCGCCTGGCCGCGGAGCATTTCGCCCGGGCCGCGCGGGACGCCGGAGTGGGGCGCATCGTCTATCTCGGCGGGCTTGCCCCTCCCGGCGACGCCCTCTCCCCGCACTTCCGGAGCCGGCGGGAGGTAGGCGTGGTGTTGCGGTCGGCGGGGGTCCCGGTCCTGGAGTTCCGGGCTTCGATCGTCATCGGGGCTGGCAGCCTCTCGTTCGAGATGATCCGCGCTCTCGTCGAGCGCCTCCCGGTGATGATCACCCCGCGGTGGGTCTCCGTCCCGGCCCAGCCCATCGCCGTCGCCGACGTGGTGGCGTATCTGGCGGCGGGCCCGGACCTCCCCCTTGCGGAAAGCCGGGTGGTGGAGATCGGCGGGGCCACGGTCACCTCTTACCGGGGCCTCATGGAGGCCTACGCCCGCCGCCGGGGGCTGCGCCGGTGGATGGTCCCGGTCCCGGTCCTCACCCCCGGCCTTTCGGCCCTGTGGCTGGGGCTCGTCACCCCCCTCTTCGCCCGGGCGGGCCGCCACCTCATCGACAGCATCCGGCACGCCAGCGTGGTGAACGACCCCTCGGCGCTGGACCTGTTCCCCTCCATCCGCCCGATGGGGATGGAGGAGGCTCTCGCCGCGGCCCTGGAGGAGGAGGAACGGCACTTCGCCGCGACCCGCTGGTCCGACTCCCTGGCTTCAGGGGGCGGGAACCGGAGCTGGGCGGGGGTCCGGTTCGGGACCCGTCTGGCCGACCACCGGGAGACGGTGGTGGCGGCGCCCCCCGCCGCGGCCTTCGCCCCCATCCGTCGCATCGGCGGGCGCCGGGGCTGGTATTACGCCGACGCCCTGTGGACCCTCCGGGGATGGGCCGATCTGCTGGTCGGGGGGGTGGGGATGCGGCGGGGCCGGCGCGACCCCGAGCAACTCCTGCCCGGGGATGTGGTGGACTGCTGGCGGGTGGAGGCCGTCGAACCCGACCGCCGGCTCCGCCTCGCCGCCGAGATGCGCCTGCCCGGCCGGGCCTGGCTGGAGTTCGAGGTGGTCCCCGAGGGGACCGGGAGCCGCCTTCGGCAGACCGCCGTCTTCGACCCGCTCGGGCTGGCCGGCCAGCTTTACTGGGCCGCCCTCTATCCGGCCCATCAGGTCATTTTTTCGGGGATGCTGAACGCCATCGCCCGCGAGGCGGAGCGGGGGTCCGCGTGATCCCGCTCGCCGCCCTGTGGGCCCAACCGGGAGGAGGTTGAATCCTCATGCGATGTCTTCCCCAGGACTGGATCGCCCTGGCCGTCATTCTGCTCGTCACCTTCGCCGCCCCCGCGATCGGCGGCTACTTCACCGCCAAGAGCGTGGGGACCTGGTATCCCGCCCTGGCCAAGCCGGCTTGGACGCCCCCCTCCTGGCTATTCGGCCCCGTCTGGACCCTCCTCTACATCCTGATGGCCCTCGCGGCCTGGCTGGTGTTCCGGGAGCGGGCCGCCCGCCCCGTCGCCCCGGCCCTGGCCCTCTACGGGGTCCAACTGGCCCTCAACGCCCTCTGGTCGGTGCTCTTCTTCGGCCTTCAGAACCCCCTGGCCGGCCTAGTGGAGATTGCCCTCCTTTGGCTGGCCATCCTCCTCACCGGGGGGGCCTTCTGGGGGGTCCGGCCCCTGGCGGGACTGCTCTTCGCTCCCTACCTGGCCTGGGTCACCTTCGCCGCCGCGCTCAATCTCGCCCTCTGGCGGCTCAACCGAGGGTAGCGCCTCGCTAAACACCCGTTTTCATGGTAAAATAGGGTCTTCCTAACTAAGGAGAAGTGTCTATGAAGGAGAAGATCCATCCCAACTACCAGGAGATCCTGGTGACTTGCGCCTGCGGCAACCAGTTCAAGACCAAGTCCACCAAGAAGGAACTGCGCCTGGACATCTGCTCCGTCTGCCACCCCTTCTACACCGGCAAGCAGAAGCTCCTGGACACCGCCGGCCGCGTCGAGCGGTTCAAGAAGCGCTTCGAGAAAAGCCAGGTGAAGGCCGAGGCCGCCGCGGGGGCCAAGGCCGCCAAGGCCGAGCGGAAGAAGGCCAAGGAGCCGAAAGAGAACTAAGTGCCCGCCCAGGAGCCCCTCCTCGGCTACGTGGTGGGCGGCCAGGCCGTCATCGAGGGCGTGATGATGCGCGCCCCGGGCGGCTATTGTGTGGCCGTCCGCAGGCCCGACGGGGCGATCGTCACCGACTGCCGGAAGATACCGGAGAAGAAGTGGAAGGTCCCCGTCGTGCGGGGGACCTTCGTCTTCTTCCACGCCCTGGCGCTGGGGATCAAGGCCCTCAACTTCTCGGCCTCCGTCGCGGAGGACGAGGACGAGAAGCCCCTCTCCCCCTGGGCCGTGGCGGCCTCCCTGGCCGTGGCGCTGGCCACGGGCATCCTCATCTTCGTCGTTCTCCCCCTGGCGCTGACGCAGTGGCTGAAGGTGGAGGGCAGCTTCGCCTTCAACGTGGTGGACGGCCTCATCCGGCTGGTGCTGTTCTTTCTCTACCTCGGGTTCATCACTCTGTTCAAGGACATCCGCCGCGTCTTCGCCTACCACGGCGCGGAGCACAAGGTGGTCCACACCTACGAGGCCGGCGAGGAGCTGACCGTGGAGAACGCCCGCCGCAAGAGCACCCTCCACCCGCGGTGCGGCACCTCCTTCCTCCTGTTCGTCGTGGTCATCTCGATCTTCCTCTTCGCCCTCATCCCCCACGCGGCCCCCTTCTGGGCCAAGTTCGGGGGGCGGCTCCTTCTCCTCCCCCTGGTGGGCGGGCTGGCCTACGAACTCATCCGCCTCTCCCACGCCTTCCGCCACACCGGGTTCGGCCGCGCCCTGGCCGCCCCGGGGATGCTCCTCCAGCGCATCACCACCCGGGAACCGGACGACGCCATGCTCGACGTGGCCATCCGCTCGCTCCAGCAGGCTCTGGCCACCGCCAAGGAGTAACGCGGTGATCCTCAAGAAGTTGGAAGCCGCCGCCGCGGAGCTCGCGCGCCTCCAGGAGGAGATGGCTTCCCTGGCCGTCCTCAGCCAGCCGCAGAAGATCACCGAGCTCTCCAGAAAGGCCAAGGAGCTGGAGCCCCTCGCCGCCAAACACCGCGAGCTGGCGGAGGTGCGGAAGCAGCTGGAGGACGCCCGCGGCATGGCCGCCGGGGAGAGCGACCCCGAGCTGCGGGCCCTGGCCGGAGAGGAGATCAAGGCGCTCGAGGCGCGCGAGGAGGCGCTGACGGCCGAAGCCAAGGTGCTCCTCCTCCCCAAGGACCCCCTGGACGCCAAGAACATCATCCTCGAGATCCGCGCCGGGACGGGGGGCGAGGAGGCGGCCCTCTTCGCCGCCGAGGTCTTCCGCATGTATGCCCGTTACGCCGAGGCGCGGCGGTGGAAGCTCAACATCACCGACGCCAGCTACACCGGCATCGGCGGACTCAAGGAGGTCATCGCCGTCATCGAGGGGGCGAGCGTCTACTCGCGCCTCAAGTACGAGAGCGGCGTCCACCGGGTCCAGCGCGTCCCCGCCACCGAGGCCTCGGGACGCATCCACACCAGCGCCGTCACCGTGGCCATCCTCCCCGAGCCCGACGAGGTGGAGGTCCACGTGGACGAGAAGGACCTGCGCGTGGACCGCTTCTGCTCCTCCGGGCCCGGCGGGCAGGGGGTCAACACCACCTACTCCGCCGTCCGGCTCACCCACCTCCCCACGGGGCTCGTGGTCTCCTGCCAGGACGAGCGGTCGCAGATCAAGAACAAGGAGAAGGCCCTCCGGGTCCTCAAGAGCCGCCTCTACGACATCCAGCTCCAGAAGCAGATGGAGTCCATCTCCTCGGACCGGAAGCGCCAGGTGGGCACCGGCGACCGCTCCGAGAAGATCCGCACCTACAACTTCCCGCAAAACCGGGTCACCGACCACCGCATCAACTTCTCCTCTCACCGGCTGGAGGACATTCTCAATGGGGACCTCGACCTCCTCCTCGACCCCCTCTTCGCCCACTACCAGGCCGAAGCCCTCCAGCAGGCTGGCTGATCTCCTGGCCTGGGCCGCGGGATCCCTGGGCGGATACCGCTCGGGGCTCGATGTCCTCTGCGCCGCCTGGGGCAAACCCGCCCCCTTCGTCCTCGCCCGCACCGATTCTCCTCTCCCGATCGAGGCCTACGAACGCTTCTGCGCCGCCGTGGAGAAGGTGGCAGCCGGCCACCCCCTCCAATACGCCACGGGGGGCGAAACCTTCTGGGGCCTTCGGCTCGAGGTCAACAAGGACGTCCTCATCCCCCGCCCCGAGACGGAGCTCTTGGTGGAGCAGGTCCTCGCCCTGCCGCTCCCCGACAACGCCCGCGTCCTCGACGTGGGGACCGGCTCGGGGGCCATCGCCGCAGCCCTGAAGCGCGAGCGCCCCTCTTGGAGGGTCTTCGCCTCCGACCTCTCGATCCCCACCCTCCGAACGGCCCACCGCAACCTGGCGGCCCACGCCCTCCCGGTCCCCCTCTTCGCGGCGGAGAACCTGCCGGAGTTCCGCGTCCCCTGGGACGCCATCGTCAGCAATCCCCCCTACATCCCCACCGAGGCCCTCCACCTCCTTCCGGCGAACGTCCAATGCGAGCCCCGGTCCGCCCTCGACGGCGGGCGGGAGGGGCTGGAGGTGCTCTTCGCCCTCATCCGCCACGCTCAGCGGCGCCTCGCCCGGGGGGGACGCCTGGTGCTGGAGCTCGGATACGGCCAGGCCCCCCGCGCGATGACCTTCGCCCGCCGCCTCGGCTACCGCCGCGTCCGCGTCGTCAACGACTACGCCGACATCGGCCGGGTCCTCACCGCCCTGTGGTTGCCTTAGACGCCTTCGAGGTTCGCGGCCCCGGCCGTCTGGAGGGGGAGGTGGCCGTCGAGGGGGCCAAAAACTTCGCCCTCCCCGCGGTGGCGGCCTCCCTTCTGACCGCCGCTCCCGTCCGCCTGACCAACGTCCCGAAGGTGCAGGACCTCTTCACCCTTCTGTGCATCCTCCAGGGGCTCGGCGCGGCCGCCGCCTGGGAGGACGGGGCGCTGGCCCTCCGCGCCTCCGGCGTGGCGCGGCAGGATCCGCCGTATGACCTGGTCCGGCGGATGCGCGCCTCGGTCCTCCTCCTGGGCCCCCTCGTCGCCCGGTTCGGCCGGGCGAGGATCCCCCTGCCCGGCGGGTGCGCCATCGGCCCCCGGCCGGTGGACATGCACATCGCCGGCCTCCGCCACATGGGGGTCCGCCTCGAAGTGGAGCACGGCGACCTCGTCGCCTCCACCGGCCGCCTGAAGGGGGCCCGCTACACCTTCCCCAAGGTGACCGTCACCGGCACCGAGAACCTCCTCATGGCCGCGTCGCTCGCGCAGGGGACCACGGTCCTGCGCAACTGCGCGCAGGAGCCCGAGGTGACGGCCCTGGCCCGGATGCTCGCGTCCATGGGCGCCCGCATCGGCGGCATCGGCACCTCCACCCTGACCGTGGAGGGGGTGCAGGAGCTGAACGGGTGCGAGTGCACCGTCATCCCCGACCGCATCGAGGCGGGCACCTACCTCCTCCTCGGCGCCATGCTGGAGGGGAGCCGGGTCGCCGTGACCGGCGTGCACCCGGCCCATTTGACCGGCCTGCTCGACCCGATGGCCGATGCCGGCGCGCAAATGGAGATCGGGGCCGACCGCATCGAGGTCCGCGGCGGAGGGCTCACCGCCCGCTCCGTCGCCACCGCCCCCTACCCCGGCTTCGCCACCGACCTGCAGGCGCAGTACATCGCCGCCATGACCCAGGCGGCGGGGGTGGCCACGGTGGAGGAGACCATCTTCGAGAACCGGTTCCAGCATGTCATGGAGCTCCAGCGCATGGGGGCCGACATCGCCCTCGCGGGGCGCACCGCCGTCGTCCAGGGGGGCGCGAAGCTCACCGGAGCGCCGGTGATGGCCTCCGACCTCCGCGCCTCCGCCTGCCTCGTCATGGCCGCCCTCGCCGCCGAGGGGACCACGCTCGTGCGCCGCATCTACCACCTCGACCGCGGCTACCTGCACATGGAGAAGAAGCTCCAGGTCCTGGGGGCCGACATCCGCCGCGTGACGATCGAGGGGGTCTGAGCCCCCTCCCGGGCCCCCAGTTCAGCCTTGAGCGTTCGGAGTTCGGAGCCCCCCACCCGGCATGGGAGGGGGCAATTTCTTCTGAAGCGGCCTCCCCTTTGCTGTGGCCGGCCTTTCGCACTCTTGTTCAGCGGCTCGGCGCCTGCATCAGCTCCAGCAGGTAGCCGTGCAACTCCCACTGCTCGTCCAGGTCGGGCGGCAGGGGGCGGGTGGAGAGGACGGCGACGGGGGCGTCGGTGTGGTCGTCGGTGGCAAACGAGGGGGAGGCGGCCGTGAAGCCCCCGCACTCGTGGTCGGCGGTGGCCACCAGGACCGTGCCCGGATGGCGCGCCACCCAGTCCTGCAGGTGCGACGCGACGGCGCGGGTGTTGCCGCTCATCTCCGCCGCGAGCCGGGCGGCGTCGTTCTCGTGCGCCGCGTGGTCCACCAGGGCGCTCTCGATCAGAAGGAAAAAGGGCCGGCGGTCCCGGGTCAACCGCTCCAGCGCCCGCTGGACCGCGGGGAGAAGGCGGCCCTTCTCGGGCTCGTCCAGCAGATAGGGCATCTCCTCGTCGTCGAGGACGACCAGGGCCCGGGGCCCGAGGGGGCGGTCCAGGGAGGTCCGGTAGTCGTATCCCGCCCCCCCGGCCTTGAAACGGGGCAGATACTCCCCTCCCCCCCCGATGAAGAGTTCGAAGCCGCTCCGGAAAAGGAAGCCGGCGATGGCCTCGCGCTCCTTGCGGTCCGCAACGTGCGCGTAGAAGGCGGCCGGCGTGGCGCCGGTGAGGCGGTCGTTGGTGACGATGCCCACTCGGAACCCCCGCCCCCGCACAACCTCGGCCAGGGTGCGGACCGGCGAGCCGTCCTCCAGCGTCCCGATGCGCCGGTTCTCGGTCCGGCGACCCGTGGCGATGGCGGTGGCGGCGGCGGCGGAGTCGGGGACGCCGCAGAGGGAGGTGGGGTCCACGATCGCGAAGTGCGGAAAGCCGGTCCAAGGGGCCCCCGCGGCGTCCTGCCCCAGTTTCATGTGCTCGAGGCCCATGCCGTCGGTGATGAAGAGGATGACGGAGTCGGCCGATGCCGGACGGGCGGCAAGCGCGAGGAGGAGGGCGAGTTGCGTCAGGCGGCGCATTCGAAGCATAATACCACCATGCCCGTAAAAATTTCCTTCAAGCCCGTCGATCCCGACACTCTCTCGTTCCGCGTGGTGGACTCCCCCTTGGGGCCGCTCGTCCTGGCCGCGAGCCCCGACGGCCTGGTGGGGCTCTCCTTCTCCCGATCCCAAAAGATCAGGCCCGGCAGCGCGGCGGGGAAGTCCCCGCACCTGGCCAAGGCGGAGAGGGAACTGAAGGCCTATTTCGCCGGAACGCTCCGGACGTTTTCGGTCCCCATCCACCTGCCAGACGCCCTCACCCCCTTCGGGCGGAAGGTGTATGCTGCCTGCGCTCGGATTAAGTTCGGCCGGGTGGTCTCCTACAAAGACCTGGCCGCGATGGCCGGCCGGCCGGCCGCGGCGCGGGCCGCGGGCTCGTATATGGCCCGCAACCCCGTTGCCCTCTTCATCCCCTGCCACCGGATCATCGCCTCGAACCACATTGGCGGCTACGGTCCCGGGCTGGACTACAAGGTCGCGCTGCTCGAGCACGAGGGGGTCCTCCACTGTTGCGAGGAGTGCGGCTGCGAGGGGCGGGGGTAGGCGAGCAGCGCGCAACAGCGCACATGCGCAGCGGCGTAGGAGCACAGCATGCCGTGCTTGGCTCCAGAAAGTTGCCCGGCCATCATTCAGCGGCGGTTCGGCATCGGCATTGGGATCGCAACCGTAAATCGAATCCGAATCCCGATCCACATTACCGCCTGCCCTGCCGTCCCGTTGCCTTCCCGCCGGGCGGCCTGCCTGTCCTCCGCCTTCAGCCCTCAGCCTTGCAATGAAGCGTCCGCCTCCGCCTGAAGGTCCCGGAGAAGATCCTCCAGATTGGCGCCGTAGCGCGCGGCGTTCTCCCCCACCGTCCCCCATAGCGGTTCCCCGCAGACGATGCACGGCATTTTGTGGCGGGCGAAGACCTTGACCGTGGTGGGATAGTCCTTGACGAGGTCCTCGACCAAGCTCTCTTTTGATATCTTTTTGCTCATATCTTCATAAATAATGCCGCATGCTATAATTTTCATTCCCAAACT
Organism: uncultured Holophagales bacterium; assembly: GCA_964603505.1. Taxonomy (GTDB): domain Bacteria; phylum Acidobacteriota; class Thermoanaerobaculia; order UBA2201; family UBA2201; genus UBA2201. The sequence goes on along the minus strand of CAZRVT010000019.1, from coordinate 12,061 downwards.
TCGTTTGGCCCCCGTAGCTCAGCGGGTTAGAGCAGTTGACTCATAATCAATTGGTCCCAGGTTCAAGTCCTGGCGGGGGCATTTCCCCTTTCTTGGTGCGGTTCCGGGCAGACGGATCTTCGATCCGCTGCTGGGCCGGCCGGCCCGCCTGTGAAAAACTCCCCCCCTCCCCCTTTTTCCCATCGAGCCCTCCGGCCCAGCGCCCCTTGGGACCTGCCCGAAGCCGCTCTACCTTATCGGGAACATGATCGCGGACGATGCAGGTTCAGGCGCCCATGTAACAATCACCGGGCGCCTGGCCCGCGCAAGGCGCGGAGCAAGTCCGGGCGCTGTTGCCCCCCTGCTGGGCACCGCCTGCCGTGCCCCTACTTCTCGACGCGCTCCGCCACTGCGCTCCATCGGGCGGGGGAATGCGCCGTTGCGCCGTTGCGCCGCTACGCCCTCCGCTTCCTCGCCTCCTCCGCTCCAACCGATATGGAATACATCCCGTGCTTCTCCCGCACCGTGTCCACGGCGCGGGAGAGGATCTCGCCCTTGCGGTCCCCGAAGAAGTCGAGGGTGAGCTGGCGCGGGTCGGGCTCCAGGCGGGAGAGCTCGGCGCCGAGGAGCCGCAGGCGCACCCGCCGTGCGTAAAGGGCGCGGAAGAGCTCGAGGGCCGCGGCCTCGAGGAGCCGATACGAGGCGGTGGGGGCGGCGAAGGTGCGGGCGGCGCTGACGGTGGAGAAGTCGGCGTAGCGGACCTTGACCGTGAGGGTCCGTCCCCACAGCCCTTTCCGCCGGGCCCGGAAAGCCACCTTCTGGACGAGCCAGAAGAGGACGGCGTCGAGCTTCTTCAAGTCCGTGGTGTCGTTGCCCAGCGTCTCCTCGGCGGAGATGCTCTTCGGCCGGTCCGGGGGGGCGACGGCCTCGCCGTCGGGCCCCTCCCCGAGCGCTCTGGCGCGGAGGACGCCCCCCCAGGAGCCGAGGGCCGACTGCAGGAGGGGGACGGGCATCCGCTGCAAATCCCCCACGGTGGCGATGCCGAGGGCGTTCAATGTTTCCTTCGCCCGCTCCCCCACGCCGGGGATGGCTTCCACCGGCAGAGGGGCGAGGAGGGCCGCCTCCCCCCCGGGCCGGGCGGCCATCTGCCCGTCGGGTTTGGCGAGGTTCGAGAGGATCTTGGCCGTGGTGCGGGTGGCGGCCAGCCCGGCGGAGGCGGTGATTCCCACCTCCCGCCGGATGGTGTCGCGCAGGCGGGCGAGCGTCCCGAAGAAGTCGCCCAGGTAGAGGCGCTCGCACCCGCGGAACGAGAGGAAAAATTCGTCGATGGAGGCCTGCTCCACGGCCGGGGCCGCCGCCTCCACGAGGGCGCGGACGCGGCGGGAGGCGGCGCGGTAGGCCTCGAAATCGCCCCGCAGAAAGACGGCCTGCGGGCAGAGGCGCTTCGCCCTGGCGGCGGGCATGGCGGCGTGGACGCCAAAGGCGCGCGCCTCGTAGGAGGCGCAGGCGACCACGCCGCGGCCCCGGACGGGATCGCCCCCCACGATGACCGGCCTTCCCCGAAGAGAGGGGTTCTTGACCCGCTCCACGGAGACGAAGAACGCGTCCAAGTCCAAGCAGGCGATCATGGCTGATCGGGGTTGTCGCCGCGGCGTGGTCACCTGTGCCTCCTCAAGCCGAGGGCGGTTAAGCCCCGGCTTGGGATGAGGGTGGAACCAAACGGATTCCATCCGTTTGGCGGGAGAGGGGACGCCCTCTCCCGCCCGGCGGAAAGCCGACGGCTTTGGGCCGGGTTCCCCATCAACGCGCAGGCGACCACGCCGCGGCCCCGGACGGGATCGCCCCCCACGATGACGGGTTTTCCCTTCAGGGAGGGGTCCTTGGCCCGTTCCACGGAGACGAAAAACGCGTCCAAGTCCAGGCAGGCGATGCCGGCGTCCATGCCGGGATTATAGGCGAAATATAAACGAAAATCAAGTCCTCCGCCCGATTCTCCGGCACACACTTGACAGTCCTGGCGAATACGCATAAACTATACGGGCGGTATTTCACAAATTAACGACGCAAGGAGCGGAGCAATGAGGAAAATCCACTGGGTCGCGTTGCTGGTTCTGTTGGCGCTTTCCCTGCCCGGCATGGCGCAGGAGCGGAAGGGCGGGTTCGAGATCACGCCCTTCATCGGGGACTTCTCCCAGGTCGCCGGCGCCAAGCTGGACGGCGGAAGCCTCTGGGGCTTCAACATGGGCTACATGGCGGGCGACAAGTTCTCCCTCGAGGTGAACTGGTCCAAGCTGGTCGCCCCGGGCGAGGACGGCGACATCTACGCCCTCCGCGGCCTGTGGCACTTCCGCCCCGAGCAGAAGCTGGTCCCCTTCGTGATGGTGGGTGCCGGCCAGGTCTCGCTCTACGAGGCCGACGACCTCCTCTTCGAGGCGGGCGCGGGCTTTAAGTACTCCTTCTCCAACCTGGTCGGCCTGCGCGCCGACGTGCGCGAGGTCTTCGCCGACAACGACTTCTTCAAGCAGAGCGTGGCCTACAGCCTCGGCCTCACCCTCCAGTTCGGCGGCGCCGAGCGGCCCCCGGTGGTCATCGCCCTGACGCCGGACGTCGACGGCGACGGGGTGCGCGAGTCCATCGACTACTGCTGGAACACTCCCCCCTCCTCCCCCACCTGGAAGATGGTGGTGGACGAGCGCGGCTGCCCGCTGGACGAGAACGGCAACGGCGTCCCCGACTACAAGGACGACGGCGACGCCGACGGCGTGATCAACTACAACGACCTGTGCCCCGCCACCCTCAAGGGCTACCCCGTGAAGGCCGACGGCTGCGACAAGGACACCGACGGCGACGGCCTGGTGGACGGCAAGGAAATGGAGCTCGGCACCGACATCGCCAAGGTCGACACCGACGGGGACAAGTGCGGCGACTTCGACGAGGTGATGAAGTACAAGACCAACCCCGTGGCCGTTGACACCGACAACGACGGCCTGGGCGATTGCGACGAGATCATGACCTACAAGACCGACCCGCTGAAGTTCGACACCGACGGCGACGGGTTCAAGGACGGCGAGGAGGTCCTCACCTACAAGAGCGACCCGACCGTGGCCGGCGACGTCTATCTCCACCTCTTCGGCGAGAAGGCGATCTTCTTCAACCTCAACCAGGCCTCCATCCGGAAGGACGCCGAGCCCGTGCTGGACGAGACGGCCGATTTCATGGCCAAGTACGCCGCCGCCAAGCTCCACATCGCGGGGAACACCTGCGACCTGGGCCCGGCCTCCTGGAACATGAAGCTCTCCCTCAAGCGCGCCGAGGCGGCCAAGGCCTACCTGGTGAAGAAGGGCGTCGCCGCCGACCGCATCTCCACCGAGGGCCTGGGCGAGACCGCCCCGAAGTTCGACAACAAGACCAACGAGGGGCGCAAGCAGAACCGCCGCGACGATCTCACGATCAAATAGGCACCCCCTCCTTCGCTTCCCCCGGCGTCCCCGCCTCCGGCGGGGACGCTTTTTTTGTGTCTATCGTTCACGGGAGCGGTCGGCCCCCTCTCCCGCCCCAAGGCATGCATCCTGGGTGCCCCGCCCGGTTCCCGCGCGGCGTGTTCGTAATATTGACCCCTCGGGGGCCGTATGGTAAGGTAACCGCGTATGAACCAGGTCTGGCAAGTGTTCTGGCACGAGACGGGCTTCATCGGCAAGCTCGTCCTGATCGTCCTGCTCGGCTTCTCCGTCCTGTCGTGGGTGGTGATGGCCGCCAAGGCGGCGCAAATCCGCCGCGCCCGCACCCTCAACCGCCGCTTCCTGGAGCGCTTCCGGAAGTGCGAGCGCCTCTTCGACATCAAGGACCAGGCCGTGCGGTTCCGCGGCTCCCCCCTGGCCGCCATGTTTCTGGCCGCTTTCACGGAGCTGGAACGGCAGTTCCACGCCGACCCCGTCAACCACCGCATCCTCCATCCCGACAACCTCCGCCGGGAACTGGAGCGCACTGGGATGGGCGCCCTGCGGGAGTTGCGCTTCGGCCTCCCCTTCCTCGCCACCACCGCCTCGGCCACCCCGTTCATCGGCCTCTTCGGCACCGTCTGGGGCATCATGAACGCCTTCCGCCAGATCGGCATCGCCGGGAGCGCCAACCTGGCCACCGTGGCCCCGGGCATCTCCGAAGCCCTCATCAACACCGCCGCCGGCCTCGGGGCGGCCATCCCCGCCCTGATCGGGTTCAACCACTACATGACGCGCCTGCGCGGGATGAAGGAAGAGCAGGATGAGTTCATCCTCGAGGTGCAGAACCTCCTCACCTGGAGGATATAGCATGGCGGCGGGCGACGACTTCGATGCCGGCTTCTCCGAGATCAACGTCACCCCCCTGGTGGACGTCATCCTCGTGCTCCTCATCATCTTCATGATCACCGCCCCGCTGCTGCTTTCCGGCATCCAGGTGCAGATCCCCGCCTCCCAGGCGGGTTCTTTGCCGGCGCAGCCGGCGCAACCCCTGGTCATCACCATCGACAAGCGGGGGCAGATCTTCATGGACCAGCAGGCGCTCCCCCTCCTGGAGCTCCAGCGGCGCCTCCCGGCCTGGCTCGCGGGGCGCAAGGGGCAGGCGGTCTACCTGCGGGCCGACGAGGGGGTGCCCTACGGCAGCGTGGTGCGCGTCCTCGACGTCTTGGACGAGGCGGGCGCCGAGGCCATCGGTTTGGTAACGCGCGAGGAGAAATGATGGAGCACCGCCTCTTCACCCCGTGGACGGTGGGGGTCTCCCTCGGGGTCCACCTGCTGGCCGTGATTTTTCTGGCCCTCGGACCCTTGGTACGCCCGCGCACGAGCTTCACCTCCGGGCGCACCATCACCATCCGCGTGGCGCCCCCCCTTCCCCGGGCCAGGCCGGCCTCCCCCGCCCCCCCCGCGGCCGCGAAACCGCCGGCCCCCGCGCCGGCGAAGAAGCTCCCCCCCTCGAAACCCCCGAAGAAGGCCACCCCCACCGCCCCCGCCTCCACGGAACCCGCGGCGCCGCCGGCCGCCGCAGCCGCCACGCCCTCGACCGCAAACGGCGCCGCCGGCGGCCTGTCGGTGCAAGGCGCCTCGGTGGCCGGGATCGACGCTGCCTACTTCCCCTTCGACTACTATGTCTCCCAGATGCTGAACCGGCTCTCCGCCAACTGGTACCGCCCCCCCGCCCCCCCGGGGACGGGGTGCGTGGTGCGCTTCACCGTCGCCAAGAGCGGGCGCATCCTCTCGGCGGAGGTGGAGCGCCCCTCCGGCCAGGCGGCCTTCGACCGCGCGGCGCTGCGGGCCGTCCTCTCGTCCAACCCCCTGCCGCCGCTCCCCTTCGAATACAATGAAAACGAACTGGGCGTCCATCTTAGGTTTGAGTAGCTGCCTCCTGGCGGCCTTCGCGCCGGCCCAGCAGGACGACCTGTACCTGGAACTGAAGACCCCCGGGATCGTGAAGCTCAACTTTTCGTTCCTGCCGCTCCCCGACCGGCCGCTGTGGAACCAGACCCTGCGCGAGGACCTCCTCGCCTCCGGCGCGTTCACGCTCATAGAGACCGGGGTCCCCACGGGCGGCGATCCCATGAAGTCCTTCGAAGCGCTGAAGGGGGCGGGGGTGGACTTCTACCTCTCCACGGCCGTCGAGCCCTCCGGGGCGGCGCTGGTCCTGCGGCACAACCTCTACGAGGTGAAGTCGAAGAAGGTCATCCTCTCCAAGAGCTACCGAGGGGACCCGGGGGCCCTCCCCACCATGGCGCATACGCTGGCCGACGAACTGGTGCTCTACCTCACGGGGCAGAAGGGGCTCTCGCTGACCAAGATCGCCTTCGTCAGCGATCGGAGCGGGGCCAAGGAGATCTGGGTGATGGACGCCGACGGCGGGAACCCCCAACCCCTCACCCTCCACAAGTCCATCAGCTTCTCCCCCGCCTGGTCGCCCGACGGGAAGACGCTGTACTACTCCTCCTATCTCTACGGCCAGCCCTCGCTGATGGCCCTGCAGTGGCTGGAGGGGCGGGTCCGCCGGCTCGTCCCCCCCGGGCTCAAGGCCGCCACCGCCCCCGCCGCCAGCCCGGACGGCGGCGCCCTCGTCTTTGCCGGAACCGGGCCCGACGGCAACATCGACCTCTACCGCCTCGACCTCGCCTCGGGGGCGGCCGAGCGCCTCACGTTCTCACGGGGCATCGACACCGACCCCGCCTTCGCCCCCGCCGGAAACGCCCTGGTCTTCACCTCCGACCGCTCGGGGGCCCCCCAGGTCTTCCTGGCCGACCCGCGCGGCCTCGACGCCCGCCGGATCACCGAGGAGGGGGGGTATAATGCCGAGCCCCGCCTCTCCCCCGACGGCCGCCTGCTGGCCTACTGCTCCAAGGAGGGAAACAAGTTCCAGATCTACCTGCAGGACCTCCTCGGCGGCGGGCGCGTCCGCCTGACGAGCGCGGGAGGCAACGAGAGCCCGGGCTTCAGCCCCGACGGCCGCCGCATCCTCTTCGCCTCCGACCGGTCGGGCAGGTTCCAGATCTACACGATGAACCTGGACGGCGGAGAGGTGAAGCAGTTGACGACCGAGGGGAATAATACCCAGCCGGCGTGGTCGCCGTGGCTCAAGTAGCGTCCCGACGCTGTCGGGACGCAGTTCGGAGTTCGGAGTAGAGAGTTCGGAGCGATGCATGGACACCTGGTTTGTAATCGTCATAGCTATTCTGGTTCTTTTTCTGGGTCTGGGTGAAATGTGGCTTGGCTTGATTGGAAATCTGTTCAGAAAATGGGCCGGGCATGAGGCCCTCCAGAATAAGATTGAGGTTGATCCTCCGGGGATCATCGGCAAAGAGGGTACCGTGCGCGAAGTTAAGGAGCTGGCTTCTGCTTGCGCCCCCCCGGCGGCAGTCGTTTTCGTTTATGGCGAGTTGTGGCAGGCCAAAGCGTCCAATCCGAATATCCGGATCTATCCTAGCCAAAAAGTCAAAGTGATCCAAGTCTCTGGCATGACTTTGATCGTGGAGCCGCAGGCATAGTAACGCCCTGCCATTGTATCCCCGGCCAAGAAAGCGAAGCCGCCCGGCTGAAGGTCCCGGGCGGCATTGTTTTCACGAACTACGATCTACAAACTACTGGGCGGACGCATGGGTCCGCCCCTACGCTGCTGCGCCGTTGCGCATTTACGCCGCGGCGCCGCTAAGCGTCTTCTTTCTTCTCCTTGGGCAGCATGGCCTGCATCGCCTCGTCCGTGTACTTGTGGCGGGCCTCCTCCTCGGTGATGTAGCCCGTGAGCCAGGTGGTGCTCATGGGGTACTCGTCAGGGTGGAAGATGGTGTGCCAGCCGTGCCAGATGAGGATGGCCAGGGTGGCCAACAGGGCTTCGTAATAGTGGATGATGCGCGACACCGTCATGACCCAGGACGGCCACGAGGCGGGGAGGGCCTTGGGGAACCAGAGGACGAAGCCGGTGGCAGCCATGATGAGGGTGCCCCACACCAGGGCCCAGAACTCGAACTTCTCGGCGTAGTTGAAGACGCCGTAGCGCGGGCGCTCCTTCCGGAGGCCCAGGTAGAACTTCATGGTGGAGACGAGTTCGCCGATCTCCTTCTTGATCGGCCAGGGGAGCATTTCCTTGAGCACTTTCTTCCCGCGGCGCGCGATCGTCAAATAGGCAAGGAAGATGAAGAAGTCGATGGACATGAAGACGGCGAAGGTCCGGTGGAGGAAGGCGCGCACCGCCTCGGTCATCCCGAGGGAGAAGAGCCACTGGCTCCAGAACGCCTCGGGGAACTTGAGGGCGAAGCCCGTCACCACCAGCCCGGCGAAGGTGACGAAGAGGACGAAATGGGCGACCAGCTCGAACCGCGTCATCCGGCGGATGTGCCTCTGCTCGCGCTGCTCCGCGTGCTTGCGGCGCACCGCCCAGATCCATTGCAGGAAGTTGTGGGCCAGCATCCCCGCCACCGAGCCGAGGATGATGAGGATGTAGGCCACCCGGACGATCCCCTCGATCCTCGCCCCGGTGTACTGCATCGCCTTCTTGTGGGAGAAGGCCATGGCGAAGGACTGGCTCACCTGGCCGTGGCACTCGCCGCAGGCGGTGCCCCGGTTGGAGATGTTCATCCGGGACTGCGGATGGGACGAGGGGAGGGAGTGGTGCGCCTCGTGGCAGTCGGCGCAGGTGGCGGAGGCGCCGGCCGTGCCGCGGGCGGTGAGGCCGTGGAAGTCCTTGAGATAGCTCTCCACCGGGTCGGTGTTGAGGCCGTAGCGGGCCATCATCCGCTCGTTGCTGTGGCACCAGATGCACACCTGGGTGGCGGCCCACTGCTTGGCGTCGCCCGTGCGGACGCGCAGGGAGGCCATATCGTGGTCGCCGTGGCAGGTGGTGCAGGTGGGGACATCGTGGTTGCCGTGGAAGAGGGCCCGGGCGTGGGCCCCCTCGCGGAAGGCCCGCGCCTCGTTGGGATGGCACTTGAGGCACACGGAGACCACCCCCACCATGGAGACGGTGGACTCGGGCCGCTCGGAGGAGAGGATGGAGTGGAACCCGTGGCAGTCGGTGCAGGAGGCGCCGGGGCGGCCCATCTGGATGGCCTTCCAGTGGACGCTGGACTTGTAGCGGGCGATCAGGTTCCGCTTGGCGATGTCGGCCTGTTTGTTGATCTCCTCGCTGCCGTGGCACTTCCCGCAGGTGTCGGCCTGGTTCTGCCGGGCCATCGCCGACTCCGGGGAGGAGAGGGGGAGGATCCGATGGCCGCCGTGGCAGCCGTTGCAGTAGGGGGCCATGGGGTCCCGCCGCGCGTGGGCCGCCCCGTGGACGTCCTGCGCTTCGTAGATCTTCTGCACGTCCTCGTGGCAGGCGGAGCAGGCCAGGTCGAGGGGCTGGCCGCCGTTGTGGGGGGCGTCGGTCCAGTCCTTGGCCCCGGCGTGGCAGTCGGTGCAGGCGAAGGACTCGTGGACCGACCCCTGCAGGGCGTCGGCGGCCACCAGGAGGTTCATCTTCTTGCCGCGGGCGGTGACCCCCTCGATCCCCTCCATGCCGTGGCAGCCGAGGCAGTCGTCGTTGGTCGGGCCGGCGGCCGGCGCGGCCGCGGCCAGGAACAGGAACACGATGGCGAAACGCTTCATGGAGCCCCCCTGTCGATTCGGAATATGCGGCGCCCGTTCGTCCCGTCGACGGACGGCGGCGCGGCTCATTTGTAAGCGAACAGCATCGCGTAGAGGATCCAGACCACGACGAAGAACCCCGCGCCCAGGGCGGTCCAGGCGAAGGCCCGGATGACCTTCACCACCACCTCGGGGAGCGGTTCGACGATGTGCTTCTCCAGCTCTCCGGAGGCGACGAGGCGCTCGTATTCCTCGGGCTTGTCCTCCTTCAGCTCCTCCACCGTCATGCGGCCGGTGAAGACCACCGTATCCATGGGGAACTTCTCGGGGCGCAGGTGGGTGTTGAAGAAGTGGACGGTGAAGATGAACCCGGCCGCCAGCAGCGCCTCGTCGGAGTGGACGATGGTCGCGACGTTGATCAGCCAACCGGGAAAGAGCCGGGTGAAAAACTCCGAGAACCAGAGCAGCAGCCCGGAGAACCCGATCACGAAGACGCCCCAGAACACGGCGAAGTAGTCGAACTTCTCCCAGTAGGTCCAGCGGCCGTACTTCGGACGGGGCTTCAGCCCCACGAACCAGCCGAGGTTGCCGACCACATCCCGGACGTCCCGCCAGGTGGGGAGCATCGTGTTAGGGCCGAAAAGGAGCGCCTTCCAGGAGCCGTACTCCTTCCGCTTCTTGAAGGTGAGATCCCACAGGTGGACGGCGAAGAGCCCGAAGAGGAGGACGGCGCCGAACCGGTGGACGGAGCCGGCCGACTCGAACCCGCCCATGAACCTCGCCACGGCCACCGACCAGGAGGTGTAGGAAAACTTGAGGGTCATCCCCGAGAGGGCCAGGGAGATGAAGGAGATGACCATAAGGATATGCAGGGTGCGCTCGAGGCGGGTGAAGCGCTGGAAGAGGCGCGTGTCGCCGGTCCCGGCCTCCCGCTTGTGCTTCCGGTGCATCTGAAGCGCCCGGGGCAGCCAGAGGAGGGTGTGGATGCCGGAGAGGGTGAAGGTGACGACAAGAAGCCCCGTCATCCCCCAGAAGGTGTAGAAGAGCCAGGGGTACTTCTTGGGGTCGTGGTGGGTGGCGTGGGTGAGGTACCCGGCGAACTTCCGGGTGGCCCCGGGGTGGCACTTCCGGCAGGTGGCCACCACGTTCTGCCGGGAGAGGTGGGAGGCGGCGTGGGTGGGGGGAAGGATGTCGTGGGCGCCGTGGCAGTCGTAGCACTTGGCGGTCTTGGTGTAGCCCAGCTGGGCCACCTTCCCGTGGTAGGTGTCGAAATAGGTCTTGGCGATCCCCTCGTGGCACTTCCCGCACTTCTCCATGATGTCCAGCTTGAAATCGTCCTTGTCGGTGCGGACGATGGAGTGGGAGGAGTGGCAGTCGCTGCACTCGGGGAGCTTCTGGTCGGACTTGGAGACGAGGGGGGAGTGGATGCTGGCCTGGAACTTGTCGTAGATGCCGTGGTGGCACCGGGCGCAGGTGAGGGCGATGTTGGACCGGTTCACGCTCGAACCGGCGTCGGCGGCCGGAAGCTCGTGGTGCGAGGTGTGGCAATCGGTGCAGGTGGCGGTGACGGTGAGGCCGCTCTTGAGGAGTCCCTTGCCGTGAATGGATTCGGTGTAGTGGTTGACGATGTCCTTCTGAGTCCCCTTGTAGCGCGCCGCCGCCTTCTCCCCCTCGCGGTGGCACCGCCCGCAGAGGTTGGGGATGTTGATGGCGAAGATCGGGGAGGCCGGATCGCGCCGCCCCAGCACGCGGTGGTCGCCGTGGCACTCGGTGCAGGTGGGGGCGTTGGGGTCCTTGGCGAGGAAGAGGCGGCCGTGCTGGCTCCCCAGGTACTGGCTCTGCACTTCGGCGTGGCAGGCGCCGCAGTTGACCTTGTCCCGGATGGTCTCGCAGGCGCGGACGCGGGAGGGGCTCACCTGGCTGTGGCACTGGGCGCAGGCGACCTTGGCGTGGCGGGAGGAGGTGAGGTCCCCGTGGGCCACGGTCATGTCGCGGCCGTCCTTCGCTTTCAGGCCGGGCTTGGCGTGGCAGGTGAGACAGTCCTGGTCGGCCATCCCCTGTTCGTAGAAGACCTTGCGCACCTTGTGGGGCTGGTGGCAGTCCACACAGGCGGGGAGGACATGCGCCTCCCGCTCCCAGAGCTGCCCTTCGACCACCTTGCGGTGGACGGCCTCGATCTGGGCGTGGCAGACGGTGCAGGTGGCGGCGATGTTCTTGCGGGCGATGCTGGAGCGGGGATCGGCCGGGGGGAGCATGTGGTGGGAAGTGTGGCAGGAGATGCAGGTAGCCGCCACGATCAGCCCCTTCTTCAACAGCCCCTCGCCGTGGATGGACTCGGAGTAGTTCTCGATGATGTGGTCCTGCGGAATGTCCCGCTGGAGCTGAACCGGCGAACCCTCCTTGTGGCACTGGCCGCACAGATAGGGGATCTTGATGGCGGAAACGGGCGATTCGGGGGCCTTGACCGCCTGGATGCCGTGGGTGCCGTGGCAGGTCGAGCAGGAGGGGGCCAGGGGGTCCCCCTTGGCGGCGGCCCGGCCGTGCAGGCTCTCATGCTGGAGCTTGGCCGCCTCCTCGTGGCATGCGCCGCAGTCCACCGGGGCCGGCTTCTGGTGGGGCATCTCCAGGTCCCGCAGGTCGGCATGACAGTTGACGCAATCCAGGTCCTTGTGGATGGAGCCGGCCAGCACCCTGGCATCGACATACACCGAGACGCGGGCCCGGCCCCGCTCCGCCACGATGTCCTTTTCGGCGTGGCAGCCGAGGCAGTCGTCGTTCGACTGGGCGAACCCGGAGGCGGGAAGGAAGGCGAAGGCCAGGAGGAGCGCAACTTGTGAAATAATGCGCATTTCCGAGCGGCAATTAGACCTGGTTCTCATTGCGATGAAGTATACCGAACGGGGGCTAAAAAGTCAAGTTATTTAGGGGCACTAAAAGCCAATTCCAGCCAATCCTTGTCCAGCGGCGTGTTATTTTACGAGCCGATCGGCGCATACTTTTACGAGGCC
>CAZRVT010000018.1:0-41615 GCA_964603505.1 uncultured Holophagales bacterium | reverse complement strand
GGACGACGGCGGGGCACCCGGGGTTCGGCACGGGCGGGGCCCGGACCTGGAACGCCGCCGGCCTCTGCGGCATGGCTGCCGACGACAAGACCCGCGCGACCTGTCCGTAGGTTTCGATCGCTCCGGTTTCATGGATGCGTCGCGCCGCCCTCTCGCCTTCATCGCTGCGGGAGCGGCGCTTTTCCTGTTCCTGGCGCACGGTTCCCTCCTGTGGCGGGCCCACCGCCATTACGGAGCCGGAAAGAACTTCCAAGCCGCCGGCAAGACGCTGGAGGCCGCGCGGGAATACCAATCGGCCATCGGGTTCTACGCTCCCCTCAACCCATGGTCCCGCGCCGCCGCCGAGGCGTTGGCCGCCCTCGCGGCCGGACAGCGCGCCCGGGACCCCGGCCTGGCCTTCGAGTTGGAGGACCGCCTTCGGCGTTCCGTCCAGGGGACGCGCTGGATCGTCCAGCCCTATCGAGAGATCCTGTCCGGTCTGGGAGAGCCATCCGGCCCGCCTCTGCGGGACCCGGACCCGTGGCTGTTCTTCCTGTCGTGGGGGGGGCTGGGGTTGGCGGGCGCGGCGTTGTGGCGGGAACGGTGGGGGGCGGCCGCGCGCCTGACGGTCGCGCTGGGCGGTCTGACCGTATGGGCCGCCGCCCTCCGGTTCTGTTGAATCAGTAGTAGTCGGCGCAGGACAGGTAGTAGCCGCACCCCTCGGCCGGGCAGACGAGCTTGCACCGGCGCTCCACCAGCGCGTGCCCGCAGGTGGGGCAGGTGCGGATGACCTCTTCGACAGGGGTCGGGGCTTCCCGGCGGGGCGGTTCCATGCGAAGGGGGAAACCGCTCCCTATCGGGCTTTGTTCCCGCCTGGGGACCGCACGGCCGCCGCGGCCCGGAGGTAGGCCTCGGCCAGCTCGCGCCTGTCCCCGGCCAGCCCGGCGTCCGATCCCAACCACTCGCGCACGCACTCCGGGAAACCGCACGCGGCGGCGTCGATCAGAAGGCGTCGCAGGTCGGGAATGGAAACGCTCTCCACCGGCGCGGCCTGGACGGCGGCGCAGACGCCGGCCTTCCGCATCATGCCCTCCACCTCGGGCCGGCCGGGGTCCAGCTCCAGGGAGCGGGCGAAAGCCGCGGCCGCCGCCGCGTAATCGCCCCGCTGCGCGGCGAGGGTCCCCAATGCCGCGTGGGGTTGGGGCAGGGAGGGGTCCAACTCCAGGGCGCGCCGCAGGGCCCGCTCCGCCTCCTCGGTCTTCCCCTGCTTCATCAGCGCGTATCCCAGGACGCTCCAGGCGGGGGCCAGGGCGGGTGCCTCCGCCAGCGCTCGACGGGCCTCCCCAGCCGCTCGTTGCGGATCCTGCAAATGGAGCCGGAGCTGGGCGATCCGCAGATGCTGTTCGGGGATGTCCGCAAGAGGCGCAACGGTGTCCAGTGCGGCCCTGGCCCGCTCCCCGTCCCCGTTCAGCCACTCGGCGTGGGCACTTCGGATGCCCGCCTCCGCCACCATCTGCCGGCTCATCCAATCCAACCGTCGCACCCCCGCGATGCGGGGAACCGGGCCTGATTCCGCCGGGTTCTGACGTGCTTCCCCCAGCGTTGCCCTGGCCGCCTGGCCTGAAGGGACCAACGCCCACCCCTCCGGCCGATAGTCCAGAAAGGGAGAGGAATAGACCACCGCTCGGCCTTCTCGCAACGCCGCCCGCACCACCGGCGCCTCCGCCATCTTCCGGTATTTCGGAAGTTCACCGGGAGGCACGAGGAACAACGGCTCCCGATAGAGGGGGCGGAAGTAGTGCCCCTGCCGATCGTAGAGCTCCAGGTCGCGCCGGGCCCCCTCCACCTCCACGAGATAGGCCAAGGGGTTGGTGGTGTTGTCCTCCTGCGTGAAGAGGACGGCGCCGCGGGGGGCCTGCTGGAGGAGCGCCTCCGCCGTGTCGCGGACGAGGAAGTTGCGGCCCAGGTCGTTGACCGAGAAACAGAGCGCGGCGGAGACGGCCGCGGCCGCCGCCGGGACGGCCGCCCATCCGGACCGACGCAGGGCGCCGAGGCCGAGGACCGCCATTACGCTCCCTACGAGGGCCGACGGGATTGCGTAGGCCTCCGACCCGAGCGGAGCGGTGTCCATCAGGACCACGAAGGCGGCGTCCATGGCCCAGACCGCCCCGAGGACCAGGAGCAGGCGGCGATGCTCCTTCCGGCCCCTCCAGGCCCCCAGCGCCGCGAACGGCAGGAGGAGGTGGAGGTTCTTGACCAGGATCATCCCGTATTCCGCCGCCCGGCGCAGATACGCGTCCGGGGGCAGGGAGAGCATCCGCCCCCGCACCTGCCGGTTGGTGAAGTGCCACCAGAAATTCCGCAGGGTCTCGGGGTCGCCCCAATCCACGGCGGGGTCCGCGAGCGAGCGCAGGGGCAGGTAAAGATAGAGAAGGAGCGGGCCCGCCATCCAGAGCCCGATGGGGAGTGCCGCGCGCCACCATGCGCTCCACCCCTTTCCCGCGGGGCGGACCAGGACGAGCCACACCAGCGGCGTCACCAGCGCCAGCCCCATGTGGCAGGCCAGGAGCAGGCCCCACAGCAGGGCGGGCAGGCGCGCCGGGCGCCCCGCCTCCGCTCCCCGGACCAAGGCGAGCAGGAACCCGGCGAGGAGCGCCGCCTGAAGGGCGTACACCTCCGCCATCACCGCTTGCGACCGGAAGGTGCACGAAAGGGCGAAGGCCAGAGCGCTGAAGGCGGACCGCCATTCCCGCTTCGTGAGGGCGAAGGCCAGCATCTCGAACAGGAGGAACGCCCCGACGGCGCAGAACGCGGAGAACAGGTTGGCGCGCCAGGCGATGTGGCCGAGCGGGACCAGGAGCATGAAGCCCTTCTGAAGGAGCATGTAGAGCGGCGCCCCCGGTGGATGGCCGATCCCCAGGGTCCACGCCGCGGCGGTCAACTCCCCGGCGTCGTGGACGTGGACCGACGGGGCCAGACCCGCGATATCGATCGCGGCCAGCAGGACGGCCAGCAGGAGGGCGGGCCGCCTCACCGGTCGGCCCTTCCGAGGAGCGCATCCTCCAGCCAGAGGGCGTCCAGGCCGCCGCGCTCGAAGACCGCGATGGCGTCCTCCGCCGAATCGGCCAGGGGCTCCCCCTGGAGATTAAGGGAAGTGTTCAACAGGACCGGCAGTCCCGTGCGCCGCTCGAAGGCCTCGAGCAGGGGAGCCAGGCCGGAGGCGTCGCCGGGCTCCACCGTTTGCACGCGGCTGGTCCCGTCGGCGTGGACGACCGCCGGGATGACCTCCCGCGCCCGCTCCGGCAGGAGGAAGGCGCGGAGCATGAACGGGCTCGCCTCCACGCCGGCGAAGAGGTCCGGGCGCCGGGCGGCGAGAGCCGCCGGGGCGAAGGGCTGGAACGGCTCGCGATGTTTCACCCCTCCGTTGATCCGCTCCTTCACTTCGGGCCGCCGGGGATCGGCCAGGATGGAGCGGTGCCCCAGCGCCCGCGGCCCCATCTCCGCGCGGCCCCGGCACACCGCCACCAGGGCGCCGCCCACCAGGAGATCGGCCGCCCGTTCGACGGCCGCGGGTCCCACGGCCAGAACCGGGCGGCCGGCCGCGCCGGGGACGCAGGGGGAGCCCAGGAACGGGTGCGGAAGAGACCAGGCGGGATCGGCAGCCGGGGCCAGCGCCGCCCCGAGGGCGGTTCCGGCGTCTCCTCCGGGCGGGAACGCGTAAAAGCGGGCGCACCCCGACCGCCGCGCCAGGGCCTCGTTGAGGGCGGGGTTGAGCGCGAGTCCGCCCGCGACGCAGAGGTCCTCGGCGTCGCAGGCGCGCAGGGCCCGATGGGCGAGTTCGAGGGCGCATTTCTCCACCGCGGCCTGCATGGCCCGGGCCAGGGCGAAGTGCTCCGGACGGAAGGGGCCGCCGGGCCGCCGACGGGGCCCGAAGACCCGCTCGAACCGGGCGGTGGTCCACCGGCCGGCGAAGTCGAAGGCGGCCTGCTCCACGCGCGGCACCCCCTCGTCCACGCGGCAGAAGGGAGCAAACGCCCCGTCGAACCGTCCGTCCCCCAGCGCGGCCATGGCCAGCACCTTTCCCTCCTCGCGGTTGGGGGTGAACCCCAGGTGCGCCGTGACCGCGGCGTAGACGAGGCCGAGGGAGTGGGGGAAGGGGAAGCGGGCGACGGGTTCGAGGACCGGGCCGCCGCGCCGCACGGCGCGGAAGACGGCCCCCGTCCACCGCTCCGCCACGCCGTCGAGGACCAGCACCGCGGCCCGTTCGAAGGGGGAGGCCGCGAACACGGCCCGGGCGTGGCATGCGTAGTGGTCTTCATACCGGACGGCCGCCCGGACTCCCAGAGCGGCCAGGGACGGCCCCAGGCGCTCCAGCCGCCATCCCTTGCGGACCAGGTTGAAGGCGCGGGGGAGGAAGGCCGAAGGGCGGCGAACCAGGTAGGCCAGACGGGCCGCGGCTCCGACGCGGGGTCGGAAGGGCACCGCCACCGCGTCCACCTCGGAGGGGGCGACCCCCGCCGAGGCGAGACAGAAGCGGATGGCCGCCTCCGGAAAGGCCGGGTCCCCTTTTCGCCGCGAGAACCGCTCCTCCTCGGCGAACGCCACCGGCCGACCGCCGACGCATAGCGCCGCGGCGCTGTTGTGCGTGAAGGCGTGGAGGCCGAGGACGGCCCGCGGCGGAGGGGACGGCATCGGGGATCAGCGGCGGGCCCGGGCCCGCTCCGGCGTGCCGGCGGGGCCGGCCGCCTGCTCCTTGGCGGCGTAGAACGCGACGAGGGCCTCCACCAGCGACTCGGCAAAGGTCTGGCGGAAGGCCTGGGTCGCCACCGCCTCGCGGTCCTTCGGGTTGTTGAGGTTGGCCACCTCCACCAGCATCTTGGTGGGGACGTGATTCATCTTCAGGACCGCCGGGAGCCAGTAGGAGCGGGTGCGGATGATCCGGTTGCGGATGGGCTGGTAGGGGTGGATGGGGACGCCCGCCCGGTAAAGGGCGTCGATGGTCTCCTCGGCCAGCGCCTTCGAGAGAGCCTCGGCGCGCACGGCCTCCTTGCGGGAGGAGGCCTTGCAATATGCCGAGCCGGGGATGTAGATGGTGGTGCCCCGCACGGAAGGGTGGAGGGCGTCGGCGTGGATGGAGAGAAAGACGACGTTCTCCGGCGGGACCCCCCTGCGCCGCAGCTCCGCCATGTTCTGGTTGGCCATCTTCCACCGCATATTGACGCCCGTCTGGGGATCTCCCAGGGCCTGGGGCGGATCGGTGAGAAGCGAGTGGCGGCGGTGCTGGGGCAGACGGTCGCTGGGGACCACGGTGAACCGGCTCTTGTTGTCCTGCACCAGAGGGAGGACGCTGGCCTTGGTGCGTTCCAGCAGGAGGTTGTGGAGCCGGATGTAGATATCGTAAACATAAGTGCTCTCCCACAGCCCCCCCGCCACCGCCCCGGTGTCGCGGCCCCCGTGCCCGGCGTCGAGGATGATATGGATCCCTTCGAGCTTGGGGGCCTCCACCTTCACCTCCGCCTCCTCCAGGGCCTTCTGCTCGGCCTCCCACTGTCGCCGCTCGGCGGAGTCCCGGGGGAGGTACTGCGGCAGAAGGAGGTCGCGGGGGATCTTCACGGGGAACCCGGCCGGGATCTTCGTGACGTCCCCGATGCCCGAGAGCCTGGCGATCTCGTCGGCGATGCGGAGCACCTCCTCCACCTCGTCGACGCCGGTGAAGCGCATGACCACGGCCGAGTAGAGGGCCTCCCCCTTCTTCAACCGGTACACCGCCACCCCGTCGCGGTATTCGAGCTGCATCCCCGAGCCCTGACGCGAGAGGACCTGGAGGAACGAGCGGCCCGAGGGGAGGGACTCCCCCTCGGTGGGGGGAGGCGTCGCCGGGACCGTGGCGGGAGCCGGCGGGGATGGCGGAGGGGCGGGGGCGGGCGCTTCAGCCGCGGCCGAAGGGCCTGGAGCGGTGGGGGGCGTCACGGGGGCGGCGGCAGGCGGTTGCGCAGGGGGGCCGGGCCGTGGAGCAGGCGCCCCGGACCCGACGGGGTGCTGATCCGCCGGCGTGCTCAAAGGTTCGCCGGGGGCCTCCGGTTTGGATTCCGGCTCGGGTTCGGATCCGGGAGTCGGCAGGGCGGGGAGGGCCTTCAAATGCCGGGCCATGCCCTTCCACAGTAGATGGAGAGGGATGACCACCGTCTGGCCGCGCTCCACCTCGAGGGTCGGCAGGTCGTTATACTCCCGGATGGCCCGGTAGTTCTTCCCGTCGCCGGTGAACCAGACGGCGGCATGCCAGAGGGTCTCGCGGTCGAGGACATGGTGCCAGCCGTCGGTGCGGAAGGCGTCTTTTGGGAAGAACGCCTTCAACGCCGCGGCCTTGAGGGAGGGGCGCACCCACGCCAGCGGGAAAGCGATGCGGAGGTCCCGCCGCAGGGTCTCCTTGTCGCCGTTGAGCTTCTTCACTTCCCGCCACCGGCTCATGCCGCCCGTGATCCGGGCGGTCAGGTCGATCCATCCCTCGCCCGGCCGGGGATAGGCCTGGATGTAGAGTTCGAGGGCGTCGCTCATGATAACCCGCACCCCCTCCTCCACTGGGGCGGTCCGCGGCCCGGCCGCCGGGAGGGCCAGGGTGGCGGACAGCACCAGGAGGGCCGGAGCGAGGTGAAAACTCACCGGCGGTCTCGGTCGGGACCGCCCGTTCCGCGCGGGTGGGACCGGACGAACGGGGCCGGCGTCGGAGACCAGGGGGACATGTCGGGGGTCATGGTAGCACAGCCCCCCGCCAGCTACAATAAACGGGGAGTGTTACAATTATTTTATGATGACCATCCTGCTCTCGCTGTTCCTGGCCGCTCAGCTCACCGCTCCGCTGGAGAAGCGGACCTACGACGTGGCCGTGGACGGCCCGCGGGTCCTGGCGGGGACCGAAGCCGGGGTGGTCTTCTGGGAATGGAAGGGCGGCGCCCTGGAGCGGACGGGGGCGGTCGTCCTTCCCGACTCCGTCAACGCCCTCACCTCCGTCCCCGGGGCCGTGCTGGCCTCGGTCGGGCCCGAGGGGGTGTTCCGGGTGGACCTCGCCACTCGCGAGGCGAAGCTCCAAGCCGACACGAGAGGCGCCGCCATGGACGCCCTGCTCGCGAGCGGCGTCCTCATCGTGGCGGAAGGGACGCTGGGCGTGGGGTTCTACAAGGACGGAAAAGAGATTGCGCGCATCCCCACGACGGGGCATTGCCGGGGGTTGGCGCGGTCGGGCGATTCGATCCTGGCGGTCTGCGGGACCGATGGCCTGCTGCGAATGAGCGCGCAGGGGAAGCCGCTCGGCGGGTTCGGCACCTTGGGCGAGGCCCGGCGCCTCTCCCTCGAGGGGACGCGGATGGCCGTGGCCCTTGGAAAGGGGGGGCTGGACCTGTTCGACATCCGAGACCCGGAACGGCCGGAGCGCATCACCCACCTCGCTTCCGCCGACGGGGTCCATGACGCGGAACTGAGCGGCGGCATGCTTTGCACGGCCGAGGGAAAGGCCGGATTCCATCTCTATGAACTGGACAGGGATGGAAAGCCGGTCGAGCGCGGCGCCATCCCGACCGTCTACATGGCCAACCGCATCCGCCCCCTCGGCGGCAAGCTCTACCTGGCCGAGGACGGGGGCGGGTTCCGCGTGGTGGAATGGAACAAGGGCAAGGCCGTTCAACTTCATCCGAAGGAGGGCGGCCCGCGTTGAGGTCCCGCCCGTTCCATTCCTCGGCGCTCCTTCTCCTCCTCGCCCTTCTGTTCGCCTGCGTGGAGGAGCCTCCGCCCGCCCCCTCCATGCCGGCGCTGCCCCCGCACCTTCTGCTCATCTCCCTCGACGCCTGCCGGCCCGATCACCTGAGCGCCTACGGATACGGCAGGGACACCAGCCCGTTCCTGAAGGAACTGGCCGCCCGGGGGACCCGGTTCGCCAACGCCTTCTGCAACACCCACGGGACCACCCCCTCGCATGCCACGATGCTCTCCTCCCTCTACCAGGAGACCCACCGCATCGAGTACCGCGCCGCCGAGGGGGAGAACAAGCAGGAAGTGGTCCCCACGCGGGCCGTTCTCCTGCCCGAGATCCTCAAGGCGAACGGCTATGTCACCCTGGGGGTCACCGACGGCGGGCAGATGGCCCGGGCCTACGGGTTCGACCGGGGGTTCGTGGAGTTCGACGACGCGGGGGAGGGCGTCGAGGGCGGGACGGCGAAGCTCCTCGCGATGGTGCGCCGCCATCAGGCCTCCGGCGCCCCCATCTTCGCGTTCCTCCACACCTATTCGGTTCACTCCCCTTACCAACCCCCCGAGCCCTATCGGACGATGTTCGGCGCCTTTCCGCACGCCATCGAACCCACCTCGGAGGCGCTCCTCCCCGTCGCCAACACCGCCTGGCGCGACCTTCAGCCGGGGGACATGGACTTCCTCCAGGCGCAATACGACGGCGGCATCCGGTTCGCCGACGACACCCTGCGCCGGTTCTTCGACGCCCTCAGGGCCGCGGGCTTCCTGGACCGGGCCGTGGTGGCGGTCACCGCCGACCACGGCGAGGAGTTCGGCGACCACGGCGGCCTTCTCCACCGCAACCATCTCTACGACGAACTGCTCCGAGTGCCCCTGATCCTGGCCGGCCCCGGCATCCCTTCCGGCCGCGTGGAGGAGAAGATGGTGGGTCTGGTGGACCTCGCCCCGACGCTGCTCTCGCTCGCCGGCATCGCGCCCAGGGTCCGGATGGAGGGAAGCGACCTGCGGGACCCCGCCTTCCGCGGCGACACCCTCTTCGCCCAATACGGCAACCTCCGATACGCCCTCCGCACGCGCCGGTGGAAATATATTCTCACCACCCGGCCGGAGGGGGAGGAACTCTACGACCTGCAGGCCGATCCGCGCGAGAAAACGAACCTTGCCGCGGCAGAGATCGAAAAGGTCCGCCGGTATCGGAAAGCGTTGGACGAGTGGCGAAACGCCCGCCCCAACCTCGGCGCCCCGGTTTCCAAGATCACCATGACCCCGGAGCACGAAAAGCAGTTGAGGGCGTTGGGGTATATTCAATAGCGGCCGTCCAGAGTGAAGCGTTCAGGGAAAGAGCGCTGAAGCGCAGTGGCGCAAAGGCGCAACCGCGCCGGACGATAGAGAGGCAAGCGCATCTGGTTTTTCCAAGGGTCGATCGTCCCACGCACGACATCCTAAGGCCACGCAGCCGCCACCGAATCACACGCGCCCCATCGGGGAGCGGCCGCGTGCAACGGGAACAAGCAGGGATTCGAACCCGCCGCAGGCGGGTGGGTTCCATCATCTCGCCTCCCGGAATCCCAACCCCGCTGATAAATTCGAATTCTCGCACCCTAGCAAGTGGTCCGACCTATGGAAAGTGCAAGCCGGAAGGGCTTGGCATTGGCCGGAAAAGGGGAAGAGCGTGCTCTTCGATCCATCCGACGGCCAAACGCCAAAACAGCGCCCAACGGGCGCTGTAAGCTTTCCATATTTACAAAGGAAGAAAAGAATGGCTGGGGAGCAGGGATTCGAACCCCGATACTACGGTCCAGAGCCGTATGTCCTGCCGTTGGACGACTCCCCAAACCGGCCCCCTATTATACTCCATGTGAAATTAAATTCAAGGGCCTCCAGCGGCCGGCTGCCCCTTGTCCTCGGCGCCGGGACCGTGTAGAATGGGGCCGGAAAGGAGTGTGTATGAAAAAACTGCTTGTGCTGTTCCTGATCCTCGCGCCGGCCCTCATGGCCGCCCAGCGGCAGGTCTTCCTGGAGACGATCGGCGAGGAGTGGTGCACCTACTGCCGGTGTGCGTGGCACACCTTCGAGCGTATCCAAGGAGAGTACCCTCCCGGTCAAGTCAACACGATCATTTGGTCGGGCGATGTCGAGCAGGACTCCTACATGCTCCGCTACAAGCAGTACAAGATGCAGGGCACCCCCTACACCTATGTGGACGGCGTCATCGAGAAGGTTGGGGCCTGGGGCTCCGGCAGCTCCTGCAAGGGCGACAACAACCATTGCATGTACGACTGGTTCATGGGCAACGACAACGCCGCCTGCAAGCTGCAGAACAACCAGGGGGTGACGGACCGGATGGCGGTGGCCGCGCCCCTTTCCGTAGCCATCGGTTCCTCGTTCGACGAGAGCTCCCTGGCCGGGACGCTGACCGTGACCGTGACGCTCGACGCTTCCATCGCGCCGGCCTCGGGCACGGTCAACCTCATCACCGTCCTCCTGTACCAGCGCGGCCTCACCTCCAAGTACGGGACCGACAACATCTTCTACCCCCAGGTGGTCCGCGCCTCTCTGCTGACGGAGCAGGTCACCGTGACCGACCCCGGCCAGCAGCAGACCTTCACGGTCGATTTCCTCCTCGATCCTTCCTGGCCTCCGGCCGACATGGGCGTCCTGGCCTTCGTGCAGAATTATACCGGCTCCATGAACACCAATCCCAAGGACCTCAAGCCCAAGGAGATTCTCAACTCCGGCTTCTTGGGCGACCTCACGGCGCCCCCCGCCGACACAGGCCACATCCGTCCCGTCAGCCGGCCCTGACGCCCGTTCGCTCCCGTGTTTTCCCCGCCCCCCTGCATGGGGGGGCTTTTGGTTGTCTCCGTCCCGGGGTGCGGCCCTATGCCGCCCCGGACGAGGCATCCTTAGGTGCGGATCTGCGGGAGCGGAAGTCCCTGCAAGGGTATCTCCGCGGGCTGCACACACCACTACTTCTTGCGCATCGACGACGCAGCCGACGGGCTCAAGAACAAGCCGGGGGCCTTGGACCGGACGGGGAGTGGCGTCCTTGGCCTTCGTCGAAGGGACTTTTTGTTAAAATGAGCAAATGCCCCCCGGAATTCTCATCTTCAACCCCACCTCCGGCCGCACCGACAAGTCCGCCCTGGCCCGCCGCCTCGGGGCGCGGCTCAAGGTCCTCGGAGCGGAGGCGGAGATCGTGGCCACCCGGGGGCCCGGGGATGCGACGGTCCTGGCGTCCGCCGCGGCCGACGCCGGGATGTCCTTCGTCGCCGTGATGGGGGGAGACGGTTCCATCCGGGAGGTGGGGGAGGCGCTGGTGGGCGGGGAGATCCCCTTGCTCGTCCTGCCCGTCGGAACCTCCAATGTCCTGGCCCGCTCCCTGGGCATCCCGTTGAACCCGGAAAAGGCGGCCGACCTGATCCTGGAGGGGGTGGTCCGCCGGATGGACGGCGGCCGGGCCAACGGCCGCTGGTTCTTCTTCATGTGCGGGGCCGGGGTGGACGCCGAGCTGATGGCCGCCATCTCCATTCCGGCCAAGAAGGTTCTGGGGCGCGCCTCGTTCTATCCCACGGCGGCCCGCCTGCTGTTGACCTACAAGTTCCCCCTCCTCTCCGTCACGGCCGACGGCGAACGGCTGGAGGCGGGCTATGTGGCCGTCTCCAACGTCTCCCATTACGCCGGTCGCTATGTGCTGATCCCCGGAGCGGACCCCTTCGACGGCGCCCTGGGGCTGGTGGTCTTCGCCGCGCGGTCGTGGCGCGAGCTGCTTCCGCACTACCCGCACCTGGCCCGCGGTTCGCTCCTGGGGCGGCCGGGCGTCACCCACCGGGCGGTGCGGAAGATCCGGATCGAGGGGCCTCAGGAAGTGCGATGGCAGTTGGACGGCGACGCCATGGGAACGCTGCCCGTCGAGATCGAGGCCTGCCGGGGCGCGCTGCCGATCTATTGTCCCCGGCCCAGTTGAGGGGCCCGGGCGAGCCACTCCGCCATTTCCGCCTCCGCCCGGCCGCCGTCGAACGCCTCCTCCGGAACATAGGCCACGAACAAGGCGCGCCGCACCCCGGGCCCCACGGAGGCCCGGCGGCTGTCGGTGATGGGGGTGCTGTAGACGCCGTTCGCGTCCTCCAGGAGCGGCTTGCCTTCCAAGGAGAAGGGTCCGCGCAGGCTCTCCACCGTCTCGGAGGGGGCGCCCACGCGCATTCGGACGGGGGGAACGACCTTGTCCCGGTCGGCCACGCAGCAGGGGACGTGCCACTGCAGGGAAAGGACATTGGCCAGGTCCACGGCGGGATGGATGCGAGGGAAGGGCTCCCCCTTGAACATCCGACGGGCGAGGGCCTCGAACGAGGGACGGTAACGGGTGGGATCGGTCCCCGCGGCGCGGAAGAGCTTCCGCACCGCCTGGACGACGGGGTCGGCGGAAATCTCCCGGCCGGCGAACTCGCCCCGAAGCCGCTCCAGAGCCCCGGCGATGAGGGGCTCGGCCAGCGGGGCCTCGTCCTTCACTTCCCACTCTGAAAAGAACAGGGCCCAACCGGGCAGAACGACTTCCGCGCGCATGAGAATATTCTACTCCAAGGCCGATGTGGCGGGCGCCGCGATTCCTATATTATTTTACGATTGACCATTTCGTTTATTTCTATATAATAGGCCGCATGTCCGAGAAGACCCACATCAGCGAGATCGTCGTCAACGGCTTCAAATCGTTTGCCATGCGGACGGCGATCAAGCTCCACGAGGACCTCACCTGCGTCGTCGGCCCCAACGGTTGCGGCAAGAGCAACATCTGCGATGCCATTCAGTGGGTGCTGGGGGAGCAGGCCCCCTCCCAGATCCGGTCCCAGAACATGGCCGAGGTCATCTTCGCCGGAACCGCCAAGCGCAAGCCCTACGGTCTGGCCGAGGTGACCCTCGTCCTCAACGCCCCCAAGGCCACCGGATCGGAAAAGGAGAAGCTCTCCATCACCCGGCGGGTGGTCCCCACGGGCGAGAGCGTCTACCAGGTCAACGACAAGACGGTCCGCCTGCGCGACCTCCTCGACCTCCTCAACTCCGCCGGCCTCAACATCAATTCCTACTCCATCATCGGCCAGGGGCGCATCGAGAGCGTCCTCACCATGCGCCCGGCGGAGAAGCGGCTCCTCATCGAGGAGAGCGCCGGCATCCTCCGTTTCCGCGAAAAGCGGCGCCAGACCCTGCTGAAACTGGACGAGGCGGAGAAGAACCTGGAGATCGTTTCCGGCATCCTCAAGGAGCAGGAGAGCCAGGCGCGGTCGCTCAAGATCCAGGCGGGGCGCGCCCGCGCGTTCCTCAAGATGGTGGATGAGGAGCGCGAGCTGCTTCGGAAGCACTTCGGGCAGGGGCGGGACCGCTTCGCGCGGGACCTGGAGGCGGTGGGGGCGGTGCTGTTGGAGCGGCAGGCGGTCCAGGCCGAGCTGCTCAAGGCCATCTCCGAGCTGGAGGCCGAGACCCAGGAGAAAGAGCTCAAGCTGGCCTCCCTGCTGGAGGCGCAGAAGCGCTCCCAGGAGGAGTTCTACGCGTCCCAAACCGAGGCCGAAAAACGCAAGGTCCTCCTCGCCGCGCTCGAGGAGCAGGCCCGTTCGGCCGCCGCCCGGCTGGAGGCCATCGGCGCGGAGCGGGAGACCCTCGCCCGGCAGGCCGCGGAACTGGAGGCCGCCCTCCGGGCCGCCGCCGAGCAGCTGGAGGCCTCGGTGCGGGAGCGGGAGGAGGGGGAGCGGGCCCTGGCCGCCGCGCGGGAGCAGGCCGAACGGGCCCAGCAGGCGCTCTTGGAGGCCTCGGCGCGAGTGGAGGCGGCCCGGAGCGGCGAGCGGGAGGCCCTCCAGAAGCGCCAAGAGCGGGCCACGGTCCAGGCCCTGCAGGAGGAACGCCACCGGAAGCTGGAGGAGGAAGTCGGGCGGCTGACGGCCGAGGCGCGCACCTTCGCCCAGCGCGAGGAGGCCCTCCAGGTCCGCCTGGACGAGCTGGCCCGCCACCAGACCGGGAAGAAAGAGGCCCTCGACGCCCTCTCCGCCCGCCTGCAAGAGGCCCTTGACCGCCGGCAGGGGCTGGCGGAGGCGTTGGAGGCGGCGGAGCGGGAGAAGGCCGCCCTGGAGGCCGACCTCAACCGCAAGCAGGGCGAGTGTGAAATGGAGAAGCGAGCCCTGGAACATTATTCCGCGGACCGGGGCACCCTGGCGGGGGCCGTCAAGCCGCCGCTGGAGTGGGAGGCGGTGGTGGACTTTCTCCTGGACGATCTGGCCAGCGCCCTCCCCCTGGAAGCGGGGGCCGCCCCGCCGGGGCCCGGCCTCTATTGGCGCCCCGTGGCCACCCCGGTGGATCCCGTCGAGGGGGCCACGCCGCTGGCCGACCTCTTGCCGTTGGACCCGGCCGCCCCCGGATGGCTGCGGGGGAGCCTCCCGTCCGTCTACTACGTTCGGGACCCGGAGCGCCTCCTGCCCCTGGCGGAGCGGCACCCCCTCCTCACCTTCTTCGACGCCTCCGGCCGCGTGGCGCACGGCGCTCTCATCGGCCTCCCCCCCTATTCGCGGGTGGGAGTCCTGGGGTCGTCCCTGCGGGTCCAGCGCCTCACCCAGGAGATGGAGGCCCTCGGGCGGGCCCGGACGGAGCGGGAGAACGAGGCTGAGCGGCACCGTCTCGCCCTCCGAGAGACCGAGGCGCGGGCCGCTGCCCTGCGCGATGAGCGCGACGGGGCCCTCCGGGACCTCGGGACGGCCGACCGCGAACTGGCCGAAACCCAGACCCAGCAGAGGAACTCCCGCGAGCGGCGGGAGGAGCTGGAGGGGCGGGCCGGTCGGGCCGCTGCCGACCGCGACGCCCTTGCGGGCGCCCTCGAGGAGAGCCGGCGGGCCCTCCAGACCGCCATGGAAGAGGAGGCGGCGACCCGGCGGGAGCTGCAGGCCGCCCGCGAAGCGGCCGAGCGGGCCGAGACGGAACGCAACGCCCTGGCCGCCCGCTTGGGGGAGGAGGCGGCTGCCTTTCAGCGGCGCGTCTTTGCTTGGGAGCGCCTGCGGGACGAGGAGCGGCGGCAGACCGAAGCCCTGGAGACGGTGCGGGAGCGGCATGGCAAACTGGGGGAGGAGGAGGGGGCCTTGCGGGCCGCGGCCGCGGAGGGGATGGAGCGGGCGAAGCAGATCCACGGCGAGCTGGTCGGGCTGGAGGAGAAGCTCCAGACCGCCAACGCCGCCCTCATGGAGCGGGCCGCCGACATCGCCGTGGCCCAGGAGGCGCTGAAGGAGTGGGCCGCGGCCGTCCGGGAGCGGCGGGCGAAGCTGGAGGCGGTCATGGAAGAGGTCCATCAGGCCATAACTCGGCGCGAGGTCCTCGTTGCCCAGCGGGAGGACGCTTCCGCGGCGTGCCGCGAGGCCCTCGGCCTCGCCCTCGAGGAGTGCCCGGTCTGCGACGAGGAGGGGGTGGAGGAGCAGATCCGGGAGCTGCGGGCCAAGAAGGAGCGCTTCGGCGCCGTCAACATCCTGGCGGAGCAGGAATACTCCGAGGTGGAGCAGAAGCTCGCCTACATCACGACGCAGAAGGACGACCTAGAAAAGTCGATCGCCTCGTTGCGCGAAACCCTCAAGGAGCTGGAGACCACCGCGCTGGAGCGCTTCACCGACACCTTCGTCAAGGTCAACCAGAACTTCCAGAAGTATTTTCAATACCTCTTCGGCGGCGGCGTGGCCGAGGTGCGGATGATGGACGACGCCAACCCTCTCGAGGCGGGCATTGAGCTGTTCGCTCAGCCGCCGGGGAAACGGACCCAGCACGTCCTCCTCCTCTCCGGAGGCGAGCGGGCGCTGGCCTCCATGGCCTTCCTCATCGCCCTGTTCTCCGTTTCTCCGTCGCCGTTCCTCATTCTCGACGAGGGGGATGCCGCCCTCGACGACGCCAATGTGGAACGGTTCCTGGAGCTGGTGGGCCGCCTCAAGAAGGAGATCCAGGTCATCCTCATCACCCACAACCGCCGCACCATGGAGACCGCCTCCACCCTCATCGGGGTCACCATGGACGAGCCGGGGTGTTCCAAAGTCGTCTCCCTCAACCCCGGCGAGGTGTGGGAAAAAATGAAATTGTAAGGGCGGCCCGGGGGGACGCCGGTGTTGGCTCTTGGCAACGCCGTTGGGAGTTCGGCGTTAGGCCTTTTCGCGCGCGGTGTCGGTGGAGTCCTTCCGCTTCGTCTCCGTCCGCTTCCGGCTCCACTCCTCCCTCTCCCGATTCGCCTCCTCGATGGAACGGTTTTGGCGCACGCCGCGGGGGCAATCGGGCGGGGCCAGGCGGGCGGCGAGGGTCCAAACGAAGCGGATCCGCTTGATCAGGTCCGGATGGCCAGGTGGGCCGCTCCAATTCCATGCCGCGGCAGTATATTACCCGCGGAAGATTGGCGGCAAACCGTCCCTTCGGCTTCGGCGTGGAGGTCCATGGCCTACGGCGCGGGCGTGCATCGGTACTTTCAAGCGGCGAGGGCGGGGGGCGCGGAACGCCGGAACGAGGATACAACCGGCGATCGGCAGTCCCTTTCCATTCGGCGTATCACGGCGAGGCCGTCGGGGATGGGTGCCCGCCGAAAACCATGTGGAGGTTCGGACCTATCATGGCCATGCAGCGCGCGTATGCTTCGCCGGGGCCGGGAGGCCGGTCGGTCCGATGAGGGGGAGCTGGAAGTGCAGGGAGGCACCATCGTCATCCGGCCGGCCCTACGGCCCCGCGGGGGAGCCGTCGTCGGCCATCTTCTGGGCGCGCTTGCGCTCCTTGGGGTCCAGGAGGCGCTTGCGCCTCCGCTGGGCCTTGGGGGTGACCTCCAGCAGTTCGTCCTCGTGGATGTAGTCCACGAACCGGTCGAGGGTCATCCGAACTGGGGGGGCCAAATTGATGGCGATGTCGGCCGTGGAGGAGCGCATGTTGGTGAGGTTCTTCTCTTTGGTGGGGTTGACCGGGCTATCTTCGATTGGCGTGGGCGATGCCGGCGATATGGCGCAGGTCCCTGCTCGGCCTGGTCTGTCTTCCGGGGGCGGCTCCACGCAAGGGTCGGCGGGACCCGGCGCGTCTTGATGCTCCCAGCGGTCCGCTGCGGAGGGCGGGGCGGCCAAGGATGGGCCGATCCGGGGAACCCTTGCGGTCGGGGCCGAATCTCACCGGGAGACCGAATAAACCCGGAAAAAAGAGCGCTCCAAAGCCCCCGACGGCGCAAACTTCGTTTTGGTGCGGCCCGGCGAAGCGTCCGCTTGCCCCGGCCAGGGAGGGGCGGACCGGGGGAGCAGTTCTTTTTCCTTGAAAACTCAACCGGCCGAAAGGACACAGGATGTCCATCACCGGTCCTCATCGTGAAGGGTGAAGGTCACCAGTCCGATAGGAGAGCAGGAGGGAACCCAACGATGAACCTCAATCTTGCCGAAAAGAAACACCGGGTCGCGCCGGTCATGACAAGCATCGTGGGGTGGGGCCTGGGGCGATCTCCGGCAAGCAACGCTCGAAGGGCCGGCGCCTCCCGGGGGTTCCAACAGAAAATCCCAGCCGCGGCGAAGGAGCGGGTCAAGCGCCAGGCCCTCGCCGGGAGGGGTGGGAGTTCTTGGCGCACCCGGACCCCTTCGGGTGCCGGGACGGCCTGGCGGCGGTATTTCGTCAACAAAGGCCTCTGCCGGTCTTGGGGCGGTGTGGGGGGTGGGGACGGGAACAGGCCGTCCTGAGGCCGGCGGAGCTCATCAAGGAGGCGATATGAGCGGAATCTTCGACCGAGTGAAGGCGGACCGGGACCGGCGGGTCCTGGGCATCGATCTGGGGACCACCAACTCCGCGATCACCGAGGTGCGGGCGCCCGGGGGCGGCGGGCCGAGCATCCGAACGCTGGAATTGGACCAGCCCACGCCGGACGGCCTCTATACCAGCCCCCTCGTCCCCTCGGTGGTGGCCCTGCTCCCTTCCGGGGAGCAGTGGGTGGGGGAGGGGGCCAAGCGCCTCCGGGCAAGCCCGCGGGAGGCGGGCCTGCAGATGGAGAAGTCGCTCTTTTACGAGACCAAGAACGAGATGGGCCTGCGCAAGAGCTACCCCCGTGCGCCGACGACGCACGACCGGCCGTGGAAGATCGCCGGGCACGTGCTGGAGTTCCTGTGGCAAGCGGCCGGCGGGGAGGCCGACCGGGTGGTGGTGACGGTGCCGGCCTCGTTCCAGCTCAACCAGCGGGCCGACACGCTGAAAGCCGCCGCCGCGGCGGGGCTGAACCTGAAACCCTGGGACCTCCTGGACGAGCCGACCGCGGCGCTCCTGCATTTTCTCCAGACGGCCCCGTTCGGGAAGGACATGGCCCTGCCCCGCCGTCTGCTGGTGTTGGACTTCGGCGGCGGCACCTGCGACGTCTCCGTCATCGAGACGGCGCGCGGCTCGGACAACGGATTCGAGGGGGCCCTCCGGATGACCTCCCGATACCACCGGCTGGGCGGCGGGGACCTGGACGCCGCCATCGTCCACGAGGTCCTCCTTCCCGATCTCCTGGCCGAGGCGGGACTGCACCCGCGCGACCTCACCTGGAGCCAGAAGAAGAAGGGGCTGGAGCCTCAGTTGCTGGGGACGGCGGAGGCGCTCAAGATCGCCCTCTGCCGCGAGACCGACCGGCTCGTGAAGTTCGGCCGCTACGGGGGGGAGGTCCGGAACGCTCTCGAGTCCCGGCAGCCGCCCGTCGCCTGCGCCCTCGACGGCCGGACGCTCACCCTGTCCCGCCCCCGCCTCTCCGCCCTCCGGTGGGAGGCCCTGCTCGTTCCGTTCCTCGACCCGGAGTCGCTCTACCTGAAGGAATCGGAGTTCCGGCTGACGCAGTCCATCTTCGCCCCCGTCCGGGACGCGCTCGACCGGGCCGGCATGCGTCCGCACGACCTGGGGGCCGTCCTCCTCGTCGGCGGCAGCACCCTCATTCCCCAGGTGCGCTCGGCGGTGGCGCGGTTCTTCCCGTCGGCGAAGCTATGGACCTTCGACGACCCGCTGGACGCCCAGCTTGCGGTGAGCTACGGGGCGGCGTGGCACGCCTGGTGGCTGGAGGTGACGGGCAGGCCGTTCATCCGGCCCGTGGTCTCCGACGACATCGCCCTGGTCACCGAGGGGGGGCGTCCGTGCGTGCTCGTCCCCGCGGGGAGCCCGCTGCCCTTCCCGCCGGACGGGAGCTTCACCGCGGCGGAGGCGCTGGAAGTGCCGCGCGATGTCCGGCGGCTCCGGATGGAAGTGACGACCCAGCCGGGCGGGCAGACCGTCTTTAACTCCACCTGGGAGCTGAAGGAATCCGCCCGGGCCGGCGATCCCATAGAAGTGGTGTACCGCCTGGGGCCCAACGCCGAGTTCGAGGTGAGTGCCCACTTGGCGGGGCGGCCGGAGGAGCGGTTCGAGGTGACGGTGGAGAACCCCCTGTGCAACGTCCTCAACCCCGGGGCCACCCGCCTGAAGATCGAGGAGGCGGAGGAAGAGCTCCGGCGGAAGGGCGGCCCGGCGCCCGGAGACAGGGATGAGCTGGTGAAGCTGGCCGATTGGTACGCGGAACTGCGGCACCTGGAGAAGGCGCAGGAGTTTCTCTCCACCGCCTTGCGCCTCCACGGACGGCCCGACAGCGAAATCCTGAACAAACAGGGGATCTACTACGGGATGATGGGGGACGCGGAGCGGCAGGAGCGGGCTTATCTCGAAGCCGCCGAGGCGGACCCGCGATTCGGGGGGCCCCTCTTCAACCTCGCGCTCGTCCACCTGCGGAACAAGGAGTATGTGCGGGGGCTCGAGGCGATTGACCGGGCCGTCCAGCGCGAACCGGGCTGCGCGCCCATGCAGACCGTGCGGGGTCTGATCCTGCAGGGCCTCGGGCGGACGGACGAGGCCCGGAAGGCCTTCGAGACCGCCTATCGCCTGGCCGGCCCCCTCACCGGGATGGACGAGTGGGAGCTTCACTGGCACGGGCAGAACGCGGAGGAGCTGGGCGACCCAGGCATCCGGGAGGCGGTGGAGGCGGAGCGGGAGCGGCGGCGGAAAGCGAGGGCCGTTTCCGCCGGCCCGGACGCCGCCCGCCCCGTCCTGCGGGAGCTCCGGAACGTGGTGAACTGAAATGCTCCACCTCTGGTTCGAGTACATCAAAATGGAGGCCGGCCGGCTGGGGGAGGTGGATGACGGAATGGTCCGGGGGACCTGGGCCCAGTGGCTGGGGTTCGCATGGAGCCGGCTGCGCCGCCACTTCGCCGAACGGTGGGAGGCGGCCACCTGGGACCGCCCCCGCGCCATGGCGCCCCCGGCGTCGCAACCCTCCGCCTCGATCCGCATTCGGCCTCGGCGCCAGTATGCGACCTCTCCGCCGCCCCTGCCGCACGCGGGGAGCGCCGGGAAGGCGGCCAGCGCCCCGCCACCCCCGCTTCCTGCGCCGGCCGGGGACGACCTCCGCTACCGCCTGCCCGACCCGCCGGCGGTCCGGGCCGGCCGCGGCGGGGGGGCGGGATGGCTGGTCCCCCGGGTGGAGCTCACCTCCGTCCAATTGGCCATGGTATCGGCGCCTCCCGACCGAAACCGCCTGGTGGTGGGATTCCCGGGTTCGGGCAAGACCCAGGTGCTGGTCCACCGGGCCGAGCACCTCCGCCGGACGGCGCGCTTCGGGGCCCGGCCGTTCCGCATCTTCCTCTTCACCAACGTCCTGCGGGACTATATCCGCTCCGCCCTGGACGTGCTGGACCTGCCGCCCGGGTCGGTCTGCACCTTCGACGCCTGGTGCCACGACTTCCACGCGGTCCATTGCCGGGGGCGCGCGCCGGGGCGGGGCCGCCCCCGGCGCCCGTCCTTTGACGCCGTTCGGCGAGAGGTCTTGGAGTTCATCGAGCGGCAGGGCTTCCCGGGGGAGCCGCTGGAGTTCGCCCTGGTGGACGAGGGGCAGGACCTGCCCCTCGAGGCCTACGCCATCCTGCGGCGCATCGCCCTCCACGTGACGGTCTTCGCCGACCCCCACCAGCAGGTCTACGACGATCGCCCGTCCCTCGACGCCATCCGCGCGGCGCTGGGGATCCCGAGCGGGGCGGTGGAAATGCTGGGGGCCTATCGCAACAGTCCCGCCGTGGCCGCCCTGGCCGCCCGGTTCATCGAAGACCCGGCGGAGCGGAAGCGGTACCGGGCCCAGGGGTGCGCGGGGCAGAAGGTGCGCGAGCGGCCGCTCCTGTTTCTGGCGCCTTCGTTCGGAGCCGAGATGGATCGGCTGGCGGAGGTGGTCCGGCGGCGGCGGGGGCTGAACCAGCGCGTGGGCATTCTGGCGTCGAACGGCGGAGCGGTGGAGCGGATCGCCGAGGCGCTGGAGGAGCGGGGCGTGGAGGTCGAAAAAGCGCTTCCCCCTCCGCCCGAGGTGCGCGCCACCGGGGCCACCTGGATCCGATTCGACTCCGATGCCCCCAAGGTGGTGGGGCTCCACAGCGCCAAGGGGCTCACCTTCGACTGCGTGTGCCTGCCCGCCCTCACGCGGGACGCATTGGGATGGCTCCGCGCCCCCTCGCGGAGGCGCCTGCTCTTCAGCGCCGTCGCGCGGGCCACCCAGTGGGTGTACCTCAGCGCCGAGGAGGGCCGCGCCCTGGGGGAGGTGCTGGACCTGCTGGAAGGGGAGCGGGAGGGGCTCCTGTCGGTCCAGCGCGCCGCGGCGGAAATCCCATCCTCCCCGGCGTCAACGGACCGAGAAGAGATCTCCATCCTCTGACCGAGCGCCTCCTGATCCAATGGCCGCGTGGCGCCGCGATGGCTCCTCCTCCAGGGCGGCAGCGTCATGCCGGAGGTTTCCGCCCGGCACGGCGATTCCCACGCGTCGTTCCTCCGCGCGCACGGGGGCGAGGGGTTGGAGTGGCGGGTGACGGCCGCCACGCGCGACCCGCCGCCCGATCCGATGGGCGTCGCGGGAACTCTTGTCACGGACCGCTTGGACTCGGCCACCGCCGACAAGCCGTGAATCGCGCCTCTGGCGGAGCGACTCCGCGCCGCGGCCCCCTATGGCATCCCGGCCAGGAGCTTCTGGATGTTGAGGCGGGTGTCGGTGTCCTCCGTGAGCTTGTCGGGGCGAAGCCCGAGGGCCAGCCCCTTCTCGAATGCGGCCTTCGCCTCGGCCGTCTTCCCCTCGTCGAGAAGGAGCTCTCCGTAGAACCACCAATTCATGGGGCTCCCGGGGCCCTTCTCCACGGCGGCCTGGAGATGCCTGAGGGCCTCCTTGTTGGAGGCCCAGCCGGTGACGAAGGGGATGCTGGGGGTCTGGTGATGGAGCCGGCCCAGGACCCGGTGGGGGCCGGCGTCCTCGTAGGCGGAGTCCAGGAGGATGGCGGTGGCGGCCTCGTCCCGGATGGTGGCGGCGGCCCCCTCGCGGGCGGCGGCCATCTTGCCGTAGGCGAGGGCCCACTGCCCCCAGAGGGCGGAGTCCCAGAAGAGGAGGGCCGCGGCGCCGGGCACATCCCGGAGCTTGGCGGCGGCCGCCTCGGGCTTGCCGAAGTCCTTCAGCCCCGCCTTCTTGAGGAGGGCGGCCTTGCCGTTCTCTCCGGCGGCCTTGCCCCTCGAGCAGATGGCCTTCTGCTGATCCACGGAGGCGCCGGTGTAGCGGGCGCGGAAATAGAGGGCGCGCAGAAGGGCGGCCCGCTTCTCCAGGGAGCTCGGGTCGGCCTTCAGTTCGGCCTCGTAGGCGGCGATGGCCCGGTCCGCGGGGGCGGGGGGGGCGATCCCGTCCTTCATCCCCTCGTGGCGCAGGGCGAAGAGGGCGTCCCCCGTCTCCTGGGCGGGGAGGCCGGCGACAAAGAAAAGGAAGAGGGCGGCGAGGGCGCGGGGCATGGGCACCTCCGGATGATATAATTACTTATTATGGCAGAAAAAAAGCCCGTTCAGTTGCAGATCAAGGTCGAAGAAGCGGTCGGTCAGGGGGAATACGCCAATTTCCTCTCCATCCTCCACAACCCCACCGAGTTCGTGCTGGACTTCGGGCGGGTGATGCCGGGGGTCCCGGAGGTGCGGGTGAAGTCCCGGATCCTGACCACCCCCTACCACGCCAAGCGGTTCCTGGAAACCCTGCGGCATAACCTGGAACTGTACGAAAAGACCTACGGGCCGATCCGGACCGATTTCGGCTCCGAGGCGCCCCCCCCGCCGCCCTCCGTGATCCCCTCCTGAAAAGGGGCCCGTTTTCTTCTTTATAGGAGGAGATGGTTCTCCTCCTCCCTGTGTTAAGATAACCCTATGGTGTTCATCAACGAATCCATCAAAGAGATTACCCTGAAGCTGGTCTATTACGGGCCGGGGCTGTGCGGGAAGACCACCAACCTGGAGCACATCCACGGCAACCCGAAGGTGGCGGGGAAGGGAAAGATGATCTCCATGTCCACGGAGACCGACCGCACCCTCTTCTTCGACTTCCTGCCGATGGATCTGGGGACCGTGGCGGGATTCCGAATCCGGGTCCAACTCTACACCGTTCCCGGACAGGTGTTCTACGACGCCACCCGCCGGTTGGTGCTGAAGGGGGCCGACGGCGTGGTCTTCGTGGCGGACTCTCAGCGGGCCCTCCTCGACGCGAACCGGGAGTCGTTCCAGAACCTGCGCGACAACCTCCTGATCAACCAGCTCGACCCCGAGAAGATCCCGATCATCCTTCAGTACAACAAGCGCGACCTCCCCGACATCCTCTCCATGGAGGAACTAGACGCGGCCCTCAATCCCGAGGGGAAACACACCCGCTTCCCGGCCGTCGCCATCCGCGGCGACGGGGTGCTGAACACCCTCCAGAGGGCGGTGCAGGAGATGATCGCCTCACTGGCCCATCGCTTTTCCGGCGGAGCCAAGGCGGAGGCGAAGCCCGCCTCCGCCCCGGCCCCCGCACCCGAACCGGCCGCCGAACCCTTCCCCGAGGCGCCGCCGGCCCCCGGCCCCCCGCCCCCCGCAGCGGCGCCGGCGGCCTCGGAGCGGGAGATGGAGCTGGAGCGCATCGTGCAGATGATGTACCAGTCCAACGAGAACCTGATCCTCCTCATGAACTCCCTGCTGGAGGACGTGCGGCAGCAGCAGGCGTTTCTCAAGCCGTTCGTCGTCCGGAAGGAGGAGTGACCGTGCGCCGGGCCCTATGCCTCGCTCTGGCCTTCCTCGCGGCCCTTCCGGCCGCCGCTCAGTTCGGGGAGCGGATCGAGGTCCACCTGATTTCCATCTACGCCACCGCTTACGACGGCAAGGGCAACCAGATCCGGGGACTGACGAAGGACGATTTCGAAGTGCTCGAGGACGGGCGCGTTCAGACCATCACCCACTTTGTGGAGATGCAGGGCCGGACCCCCGTGCAGATGTTCGCGATGGGGGAGGTGGTCCAGCCCAAGCCCGACGAACCCCTGCCGCCCCGCACCCAGGAGCTGCTCGCGGAGAAATACATCTTCTACATCGACAACCTCAACATCGACCCCATCCAGCGCAACCAGATGATGGACAAGTTGGAGGCGTTTATCCAGGAGCGGTTCACCGGCACCGCGCAGGGGATGGTGGTCACCTTCGACCGAAAGCTCAACCTCCGCACCCCTTTCACCACCGATGCGGCCGTCCTCCTGCAGGCCCTCGACGAGGTCAAGATGCTCTCGGGCGAGGCCGCGGCGCGCCGGCAGAGCAAGGTGGATGTCATTGACCGCCTCCAGGAGGAGGGGATGACCTTCAACCAGGCCGTGGCCATCGTTTCGGGCTACGCCCAGGAGGTGCGGCACGAGACGACCGTCACTCTGAAGGTGCTGCAGGACTTCCTCCTGGTCCTTTCGGGCGTGACGGGGCGCAAGTCGCTGGTGTACGTCTGTAGCGGCCTCCCCCAGGTCCCCGGGATGGAGCTGTACGACTATCTTCGGACGATGTACCCCGATAAAAACAACATGATTTTCACCTCGAACAATGACCTGACCCCGACCTTCAAGGGCGTCATCAACACCGCCAACGCCTCGGGGGTGAGCTTTTTCACCCTCGACGTGTCCGGCCTCCGGTCCCTGGGCGGGCAGGGGATCGCCGAGAACAAGACGCAGGCCTACGAGCTGAGCACCACCCTCGAGGCCCACAACCTGACCGACATGCTCTCCACCATGGCCGAGGAGACCGGCGGCGTCCCCATCATCAACTCCAACGACTTCGCGAAGGGGCTGCGGAAGGTGGGTGCCGCCCTCGACAACTACTATTTCCTGGGATACCAGCGCAACCGCGCCCTGGAGGACCGCATCCACACGCTCGAGGTGCGCCTGAAGGGCAAGAAGGCCTACCAGGTCAACTACCGCCGCGGGTTCATGGACAAGTCGCTCGAGAGCGCCTCCTCCGACGCCCTCATCTCCGCCCTCGTCCTCCCGGTGGTGGAAAACCCCCACCGTGCGCGGGTGGAGTTCGCCCCCCCCCGGCGCCTTCAGAAGGAGGCCTTCGCCCTCCCGGTCTCCGTGATCGTCCCCTTCGACTCCATCACCCTCCTCCCCCAAGGGGGATCCTGGGTGGGCGAGCTGCGGTTCGGGTTCGTCTCGCAGGACGAGAGCGGGGAGCGATCCGAAGTGACGTGGAAGACCCATCCGTTCAGCATCCCCGACGCCGCCTGGAAGGGGCTCAAGGGGAAGGAGTTCACCTACAAGGCCGAATTGGCTATCCTGCCCGGCGCCTCGGTGGTCGCCGTCGCCGTGGTCAACCCCACCGACTCCCTTCAGAGCATCGTCATGGAGAAGGTGGTCATCAGCACCAAGGGGAGGCCCCAATGAAACGCGTGCTCCCGCTCCTCCTCGCCTTCCTCCCGGCGGCCGCCCCGGCCCAGTTCGGCGAACAGGTGACCGTCCGGCTCGTCGAGGTGCCGGTCCGCGTCGCCGACGCCGCGGGGAACGCCATTGTCCGCCTCCCCCGCGAGGAGTTCACTCTCCTCGAGGACGGCGTCCCCCAGGAGATCACCCACTTCTACGAGGTGGCCGACAGCGCCATCGCCCGGCGGCAATTCGCCGATTTCGTTCGGGAACGCGGCCTCCCCGTCCGGGAGCCCGACACTCGGAAGCGGGTGATCCTCTTTCTGGACGCCGTCCGGCTCCACCCGCTCCGCTACCAGCGCCTCGTCGGGGCCCTGGAGGGCTACCTCGCCACGGCCCTGGTGGCCGGCGACGAGGTGGCGGTGTTCGGCGCCCAGCCCTCCTTGAAGACGCTGGTGCCGTGGACGGCGGACCCGGAGAAGGTGAAGGTCTTCCTCCGCGCTTACACGCCGCCGGGATCCGGAGCCCTGAGCCGGGTAAGCAAGAACCGGATGGTGCAGGAGATGGTGATGTCCACCCGCAGTTACCAGGCGGCCCTCGCCACCGTGCGGGGCCACTGCCTCGAGCTCCGCAACGAGTACCTGGGCAGCATCGAAGCGATGCGCGCCGTGCTGGAGTTTACGGCGGGCCTGCCCGGGCGGAAGACCTTCCTCTATCTGGGGGAGGGGTTCACCACCATTCCGGGCTTGGAGTTCTTCTATCTGCTGGAGAAGCGGTGGCCCTCCCGCCCCAGCCTCAACGAGGCCTTCACCTACGACCTCTCTCCCGCGTTCCGGGAGCTCGGGGTCTTCGCCGCCAGCAAGGGGTTCACCCTCCACGCGGTAGAGACGCGCGGCCTCCTCCAGGATGACTCGGCCACCGATGTGGAGGTGCGCGCCCTCGACGACGTGTACGGCCTGGATGTCGGCGCCGTGGCGGCCGCCCGGCGGGCGGCCCACGATTCCCTGGTCCTGATGGCCTCCCCTTCCGGGGGACGGGTGGTCGACAACACCAATGACGCCGCCGCCCCCTTGGGGCGGACGGCCTTGGAGTCCAACCACTACTACATTCTGGCCTACCAACCTCGCCACCCGGCCGATGGGCGCCCGCACGCCCTCTCCGTCGCCGTCCGAGACCCCGCGTTCCGGGTGACGGCGAGGGCTGGGTTCATCGACTTCACCCCCGAGGACGAGCTCGCCTCCCGGCTCCAGTCGGCCGTGGTCTGGGACACCCCGCTGGAGAATCCTCTGGGGCTGAAGGCGGAGCTGGGCGAGGGACGGAAGGAGGGGAAACTCTACCTGGTCCCCCTCCGGGTCCTCCTGCCCCGAGAGGGGATGATCTTCTCCGGCGGCCTGACCGCCCTCCGGTTGGGGGTGATCACCGCCTCCGGGGGGAAGAAGTCCGACTCGTTCATCCAGAAGCTCTCGCTGGAGGAGTCCTCCTGGGGAGACAAGGCCGTGCTGGCCTACCAAGTGACCCTCAAGATGCGCAAGGGGGAGCATGACCTCGTGGCCGCCGTCCAGCAGGAAGACGGCCGGGTGAGCCTGGTCAAGATCAAGGCGGTGGGGGCCGGGAAGTAGGTCCGCCCCTCGTTGAAGGGAATAATTAGGGATCCTTTGTGTTATAATGGGTGAGGCATCGCATAGCGCCCAATGCCCCCTTCTGATACCTCCTTTTTCGGCCCGGTTTTATCGGGCCCCTTTTTTTGTCCTTTCGCGGGGGCGAAAAGGCCAATAGGCTTGAGGCGATAGGCTGAACGCTGAGGGGGGGAGCGAGCGGGTTCTTGGTCCCACAGGGCGAAATGATGGCCCATGGTCGCAAAATCAAGTGAATCCTTCTAATTGCAGAACCGGCCTTGATGCTGTCGCGTCAGCCCTCAGCCTAATTAAAGATCGATGTCCTTGACGGGACGCTCCCGGTCCTCGCCCTTCTCGGCTTTCTCCTTGGCCTTCTTGAGGGCTTCCTGAAACCGCTCCTCCATCAGCCGCTCCTTGTTCTTGAGCGATTGGACCTCCTTGGAGAAAAGCTCCTCGGCCTTCTGCTTTTGCTGGTCGAGGGCCTGCAGGCGCTCCTCGAAGGAGGCGGCGGGGCCGGTGGGACGGGGTTTTTCGTGCAGCAGGACCTGGCCGGTCTCCGTGTCGACGGTCAGCTCGGTCTTGCAATCGGGGCAGAGGATCTTCAGGGTGGGCATGGTCCTATTCTACCAACAACCGGTGCCTCACAACTTATATTGCGTCAGAACTTTCGCCTCGATGTTGCGGACGAGATCCAGGATCTCCGGCAGGCCCCGGTGGAGGGCGTCCACCAGCGCCGGATCAAAGGCCTTCCCGGCCAGGGCGTCGATTTCCTGGAGGGCCGCGTCCATGGGCCAGGCCTTCTTGTAGGGGCGCTCTGACAGGAGGGCGTCGAAGACATCGGCCAGGGCCACGATGCGCCCTTCCATCGGGATCGCCTCCGCCTGAAGCCCCCGCGGGTAGCCGTTGCCGTCCCACCGCTCGTGGTGGGTCAGGGCGATGGAGGCGGCCGCGGACATGAGGACGGAGTCGTGGCCCGACAACAGCTCGGCCCCGATGGAGGTGTGGGTTTTCATCACCTCCCATTCCTCCGCGTCCAGTTTCCCCTGCTTGAGGAGGATGGAGTCGGGGATGCCGATCTTTCCGATGTCGTGCATGGGGCTGGCGCTCATGATGATCTCGCGCTGATCGTTCGGCAGGCCCGCGGCGCGGGCGAGGGCGGCGGAGATGTGGCTGATGCGGAGGATGTGCAGGCCGGTCCCCTTGTCCCGGTACTCGGCGGCGCGGCCGAGGCGGTGGATGATCTCCAGGCGGGTCTCCACCAGTTCCTGGGTCCGCTCGCGCACCTTCTGCTCCAGGATGGCGTTCTGGTCCCGCAGGCGGTTGTGGAGCAGGCGCACCTCCAGCATGTTGCGGATGCGGGTCACCACCTCCACCTGGTCGAAGGGCTTGGTGAGGAAGTCCCGGGCGCCCATCTCCAGGGCCCGCAGCCGCGTGGGGTGGGTGACATCGGCGGTGAGGACGAGGATGGGGAGGTAGTCGTCCC
Source organism: uncultured Holophagales bacterium (assembly GCA_964603505.1). Classification (GTDB taxonomy): domain Bacteria; phylum Acidobacteriota; class Thermoanaerobaculia; order UBA2201; family UBA2201; genus UBA2201. Next base: position 13,089 of record CAZRVT010000018.1, on the reverse strand, counting down.
GGACCGCGGCCCGCAACAGCGCCATCACCTCGAACCCGTCCAGCCCCGGCATGTGGAGGTCGAGGAGCATCAGGTCGGGTTTGAAGGCCCGGTAGAGGTCGGGGACCTGAGTGGGGTCGGCAACGGTCAGGAGGTTCTCGTACCCCGCGGCCCCCAGGACCTTCTGCAGGAGGAGCAGGTTGGACTCCTGGTCGTCCACGACCAGGATGCGGGCCTTGCGGATCTCGTCGAAGGGGATCATGGGGCCTCCTGAGGGGGGGTCGGGCGGGCGAGGAACCGGTCGACGGTCTCGAGAAACTGGCGGATGTCGAGGGGCTTGGTGAGATACTGCGGGACGCCCGCCTCCAGCATGGCGTCGATCTCGTGGGGCATGGCGCTGGCCGAGACCACCACCACCGGGAGGGGGCGGGTGGCGGGGTCGTCCTGCAGGCGGCGGTACACCTCCCGCCCGTCGATGTCGGGCAGGTGGAGGTCCAGCAGGATGAGGTCGGGGCGGTGGGCGGCGGCCAGTTCCACCCCGAGGAGCCCCTGGGAGGCGGTGAGGAGCTGGGTGTCGGGCCGCCGCTCGAGCAGATGGCGCACCAGCGTGAGGTTGGCGAGGTCGTCCTCGATGTAGAGCACCTTGCGGGGCCCCCCGGCGGCCGCGGGCGGTGCGGCGGGGGCGTCGACAGGGGCCGCCTCCGGGGATGCCTCTCCCTCCGCCATCGGCAGCTCGACGGAGAAGCAGCTCCCCAGGCCCGGCGTGCTGGTCACCCCCACCGTGCCGTGCATGGCCTCGACGAGCTTTTGCGTGATGGTCAGCCCGATCCCCGTCCCCTCCACGGAGGTGCGGTCGGCCCCCAGCCGCTGAAAGGGCTGGAACAGCATCGCCTGCTGGTCCGGGGTGAGCCCCGGGCCGGTGTCGGTGACGGAGAATCGGACCCTTCCCTCGGGGGTGACGCTCCCCGCCAGGATGAGGAGTCCCTCTTCCCGGTTGTATTTGACCGCGTTGGAGACGAGGTTGAGGAGGACCTGGCGCAGGCGGTTGGGATCGGCCAGGACGAACCGCCCCCGCACGGGCGCGGAATCGTCCTGGAGGCGGAGGCGGCGCGCTTCGGCCAGCGGACGGATCGTGGCCAGGACCTCGTCCAGGGCGGGGCCCACCGGAACGCTGTCGAGGGCCAGGACCATGCGGCCCGATTCGATGCGCGCCAGGTCCAGCACCTCATTGATGAGCCCGAGCAGGTGCCGGCCGCCGCGGAGGATGTGCCGGACATTCTCCCGCTGGGATGCGGTGAGGGGCTCGGCCGTGTCGTATTCCATGAGCTGGGCGAAGCCGAGGATGGAGTTCATGGGGGTGCGCAGTTCGTGGCTCATCCGGGAGAGGAACTCCGACTTGGCCCGATTGGCCCGCTCCGCCTCCTGCCGGGCCGCCTGCATCGCCTCCTCCGCCCGGAGCCGATCCTGGATCTCGAGCATGAGCTGGTGGTTGGCGTCCTGCCATTCCCGGTTGCGCCGCTCGATGAGCGCCTCGTAGCCGTGCCGGATGTTCTCGTACACCCAGGTGAGAATCGACACGATGGTGAAACTGGCCATGAAGCGGAGCATGAAATTGTGCGAATAGGGGAGGTCGATCAATCCCGCGCCGTCCAGCCCGAGCATCAGGAAAAATTCGGCGATGGCGCCCCCTGTCCAGAGCCATCCGACCCGAGGTCCCTTCAGGAAGAAGGCGCCGGCCGGGATGGTGTACCACCAGAACAACCCGGTCTTCTCCGATCCCCCTTCGTAGAGGAGGAAGGTCATCAGGGTCATCTGCAGAAGGAGCATGGCGTTCTGGAACAGGCCGAACCGGCGGGTCCGGCGCATCAGGGACAGCAGCGTCACGCCCACGGTGGCGAGCGTCAACTCAATCCAACCGGCGCCGATCCGGCCGTCAATGAAATTGATGGCGCAGAAAAAATAGAGGGCCAGGACGGTGATGGCGCCGAACAGATTGGTGAACTTGACCCGCCGGATGAGCGGACTGTTGCTGTCCTCCATGCGGCCGCAGGTGAGGAAATCGTTCCAGACGCGCGCGAACCACCCCGGATGGCGGGCGTTCAAGAGGAGGGGCCTCCTGCCCGGGCGCTCCCGGGCCCATCTTATGGTAGCCCCCCCCGCCCCGCAAGTCAACCGCCCCCGCTTCCGGGGCGGAGACTGCCCGCTGGGAAAAATGGAACGCTCTGCCAGAGACAACCGCCCCCGCTTCCGGGGCGGAGACTCCCGATACGGTTCTGGTGTGCTACCCGGTGGCACAACCGCCCCCGTTCCCGGGGCGGAGACGAAATGGAAGGGGTATAATTCGACCGTGGAACTGCTGTTCGAGCGTTTCCAGCCCCTCCGCAAGCTGGGTCAGGGGGGATTTGCCGAGGTGTGGCTGGCCCAGGACTCGGGCCGGCCGGACCTGGTGGCATGCAAGCTTCTCACCCAGTCCGACCCCGGAGCGCGTCTGCGGTTCCACCGCGAATTCGTCATCCTCCACAAGCTGGAGCACCCCGGGATCATCCGGGTCTACGACTATCTCCAGAACGGCAAGACCCTCTACTCGATGGAATATGTCAAGGGGACCACCATCCGGGACTTCCTCCACCAATACCATTGGCGGGAGGCAGGGCCGCTGGAGAAGCCCTATTATCGGGATCCCGAGGGGCTGGTGGCCGCCCTCAACCTCCTCCTCCAGATCACCGACACCCTGGGCTACCTGCACAACCAGGCCATCGTCCACCGCGACCTCAAGCCCGAAAACATCCTCTACTCTTTCGACCTCGACCACATCAAGCTCCTCGACTTCGGCCTCGTGCGGGCCCCGGCCTTCGACGAGCTGACCACCCAGGCCGGCCTGGTACAGGGGACCCCCGGCTATATCTCGCCGGAGCAGATCCAGGGGCGCGAGGTGGACCTCCGGGCCGACCTCTACTCCCTGGGGGTCATCATCTACGAACTGATGACGGGTCAGCTCCCCTTCCAGGCCCCGGCGCTGATGCAGCTGCTCGACATGCATCTCAAACACGCCCCCCCGAGCGTCCGGGCGGAGAACCCCCTGGTGCCGGTGGGGCTGGAGAACGCCATCCTCAAGCTGCTGGCCAAGGAGCCCGCCCGCCGCTTCTCGGTCGCCGCCGAGGTGAGCCAGGAGTTGCGCACGGCGCGCGAGCTGGTGATGCGCGGCGAGACGGGGGAGCGCTCCACCATAGAGATCTCCACCATGGCCTTCCGGATGGAGGCCCCGGAGAACCTCCTCATCGCTCCCTGGATCGGGAAGGAGGCCGTCCTGGGGGCTCTCCGGAACGGCCTGCAGGCCTTGGTGGGCGGCACAGGAGGGTTCCATCTCATCTGCGGCGACCACGGCACCGGCAAGAGCCGTCTCTTGGAGGAGGTGAAGGCCGAGGGGGTGAACCGGCGGGCGGAGGTGCTGGGAGGGCAGGCCAAGGAACGGGGGACGCTCCCCTACGGCCTGTTCCAGGGGGTTCTGGGGCAGCTCTACCGCAAGCGGCCCCAGGTGGTGGGCCCGGAGGCGGGCATCCTTTCCAAGAACCTGCCCCTCCTGGAGGACCTCGGGGCCGCCGGGATGGAGTCGATGACGCTGACCAACCTCGACCCCAAGGGCGAAAAGGCGCGCTTCTTCCACGCGGTCCACGCCGTCTTCAAGCGCTTGGCGGCCGAGCGCCCCGTGGTGGTGCTTCTGGACGACCTCCAGTGGGCCGACGAGTCCTCCTTGGAGCTGCTCAACCACCTGATCTATTCCTTCACCGGTCCCGAGGCGGCCGCTCCCGTCTTCTTCGCCGGCGCTCTCGTCTCGGAGGAGGTGAACGAGAAGTGTCCGGCCGCCGCGTGGCTGAAACAGAAGGTGGCCCGCGAAGCCGTCCGGCATGAACTCGGCCCCATGACCCGGGAGGAGCTGGGGCAGTATGTGCAGGCCCTCCTCGGACATCCCGAGCCGCCCCCCGCCCGGTTCACCGGGGCGTTGCTGGACCTGACCGGCGGCAATCCCTACTTCGTCCTTGAGACCCTGCGCGCCATGATCGACGACAACCTCCTCAAGCGCAAGACCGGTAACCTCTCGTGGGACTTCTCCATGTACCTCTCGACGGACCGCGCCACCGTCACCCTGCAGAAGCTCCCCATGCCCAAGAACATCCAGGACAACCTGGACTACCGCTTGCGGGGCTACTCGGAGGAGGAGGTGCTGGCCCTGCAGAGCGCGGCGCTGATCGGCCGGCGGTTCCCGTTCCTCGTCTGGCAGCAGGTGGCGGACCTGCCGGAGGACGACCTTCTGGACCTGGCCGAGCGGTTTCTGGCCTCGAACATCCTCAAGGAGCTGCCCGGGGAGCAGTTGGAGTTCTCCAGCGAGCAGGCGCGGGCCGCCCTTGCGGGCGGGCTGACGGGCCTGCGGAAACGGCGGCTCCACGGCAAGATCGCCGACGCCCTCCTCAAGAGCTACCGGCCCGTTCCCGAGGAGCAGTTCGTCCCGCTGGCCGTCAACCTGGAGGCGTGCGGCAGAAAGGAGGAGGCCCTGCCCTACTTCGTCAAAGCGGCCGAACGGGCCTCCCGCAGCTACGACCTCCAACTGGCCGACTCCCTCTGGCGCAGCGTCGCCGCCCTCGCGGGGGACCTGCCCGGGAAGGAGGACCTCATGGCGCGGGCAGCCGGCGAGCTGGGGGACGTGGCCGTCTACTCGAGCCGGTACGACGAGGCGGAGGAGCACTTCGAACGGGCGCTCGACCTCCTGTCGCCGGTCGAGGAGGCCTTCTTCCACTGGAGCATCCGCCTGGCCAACTGCCGCGGGCAGCGGGGCAAGATCCATGAGATGCATGCGGGGCTCTATACGCTTCTGCCCGCCATTGCCGCGAAGGGGTTCCAGGGATCCGAGGGGTGGTGCCGGGCCTTCCTCGGCGTGGCGCTGTGGGAACGGGGCGAGCCCGAGGCCTCCCTGGCCGAGTTGGGAAAGGCCCTGGAGATCTTTCGGGCCCGCAACGACATTCAGGGGCTTCTCACCGTTCACGACAACCTCGGCATCCCCTACTTCTACCTGGGGCGGGACGCCGACGCGGAGGCGGCCATGCGGGACGCTTTGGAGTTGGCCCGGCGCAGCCGCGACGTGCGGCGCCAGCTGGTTTCGCTCGGCAACCTCATCGCCTACTACACCAACCACGGGGAGCTCGACAAGGCGCGGGCCGCCGCCGACGAGGGGCTGCTGCTGGCGGAGTCCGTGGGCGACTGGCGGCTCTACTGCTTTACCCTTTATGCCGTCGCGAGTCTGCACCAGGCCCTCGGCGACCTCCCGCGCGCCGCCGCCCACGCGCAGAAGGCGCGCGACCTGGCTCTGGAGATCGGGGCGGAGGCCATCCACGCCCACTGTCTGATGTTGCTCGGCGAAGCGGCCGCCGCGCAGGAGGGGCTGGATGAGGCGGAGGCCCACTTCGCCGCCGCCCGGGAGGCCTATGCGCGCCTCGGCGTGGAGCGCCAGCTCCCCTACGCCGATCTGCTGACGGCGTGGTTGAGGGCGGCGCGGGATGGGGACGCCAACGCCCTGGAGACGGTGCGCGCGAAGGCGGCCGAACTCTTGGCGGCGGGAAACACCTCCGACCACGCCCACGGCATGGTCTATCTGGCCGAGGCCTTGAGGCGGCTGGGGCGGACCGGGGAGGCCCGCGAAGCGCTCCGGCAGGCGCAGGAAATCGCGGCCAAGCACCGCTACGGCGGGGTCGCGGCCCGTGCCCGCAAGGTCGAGGAGGCCCTGGACCACTAAACCGAAGCGGCCGGCCCCGGAGGGCCGGCCGCGGTCGTTTCCGGAACGGAGAGCGCTCAGCGCTTCTCGAGCTTGATGAAAGTGGCGTCGGAGGAGTCGTTGTCGACGATGGAACCGTAGCCCACCACGCGGCCCGGGCCCTCCACCACGTCGATCATCACCCACACATTGGACAGGTCCTCGGTGAACCCCACCTTGGACCGGATGATGTCGTCGGCCTGGAGCCACTGCCCCGGGGCCAGATTCACGAGGTAGCCGCGGGCCTCGCCCGTGGGGGCGATGACGGTGAAGAGCACCGTGGCGTTCGCGCCCGCGGTTTCCACCACGCCCACGTTGGTGCGGTACTTGGGCGAGCGCTCCAGCCCCAGGGTGTAGAGGGTGCCGTCGTTGAGGGCCACGGCGTCGCCGGCGCGATAGGCGCTGGTCCCCTGACCGAAGGTGGCGCCGTCGTCGGCCAGGTTGTAAATGCGGTTGTAGGCGAGGAAGGTGCCGCCGTCGACCCCGAGGATGCGGAGGGTGCCGAGGCCGGTCTCCTTGTGGAACAGGGTGGAGATGACGTCGAGGGTGACGTTCATGCCGTACGGATCGAGGGCGATCCACGCCTCCTCGACCCCCGCGGCGGAGCCCGTCATGGGGATGTATTGCACCTTGACGTTCTGCGAGGTTCCGGAGGCGTTGAGGAGGGTGATGTCGGAGCGCCAGTTGGTCCCGAAGGCGCCCGGGGCCCGCACGACCGCCGGGAGGATCAGGTCCTCGGTCGCCCGGGATCCGGGCGAGGCCACGAGACCGTTGATGGTGGTGGGGTCGTTGGAGTTGTTGTCCACCACGCTGCCGAGGACGACGATCTGGCCGCCGCCCGCGCTGGTCACCGCGGCGTAGGTCCACTCGATGGTGGAACCGAGGACGGGGACCGCGTTGGGGATCTGCCACTGGGTGAACGGCTCGAGGGTCTTCGAGGCGGGCGAGCCGGTGGGGTTGCCGTGGACGTCGTAGAGCTGGACGGTCACCGGCGTCGCCGTGCCGGCGATTTCGGTGATGAACAGGTTGCTCCGCCACCCCTCCGATCCGTCGCCGGCCGGTACGTAGCGCAGGCCGGGGACGAAGGCGGTGCCGCCCGCGGGCCCGATGATCTCCTGGGCCGTGGGGGCCTGCACCGACTGGCCGTAAGTGTTCTCCTCCGCGTCGGTGGAATAGGTGCGGCTCGCCAGCAGGACGTCGCCGGCTCCGGCCCCCTTCATCTGGATGAAGCTGGAGGTGCCGGGCTGCTCGAAGAACTGCCCGAGGATGTCGAGGTAGAGGGTGGGCTGTTCGTCGGGGACCCCCATTTCGCTGATGGTCGCCTCGGCCGTCCGCGCCTTCTGCCCCAGGGCGCCCCAGATGAACTGGGTCGTGCCCCGCGGCGAGGCGGCCGCGGCCCGCGCGTCGAGTTCCTGCAGCAGGGACTGGAGCCGCGCCTCCCCGAGCAGGTCGAGGGCGGCGGCGCTCCCTTCCAACGCGCGGAGCTTGTACCGGGCCTGCGCGGCCCGGGCGGCGGGGGTCACCGGCAGGACCACCACGTCGGTGGACCAGAAGGATCCGTACGCTCCGGCGGCGTTGGCGGCCACGGGAAGGGTCTGCAGGGGGGTGCCGTCGGGCAGCCAGGGGCCGGGGGCGGCCCCGGTGTTGAGGTTGAGGCCGACCGCGCAGAAGGCGTCGGCGTTGTTGAGCCCCTTGAAGTGGACGAAGGTTCGGTGGGAGCCCGGGACGCCTTGGCTTCCCTGGATGGAGAAGGTGACCCCCACCGAGGCGCCGGCGTTCAGGTACCCGCTCGTGGGGCTTACCCCGAGCCATTCGGCGGACACCTCCGCCTTCCACGGAGTTCCCGCGGTTCCGGTGTTGGTGAGGATGACCTGCTGCGGGGGCTCGTTGTCGCCCAGCCGGTGGGTGAATCTGACCCGCTTGGGCGAGACGCCGAGGTCGGGGGTTCCCTCCCCCGTGCTGATGGTCAGCTCGACGGCCACGGTGGCGCTGGCGGCCCGGCCGACCTCGCTGAAGGTGAGAGAGCCGGTGTAGGTCCCCGGGGCCAGGCCGGAGGCGTAAACGGTCACCGAAACCGGCACCGCGGCCGCCCCCACGGCGGAGACGCCAGCGGCGGGGTTGGGAACGATCCACGCCTGGTCCGCCGAGACGGTCCAGGAGATGGTCCCCTGGGTGGAAAGGACATAGACCGTCTTGGAGGCCGCGCCGTTCCCCTCGGGGAGGAAGAAGCTCAGCAGGTCGGGATCGGCGACCAGGGGATTCACGGCCGCCTGGATGTGGAATTCGGCGCTGGTCCCGACCACGGAGGGCAGGAGGCGGAGCTCGGGTCCCCCCCCTCCCTCGGCCCAGAATTTGAACTGGTAGGCGGCATAGCCCAGGACGGACTCGGCAGGGGTGTAGGGGTGCGTGCCGTCGTGCTGCACATTGTTCATGGTGTCCAGGGCGACGGAAGCGCCCGTCGCACTCTTGCCCACCAGCTCCACCTTGGTGAAGGCGGAGAAATAGCATTGGCCGTTGTCGTGCCACTCGATCTGGGCGGTCTGGCCCACCGTCCAGGTAGCCCCGGGGGCGGGGGCGGTGACGGTGACCTCGCAGCCATGGCCACCCTGGGCAAGGAGCAAGGGAGCGTTCAGGATCAAGGCAATAAAGGACAGGAACAGAAGTGTGCGGCGCATACATGCCTCCTTCGGGCAGGTTGGACGCGAGAGTCCCGGTTGGTATCATCCTACGCCACCGTCCCGGCAAATGCAACCCGCCCGGGATGCGATGACTACTTTATCCAAACTATTATAGGCCGAAAAATGAAAGACGATGTGACCGCCGTCACCATCTGGCGGCATAGACGAGCTCCCCGCCCTGGAGGAGCACCGGGACCGGGCCGGCGACCGGGGGCCTCGGCGGCCCGCCGTAGGCCTGGACGCCTCCCCCCGCCACGGGGAGACGGCAGCCCCCCAGTTGTGGGTGATCCGGAACTCGTAGACCTTCGGGGTCTCCTCTTGGGCGCGCGTGAAGACCTCTCCGAAGGGCGGTTTCGGTCCGGGGTTCTCCGCCGGCCAGAGCCGGTGCTCGTAATGGACCCGCTCAAGGGCTTCCTGGGCCCGCACGCGTGCCTCGAAATCCAGGGCCTGGGCGGATAGGGCGGCCGGGATCAATGCCATGAACCAGGCAAAAGCAACAGAACGAAAACGCATGGATTCCTCCCGCGAGTGATGTTTCACCGGTATAACTATTTTTATACAGAAATGATTTTCTTTTTATTCCTTTTATTTTCAGACATTTGGGAATATTGCTATTCTTATATGTAAATCTCTTGCTGTGGCCTCTCTCACGGCGCCGGCATTTCCCCGGCTTCGGAGCGGTTGCGCCGGCGATAAGGTTATAATCACTGCATGGATGTGCGCTCTTTCCTGCCGCCCATGGTCTTGGACCGGGACCGGGAGAAGCCCTGGATGGAGTGGGTCCCGGGGACGGTCCTCTTCTCCGACGTTTCGGGGTTCACCCCCATGTCGGAGGCGCTGTCGGTGCTGGGGGCGGAAGGGGCGGAGATCCTCACGGATGTCCTGAACCGCTATTTCTCCTCCATGATCGGCATCGTGCACGCCCACGGCGGACAGGTGATGAAGTTCGGGGGCGATGCCATCCTGTGCTTCTTTCCGGAAAGCGACGCGCTTTCCGGAGGCAACAGGCAACAGGCGGCAGGCGACAGGGCGGAGGGGACTCGGGACCCGGAACCCGGAACTCGGAACTCAGAAGCCGCGTCGCTTTCGGGGGCGCTTCGGGCCGCCTGGCAGATGCAGGGGGAAATGCCCCGTTTCCAAAACATCAAGACCCCGGTCAAGCGGTTCGCCCTGAAGATGAAGATCGGCCTGGCGCACGGGGAGTGCCTTCTTGCCGGGGTCGGCGACCCGGCGGTGCGGCGCGACTATGCCTTCGCCGGGGAGCCGGTGGACGCCACGAGCGACGCCGAGCACCATGCCGTCGCCGGGGAGATCGTCTTCGCCGGCGACGAAGGCAAATTGCAAAATGCAAATTGCAAAATGGAAGAAATACAGCCGGGATTCCATCGGGTCCTGGATGTACCTGCAGAACTCGAGACCCGAGACCCGAAACGCGAAACACCCGCCGCGGCCCTCAGCCCTCAGCCCTCAGCCCTTCGATCGTACTTGATCGCGGAGGTCCACGACCAGGTGGCCTCGGGGCACGCGTCGCAAGTGGCCGCTCTCCTGGAGGTCGTTCCGGTCTTCCTGAAGTTCACCGGTTTTGCCTACAAGCGGGAGGAGTTCGACCTGGAGCGCTTCGATGCCTTCTTCCGGACGGTCATGGAGATCACGGAGAGGCACGGCGGGCGGCTCAACCGGATCAGCATGGGGGACAAGGGGAGCACCGTCCTGCTCCTCTTCGGGGCGCCCAATCCGCTGGAGAAGAAGGAGCAGTTGGCGTCGCAGTGGGCCCTCGACCTCTTCGCCGCCCTGCGCTCCCGCTTCCCGAAAATGACCTATGGCGCGGGGATGAATTCGGGCCGGGTCTTCACCGGCATCGTGGGGGGCTCGGACCGCTGGGAATACACCGTCATGGGAGACGCCGTCAACTTCGCCGCGCGTCTGATGCAGGGGGCGGAAGCGGGGCAGGCATGCGCCAGCGAGGCCTTTGTACAGCGCGCGAAAGAAGTGTACGGGTTCGACGAGCTCGGGAAGCGTAAATTCAAGGGAAAGGCGGAGCCGTTGGCGGTCTTCACGCTCAAAGAGCGGCGCCGCGCCGGGTGGACGGCCGGAGGGCTGGAGCAGTCGGTTGGACGGGAACGGGAGATGGGGGTCGTTCTGGAGCGGCTGGACCGGGCCTGGAGCGGGGAGCCGGGGATGGCGGTCATCGAGGGCGAGGCGGGGGTGGGAAAGTCGTTCCTTGCCACCCGCGCCCTCCAGACGGCCCACCGGCGGGGCTGGCGGACCATCCCCGTGCGGGGGGAGATTACCCGCCGGAGCCACGCCTACGCTCCCTGGAAAGACCTCTTGGGGGACCTGCTGTTCCAGGGGATGGACCCGGACCTTGACATGCTGGAGATGGTCCTCCTGGAGGACCAGAAGCCCTTCCTGCCGTGGTTCGCGGAGTTCTTCGATCTGCCCGCGCCCGAAGGCAGGGAGGCGCCCAAGCACGATGAGGAGACGAAAAAGCGGTTGTTCCAGCACCAGTTGAGCCGGTTGCTGCTGAATGCATGTCCCGAGTCCCGGGCCTCGGGTCTCGAGTCAGGGCCGGGGGAACTCCCAACTCTCCACTCTGAACCCGCAACCGATGCCGCCCGGCATCAACCCCTCTTCATCTTCCTTGACGACCTCCACTGGTTCGACACCCTCTCGCTGGAATTGCTGGCCGCGGTGTTGAACCACCTCAAAGATCAGCGGCTGTTCCTGCTGGCCGCCACGCGGCCGGAATGGGAGAGGAAGGAGTTCGAGCATCGCGCCACGGTCACCATCCTCTCCCTGGCCGACCTGGACCGGGAGGGGTGCAAGGTCCTGGCCGAGGGACGGTTGGGGGGAAAGGTGCGGGACGCGCTGGCCGACTTCCTCTACGAGCGGGCCCAGGGCAACCCCTTCTTCACCCACCAACTGCTGGATTACCTGCTCCACGAGGACCTGCTGGAGACCCGGCTGGGGGAGTGGCTGATGAAGCGGGGCGTGGAGCAGAGGGGGGCGATGTCCGGCACCGAGGTGCTCCTGGCCCAGGTCAACCGGCTTCCGGCCGCCGGGCAGGCCCACCTGCGCGCCGCCGCGTGCATGGGGCCCACCTTCGAGCTGGTGGCACTGCAGCAGGTGATGGGGCGCTCGTTCCGGATCGGCGCCCTGAAGGCCCTCCGGAACGGCGGGTTCTTCCAGGAGGTGGACGCCGGCACCTGGACCTTCCCCCACGCCCTCGTCCAGGAGACCCTTTACCGATCGCTCCCGCAGCGCATCCGGCGCCGGCTCCACCGCAAGATCGGCCTCTGCCTGGAAGCCCGCCACACGGAGGGCCTGGCCCCCCTCTATCCCAACCTGGCCAACCATTTCCTCCTGTCTGGGGTCCGTGCCAAGGCCGTGGAGTATTCCCTCCTGGCCGCCCGGCGGTTGGCGGAGTGCCTCTCCTTCCCTGAATCCGCCAACTACTACCGCCATGTCTTCGGCCTTCTGCGAAGGGTGCCCGACGAACGCAAGTGGGGTGCGGGACTGGCCTTATGCGATGTCCTCCTCAAGGCAGGCCGGATCGAGGAAGGGCTTTCGACCGCCAGCGCCCTTCAGCGCGCCTCGGCCCGTCAGGGCCGCCAAGGAGACTACTTAGAAGCGAGTCTCCACCGATTCAACGCGATGCAGAAAACAGGCGTCTATGGCTATCGCCGGGATGCGGTCCGATTATTGGCACGGCCGGACATCCTGGGCAACAGTAAGGTTGCCAAGCTGCAATACCTGCTCGGCATTGCCGAGTACAGGCAGGGGGGCTTCCAGGAGGCGGTGGAACGGTTCCGCACGGTGCTCCTGGCGGAGGCCATGGATGATCCGCAGACCAGAATCGATGCCCTGGTGCACCTGGCCTCGATTGAAAAGAACCGGGGCCGGTTTGAAGCCGCTCTCGAGTACCTCGAACAAGGACGCGCCCAAGCATTACACGGGGGACACGTCTACCCTGAACTGCGCCTGCGCATCGAGACCGCCTCCACGTTGATGATTATGAAAAGATTCAATGAATCGCGAGATCTATTCCTGGAGCTTCTGCCTGCGGCAGAACAATATGGGGACACCTATCTGGCGGGAGCGATCCTCCTCAACTTGGGCTCCCTCCATTTGAATCTGGGGGAGGCCGACAAGGCCTTGCCTTACCTCTCCGACGCCAAAACCAATTTCAAGATGATCGGCACTCTTAATGCGCTGGCCCGCTCCATAATGCAGATGGGGATCGCAGCTTACTTCCAGGCAGACTATCAGGGTGCTTATGAACATTACATGGAAGCCCTGCATGCCTTCGAGAAGACCGGCGAGCGGCTCGAATCATGCCACGGCTACTACAATCTGGCCGAGGTGTGCCTAAAACTTGAGACACCCGAAGAGGCGGCTCGATGGTGGGACAAGGGAATCGCTTGTTTCAGAAAAGAGGACAATCCTGAATTGCATGGTCTATATCAGGAGTTGAAGGAGCAGATCCCCCGCTAAACGGATCGCTCAATCCATACCTAGTGTAGTGTCTCATATATTGCTTGACATATAGAAGTACTTCATCTATGATGAGGATTATGAGCAGAAGAGCCCCCACCCTCACTCTTACTTCGGAAGAACGGACTCAGCTGA
>CAZRVT010000017.1:0-48481 GCA_964603505.1 uncultured Holophagales bacterium | reverse complement strand
TGGCCTCGTAAAAGTATGCGCCGATCGGCTCGTAAAATAACACGCCGCTGGACACTTGACAAAGACAAAATCAATGCCTATAATACGGGTTGCTGGCACTCATTTATGGTGAGTGCTAACAACTATAATGATAACCTAAAGAAAGGAGCAACTGTATGAAGGTAAAACCCCTGTACGATCGCATCCTCGTCCAGCGCATCGAGCCCAAGGAGACCGTCCGCGGCGGGATCATCATCCCCGACACCGCGAAGGAGAAGCCCCTGGAAGCCAAGGTGATCGCTGTCGGCGAGGGCAAGTATGACGACAACGGCAAGCGCGTCCCCTTGGACGTCAAGGTCAAGGACCATGTCCTGATCGGCAAGTACTCCGGCACCGAGATCAAGATCGACGACGAAGATTACGTCATCATCCGGGAGGACGAGGTCCTCGCGGTAATCGACAGCAAGTAAGAGAGAGGAGAAGACCACCATGGCGAAGCAGATCGTTTACGCGCACGATGCCCGGCAGTCCATCCTTAAGGGCGTGAACAAGCTCGCGGACGCCGTCAAGGTGACCCTCGGCCCCAAGGGCCGCAACGTCATCATCGAGAAGAAGTTCGGCGCCCCCAACATCACCAAGGACGGCGTCACCGTGGCCAAGGAGATCGAACTCGAGGATCCCCTGGAGAACATGGGCGCCCAGATGGTGAAGGAGGTCGCCTCCAAGACCTCCGATGTCGCCGGCGACGGCACCACCACCGCCACCGTCCTGGCCCAAGCCGTCTACCGCGAGGGGCTGAAGATGGTCTCCTCCGGCGCCAACCCGATGGACCTCAAGCGCGGCATCGACATGGCGGTCAACGCGGCCGTCGAGTCCATCACCAAGCTGGCCAAGCCCGTCGAGTCCAACGAGGAGATCGCCTTCGTCGGTACCATCTCCGCCAACAACGACGCCGAGATCGGCAAGATCATCGCCGAGGCCATGGACAAGGTGGGCAAGGACGGCGTCATCACCGTCGAGGAGGCCAAGGGCCTCGACACCACCCTCGAGATCGTCGAGGGGATGCAGTTCGACCGCGGCTACCTCTCCCCCTACTTCGTCACTGACCCCGAGCGGATGGAAGTGGTCCAGGAGAACGCCAAGATCCTGCTGTTCGAGAAGAAGATCTCCAACATGAAGGACCTCCTCCCCATCCTCGAGCAGGTGGCGCGGCAGGGCAAGCCCCTCCTCATCGTCGCCGAGGACATCGAGGGCGAGGCGCTGGCCACCCTGGTGGTCAACAAGATCCGCGGCACCCTGCAGGTCGCGGCCGTCAAGGCCCCCGGCTTCGGCGACCGCCGCAAGGCCATGATGGAGGACATCGCCATCCTGACCGGCGGGAAGATGATCTCCGAGGATCTGGGCATCAAACTCGAGAACGTCAAGTGGGAGGACCTGGGCGAGGCGAAGAAGATCACGATCGACAAGGACAACACCACCATCGTGGTGGACAACAGCGACGCCAAGCGCAAGGAGGCCATCCAGGGCCGCGTGAAGCAGATCAAGGCCCAGATCGCCGACACCACCTCCGATTACGACAAGGAGAAGCTGCAGGAGCGCCTCGCCAAGCTGGTCGGCGGCGTCGCCCTGATCAAGGTCGGGGCGGCCACCGAGGTGGAGATGAAGGAGAAGAAGGCGCGCGTCGAGGACGCCATGCACGCCACCAAGGCGGCGGTGGAGGAAGGGATCGTCCCCGGCGGGGGCGTCACCTGCCTGCGCGTCATCCCCGACCTGGAGAAGCTGAAGGCCGAGGGCGATGTCCTGCAGGGCGTCGTCATCGTCAAGAAGGCGCTCGAGGAGCCGGCCCGCTGGATCGTCAACAACGCCGGTCTCGAGGGGAGTGTCATCGTCAACGAGATCAAGGGCAAGAAGGGCGCCGTCGGCTTCAACGCCCAGACCGAGCAGGTCGAGGACTTGATGAAGTCCGGCGTCATCGATCCGGCCAAGGTGGCCAAGGTCGCCATCAAGAACGCCGCCTCCGTCGCGGGGCTGCTGCTGACCACCGAGGCGATGGTTTCCGAGATCAAGGAGAAGAAGGAAGAGAAGATGCCCTCCATGCCGCCGGGGGGGATGTACTGAGGTCCCGTTTCCGCATCGACCCCATGACCCCGCCTCTTCGGAGGCGGGGTTTTTCGTTGGGGAAACGGGAAACGGCAAGGCGGAAGGAAAACGGGGACCGGCTCGGAACGGGGTGGTGGGAGAGGGGCCGTGCCGGTCCCCGCTTTCCGGTGGCCTCCGTGGGCAGATCGGATTGGCTGCTCCGATCCGCTCCGGTCGGGTGCCGCTCCTTCAGGGCTTAGTGCAGCCGTCGCCTCTTGACTTTGCTCCGGCGCGCATTATTATCCCTCTCATCCTCGATCCTCATATCCCGTCATCATCGGACGGCCGATTATTCGCTGCCGGCTACGGATCTCCCTCCTTGAGCGCCTCCACGAACGCTTCCACGCGCGGCGTCGCGAGGGCGCGGGCGGGGCGGTCGTCGGGGAAAGCGCGCAGGGTGGTCTTGCCGATGGCCCACAGGACCAAGTGGGGGGGCAGGCGCCCCTCCGTCCAATCGAGGAGGGCCTCTACCTGGGAGGGGGAGAAGCAGAGGAGGTCGGTCGCCTCCTCCAGGGAAGCGTCCAGCGTCGAGGGCCGCGGAAGGGGCTGGGGACGGTAGAGGGGGAGGAGGGTGACGGGAAAGCCGGCGTTGCGCAGGATGGCGGGCAACTCCTCCCGGTGCCGTTCGGAGCAGGGCACCAGGAGGCGGGACGAGGCGGGGTACCGCGCGAGGATCTCTCCGGCCAGGGCACCGCCATAGGCCTCCGAGGCGGTGCACTCGACGGCAAAGCCGGCCGACCGGGCGGCCTCGGCGGTCCGCATCCCCACCGCAGCCGACGGAAGGGTCCGGGCGGTCGGGTAAGCGGCGGAGAAGAACTCCACCGCGTGCAGGGATGTGAAGACTACCAGGTCATGGGCGTAGAGGTCCACCGGTCCCCATTTGAGGGGCGTGTAGACCTGCACGGGGAGGAACCGGACCCGGTGCCCCACCGCTTCCAGCGCGCGACCCCAGGAAAGGCCCTCGGATTCGGATCGGGTCAGGAGGATGGTGCGGCGGTCAGGCATGCAATAAGCGGAAAGCGGAAAGCAGGAGGCAGTTTATAGTCGGCAGTTGGTCGTTGGTCGGCTGCAGCCGGCAGACGGCATAGAAAAGGCGGAAAGCGGAACGGGGGACGAATGGCGGCCGACTGAGGGAGCGTTCCAGCATTCTAGCCTTCCGGCCTTCCAGCCTTCACGCGTTCCCCAACACCTTCAACGCCCCCTTGCGGATCAGGTCCTCGGCAATGGCATTGCCCAGCTCGGCGGGGTCGTCGCCAATGGCTTCGGACTTGAGGAACTCCTTCCCGTCGGGCGAGGCGATAAAAGCCGCCATGTGGTGTCCCGGCCCCTCGGGGCGGCAGTAGCCCCCCATGGGGACCTTGCAGGAGCCCTGGAGCCGGACGAGAAAGGCCCGCTCGGCGGCTACGGCGGCGGCGGTGGGCGGATCGTTGAGCGGCGCGAGGGCCTCCAGGATGGCCGGATCGGCGGTCCGCCGCTCGATGGCGATGGTCCCCTGCCCCACAGCCGGGATCATCTCAAAGGGGGAGAAGATGGAGCAGACCTGGGCGTCCAACTCGAGGCGTCGGAGGCCCGCGTAGGCCAGGACGACGCCGTCCAGGTTCTCGGAGGCGATCTTGCGGATGCGCGTCTCCACGTTGCCCCGAATGGGGACCACCTCCACCCCCCGGTTCAGGCGCTTGAGCTGAATGCCCCGCCGCAGGGATCCCGTACCCACCTTCGCCCCGCGCTTGAGGGTATCGAAGGGCATGCCGTCGCGCCCCACGAAAGCGTCGCGCGGGTCCTCGCGCGGGAGGAACGTGTCGATGACCAGCCCGTCGGGGAGGGTCCACGGCACGTCCTTGAGGGAGTGGACGGCGATGTCGCACCGGTTCTCCAGGAGGGCCTCCTCGATCTCCTTGACGAAGAGCCCCTTGCCGCCCAGCTCGACGAGCTGGACGTCCTTGATGGTGTCGCCGCTGGTGACGATGGTGATCAAGTCCGTCGCATGGCCCCGCGCCTGCAGGAGCCCCCTCACGAGGTTGGCCTGGTAGAGGGCCAGGCGCGAGCCGCGCGTTCCGATGCGTATCCTCACTTCTCCTCCATGCCAAGGAATTTCCGGATGAGCTGCTGCTGGTGCCGTTCCGGCCGGATGGCCTTCAGCTGGGTGATGGGGGCGTGGAGCAGCTTGTTGAGCAGGGCGGTGGAAAAATACTCGACGGCCTGGACCTGCTCCGGCGTGAATCCGGGATTGCGCTTGATCATCTTCTCCAGCTCCTGCCGTTGGATCGCCGCCACGTGGGCTTGGATCTCCTGGATGAGCGGCGTGACCTGGAGGGAGGCCCACCGGTCCATAAACTTGTCGGCCTCCGCGTCCACCAACTCCTCGGCCCTCCCCATGCGCCGGGCCCGCTCCGCGCGGTTTCGCTCCACCACGTCCTTGAGGTCGTCGATGGTGTAGAGGTAGGCCTCCTCCACACGGCCGACGCCCCGCTCGATGTCGGCCGGCACGGCCATGTCGATGAAAACCATCGGTTTGTGTTTCCGGCGGCGCAGGGCCTCCTCCACCATGGGGACGGTCACCAGCGGCTCGAGGGAGGCGGTGCAGGCGAGGACCAGATCGGCCTGGGGGAGAAGCTCCGGGAGGGGGTCGAGGGCATAGGCGCGGCCGTTGAAGCGGTCGGCCAGCGTCTCGGCCGCCGCCAGGGTGCGGTTGGCGATCTTGATGCGCCACACCCCGTTTTCCTTCAGGTGCAACAGGGCCAGCTCGGCCATCTCCCCCGCCCCGATGAAAAGGATCTCGATGGCGCCGAGGTCGTCGAACACCTTCCTGGCCAGGGCCACGCCGGCGTAGGAGACCGAGACGGCCCCCTCGCCGATGCCCGTGTCGGTGCGCACCTTCTTGCCCGTGGCGAAGGAGCGCTGGAAGAGTTCGTTGAGGAGGGGGTCGGTGAAGCCCGCCCGCAGGGCCGCCTCGTAGGCCGCTTTCACTTGTCCGAAGATCTGCGGCTCCCCCACGATCATGGAGTCGAGCCCCGAGACGACGCGAAAGAGGTGGCGCACCGCGTCCCGGCCGGTGCGCCCATAGATGTGCGGGGACGCCTCCTCGACGGTGAGGCCGCCGGCGGCCGCGAACCGCTCCCGGAGAATCGCCTCGGGGGGCTCCTCTCCCGCGAAATAGAGCTCGGAACGGTTGCAGGTCTGCAGCCACACCCCCCCGCTGATGCCCCCCTCCCCGAGGAGACCCGATACGACGGCGGCCGCGGCCTCGGCGGGGAGGGTGAACCGCTCGCGCACATCGACGGGCGCAGTGGCGTGGTTCAACCCCAGCAGGCCCAGCTTCCACATAAATCAAAGCACCCGGATGCCGGCAATGGCGGCGAGGATGGAGAGAACCCCCGCGGTGTAGAGGAGGAAGGCCCGCCTTCCCCGGAGCCCCGTCCTGAACCGGACCAGGAGGAGGACGGCGAACACGGCCCAGGCGGTGAGGGCCGCCAGTTCCTTGAGGGAAAAGGAGAAGAGCACCCCCTTGGAGACCGCCGACCACACGACGCCAAGGCCGATGCCGAGGGTGTAGAAGGAGAACCCTCCCCAGAGGGAGTGGATGCTCCATGAGTCGCACTTGGCCAGCGAGGGGAGGAACGAGGGGCAGGCATCCCACCGCTTGGCCTTGAGGGCCCGCTCCTGCAGGAGGTAGAGGAAGGAATAGAGGATGCCCACGAGGATGCCGCCGATCCCCGCGATCACCACCAGGATGTGGAGGAGGAAGAGGAGGTGGGGCAGGGGGGGGCCGGCCCCGGCCTCCTGGGGGAGGATCAGGGCGACGACGGCAAAGCAGAACACCAGGGGGAAGAGGAAGAGCGGCAGCCCCTCGATGCGGCGGAAGAGGTGCAGGATGAAGAAGATGGCCATCATGACGAACGCCAGGAGGGAGAAGACGTGCTGGAGGTTCATCGAGCCATAGGGGCAGGTGACGCACGCGAACAGGTGCAGGACGACGCCGGCCCCGGCGAGGGTCTCGGCGCGCGGCATCCACGAACGGCGCGCCCTGGCGAAGGCGGCCGCCGCGACGGCGGCAGCGGCAAGGTAGAAGAGCGCGGCCCCAAGTAGGAACCCCTTGGCGGTGATCACGGTTGAAATTCTAACATAATGGAGGAGGAACGCATTCCTCCTCCCTGGGGCATGACGGGGGCGGTCCGGCCCAGCGCGGGTTTAGTTCCCGAGGCTAACGGTGTAGACGCTCAACTGCTGGAACGGATGGACGTGGTAGTTCAATACCCGCTTGTGGTGGATGGCGGTTTGCGGCCCGTAGAACAGCGGCACCAGCGGCACCTCCTCGTCCACCCGCGCGAGAGCCTCCTTCAGCTTGGCCTGGAGATCCTTCCCTTTGAGGGTTCGGCAGGCGTCGATCAGCGAATCGAAGGCGGGGTCGGACCAATGGGCGGCGTTGTTCTGTCCGATGGCCTTGGTGTGCAGGTTGGCGAAGAGGTATTCCACGGGGTCCCCGGTGTCGGCGATCCAGCCGTTGAGGATGAGGTCGAACTCCCCTTTTTCCAACCGGTCGAAGTAACGCTCCGGATCGCGCTCCACCTTCACGTGGATGCCCACGGCCGCCAGGGCCTTCTGGATGTCGAGGGCGATGCCGTGGGGGGGGGGCATGTAGGGCCGCGCCGCCCACCCCTCCAGAAGGACGTAGGTCTTGGAGCTGTCCCATCCGACCTCCTGGAGCAGAACCCTGGCCTGTTCGGGCTGGTTGACGGCGGTCTTGGAGAAGTGGGAATACAGCGTGGGGGGGACCATGCTCGAGGCCGGGGCCCCGGCGGACCCGGCGAAGAACTTCTTGGTCAGTTCGAAGGGATTGATCGCCATGGCCACCGCTTTGCGAACCCGCTTGTCGTTGAAGGGGGCCTTCTGCGTGTTCATGTTGAGGAACCCGGTGGAGTTCCCCATGATGGAGGAGACCTTGAGATTGGGGTTCGATCGGTATTCCTTGAGGTTGTTCCCCACCAGGTAGTCCACCAGGTCGATCTCCCCCGAGGTGATGGCGGCCAGCAGGGCGGCCTGCCCGGAAAAGACGATGAAGCGCACCTCGTCCAGCTCGGCGGGCTTCTGCCAGTAGAGCGGGTTCCGCTTCAGAACGACCTGCCGGCCTTTTTCCCAAGCCCCGAAGAGGAAGGGTCCCGTGCCGGAGACGATCGAAGGGTCCGCGAGCATCTTGGGGGAGACGACGGAGTAATACGGCTGGGCGACGACCTGGATGAAGTTGGCGTCGGGAACCGAAAGGGTGACGACCACCTTGTCGGCCCCCAACGCGGCGATGGCATGGGGGAAGTTGGGGATGGCGCGGAAGGACCGGACCACCGCGTCCGCCGTCAGGGCCTCGCCGTCGTGGAACTTCACGCCGGGCCGCAGGGTGAAGGTCCAGGTCTTGAAGCCCGGATCGCTCGACCACTCCGTGGCCAGCGAGGGCACGATCTGGACGCCTTCGGGGCTGAAGGTGGCGAGGGTGTCGAACACGTTCCCGAACACCGATAGGGAGAAGCTGTCCACCGCCTTCTGGGGGTTGGTCCCCTGGATGTCGGCTTGGATGCCGACCCGTAACACCTTCGGGGGTGTGGCTTGGGCGAACACCAATGCAGCCGAAATCAATAAGAACCCGGCAATCCTCTTGCGCATGGCAACTCCTTGTGGTGGAAGAACTCCGCTATTATACGTTGGCAAACTGAAATTGTTGAAGTTCCGACGGCAGGGGCCCACTCCCCCCAGGGGGGGCCGAAGCCCTCCCTGGAGTTGGTCGGGGGAGCCGCCGACGACAAGAAGGGCGGCCGCCGCCCCTTCCCCGCATGGTGAACCGCGCCGCGCTATCCGCCGAAGTGGATGGCGTAGAGAATGGGGGCCAGGATCATGGCGACCACGCTGATCAGCTTGATGAGGATGTTGAGCGACGGTCCGGAGGTGTCCTTGAAGGGGTCTCCCACCGTGTCGCCGGTGACGGTGGCCTTGTGCATCTCCTCGTAGGCGCCGCCGTAGGCCTTGTGCCCCTCCTCCTTCACCTGTTTCTTGGCGTTGTCCCACGCCCCGCCGGCGTTGGCCTGGAAAATGGCCAGGCACACGCCGCTGATGGTCACCCCCACCAGCAACCCCCCCAGCATGTCGGGGGAGTAGAGGCCCACGATCAGGGGGGCCAGCAAGGCCATCAGGCCGGGGGCCACCATCTTCTTGATGGCCGCGGCGGTGGCGATGTCCACGCAGTGGGCGTATTCGGCCTTGCCGTCGGCGGCGCGGATGGTCTTCTGCTCCTCCTCGGTGGGCTCCCGATCCTCCGACTCCGCCTTCTGGGCGGCCAGGAGGGCCGGCCGCAGCTCCGGGATCTCGCGGAACTGGCGCCGGACCTCCTGGATCATGTCCTGCGCGGCCTTGCCCACGGCCACCATCGCCATGGCGGAAAACCGGAACGGCAGCATGCAGCCGATGAGGAGACCGACTAGGACATAGGGATTGGCGGCGTCCATGTCCACCTTGCCCTGCATCTTGGTGATATAGGCGGCGGTCAGCGCCAGGGCGGTCAGGGCCGCGGAGCCGATGGCGAAACCCTTGCCGATGGCCGCGGTGGTGTTCCCCACGGCGTCCAGCTTGTCGGTACGGGCCCGGACATCGCGGCCCAGGCGGGACATCTCGGCCACGCCGCCGGCATTGTCGGCGATGGGGCCGTAGGCGTCGGTGGCGAGCTGGATGGCCAGAGTCGAGAGCATCCCCACGCCCGCCAGGGCGATGCCGTAGAGGCCCGAGAACTTGTAGGCCACCAGGATGGAGGCGCCGATGACGACGATGGGGAGGGTCGTGGAGTTCATCCCCACCGCGATCCCCTGGATGATGGTGGTGGCGGGGCCGGTCTTGGAGGCCTCCACGATGGTGCCGACGGGCGACTTGAAGGTGGCGGTGTAGAACTCGGTGATGAGGCCCACGGCGATACCCGCGGCGAGGCCGCCCACTACGGAAAGGGCCACGCCCCACCACTGATAGGTATAGGTATTACCGGTGATGATGTCGGGCACCGAGACGCCCCCGGAGGGGATGAGCCACTTGATCGCGGCCACCGTGGCGATCACCATGAGGATGCCGGCCCCGAAGGTGCCGCGGTTGAGCCCCGCCTGCGGGTCTCCGCCCTCGCGGGTCCGGACGAAGAAGAACCCGATGATCGAGGCCACCACGCCGATGAGGCCGATGACCAGGGGGAGATACACGGCATTGAGGGCCGCCGGCGCAGAGACGGCGCCCAGCCCCTGGATCCACGCCACTCCCAGGATCATGGCCGAGACCATGGCGCCGACGTAGGACTCGAAGAGGTCGGCGCCCATGCCCGCCACATCGCCCACGTTGTCGCCCACATTGTCGGCGATGGTGGCCGGATTGAGGGGATGGTCCTCGGGGATGCCCGCCTCCACCTTGCCGACGAGATCGGCCCCCACGTCGGCCGCCTTGGTGTAGATGCCGCCGCCCACGCGGGCGAAGAGGGCGATGGAGGAGGCGCCGAGGGAGAACCCGGAGAGGTTGTTGAGGACCAGCATCATGACCTGCTCGCTGGCCAGGGCGTCGGGGTACAGACGCATGTAGAGGAGGAAAAGCCCCCCCATCCCCAGCAGAGCCAGCCCGACGACGGAAAGGCCCATCACCGAGCCGCCCGCGAACGCGACCAGGAGGGCGTCATTGAGCCCCTTGCGGGCGGCGCCCGCGGTCCGGACGTTGGCCTGCGTGGCGGTCTTCATGCCGAAATACCCCGACAAAGCCGAGCAGAAGGCGCCGAGGACGAACGAGAGGGCAATGAAAGCGTTGGTGTCCTCGGAGACGAAGTAGTTGGAAATCCCAAGGAGGATCGCCACGGCCAGGACGAACCACACCAGAAAGCGGTATTCCCGCTTGAGGAACGCCATGGCGCCGCCGGCGATCCACTCCGCGATCATCTGCATGCGCTCGGTGCCGGCGTCCTGCCGGCGCACCCAGGCCGCGCGGAGGTAAGCAAAACCCAGGGTCAGGATGGCGATAACGGGAACCAGGATTACGAGCAATTTGGGATCCACCGTAGGCCTCCTAAGGAAATTGTCTTACTCGATTGAAAACGCACGACTTTCACGCGCCACCCTCCCGACCCGACCAAAGCGCGTGGCCAACATTATAGCATACCCTCCATATACTTATTAATTGGACGTATCCTATATTGGCGTCTGATACAAACTCACCCATCCGCCGCTGCGACGGGTGTTCTAGTCCTTGGCCCCACCGGTCTTTTTTTTCCAGGTCTCCTCGTCCTCGTCGAACTCGGGGAGCTTGGGTGGATAGCCCCGTTTGGCGTTCTGCCTCCACTCCCACAGGATGGCCCATTTCAGATAGGTGCCGAAGGCCTGAAGCATGCAAAAAACGAGTCCGTGCATTCCATCGAGGAAGCCGAGCTGAAAAACATACATGCGGAGGAACCGCCAGACCGTCCGCCCGAAGACCTGAAAGAACCCGGCGGTCCTGTGGGTCCGCCACCCCTGGGCGGCGCCCCAGAAGCCGTAATTGACGATGCGCGGCAGGTATTGCTGGAACGATTCGATCATATAGTGCTTGAGGGGGTGTTTCAGGATCAGCGGGGTGCAATCCACCTTCATGTCGGCGTGGACCCGCTTGTCGGGGTAGCGGCCCGCCCCGCGCTTGATGAGCCGCACCACCCGGTCGTGCTGCCAGCCGGAGAACCGGAGCCGCTTGTCGAGGAAGTAGACCTCGCGGTTGACGATGCAAGCGTCGCTTGCCGGCCCATCCTCCAGGATCCGGAGGATCTCGTCCCGCAATTCGGGGGTCACCCGCTCGTCGGCGTCGATAATGAAGATCCAGGGGTGGTGGGTCTGGTCCATGACCCAGTTCTTCTGGGAGGCGGCACCGAAGTATTTCCTCTGATAAAACGTGACCTGGGGAAAGGACTGGATGATCTCCACCGTCCGATCGGTGGAGAAAGAATCCACCGCGACGATCTCGTCGGTCCACAGAAGCGATTCCAGGCAGTCCTTGATGTTCCGCTCTTCATTGAAGGTGGTCACGACGGCGCTGATGAGGGGGCGGTTTTTCTTTTCCATGGCAGCGCTGATTTTACCCTATTTGGCCGTGGACCGCCATCCGCCTCCCGCGTTTTGCAGGCCAGCAGCGATCCCGCTGCTCTCCGAGATCGTCCGTGCGCGCAAAGGTGGACGAGGCGGGCAGAGGATGGGGGAGATCAGCGGCCGGGGGTTGGCGGCTTCCCGAACCGCGCCGCCACCCCCACCGCGCGTCCTTTGAAAGGAAGGTTGAGCCGGAACAGGAGCGCCAAGGGCCGGGAGAGGAGCCCCTTGAGGAGGCGCCACGTTCCCCGGTCGGCCCGGACCGCCCCTTCGGACCTGCGCTGGACGAACCGGCGCAGGAACATCCATTCATACAGGAGGAGGAACGGGAAGCCGAACCATACCGCTCGCTCCAGCCGAAGGGGGGCGAATGCGGCCGCGAACGTCTCGGGATCAAACCGCCGCACATGCCCCGCCCATTCGTCCCACGCGGAGCGGAACCGCTCGTTGGCGGGGACCGAGAGGACGAGGGAGCCGCCGGGAGCCAGGACGCGCGCCAGTTCGGCCGCCGCCGCCCCGAGATCGGGCACGTGCTCGAGGGTTTCCGAGGAGAACACCGCCGGCAGACCCCCGGCCTTGAAGGGAAGGGCCTCCATCCGCCCGATCACGACGGGGAACCCCTTGCGTCGTGTCGCGGCAACCGCCCCGAAATCAAGGTCCATCCCCACCGGCTTGAATCCTTGGTCCTGCAGTTTGGCCGAGAGCGTCCCCAGCCCGCAGGCGGCGTCCAAGCACCGCGAGGGGGAGGGTGCCAGGCGAAGGAGGAGTCCGAGTCGGTAGGCATGGCGCGGGCCGAAGAACTCCTCCCCGGATCCCCAATCGGGGGGATGAGCGGGCATGGGTCGCTGCCGGAAGGCCGGACGGTCGGAACGACAACACGCTGGTCCGTTCGCTTGCCGGTATTCTCGCTTGCGGGCCTTCCCGCTTGCCGGTCCTTTCGCCTTCTGGCGGGAGGGAAGGTGGTCCGGCGGCGTCACAGGAACCATTTCCTCAGTCGGTCCTTGAACGGCAGGAGGCGGGCCAGCCGGTATATGAAGGGCGGCCAGGGGTGGACCTCCCGCTCCAGCCGGAAGCACTCGGAGCAGCGCGGCAGGCCGGCGAAACGGCGGCGCGCGAAGGCCTCCCGGATCTCCGCAAGCTTCGGGCTCTCCAGAATTTCCCTCAGCGGCATTGCGTCCACGTGGCCGATCGCCTGCGCCCCCTCGTAGTCGTAGCAGCAGTGAGTGACGTGTCCGTTGGCCAGGATGACCAGCCAGTGGAACGGCCCCCCCTGGAAACACCCGGCGTACCGGCCATGGAGGTCGGTGGCGTCGGAGGTGTCCAGAGCCTCGCAGGTCTTTTCGACGACCGCAGCGTGGGGGTGCCGTTCCAACCCGAAGAACCGGATGAAGTCCGCCCGCGTCTCGTCGCGGGTGGCTCGGGAGACCATTTTCTGGATCTCCACCCGGATGCCGGTCCCGCGGGAGGCCTCCAGAAAGGCCCGAATGTTCTCCGCCACCCGGGCGAAATCGCCGCCCGTTCGGAGTTTCGGGTAGGCCTCCGGCCGGACGGTGTCGACGCACAGACGCACCCGCCGCATGGGGCTGTCCAGAACCGTCCGGGCGATTTCCCCCCGCAGGGCCACGGCATTGGTGGAGAGCATCGCCTCGGGAAACATCGCCAGGGCCTCTTTCAGATGGGGATACAGGAGGGGGTCCCCCATTTCGTGCAGGCAGTAGACGGAGAGCCCCAGGCCCCTCACCTCCCGGTGCACCCGCTCCAGCCGCTCGAAGGGCATGTGCTCCAGCGGCCGCTCCATGAAACGGAGCGGACACATGGCGCAGGAGAGGTTGCAACAGGAGGTGAGCTCCACGGCCACGCGGAGCTTGTTCGGGTTCAGCATCGAAACCATCATACTATAACGGCGGGAACGCGGGAATGCGGGAACGGCGGAAGGCCAAAGCGCTGCAAGCACAAGGATTCCCGCTCGAGGTAATCCGCATCCTGCTTGTGCTTGTTATCATTCTCGCTTTCCGCTTTCGGCCCTCCCGCCTTTTGCCTTTCCGCTGTCCCGCCTACTTAACGAACTCCTCCAGCCGGCGGACGAACTCCTCGGGCATGTCGAGCAGTTCCAGCCCGTAGCACGGGATCCGCTCGATCCGCTCGCCGGCGCGGCGCTTCACCATCGCCATGTTCCGCACGTGCATCCGGGTGCGGGGCAGGTAGAAGCCCACCTCCACCGTGTCGCCGGGCTTCAGCTGAACCGGCGCCTGGACCAACACCCCCGTGGGGGAGATGTTGACGGTCTTGCCGGTCACCTCCTCCTTTCCGGTCCGGAGGCGGATGAGGGCCTGGAAGGCCTTGCGCCGCTTCACCGCCGTGAACTTCCTCACCAGGGCCAGGAACTCGGCGTCGGAAAAGGGGACGAGGAGGAAGTCATTGATCCCCTGCGAGGTGTTCTCGAAGACGGGGGCCTCGGCGGGGATCACCTTCACCACATAGGAGAAGTAGCGCGTGGCGGGGTCCTCCCGGAGGTTGCGGATGGTGGAGAAGGCGTCCCCCTCGGGGAACCGGTAGTCCAAAATGGACAGAAGGGGCTTGCGCGCCGGGAGGTTGGCGTGGAACTCGTCCAGCGAGGAGCAGGCGTGGAGGGTGAACTCGCTTCCCTCGAGAACGCGGGCCATACGCCCGCGCTCCTCGGCGTGGAGGCAGTACAGGAGGATCTCAGGCATGGGTGGTCTTCTGAATGTGGCGGGCCAGCGCCCCCACCGATGCAAAGGCCTCTTTGGCGAGGGCCTCGTCCGAAAGGCGGATCCCGTACTTCTGCTCCACGTGCATGGCCAGTTCGAGGGCATCCACAGAATCCAGGCCGAGGCCGTCGCCGAAGAGCGGCGCCTCGTCCTCGATGGACTCCGGAGTGACATCCTCCAGCCGGAGCTTGTCCACGATGAGATTCTTCAGTTCCAGAACCAGGGCGGCATATTCCATGGCGGGCTTACCTCGCGTTGAACATAACGCATGCCCCGGGCGAAGTCAAGCGGCCCCGTCGTCCAGAAGGCGCACGGCGGGGCGGACGGACGGACGGGCGGGGCTCGCTTTCAGTATTTTTCCGAGGAAGCCGCTTTCCGAGGCCTCGACCAGCGCCCCCCCCCAGGAGGGGAGGGCGGCCGCCACGCGGTCCCACCGCATCGGCCGGCAGATGATCTGGCTGAGGACCTCCCCGGCCCCGTCCGCCGTTTCTACCCGCTCTCCGGTGAACGGGCTCAAGAACGGGATCTCCGGCTGGCGCAGGTCCGCCCACAGGGAGCCCTCCTCCCGGGCGGCGCGAGCGGCGAAGGCCAGCAGGGGGGAGTGGATGGCCCAGCCCGAGGGGAGCCGGAAGAGCTGGAGGGCGCGGGGGCGGAGGTCCATCTCCGCCCGGACGATCCCCTCGGGGGTGCCGGTGAGGGTCCAGGAGCGGGGTCCATTGACCACCCCCACGGCGACGGCGCGGTTATCCGCGGCGTACTCCTCCCCCGCGGCCAGCTCCAGCCCCCCGACGGCCAGCATCGCCCCCCAGTGCCCCTCCCGCCCGATCACCTCCCGGTTGAATTTAAGGACGGCCAGGGCCCCCTCCAGGGAGACGGCCCCGGCGACGACCAGGCTGGCGAAGACCCCCAGGCTGTATCCCGCCACCGCGGAGGGCCGCAGGCCCCGGTCGCGCAGGGCCTGGTCCACGGCGCAGGCGTACCAGGTGAGGAGGGGCTGGCAGTGGTCCCCTTCGCGCAGGCGCTCTTCGGGCCCCTCCAGCAGGACGCGGCGCAGGGGCGCCCCCCAGGCGGCCTCGGTCCGCTCCAGCAGCGCTCCCGCCGAGGGGAACCGCTCGAGCAGGGAACACCCCATCCCCACCGACTCGGCCATCTGGCCGGGGACGAGAAGGACGAAGGGGGCCTGCGGGGGACCCGGCACCGGCGCCCCTACCGGTGGAGTTCCACGAAGTGGGCGATGGTCCGGTCGTAGGTCCGCTCGGCCCGGGTGTCGAAATAACAGGCAGGGAGCTCCCCGCTGCGCCGGTGGTACTGCAGGCACTCACAGCAGACCCCCTTGCGGGGGCACGGCTCGTAGGTGCAGTTGCACGAGGCCAGGTTCTTCTTCTGGGTGCATTCCTTCATGGGTCCTCCGGCTTCACGCGGGGCGCATGGTGTGGCGGCGGGCGGCCGCCATCTCCGCGCACCATGCGGGCTTCGCGCTTTCCCGGCAGCCGGCGCCCTTCCCCTTGAGGGGGGCCTTGCAGGCCCCGCAATAAGGGCCGCAGAAGACCGCGAGGTTCTGGTCGGCGCCGACGGCTTCCATGGCCATCATTATACTTCATACTTCCAACCGCCCCGTCAGCACCGTCACGGCGTGCCAGCCAATGCGGACGCGGTCGCCGCAAAGTTCGCACCATAGCTCCCCGCCCCGGGCGGAAACCTGGAACGCGTGGAGTTCCGTCCTCCCGAGGCGGCGGGCCCAGAAGGGGGTCAGCACCGTGTGGGCGCTCCCGGTGACGGGATCCTCGTCGATCCCGCAGGCCGGGGCGAAGAACCGGGAGACGAAGTCCCCCGCCCCCCCGGGGGCGGTGGCGATGAAGCCGTGCGGGCACACCCGCCCGAGAACCCTGAAGTCGGGGGCGAGGTCCCGGATGCCTTCCGGGGAGGGCCACAGCCCCAGCCAGTAGTCGTTCCAGGCGTGGAATTCCACAGGAGTCGCCCCCAGCGCCTCCGCCAGGCCGGCCGGCAGGGGGGCCGGGACCGGCGATCATGAGGGGAAATCGAGGACCAGGCGGTCCCCGTTGCGCTCCACCCCCAGGGGGCCGCCGAGCGACGAAAACCGGATCCGGTCCCCCGCGAACCCCAGGTGCCGGTAGAGGATGTGGGCGGAGGCCAGCGTGGCATGGCCGCAGAGCTCCATTTCCACGGCCGGAGTGAACCAGCGGACATGCCAGCCCTCCCCGCCGGCAACGAAGAACGCCGTCTCGGAAAGGTTGTTCTCCCCGGCGATCTGCCGCAGCAGAGGGTCGGGCAGCCACGCCTCCAGCGGGCACACCGCGGCGGGGTTGCCCCCGAAGGGCTTGTCGGTGAAGGCGTCCACCTGATAGAGCGGAATGATCATGGCGATCTCCTTTTCGAATCGGTTTCAAGTTTCGATTTCCAGGTTGACCAACAGCATGGACTTCCCAGGAAGGATTTGTTCCTAACGTGAAACCAGAAACTTGAAACCGGACACCGGCCGGGAGAGGTCACAGGCGCTTGTTCAGGATCGCATCGAGGTCGGCCTGGGATAGAACGACGGGGTTGTCCTTGCACCCCGTGGCGGCGGCCAGGGAGGGAATGTCGGCCGCCGTCATCCCGAACTCCGCCAGCCGCGGCAGGCGGAAGGTGCGGGCCCACTCTCCGACGAGACCGAGGAGGGCGTCCAGGTCAGCCCCGAGATCCCGCCCCCCGCTCCCCGTCAGGTGGCGCCCCGCCCGGGCGATCCGCGCCAGGGCCCGCACGTCGCCCCGTTCCGCGAGCCGCTCGACGGTCTTCCGCAGGCAGGGCTCCAAGAGGGTCCCGCACAGCGCCCCGTGGGGAATCGGGAACCGCCCCCCGACGCTGGAGGCGAACCCGTGCACCACCCCCAGCCCGGCGTTGGTGAGCGCCACGCCGGAAAGGTAGGCCGCGTAAGCCATGCGCGAGCGGGCCTCCAGGTCTGCGCCATCCCGCCAGGCCGCGGGCAAGGCCTTTCCGGCGGCGGCGAGGCCCGATTCGGCCAGGGCATCGGTCAGCGGGTTGGCCTTGAGGCCGATGGCCGCCTCCAGAAGTTGCGTGACGGCGTCCATCCCGCAGGCGGCGGTGACGGCGGGTGGGCAGGAGAGGTGCAGTTCCGGGTCCACGATCGCGGCGTCCGGCATCAATCCATCGTGCCGGAGGGAGCGCTTGAATCCGGCGGGGCCCACGCGGCTGATCACCGCGTTCTTCGCCGCCTCGCTCCCGGTCCCCGCCGTCGTGGGAACGGCGATGAACGGGAGGCGCCGGCCGTCGAAGGGCCGGGTCCCGACCCCTTCCAGATAATCCTCCACGGAGCCCTCATGGACCAGCATCGCCGCGACCGCCTTCCCGGCGTCGATGACGCTGCCGCCGCCGACGGCCGCCACGCATGCGATTCCCCGGCCGCGGTGGCGTTCGGCGATCGCATCTACGAGCTCCGGGGTGGGTTCGCCGGTCGCGCGCTCCACGGACACCTCCAGCCCCTCCCGTTTCATCCCGTCCACGATCCGATCCAGCGCCCCCGCCCGACCCAAGCTCCCCCCTCCCGTCACCAAAAGGCATCGCGGCCTATGCCGCCGGACCAGGCGCGGCAGGTCCGCGATCTTTCCCGCTCCGAAGAGGAGGACGGGCGGGACCCGGAACTCGAACGGGACCATCACCGTTTCGGGAAAACGGGGACCGGCTCGTTTTCGGGAAGGTCGGGGGACGAAAACGTTGTCTTTCCCCGCTTCCCGCGCGCGCGCAGGACGTCGAATCGTAAATGCTCCGGCTCTTGTCGCGAAGCGGAGTGGTTTTCCAAGGTGGCGGCGAGGAACGCCTCTTCGGCGCCCGGGACGGTCCACACCTCGACGATAGTGACGATCATGGTCCCAGTGTAGCCCCGCCCCCGGTCCTTGTCAATTGAACCCCGCCCCCGAATCTGGGATAATCCGGGCATGGAAATGAACGCGCTGAAACGCTACGCCTCCCCCGAGATGCTCCAGCTCTTTTCCGACACTAACCGCGCCCTGCTGTGGCGGCGAATCTGGATCGCCCTGGCGCGGGCGCAGAGGGAGACGGGGCTCGACATCCCCAACGCCGCCCTGGAGGCCCTGGAGGCCAATGTCGCCAGGATCGATTTGAATCGGGTCGCCGAGCTGGAGCGGGAGCTCAAGCACGACGTGATGGCCCACATCCACCACTTCGCCGAGGTCGCGCCCGAAGCCAAGCCCTATCTCCACTGGGGGGCCACCTCCTGCGACATCACCGACAACGCCGATCTCGTCCTCGCCCGGGAGGCCCTGGGGCTCCTGCACGGAAAACTGCGCGCCCTGCTCTTCCACCTCCGCGCCCTCGCCCTCGAGCACCGCGACCTTCCCTGCCTCGGCTACACCCACCTCCAGGCGGCCCAGCCCACCACGATGGGGAAGCGGTTCTGCATGTATCTGGCCGATTTCCTGAGCGACTTCCTCCTCGTGGCCGACCTCCGGGAGTCGCTCCCGCTGAAGGGATTGAAGGGCGCCACCGGCACTCAGGCCTCCTACCTCGCCCTCTTCGACGGCGACCGGCGCAAGGTGCTCCAGATGGAGAAGCGGTTCCTCCATGCGATGGGGTTCGCCCACGCCACGCCGGTGGTGGGGCAGACCTACCCGCGGAAGATGGACAAGGAGATCGGCGACATCCTCAAGGGGATCGCCATCTCGGCGGGGAAGATGAGCCGCGATTTCCGGATGCTCCAGGCCTTCGGCGAGGCGGCGGAGCCGTTCGGCTCCAAGCAGGTGGGCTCCTCCGCCATGCCGTTCAAGCGCAACCCCATGAAGATGGAGCGGGTCACCTCGCTGTCGCGCTACATGCTCAACCTCCTCCGGGGACTCGAAGACACGGCCGCCGAACAGTTCCTGGAGCGGACCCTCGACGATTCCGCCCTCCGACGCCTCACCCTCCCCATGGGGTTCTTGATGGCCGACGCCGTCCTGCGCCTCTGCGCCGTGACCGCCCAGGGAGCCCAGGTGCGCAAGGCCGTCGTCCACCGCCGGTTCAAGGCGCAGGCCCCCTTCCTCGTCATCGAGACCCTGTTGATGGAATGGGTGAAGCGGGGCGGCGACCGGCAGGCGGGGCACGAGATCCTGCGGCAGGAGGCCTTGAAGGCCCACGCCGCGGTCGAGGCCGGAAAGCCCAATCCCCTCTTCAAGAACCTCCTCCAGCGCGAGGGGTTCCCCTTCACCGCCGCCGAACTGCGGGCCTTCACGCGCCCGAAGGCGCTCGTGGGCCTGGCGCCGCAGCAAACCAAGGCCTTCATCAAGCAGGCGGTGGACCCGTGGCTGGAGGGGTACGAGCCGGGCGAGGAGAGCGTCTCCGTTTGATGGCCAATCCAGGTGCGCGTTCAGAGTTGAGCGTTCGGAGTTCAGAGGCCCGTGCCCATCCCATAGGCAGTTCGGAGTTCGGAGTTCAGGGCGCGGAGTCCCGCCCGCCCAGGCGTGGGGTCCCCGCTTTGGCCCTTCCGCCTTCCCGCTTTCCGGCATGATTAAGTCCGACTCCGCCTTCGTCCTCTCGGTCCACCCGTTCAAGGAGACGAGCGCCACGGTGGTCCTGTTCACCCTCGGCGAGGGGCTGAAACGAGCGGTGGCGAAGGGGGCACGGCGTCCAAAGTCCAAACTCTCGGCCGCCCTTAGCCCGCTCAACGAGATCACGGCCCACTTCTACGAATCGGAGCGCGGCGCGATGGTGACTTTGGCGGAGGCCGACCTGGTCAAGTCGGCCCTCCCCCTGGCCATGAAACTGCCCGACCCGTTCCTGCTCCACTACCTCCCGGAGGCGGTCTTCACCTTCGTCCAGGAGGGGGAGGCCAGCCCGGTCCTCTACCGCCTCCTCCGCTCGTGTCTGGACGGTCTGGAGGAGGGACTGCCCCCCGCCCAGGTGCAGGCCTATTTCGATTTCTGGGTGCTGAAGATGAACGGCACCCTCCCCCCCTTCCGCCGCTGTTCCTGCGGGGCGGAGGCCGCCCATTGGGACCCCCACGCCCTCAAGGGGCGGTGCGCCCGCCACGCCCTGGGGGCGCCTCCGTATCCCGACGGCCTGCTGGACCTCCTCTCCGCCCTCCGCTCCCGGCCGGTGCGGGAAGCCCCAGCGTGGAAGGAGCACCCGGCCCTCTACGGGTGGCTCTTGGGGGTCTTCCGGGACCTGCACACCCATTTCGTTGGAAAAGCGCTGAAGTCCTACGCATTACTTAAAATCCCATAATGTGCGCGTCATGATGACGATCGCTCTCTCGGCCGTTCTCCTGGCCCCCGAACCGTTGCGCCTTGAAAGGCAGGGAGAAGGTCAGCGTGGGTGATCAGTTGAAAGGGGGTTTTGGCGTGCAGCGCCCCTTCAAGATGTCGCCCGTTTGGCTTTGAAATGAGAGGCTATCCCCAAACAGAATATCGAGGCCTTGCGATAGGCAAATGTTCGAGGTTCATCGATGTCCAATTTGCGTTTTCCCTCTGGAAATGGCTGTTTCTGGCGTTCTGTGCGACCAGGATCTTCTTTAGCTTGGTGCCATTTTCCAGTTTTGGGATAGCCTCGATGGACGGGTCAATCTGTTCCCCCCCGAAGGGGCGACATTCTTTGTTGGACGCGGCAGGTAACTGGTATTGGCGGTGGGGGATCCCGATCCATCGAGGATCATGAAGCGGGGGGATCCTTCAACGGAAACGTCTGCGGCATCCCCACCACCCGGTTCTTCCCTCCGGCCTTGGCCTGAAGGAGTGCCCGGTCGGCAGCGCCGATGAGGGCGGCCCGTTCGGTGGCCTGGGCGGGAAACCCCGCGAATCCAATGCTGACGGTGAGGTGGTGTTCCCGGTAACCGGCGTCGCTTTCGAACCGGAACGGGTGGCCCTCCACGGCCGTTCGAACCCGCTCCAGCACCGCCGCGGCCTGTTCGGCGCCGATTTCCGGGAAGAGGACCGCCAGCTCGTCTCCGCCGTACCGGAAGACCAGGTCCACGTCGGCGCGCACCTGGTTCCGGATGAGGGCCACCAACCCCTGCAGGACCTGATCGCCGGCCGGGTGGCCGAACCGGTCGTTGACCTCCTTGAAGTTGTCGAGGTCCAGGATGGCCAGGTGGAAGGGCTGGCCGCTGCGGGAATGGCGCTTCAATTCTCGGGCGAGGGCCTCCTGCAGATGGCGGAAGTTGTAGGCCCCCGTCATGGGATCCAGGATGGAGAGCTGGCGCACCTGCTCGTAGGCATGGTAGGCCTGCACGGCGGCGACGGCCTGGCTGGCGAAGATCTCGAGGACCCGGATGCGCTCGTACGAGGGGGTGCGCTGGTCGGCGGGATCCTCCGCGGCGATGTACCCCATCACTTGCCCCTCGGCTTTCAGCGGGACGTGCAGAACGCTGGTGGGGTGCCAAGTGCCCGAGTCCCGCCGCCCGTCCCGGGGCGGGCCCTCGGCCGCGGCCTGGAGGAGGCGCTTGACCATAAACGACTTGGAGATCCGGTGGTCCTCGGTCCAAAGCCGGTACACTACCGCCTCGGGAAGAGGTCCCGCCTGAAGCGTCTCCCCCCGTGGCTCGCCCCCGGCATGCGCCCGCCGGCGGAAAACCGCCGCTTCCGGCTCCCGCAGGGCCACGGCGACCACGCGGAAACCGAGGGCGTCGCGGATGGCGGAGGCGATGCGCTGGAGGATGGCGTCCACCTCCTGCTTGAAGGTGATCTCGGTGCCGATCTCGAGGATGTCCTCGAGGGTGCGGGCCTGCTCGGACAACTGGGCGTTGGTGCGCGCCAGCTGCTCCCGCAGGAGGGTGTTCTGAAGGGTCAGCGCCAGGGCGTCGCACACCACCTGCACCAGCTCCCGCACGCGGGGGTCGGCGAGCTCCGGGTCGTCCCCGGCCAAATAGACGAGCCCGAGGTAGAGCTCGGGGGTCTTGAGGGGAAAGAGGACGCTGTGGCGCAGGGCCCGCCCGAGGCGCACCTGGCGGGAGAACTCCTCCACAGTGGCGGGCGGGGGGAGGGTGGCGTGCAGCTGATGGCGGTAGATGCCGCTCCGGAACTGGTCCCCCGTCAGCTCGACGGGCCCCGCCAGGACCGTCACCACCCCGGGCTCGCCGCCGTCTGTGGGCTGCTCCCAGAAGACCAGGGCCCCGGCGTCGTAGCTCGCCAGGTCCTTCAGTCCGTCCAGGATCCGTTCGAAGAAGGCCGGTTCGGGGCGGGCCTCCGCGGTGAGGAGATAGACGTCGCGCAGGATTTTCAGCTCCGCCTGCCGCCGGGCCGCTTCCCGCCGTTTCGCCTTTTCCTCGTTGAGACGCCGCAGGGCCAGGTAGGCGGCTACCGCCAGGACGGCGGGGACCCCCAGCGTCAGAAGGGCGGGGCCCCAAGGGAAGCCGGCGGGGTCAGTCACGGAACCGGATCAGCCCCTTCTGCCAGAGACGGAGGAACACCAGGAGGGAGTCCACGGCGTGCATGGGGCTGACCGTGACGATGGCCTTGATGTCCCATGTGCCGTTGACGCGGGAGAGGATGAATCCCTCGCGGGGGGTGACGGCGTCGCCGGTCAATTCGGTCAGGGGCTTCACCAGCTCCGGGACCCGCCCCCCCTGGATGCCCAGGCGGTCGAGTTCGGCCAGAATGAAGCTCTGGACCTGCTCCAACTTCTCCAGCACCTGGGGGTCGTTGGGCTTGAGCGTGTGCGCGCTCCGGGCCGTCTCCCACGCCTTCTCCCACTCCCCCTTCTTCAGGAGCATCGACGCGCGGGTGAGCATCCGGTAGATCTCGATAAGCCCCTCGTCCACAATCTGAAGCTCCGTCCCGGCCTTCTCCTCGATCGGCACGGCGGTGGGCAGGACCTCCACGAGCCCCTTCGCCGCGAGGTGGTGAAGGGCCTTCGCCACGACGAATTCCCGGGAGCGCATCAGGAAGGCGATCTCCCGCACGTTGCGCCGGCCGTCCACCAGGTCGAAGACCGCCTTGTCCAGGTCGTCCATCCTCCCCGGGAGGGTCCCGTCGGGGACCTTCGTCGGGACGTCGTCGAGGGAGGGGACGGATCGGCGGATCTCGCTCCACTCGTCGGCGCGCTGCAGCCCCTCCATGATGATGCGGGTCACGTCGATCTGGAGGGGGATGAACTTGGTATCGGGGAGGCACCCCTCGATAAAGTTAAAGTCCCCCTCGTCCCACATGAAGATGTCGTAGAGGGATTCCTCGGCCTTGATGCGCATCAGCTTCTGAAGCTCGTCCTCGGAGATGGCGTCGATCATGATGAGGATCTGTCCCAGGAGCATGTTGAACTCCCGCTGGACGTCCATCGCCTTGCGCAGCTCCTCCTCGGAGATGTAGCCGTAGTTGACGAGGAACTGCCCGAGGTACTCGCGCGGGTCGTTGGAGGAGGTGGCGATGACGAGTCCGTCGCGCATCAGGATGCTCTTCTCCACCTCGGCGCCGGTGATGAGGAGGGTGCCCGTCTTCTGAGAGTGGCCGAGCCACTGGAGCAGGTCGGCCAGCCCCATCGTGCGGAGGGAGCCGGAGAGGCCCATACAAAATGATTATAGCATCGTAGCAAACTGAAGGTTGAAGGCGGTAGGCGGCGGGCTGAAGGCAACCGGCCACAGGCGAACGGGCTGCAGCAGAAGGGGCGCTCCCGTGACGGAGCGGTGTCCCGCTGTCGCTTCTCCGTAGACGGGAGGATCTTCCGGCTCAAGGACATGGTTCCCTGCTGAAGGAGAGGCGGCAGCGCATGCCCGGCCGGTGCATTGTTTCTGCGGACCTTTGAGGCTTCGTCGCCCGGCGCCCCCCCGCCCCTTCCCATCCCCCTTCCCTTCCTCGCAAAAGTACATGCCGATTGACCCTTCATCAAGAGCACCTTTTCGGCAGGCGAAATGATCCTTTGGCGAGCATAAACAGGACCGAACGCCTTGTCTTCGGCAGGGCTCAGGGAGGCTGCCGATCATCCAATTCTTCTACCTATGGGACGGTTTTCATCAAATGGGCAAACCCCTGATCCTTGCATTCCGCGCAGATCTTGTTGTGCTCCCCTCCCCCGCTCACCCCATCCTTTTCTTCCCCGCCCGAATCTCATAAAGCTCGCGGTTTTCTTTGACCATATGAATAGACCGGGGGGCCACCGTTTCGAATTGCAGCGCGGCCGGGGCAAAGAGGGGGGAGGTTTCTGCTTTTAAATACTTTGCGGCCATCCGGCAATAGTCGGGGTCTATCTCCACGCCGATGCTGTTTCGGCCCGCACGGAGGGCGGCGATCATGGTGGTGCCGGAGCCGCAGAAGGGGTCGAGGACGGTGTCGCCGGTGAAGGAGAACATCCGCACGAGGCGGTTCGCTAATTCAAGGGGATAGGGGGCTGGATGCCCTTTGGTGGAGGCCCCCGTGATATTCCAAATCTGCTGGAACCAATTGTCGAAATCCCTCTTGTGAATGCGGCTGGTCTCCCGCTGGGCATCGGTGGGCTTGCGGTAGCCTCCCGGCTTGCGTTCCATGAGGATGAACTCGATGTCGTTTTTGATGATGGCGTTGGGTTCATAGGGCTTGCCAAGGAACTTCGATCCGTTCGTCACTTCATAGGAGGCGTTGGCGATCTTGTGCCAGATGATGGGATTAAGATTGTCAAAGCCGATCTTCCGGCACTGGACGGCGATGTCGGCGTGGAGGGGAAAGACAAGGTGGCGTCCGAAGTCCCTTCGGGCCACGCACACGTCCCCGACCACGCATACCAGCCTCCCGCCGGGCACCAGGACGCGGAAGACATGCCGCCACACCTTCTCCAATTCACCGAGGAATTGCTCATAATCCTGGATGTGGCCGAGCTGCTCCGGGCTCTCGTTGTATCGCTTAAGGTTCCAATAGGGCGGGGAGGTGACGACAAGGTGGACACTCTCATCGGGCAGAAAGTCCAAATGGCGGGCATCCGCTTGAATAAGCCGGTGTGTGGTGGACTCGCCCATTTCAAACCAATGCCGCCGCATGGGCGGCCAGAGCCCTGGCGAAGCGTTCGATGGAAAGTTCCTCGGCTGGCGTTTGGAACGAGCCCTTGATCCCGCTCTTGTTCTCCGATGTGATAAAAGCTGCGGCGGTGTAATGGCGCTCTAAAACCAGCTTCCTGCAGAGCAGTTCATAGCGCTTCAGATAAGACGCGCCGACGAACTCCGGGAACACCTTGAAATGAGGCTCCTGCACGCTGACGGGACGGTTGGACGCCTCACAATTCTCCAGCATGAAGAAATAGCCGAGGAAAGGTTGGGGGCTGGTCAGGAAAGCGCGCTCCCGATAAGCCGTCCAAAGGTCAAGGGCGCTGCCGAGAGCCTCCTCGCTCCGGTTATTGAAGTTATTGCCGAACGAGGGGCCGACCTGGGATTTGGCCTCGATGGCCGCGATGAGTTTGTCCTCTCCGACCACCAAGAGATCCCACTCCTTGGTGGGCCGGAAAAATCCCGGAAGCTCCACGGCCTTCTTCCTGAAAATGAATTCTTTAGGAATCCCAGCTTCAACAACAACAGAGGAAAACAGATCAATGAATCCATCCATCTGGGCCCCGCCGGTCACAGCGCCGCGGAGGCCCTGATCTTTTTTGCCTATGGCTTGTTGTTTCTTTCCCTGCGCCGCCCGCGTCCGCCAATAATGGGCGACTGCCTGGGCAGTCAACACAGAGACGGCGGAAAGAGATTTACTTGGCTTCATTCTGTCTGAGTCTACCAAATATCCGGCCGCTCTGCCAGAGAAATATTCCTTCGTCTCAATCAGTGTATCTGAGACCGGATGTTTCGGTGATAGTAAATTATGCGAGGCAAAGTCAGTCTGGCTGCAGTAAGATGGAACATAGCCAAAGACGGCGGAGGTCGCATGGCGCACCGCACGGAGGGTTCCATAGAGTTCTTCTGGCAGTGCCTGCGCGTCGACCGCGGCGTCCGGTTGGATGACTGCCTGATCCCGGTCTTGGCGCCCGCGTTCAACGTCCACCCGTGCGCCCAGTGCGGCAATCTGCCCAAGGACGATTGGATCGCCGTGGCCCCCTGCCTCAACTGCGAGCGCTGGATCTGCTGCGAGTTCCACAACCCCGCCCTCCCTTCGGGAGCATCAGCGGCTTCAACTATTTCGTGGTGGACACCGGCAAGGTCGCCGAGCTCCACGGCGGGGGCGCCAAGCTCTGGCCGGTCCTCTGCCCGTACTGCAGGACGGAGGTCTTCCGGGAGGACTTGGTGGTCGAGCACCTCTTGCCGGAGAAGTTCCGGAAGCGCTGAATCCCGGGCCCGGGAGCGCCCCTTGCCTTAGCCCCGCACTCCCGCTATACTCCCCCCAATGCTCGGCTATTTGCTGCTGGAGGACGGGACGCTATTCGAGGGGCGCGGGTTCGGGCACCGGGGGACGCGCTTCGGCGAGGCGGTCTTCACTACCGCCATGGTGGGCTACCAGGAGGTCCTGACCGACCCCTCCTACGCCGGGCAGATCGTCGCCCAGACCTTCCCCCACATCGGCAACTACGGCGTCAACCCCGAGGACATGGAGAGCCGCCGCCCCGCCCTGGCGGGCTACATCGTCCACGACCTCACCGCCGCCCCCTCCTCGTGGCGGGCCCACGGCAATCTGCGGGACTATCTCCGCCTCCACGGCGTGGTGGGGCTCCACGGGGTGGACGTCCGCCGGCTCGTCCGCCACACCCGCGCCCGGGGGTGCCTGAAGGCCGTCGTCTCGACCGACGGGACCCCGCTGGAGACGCTGAAGGAGCGGCTGGAGGCCTTTCCGGGCATCGATCGGGAGGACCTCACCGCCCAGGTCACCTGCCCCGCGCCCCACCCCTTCGCCGAGACCCTCTCCGGCCCCGAGGGGTTCCTCGACGCCGTCCGCCCCCCCCGCCTCCCCGCGCGGGAGTTCCGTGTGGCCGCCCTCGACTTCGGCCTGAAGGAGAATATCCTCAAGAACCTCACCGCCCGCCGGTGCCGGGTGACGGTGGTGCCGGCCTACACGCCCCTGGCGGAGATCCTGGCGCTCGGGCCCGACGGCGTGTTCCTCAGCAACGGCCCCGGCAACCCGGAGGTCGCGGCCGCGGCCCTCCCCGCGGTGCGCGGCCTGGCCGAGCGCCTCCCCACGTTCGGCATCTGCTTCGGCCACCAATTGCTGGCCCTCGCCTTCGGCGGGCGCACCTACAAGCTCCCCTTCGGCCACCGGGGGGCCAACCACCCGGTGCGCGACCTGGCCACGGGGCGGGTGGAGATCACCTCGCACAACCACGGCTACGCGGTGGACGCGGAGAAACTCCCCCCCGGCTTCGAGGCCACCCATGTCAACCTCAACGACGGGACGCTGGAGGGGATGCGGCACACGGATCGGCCGGTGTTCTCGGTTCAATACCATCCGGAAAGCAGTCCGGGGCCGCATGACTCCCTTCATCTGTTCGACCGGTTCATCGAGTCCATGGAGAGGTTCCATGCCTAAGCCCGCCGGGATGCCGTCGTCGGTCCTCGTCATCGGGTCGGGGCCCATCGTCATCGGGCAGGCGTGCGAGTTTGACTACTCCGGCGTCCAGGCGCTGAAGGCGCTGAAGGAGGAGGGGATCCGCACCATCCTGGTCAACAACAACCCGGCCACCATTATGACCGATCCCGGCCTGGCCGACGCCACCTACCTGGAGCCCATCGAGCCGTGGGCCCTGGAGGCCATCCTCCAGAGGGAGCGCCCCGAGGCCATCCTCCCCACCGTCGGGGGGCAGACGGCGCTGAACGCCGCCATGCTCCTCCACCAGCGGGGGACCCTCGAGCGGTTCGGCTGTCGCCTCATCGGGGCCAGCCCGACCGCCATCCACCGGGCCGAGGACCGCGATGCGTTCCAGGAGGTGCTCGCCGGGGTGGGGATCGCCACCAGCCGCTCGTTCGTGGCGCGGACGCTGGAAGAGGGGCTGGCGCGGCTCGACGAGGTGGGGTTCCCCGCCATCCTCCGTCCCTCGTTCACCCTCGGCGGGGCGGGGGGCGGCATCGCGCGGGACCGGCGGCAGTTTTCGGAACTGCTCGCCCTCGGCCTGGCCCTGAGCCCGGTGGGGAGCGTCCTGGTGGAGGAGTCGCTCATCGGGTGGAAGGAGTTCGAGCTGGAGGTCATCCGCGACCGCGCCGACAACGTCATCGTGGTCTGCTCCATCGAGAATCTGGACCCGATGGGGGTCCACACCGGCGACTCGGTCACCGTGGCCCCCGCGCAGACCCTCTCCGACAAGGAGTACCAGTGGATGCGCGACTGGGCCAAGCGGGTCATCCGTGCCGTCGGGGTGGAGACCGGGGGGAGCAACGTCCAGTTCGCCCTCCACCCGCGCACGGGGCGGATGGTGGTCATCGAGATGAACCCCCGCGTCTCCCGCTCCTCGGCCCTGGCGTCGAAGGCCACCGGCTATCCCATCGCCCGCGTCGCGACGCAACTGGCCCTCGGCTACACCCTCGACCAGCTCCCCAACCGCATCACCCGCTCCACCCCGGCCGCCTTCGAGCCGGCCCTCGACTACGTCGTCGTCAAGGTGCCGCGCTGGTCGTTCGACAAGTTCCGCGAGACCGATCCCACGCTCTCCACCCACATGAAGTCCATCGGCGAGGTGATGGCCCTCGGGCGGACCTTCCGCGAGGCCCTCCAGAAGGCCCTCCGCTCGGTGGAGATCGGGCGCTACGGCCTCCTCGACGGCGTCCCGCCGGTCCCCGACCGGGCCGCCCTGCGCGACAAACTGGCCACCCCCAACTGGGAGCGCCTCTTCTACACCGCCCTGGCCTTCCAGCACGGCCTGACGGTGGAGGAGGCGTCGGAGCTTTCGGGGATGGACCCGTGGTTTCTGGAGCACATCCGCGAGTTGGTCGAGACCGAGAACCGTCTTCGGTTCTTCGGCCCCGAGGCGTGCCCGGAAGACCTCCTGGCCCGCGCCAAGCGGGAAGGGTTCGCCGACCGCCGCCTCTGCAAGGTGTGGGGGGTGGAGGAGAGGGCGGTGCGCGAGCGGCGGGAACGGGCGGGGATCGGCGCCGTCTTCCTGGGGGTGGACACCTGCGCCGGGGAGTTCGAGGCGGCGACTCCTTACTATTATAGTTCCTACTCCGGGACGCAGGAGGGGGCGCCGCTGGAAGGAAAGAAGGTGGTGGTCGTGGGGAGCGGCCCCAACCGCGTGGGGCAGGGGATCGAGTTCGACTACTGTTGTTGCCAGGCGGTCTACGGCCTCCGCGACGAGGGGTTCCGGGCCGTCATGGTCAATTGCAACCCCGAGACCGTCTCCACCGACTTCGACACCTCCGACCGCTTGTATTTTGAGCCGGTCACCCTCGAGAACGTCAAGGCCATCCTCGATTTGGAAAAACCTGACGGCGTCATCCTCACCTTCGGCGGGCAGACGCCGCTGAAGCTGGCCCGCGACCTGGCCCGCCTAGGCTGCCCCCTTTGGGGGACGCCGCCGGAGGCGATCCACCGGGCCGAGGACCGTGAGGCGTTCCAGGCGCTGTGCGCCAAACTGGGGCTGGCCGCCCCCCGCGGCGACACGGCCCGATCGGTGGCCGAGGCCAAAGCCAAGGCGATGGCCCTGGGGTTTCCGCTGATGGTTCGCCCCTCGTATGTCCTGGGCGGACAGGGGATGGTCCTCCTGACCGGTTCCGAGGACCTGGACGCCTACCTGGGGCAGGCCATCGAGGTGAGCGAGGACCACCCGCTGTTGCTGGACACCTTCCTCCAGGACGCCGTCGAGCTGGACGTGGACGCCCTCTGCGACGGGGAGTCCGTCGCCGTTGCCGGCGTCCTCGAGCACATCGAAAAGGCGGGCGTCCACTCGGGCGACTCCTCGCAGGTGTTCCCGCCGCAGGACGTCCCCGCGGGGATCCTGGACCAGGTGGAGGCGCTGACGCGCCGGGTGGCCCTGGAGCTGGGGGTCGTGGGGATGCTCAACCTCCAGTTCGCCTACAACCGCGACGGCCTCTTCGTCCTGGAGGTCAATCCCCGGGTCTCGCGCACCGTCCCGTTCCTCTCGAAGGCCCTCCGCGTCCCCTTCGCCCGCCTGGCGGCCCGCGTCATGACCGGGCGCAAGCTCGAGGATTTTCCCGAACTGGCCGCCATCGTCCCGCCGCCGGGGCGCGTCTTCGTCAAGGCCAGCGTCTTTCCCTTCGCCAAACTGCGCGGCGAGGACCCCGTGCTGGGGCCCGAAATGAAGTCCACGGGGGAGGTGATGGGAGTGGCGGAGGAGTTCGGGAGCGCCTTCGCGAAGGCCCTCATGGGGGCGGGCGTCCCCCTGCCGAGGGGCGGGGCGGCGTTTCTGAGCGTGCGCGACGGCGACAAGGCCGCCCTCCTCCCCGTGGCGCGGTCGCTGGCGGCCCTGGGGTTTGCCCTCGTCTCCACGCCGGGGACGCGGGCCTTTCTGGAGAAGAACGGCGTTCCGGCGGGCCCCGTCCACAAAGTGGGGGACGGCAAGCCGGACGTGATGGACCTCCTCTCGGCCGGCACCCTGCGCCTCCTCATCAACACCCCCCTCGGCGACCGCTCCCAGCGCGACGAAGCGGCCATCCGGTGCGCCGCCATCGCCCGCGGCGTCCCCTGCATCACCACCATCGAGGGGGCCCGGGCCGCCGTGGAGGGGATCGCCGCCCTGCAGAAGCGGCGGCTGGGGGTGGAGGCGCTGCAGCGGTGGCCGGTGCCCCCGCCCGCCCGGTAGCCGGAAGACGGGCGAGGAGAGGCGGGAGACGGAAGACGAAAGCAGCATGAGCCACGGAGCGCAAGAATGACAACAATTGAATTGCGAATCGGTCTCCGCAGGCGCTCGGGTTGCCGGCCGTTTGCATCCGAGTCATTCGCCGTATTACAATTAAAAGGCCCGTTGGGGTGATTCGGCCAATGGTTTCGAGGAGTATCCCATGGCGCAGTGTCCAAAGTGCAACAACCTGATCGATGCTTGGCCCATCGTTAAGGCACTTCATCTGACGTGGGGCAAGAGCAGGTCGTTTGATTGCCCCACCTGTGATGCGAGCCTGCGCATCAAGCCCCATTCCAATCCGGTTTCGTTCATTCTGCGGATCTGCGCAGCGTTGGTGGCGGCGGCTTTGTTCATTCGCCCATCCTGGTTCGGGTTGAAAGGAGGGGGGCTGGTCGCCGGGATCCTGACGGCATGGTTGATCCTCGCCGCTGTCGATTTCGTCTTCTGGTTCGCGGAGGCGAATGTGGTGGAATTTGAGGTTCCCCCTCCGCCCAAGAAATTCTACGACCCCGACCGGCTGGACTAAGCGGTCCTCCCTCGTCTCGCGTCTCTCTTCTCTTTTTTCCTAACCACCAACGACGAGCTGCCGTCTACCGGTGGGGCGGCGGCCCGTGCTACACTGCCCGCGTGACCGCGCTCCTGCTCGTGACGGCCCTGGGATGCGCTCTCTGGCTGGGGGGGCGCGACTGGGGGCGCCGGTTCAGCGACGATCCGCTGGAACAGGGCGCCATCGGCGCGGGGCTGTGGCTGGCCCTCCTGCCGCCCCTCCTCCTCTCGGCCTTCGCCGCCGGCCTCTCCCCGCGGATGGGCGCCATCCTGTGGCTGGCGCTGCCGGCCAGCGGGGTCATCGGCCTCGTCCGGAAGCGGTGGGCCTTCGGCCGGGCCGACGCCTGGGCGCTCGGGACGGGCGCCGGCCTCTTCCTCTGGCTGATCGCCCTCCAGGCCCTTCAGCCGGTCTACGACGGCGCGGGGTGGGCCAACGACTGGTTCGA
This sequence comes from uncultured Holophagales bacterium, assembly GCA_964603505.1. Lineage (GTDB taxonomy): Bacteria > Acidobacteriota > Thermoanaerobaculia > UBA2201 > UBA2201 > UBA2201. The sequence goes on along the minus strand of CAZRVT010000017.1, from coordinate 16,861 downwards.
GCACTACCAGCGGGCCCTCTTCTTCCTCCACCGGTATCCGGCCGACTTCCCCTTCATCGGGAATTACATCCTTCCCGACCGGCCGCCCAATTTTAACCTCCTCGTCGCCTCGGTCCTCCCTCTGACGGGGGAGGGCTATCCGGCCTACCAGGGCGCCGCCACCCTGCTGAACCTCCTGCCGCTCCTCCCGCTGGCCCTGCTCGCTCGGCGGTGGGCGCCGGGCCGGGCGTGGGCGGTGGTGGCGGCATTCCCTCTCCTCCCGCTCTTCGTCCGGATGAGCGCCTACCCCTGGACGCGGGGGCTGGCGGCGTTCTTCATCCTGATGGGGCTGTGGTGCACCCTGCGCGGAGGGTACGGCCGCGGGCGCCGCGACGCCCTCCTGGCGTTCCTGTTCTTGGGGAGCGCCTGCCTGGTCCACTACTCCTCCCTCGTCGTCTTCGTCCCGGCGGGGCTGCATTTCCTCCGGGTCTCCTGCCCCACCCGCGAGGGGCGGGGCACGTTCCTGCGGGCCGTGGCCCTCGTCCTCCTCCTCGTCGCGCCGTGGGGCGCCTATCTCGTCGCGGTCCACGGCGCCCGGACCGGATTCACCAACACCACCACCGAGTGGGTCGGCCGGCACGGCTTCCTGGATGTGCACCGCATCGTGGCGGAGAACCTCCTGAACTCGCTCGTCCCCCCCGTCCTCTACCAGCCGGTGTTCCGGGGGATGCACGACCCCTTCCATCACGGGACAGTCGGCTTCTACGGCAACAGCATCCCCGGGGGGCTCACCCTGGCCTTCACCCTCGCCCTGCTGGCGGCCGCGTGGGCGGGGCGCAGGCGGGTCCCCGGGGACCGGGAGGCTTTCCGCTTCTGGGCCCTGGTCCTGCCGCTCGTTTTCTATCTCGGTTTCCTGGTGGTGCCGGAGGTGAACCGGTTCGTCGGGGTGGCCCACACCTGCCTCTACCCGCTCCTCCTCCTGGGGGCGGCGCGGGCCGCCTCCTGGCTTGTGACCGCCGCCTCCGCCGCGTTCCGCGGGGCGGCCCTGGCGCTGCTGGCGATGGAGAACCTGGTGTTCCACGCCGCCTTCCTCCTCGACCAGAGCGCCCTCAAGGCGTTGGAGGGAAGGCCGGTGGACAACATCACACTGATCAACCTGGAGACCAAGGCCCGGTTCCACGCCCTCCTGCTCTTCGACCTCTCGCGCCCGGCGTGGCCGCTCCTCGCGGCCTTCGCGGCCGCGGGGCTGGGGGCCGCGCTCGCGTTTTTCGCGTGGAGTTTGTTGGGTGGGCGGAGGGGAACGATCTGCTAACTACGAACTACGGGGCGGGTGGCGGTTACGCCTCCGCGTGCCGTTCGCGTGACAGCTCGCGCTTCTTGATGGCCTCGCGCTTGTCGTAGAGGCGCTTGCCTTTGGCCAGGGCGATCTCGATCTTGATGCGGGAGGGCTGGGCCTTGAGGTAGATTTTAAGGGGGACGATGGTAAGCCCCTTCTCCCGCACCTTCCCCTGCCACCGCTCGATCTCCTTCTTGTGCATCAGGAGCTTGCGGTCGCGGTCGGGGTCGATGGGGTCGTGGTGGGCGTGCGGATAGGGGGAGATGTGGGCCCCGACGAGGAAGATCTCCCCGCCGCGGATCAAGACGTAGCTCTCCTTGAGGTTCCCTCGGCCGTCCAGGAGCGACTTCACCTCGGGGCCCAGGAGCGAGATGCCGCACTCCAGGGTCTCGAGGATCGTATACTCATGAACGGCTTTGCGGTTCTGGACCAGGACCCTTGGTTCCCTCATGCGTCTGGATGAAGGCGATGAACTGCGGCGTCAGCTCGGGGTCGAACTGCACCCCGGCCTTGCTCTTGAGGATGTCCAGGGCCTGCGTGGTCTCCACCCGGGGGCGGTAGGAGGTCTTGCTGGTCATGGCGTCGTAGGCCTCGATGAGGTGGATGATGCGCGAGCCGAACGGGATGGCCTCGCCCAGGAGCTGGTCGGGGTAGCCGCTCCCGTCCCAGCGCTCGTGATGGTGGAGCACCAGGGAGTACACCTCGCAGGGGAAGGGGACCTCCTGGATGAGGTAGGCCCCCACCTTGGGGTGCTGTTGGAGCAGGCGGTACTCGTCGTCGGCCAGGGACTTCTTGTGGTAGAGCTTCTGGTAGTCGAGCTCTCGCATCCCCACGTCGTGGAGGATCCCCGCCAGGGTGATGCGCTCGGTCTCCCGCTGGTCCACCCGCAAAGCGGCGCAGAAGTTGCGGACGATGTCGGCCACCATGAGGGAGTGGAGCTTGAGGGAGGAGCAGGAGGCCAGCCCCGGCTCGAGGAACTTCTCGAGGATGGCGTAGAAGCTCTGCCCCACGAGGAAGTTCTCCACCTCGAGGCGGACCAGGTGCTTCGTCACCGTGAGCACGGGCCCCAGCCCCTGGATCTCGTCGCGGTTCATCTGCTTGACGGTGAAGTAGTTGAAGAAGATCTGCACCTCGGGCTGGAGGACGAGGGCGTGGTTGAGGATGCGGAAGGCGTGGAGCTCGGTTTGCCCCTCGCCCAGGGGGAAATGCTTCTTGACGAAGAGGCCGCCGCCGGGCTCGGCCTTGAGGCGCTGGGCGATGGCGGTGCGCCCCTCGGCGGCGATGCGCTGGAGGATGTCCTGCGGCAGGGCGTGCTTGCCTCCCGTCACCAGGTAGCATCCCTTGGAGGTGTAAATGGAGAAGACGGCGACCATGAAGTCGGGGTCGGTGTGGTAGAGTTCGACGAGGCGGCAGCACGCGGCCTGCAGGGAGGCGGTGGGTTCGGTGAAGGGGTTTTGCGTCCGGGGGTCGGGGGCGGTGGTCAGCGCCGCGACCTTGCTGTAGATGTTCTCGATGATCGGGATCTCCTGCGAGGGGCGGCCGACGGGCGGCACCTCGAAGGAGGGGGGCGGGAGAAGCTCCTTCCGCTTGAAGGAGGCCAGCACCTTGCTGAATTTCATGGAGATACCGTCGGCGATCAGGAGGTCGCCGTCCTCGAAGGGGGCGCGGCCGGCCTTGTCCCGGATGTCCAGAAAGCCGGTGATGCGCTCCAGGTAGACGGGGCAGATGAGGAGGCGGGTGGTGTTGGCCGCGACCAGAAGGGGCTTGAGGTCGCCGGCCTCGCCGATGCTGTTGATGCAGAAGGGCTTCCGCTCCATGTAGAGCGTCTCCACCACCGCCCCGCTCTTGTGGTGGACGGCGGGGAGCTGGTCGGCCTTGGTGAATCCGTAACTGGCCTTGAGGTGGAAGTCCCCCTCCGGCCCCAGGAGGTAGAAGGCGGCCTTGGTGGCGCGCATCTCCTCGAGACAGCTGTAGAGGATCTCCTTGAATTTCAGTTCCAGGCTTTTATCCTCGGACATCCCCCCTATCATACCATACGCTTCCGCCCCAGTTGAGGCGGGAGGAGGGCTTCTCCGAGCCCTCCCGGACCACCTGCCAAAACCCTGTCCCGCTCGGCCGGGAAGCCCTTCCGGCTAGGGCCGGCGGAAAGGGGGCTTCCCGTATTCCCTTTTCGTCTTCAAAGCGGTAGAATGGGCCCATGGCGCGCCTCCCGCTCCGGGTTGCGGTGGTTCTGTGCGCCCTGGCCCTGCCGGCCGGGGCCCAGGAGCCGCGCGTGGCCGAGTTCTCCCTGGCCGTGGAGCACCGCGTCGTGGCCGTGACGCTCGAGGTGGAGGACGCCTTCGCCCCCGAGGTGATGGACCGCCTGCGGAGCGGGTTCCCGGTCACCTTCACCTACGACTTCGCCCTCAAGTCGTCCCGGAAGTTTCGCGACCGCACCTGGGCCAAGACCCGCCTGACGGTGACCTGCAAATACGACCCGGTCCGGGTGGAGTACCGGCTCAACTTCCGCAAGGACGGCCAGCTCATCGAGACCCGCTATTTCCACCGCTGGCCCGAGGCCTCCCAGGCCATGGTTCGCCTCGACCGCCTCGCCGTGTTCGACATTCCCGAGGAGGCGAGAGGGAGACAGGTGTTCGTCACCGCCCGGGCCCACTTCCTTGACCGCTCCAAGTGGCTGGTCCTGCCCGACGATCTGGAGGCCCCGGAGGTCTTCTCCACTATCTTTACCGCCCATGAGTAGCCCCCCCCGGAAGGCCCCTTTCTACCGCGACCTGAGGTTCCTGGTGGGGGCGGTCCTCCTCCTCCTCGTCCTCTCCACCACCTTCTACGCCCTCATCCTGCGCGCCCGGGAACTGCCCGTGTGGCTGGCCGCCAACCGCGTCCTCGTCTTCGTCCTCTGGTACGCCAACATCACCTTCCTCCTCGTCCTGGCCTTCATCATCCTCCGGCAGTCGGTCAAGCTCATCCTGGAGCGCCGCCGCCGCCTCCTGGGGTTCCGCCTCCGCACCAAGCTCGTCCTCTCCATGATGGCGCTGGTGCTGGTCCCCATCGTCTACTTGTTCATCGTGGCCTCGGACCTGGTGGTGCGGGCCAGCGACCTCCCCCCCGATCTTCCCCGGGTCCTCGCCGGGGGGCGGGACCTCATTGCCGATTGGGACCGGGCCCGCGTGGCGGGGATCTCCGCGGAGGCGCGGGGGCTGAAGGGGCGGCTCGAGGGGGCCCCCGTGGGGGAGTGGTACCGGGTGCTGGAGCGGTTCACCGCCGCGGGCGCCCCCATCGCGGAGGTGTACGAGGACCGGCGCCTGCTGGTCGCCCTCTCCCGCGTCCCGGAGGTCTCTCCCCAAGCCGCCCGCCTGCCCGGCGATTTCCTGATGGAGGTGGAGCGGAGCGGGGCCAGCTTCCTCTGGACGGAGCAGCGCGGCGCCTGGGTCCTCCGGGCGGGGGTGGCGATGGCGCTAAAGGGCCGCGCCTACCAGGTGGTGGCGGGCGAGGTCCCGCCCCCCGCCCTGGCCCGGGCGCGGGCCGACTACCTCGCCTCGGCGCAGTCGCTCTCCCAGGTGGCCCTCCAGAAGGGCCTCCTGGACACCACGCGCACTCTCACCCTCCTCCTCCTGACGCTGAGCGTGGCCTTCGCCGGGATGTGGATGGGGACCTACCTCTCCCGGCACTTCACCCACCCCCTGCGCCAGCTGCTGGACGCCACCCGTCGGATCCGGCAGGGGGACCTGGCGGTGCGTCTGGAGGCCCCGGCGATGGACGAGTGGGGGGTCCTGTTCGCCGACTTCAACGTCATGGCCGAGGAGCTCCAGCGCTACCGGGCCCTCCTGGCCGAGGAGCGGGAATACCTCTCCTCCCTCATCGCCCACGTCACCCACGGCCTCGCCAGTTTCGAACCCGGCGGGGCCCTGCTGACCGCCAACCCGGCCGCCCGGCGGATGCTGCGCCTCTCAGAAGGAGAGACCGACCTCTATGCCGCGCTGGGGCGCTCCTGTCCCGCCCTGTTGACGGTCCTGCGCGGGGCCGTCGACGCCGGGCGGGAGATCCGGGGCGAGGCCCTGGACCTCACCCTGCAGGAGGGGATGCAGGTCTCCCTCTCCGCCGTCCGCCTCCCCGGCGGGCGGTGGCTCCTCGTGGTCGAGGACATCACCGGGCTGGTGCGCATCCAGAAGCAGGCCACCTGGAAGGAGGCGGCCCAGCGCGTCGCCCACGAGATCAAGAACCCCCTCACCCCCATCCGGCTCATGGCGGAGCGGCTGAAGCGGAAACTCGCCGCCGGCGAGCCGGCCCCGCCGGACGTCCAGGGATCCCTCGACACCATTCTCGAGGAGGTGGACAACCTCAAGTCGATGCTGGACGCCTTCTCCCAATTCGCGCGCATGCCCCTGCCCAACCCGCAGCTCTTCGATCTCCGCGAGACCTTCGCCCAGCTCGAAGAGGTGTACCGGGGGCTCCATCCGTCCCTCCAATTCGCCTTTGCTGTGGCGGAGGGGTTCCCCCCCCTGCGGGCCGACCGGGAACTGGTGCGCCGGGCCCTGGTCAACCTCCTCGACAACGCCGCCGAGGCGTGTCGGATGGAGGGGGAGGTGCGGGTGGATGCCGCGGTCGAGGGGCGGTGGGCCGTCCTGCGGGTTGCCGACACCGGCTCCGGCATTCCGGATGAGATGAAAGAGCGTATCTTTCAGCCCTATGTCTCGAGCAAGGGGCGGGGCTCCGGCATGGGGCTCTCCATCGTGGACCGCATTGCGCGCGACCACGGGGGGAGCGTCCGCGTCTCCGACAACGACCCCCGCGGGGCCGTCTTCACCCTCGTCCTGCCGCTGTAGGCAGACCGGGCCCGGGGCCGCCGGCCGGCCCCGCTGAATTGCCGAACCTCCCCCCGCGTGTTATCGTATAGAAAAGCGCCATGCCCGTCCTCGAGATCCTGCTCGCCCTCCTGGCCCTCCTTCCCGCCCCCTCGGGGGACCTGCCGGAGCCATACCGCGTCTTTCTGGAGCACGACGCCCGGTTCCTCATCCTGCCCGCGGAGCGGGAGGTGTTCCTCCAGCTGCGGGAGGACTACCAGCGCGATCTGTTCATCGAAGAGTTCTGGCGGCGGCGCGATCCCTTCCCCGACACGCCGCGGAACGAGTTCAAGGAGGGGTTCCTGGCCCGGCTGGAGGAGGGGGAGGCGCTCTTCGGCCCCACCGACCCCCGCACCCGCGTCCTGGCGGTGCAGGGGGCCCCCGACCAGCGCATCGTGATCCCCTGCGAGGACCTCCTTTACCCGAGCGAGGTCTGGATCTATCGGCGCATCGAGGAGATCCGGCAGGGGGCGGCCCTGCTGTTCTTCCAGCGGTTCGGCATCGGCCCCTACGTCCTCTACGACGGCCATGGCGCCGAGGAGATCCGGAACCCGCAGGGGGGCACAATGCCCTGCTTCGAGCTGACCTACGTCAGCCGCGCCATCCAGTGGACGGACCATGCCCTCCTCGACGGCACCTTCTCCCGCTTCCTCAACCCGCCCCCGGTGGACCTGGAGGGGCTGACCGGCATCTTCGCCCGCACCACCTTCCTACCCGAGGGAATGGAGCCGCTCAAGGCCGCCCTCTCGCTGGACTTCCGCCCCACCCCCGGCCCCCGGACGCTGGTGGAGGGGACGGTGGTCATGGAGGAGGAAGGGCTCGGCGGCGTGGATGTGGTCGCGGAGTTTCTCCGCGAGGGGAAGGTGTGGGCCTCGGCGCGCTATCGGTTCCAGTATTCCGCGGGCGAGGAGCGGCTCTTCCCGGCCACCTTCCTGGCGGAGGTCTTCCCTGGGGCCTACGACCTGCGGGTGAAGGTGACTACCACCGACGGGAAACGGGGGGCGGTCTTGCGCCAGACGGCGACGGTCCCCGCCATCGACCGCAAGGCCCTCCTCCGCCCCGACGGCGTGGCCACGCCGGGGTTCGCCCTCCAGGGGGTCTCGGCCCAGGCCCCCGCCTCGGGGCTCCTGCGGGTGGGGGTGCCCGATCTGGAGGGGGTGCGCCGCGTGGAGTTCCTCCTGGACGATAAGGTGGTGGGCGTCAAGAACGCTCCGCCCTTCGACCTGGAGTTGGACCTCGGGCCTGTCCCCCTGCCGAGGGTGATGACGGCCCGCGGCCTCGACGCGGCCGGGAAGGAGGTGGCGCGGGACACCCTCGTCCTCAACCAGGGGATGGACTCCTTCCTCGTCCGCATCGTGGAGCCGGCCTACCTGGACGCCTCCCGCCCCGCCCTCCCTTTCAAGGCGCAGGTGGTGGTGCCGCAGAACCGGACCGTAAAGCGCCTGGCCGTGTACCAGGAGGAGACCCTCCTCGCGGAGCTGTTCGCCCCTCCGTGGGCCACGGTCCTCCGCCGCGACCCCGCCGGCTCGCCCGTCATCCGCGCCGTGGCCGAGCTGGACGACGGGCGGAAGGTGGAAGACGCCACCGTCCTCTCCGCCTCCCCGTTCGGCGAGAAGCTCCGGGTGAGCACCGTCCACCTCTACGTCACCGTCACCGACGGGCAGGGGCGCCCGGTCGCCGACCTCCCCGCGGAGGCCTTCACCGTGGCCGAGGACGGGGACCCCCAAACGGTGACCGAGTTCCAGCGGGCCGAGAACCTCCCGGCCAACCTCTGCTTCCTCATCGACTCCTCCGAGAGCATGGACAAGGCCCTCTTCGTCGTCAAGCGGGCCGTGGAGATGTTCATCAAGGACTACCTGGCCCCCGGCGACGCCGCCTTCCTGGTGGATTTCGACACCTTCCCCCGGCTCCTCCTCCCCTTCACGGCCCGCAAGGACCTCCTCCTCAACGCCCTCAACGCCGTCACGAGCGACGGCTCCACGGCGCTTTACGACAGCGTCGTCTTTTCGCTCTACCACTTCCAGGGGCGGCCGGGGCGCGGGGCCATCGTCCTCCTCACCGACGGCCGCGACACCGTCTCCTCCTTCTCCTTCGACGACGCCCTCCGGTTCATCCGGCGCTCGGGCGTCATCGTCTACGCGCTCGCCCTCAACATCAAATTCACCGACCTGGAGGTGAAGGGGAAGCTGATGAAGTTGACGGAGGCCTCCGGGGGGCGCCTCTTTTCCATCGGCAGCGACGAGATCGCCGGTTCCTACGCCGCCATCGGGAAGGAGATCCGCTCCCAGTACCACCTCGTTTACACCTCCACCCACACGGGCTCTGATTTCCGCTCCGTGAAGGTCACCGTGAAAGGGGGCTACGATGCGCGCACCATCGCCGGCTATTATCCTTAAGGAGCATTGTAAGCGGGAGAGGACGGCTCCCTCTCCCGCCGGGCGGAGTGGATCCGCCCGGGTCCACCCTCTTCCCAAATGGAAACCATCCCCCGGCCAAGGGCCGGGGCCCGATTACCTGATCCTCTGCCGCCGCGCCCTCGCGGCCGGGCTGGCCCTGCTCCTAACCGGCTGCGTCTCCGTTTCCGTGGACCGCCGCCGGGCCGAGGGGGTGGACCACGGGGGCGTGCACATCGCCGTCTATCCCGACGCCAAGGCCGCCAAGGCGGGGAAGTCCGGCCCCTACGGCGTCCTGTCGGAGCTGTATGTCCTGCAGGGGAAGGAGTGGCGCAAGGTGAAGGTCTCCCTCCTCCCCGAGTGGGGGGTCGCCCAGGCCCCGCCGGGACGCTACCGCGTGGTCGTGGAGCGGCGCATCGGCGAGCAGGGGCACATCGAGCCGCTCCGGGGCGCCCGGACGAAGGAGTTCACCCTGGAGGAGGGGCAGGCGGCCGACGTGAAGGTCCTGCTCAAGGCCCGGCCCCCCGCCGCGGTTCTCGTCGTGGGGGTCCTGATCGGGGTGGCCGTCATCTGGATGCTCGTGGAGGCCCTGTCCGGCGGGGACCTGGACCTGCCCTCCCTTCCCGCCCCCCCCCCCGAGATGTTGGACGCGGCCGCCGACATCTTCCTCTACGGGGCTTGGTTCAACGCCTCCACGGCGGACCCGCGGGACCTGGACGGCGCCGCCCCGCGCCTCGTCGCCAACTTCCCCCTCCACAAGGACCCCCGATCCGATCCGGCCACCCATCTCTTCCTCAACTTCTCCGAGCCGGTGAGGCCCGATTGGCCCGACGCCACCTTCCAGGTCATCGGCAGCGAGTCGGGGCGGGTCAAGGGGCGCATCGTCTACCATCCCGGCGGCGACATGGTGGAGTTCGAACCGGCGGAGCCGTTCGTCTCGGGCGAGATGGTGATCGCCACCCTCGACGGGGACCGCATTGAGGACCTGGCCGGGAACGCAATGACCGACAAGGTGAGCTGGGCCTTCAGCGTGCGCTGAAGGGGCCCTCCCCGGCCGTCGCCGCGGGTGGGGTTCCGTTTCCTGCGGTACAATGGCCCGATGATCAAGCGAACGGCCGCCGTCCTCCCCCTCCTCGCCCTGGCCTGCTCCGGAATGGCGGGGCTCGTGGACGAGGTGGTGTGGGCGCGGGTCCTCTCCACCCTCTTCGGGTCGGTCCTGGCCGCGACCGGCCTCCTGATGGCCCTCTTCATGGCGTGCCTCGGGCTGGGCGCCCACTTGGGCGGCCGCCTCACTCCGCGCCTCAAGCGGCCCCTCCTGGCCTACGGCCTCCTGGAGGCAGCCATCGGAATCATGGTGCTCGCCACACCGCCGCTGCTGAAGTCGATCGAGCCCTGGATCCTCGGGCTCTACGGCGCCCATTCTCCGTGGACCGTCAACCTCCTCACCGCCGCCGCCTGCATGGCCATCCTGGGGCCGGTCATCCTCCTGATGGGCGCCACCTTCCCCGTCTTCTTGGCGTGGGCCCTGGGCGGCGGCAGGTCCCTCAACGCGGGCACCGGCCTCGTTTACGGGATCAACACCCTCGGCGCCGTCCTGGGGACGATCGGCGCCGGCTTCGTCCTCCTGCCGGTTTTGGGGATCCGTGGCAGCTTAATTACCGCCGCCCTGGCCGACATCGCCGTGGGACTCGTGTGCATCCTGCTTGGATATAAAATGGGGACAGTCCCTATTTTCGCTTCTGGCGAGCCAAGGGTCGCTGAAATAATAGGGACAGTCCCCATTTTTGACGCCCGCCTGGCGTGGGGGACGGCCTTCCTGGGGGGCTTTGCGGCGCTGGCCCTGGAGGTGGCGTGGTTCCGGGCCCTCACCCTGGTCTTCGGCTCCTCGGTCTATGCCCTCACCCTGATGCTGGCCGCCTTCCTGACCGGGCTGGGGCTGGGCGCGTTCCTCTTCCCCCGCCTCTCGGCCCGCTCGCCGGAGCCCCGCCGGTTCCTGGGGCTGTGCCACGCGGGGGTCGCCCTCACCGCCACCCTCGTTTCGCTCCTGATCCAGGTCCTGCCCCTCCTCTTCATCCTCCTCCTGCGCGCCTCCCACGGCGGGTTCCGGGCCTGGAGCGCGGGCACCTTCGTCCTCCTGGCCCTCTGGTTCCTGGCCCCTACGGTGCTGATGGGAATGGCCCTTCCTGCCGCCATCGGCGTGGGGGCGGGGGGGCGGGATGATGGGGAGGCCCCGCGGGCCGCCGGGCGGGTTTACGGCGCCTCGTCGCTCGGATCGGCCCTGGGGGCCCTCGCCGCGGGCTTTCTCCTAGTCCCCCTCCTCGGCCTGCGTGGCGCCCTCGCCTCCGCGGTACTCTGTTCCCTCGCCGCGGCCGGCTGGGCACTATGGCGCTCGGGCGACCGGGAGGGGAGGAAGCGGGGGATGCAGGTGGGCGGCGTGGCGGCGTTGGTGTGGGGGCTGTGGTTCGGCGGGGTCCTGCCGTGGGACTGGCGGGTCCTCACCGCCGGATACTACGCCTATGCCCATCTTTACACCGGGAACGCCCTGCCCGCCCCCGCCCCCACGGCGCGGCGGGTGGAAATGGCCGACCCCCTGCCGTTCACGCTCCCGGACCCGCCGCCGGTCCCCTATCCCCAGCCCATGATCGGGCGCGACGGGGAGACCGGAGTGCGGCTCGTCTCCTGGGAGGAGGGGCGGTTCGCCCAGGTGGCGGTGGTTGAGGCGGGGCCGGTGCGGTCGCTCCTGATCAACGGCAAGGCCGACGCCTCCTCGGGGCGCGACGACATGCGCACCCAGCTCCTCCTGGGCCACCTGCCCGCGCTGTTGTCCCCCGATCCGCCCGGAGGGAATGCCCTCGTCGTCGGCCTGGGGAGCGCGGTGACCCTCTCCGCCGTGGAGGCGTGGCCCTATGCTTCCATCGAAGCGGTGGAGATCGAGCCCGCCGTGGCCCGGGCCGCGCGTCTGTTCGGCTCCGTGAACCGCCGCGTGCTGGATTCCCCCCGGGTGCGCCTCCGCCTCGACGACGCCCGTCGCGTTCTGTTCGCGGAGGAGGAATCGCTGGCCCTGATCACTTCCGAGCCCTCCAACCTCTGGATGTCCGGGGTCTCGCTCCTCTTTACCAGGGAGTTTTTTCAGCGGGCCGCCGAGCGGCTGGCCGAGCGCGGGGTGCTGTGCCAGTGGATCCACCTCTACCAGATCGGTCCGGAGGATGTGAAAACGCTTCTGGCCACGGTGTCGGGGTCCTTCCCTCGCCTGGCGGTCTTCTCCGACGGGGCCGACCTCCTCATCGTCGCCTCACGGGCCCCCCTCACGCTCGACCCCGCCGTATGGCGGACTCGCGTGGAGTCCAGCCCCGCCGCGCGGGAGGCGCTCCTGCGGGCGGGCTTTGTCTCCGCCGCCGACCTGGCGGCCGGCCTTATCGCCGACGAGCGGGGGGTGGCCCTCTGGGCCCGCGGGGCGCCCCTCCACACCGACGACCGCCCCCTCCTGGAGTTCACCGCCGCCCGCTCGATGGGATACAACCTCGCCGGGCCCATCCTCGCCGGGCTGGTGGAGGCCGGACGCGCCGCGGGGACGATCCCGCTCGGAGCGTCGGGGGAGATCCGGTAGGCGTGGTTTGTCCTGTGGGTGTTCCGGCCGGGGGTGGGGCACCGGGCCAAGCCGTTCGGTCGGCGGATGACTAAACCGCCGCTCCGTGCTAATCTATTGCCCATGACCGGTCCGGAGCGCCGCCCTTGAAAACCGTCCTCCTCTATTCCGTCCTTCTCCTCGCCGGCCTGGGCCTCTCCCAGGCCCTCCCCGGCCTTCTCGCCGAGGCCTGGGGTCCCGTTTCGACGGCCATCAAATTGGCGACGATGTTCTGCCTCGCGTTCATCATGATCCATGTGGGATACGAGTTCGACATCGACAAATCCCGGCTGAGGCCCTACCTGGTGGACTACGGCGTGGCGGCCACGGCGGCCGCCTTCCCCTGGATCTTCTGCTCGGTCTATTTCATCGCCCTCTTCGGGGGCGCCGGGGCCTGGGGCTCCCTCGACGCCTGGAAGGAGGCCCTTCTGGCGGGGAGGTTCGCCGCCCCCACTTCGGCCGGTATCCTCTTCTCCATGCTGGCCGCCGCCGGCCTCTCGGTCACATGGATGTTCCGCAAGGCGCGCATCCTGGCCATCTTCGACGACCTCGACACCGTCCTCCTGATGATCCCCCTCAAAATGCTGATGGTGGGGCTGAAATGGCAGCTGGGGGTGGTGGTGGTGGTGATGGCGGCCCAGGTGGCGGTGGGATGGCGTTGGATGCACCGCGTCCGCATTCCGGTCTCCTGGCCCTGGGTGATGATGTACGCGGCCGGCATCACGGGGGTCTCCGAGGTGATCTACCGGTTCAGCAAACTGGTGGATGACACCGTGCCCGTCCACATCGAGGTGCTCCTCCCGGCCTTCGTCCTGGGGATGATGATAGCGCGGCCCGACGGGCACGATCCCCAGGGCGACGACGCCCGCGAGGGGCACCAGGAGGGTCCCGAATCCCCGGCGGAGCAGAGGATCTCCACCCTCGTGTCGGGGGTCTTCATGGTGCTGGTGGGGCTCTCCATGCCTCTGATCGCCAAGCCCTCCGAAGGGGGGATGCCCTGGGGCGTCCTGGCGGCCCATGTGGCGGTGGTCACGCTCATCAGCAATCTGGGAAAGATGTTCCCCGTCTTTGTCTACCGGGGCGAGGCGACCCTGCGCGAGCGTCTGGCCGTGTGCGTGGCCATGTTCCCCCGCGGGGAGGTGGGGGCCGGGGTCCTCGTCCTATCGCTCGGCTACGGCGTGAACCGGGCCATGATCACCGTCGGGGTGGTCTCTCTCGCCCTAAATCTGGCGCTCACGGGGCTGTTCATCCTTATCGTGAAGCGGCTTTTGAGGTAGAGCGGCCCACCGGAACGAACGAAGCCCCCCGGGTTTGCGGGGGGCTTCGGCGTTTCAGGCGGGCGGCGCGCCGGTCAGTGCTTCGCGGCGCGCAGTTCCGCGGCCTTCTCCCGGATCTCGGCCAGGTCGCGCACCATTTCCGACCAGCCATACCAAAAGGCGTAGTCGGGGTTGGCGTGGAAGGTCCCCTGGAAGGCCCGCATCCGGTGCTCCAGGAACATGACGAACAACTTCTGCTCGATGGGGGTGGGAGCGTCGTGGAAGGCGAGAAGGTCGGGGAAGGCGGCGGCGTAGCCCTCGGGTTTCTTCAGGATGCCGTCCGCGTAGAGCCCGGCCACGGTGCGGATGGCCTCGGCCATCAGGTGGTCCGCGGTCTTGATCATGTCGTCTCCCTTCCGGATCTCCCCCTCGGCGAAGGGCTTGGAGTGGCACGTGGAGCAGGCGGCGAGAAGTTTGGCGCGTTCGCGGTCGAACGAGGCCTGGTCGAGGCGGGCCACCTGGGCGGCCTTCACCACCTCGAAACGCGGGGTGGGGTTGCCCTGCGGGTCGAGGACGCCGAGGGCCTGGAGGATGGTGATCTGGTCGGCCCTCCACTGCGGATCCTCGGGCAGAGGGAGGCGGACGGCGAGGAACCCCCAGGGGGTGCGCACCTCGTGGTCCCCCCCCTGCATGTGGCACTCCTGGCAGGTGGGGGCGGCGGTGTCGGCCGGGAGCGTGCCGTTCTGTTTCAGCAGGGCCCGGACGCCGTGCTTGGAGGCGGAGTACATCTCCCACTGCGGGTGGTCGAACCCCATGTGGCAGGTCTGGCACGCCTGGGGCTGCCGGGCCTCCTTCACCGAGAAGCTGTGGCGCGTGTGGCAGGCGTCGCACGAGGCCACGCCGAAGCCCGGACTGTGCTTCTTGATGGCAGCGATGTCGGCCTCGCTCTTGAGGCCGATCTTATGGCAGCCGCCGCACCCCTTCATCCCCTGGGTGAGGGCGATGGGCTGGGCGTGGGCCGTGGGCATGGCGTTCTGGGCCGCCCAGGCCGCGGCGTGCTTGCCGGCCGAAAACTGCTTCACCTGGGTTTCGTGGCACTCGGCGCACAGGGACGGAGTGGGGAGCTTGGCCTTGGCCGCGTCGGCGGCGGTCGTGTGCTCGGTCCCGTGGCAGGTGTCGCACTCCAGGCCGTTTTCGGCGTGCTTGGAGAGCTTCCAGTCCTTGACGATGCCCGGGGTGGCCTGCGTGTGGCAGGCGACGCAGGGGCCGGGCTGCTGGGCGGGGGCCGCCGCGGCGACGGCGAGGGCGAACAGGACGATCCAGGGTTTCATCAAGGCCTCCTTGACAATAAGTTAGGAATCCGACTTAATGATAGGAAAGGATTTCACAAATGTCAAGGGGGGCGTTCAACGCTTCGGCTGGGGCGTGCCGGCGGGGGCGACGGCCGGATCGGAAACGGGATCCTTTTCGCGCGGGGAAGCCGCAAGTAACTGCAGAGCCCGGTCGGTTTGGGTGGGGAAGAGGTCGGCCGGGACCTGCGCGAAGCCCTTCCGGCTCCCCACCATGTTGCGGGCGCAATTCCAGAATTGGTCGCGGCAATACCGGAGTTTCAGCCATTGGGCGATGGCGGGCATGGCCGTCATCCGGTCGTTGAAGAAGGGGCAGGTGCTCAGCCGTTCGCAGTCGCTCATCACTATACTATAGGCCGAAAACGGTCCTATGGGGCGGCGAGATCGAGCACCTCGAGCCGGTTGGACGCCCCGGGGTTCCGCTGGGAGGGCCCCTCGGTGAGCAGGGCCAGCGGGCCGGCAAGCCCAAGTTCGGGGAAACGGGCGCGGACCCAATCCTTCCAGCACGCGGGGTGCTCCTCCTCTTGCAGGGGCCAGACGCCGGCGGAGAAGAGGAGGTGCTGGCAGGTGGTGGCGCTGGAGCTCACCCCCAAGATCCAGGCCTGGGGGCGGTGGCGGGCGATGTTGCGGGCGGTGAACCCGCTGTGGGTGGGGACGATGACGGCTGCCGGGGCCACCCGCTCGAGGGTGTGGCGGACCGCGTGGGAGATGAGGGCGACGGGATGGGCCGCCTCCGGGGCGGCCGCGATGTCCACCTCGGGGGGGGGCGTCCGGTAGGGCTCGATGGCGGCGGCGATCCCCGCCAGCATGGCCACCGACTCCACGGGAAATTTCCCCATGGCGGACTCTCCGGAGAGCATGACGGCGTCGGTGCCGTCGAGGATGGCGTTGGCCACATCGGTGGCCTCGGCGCGGGTGGGCCGGCTGTGTTGTATCATCGATTCCAGCATGTGGGTGGCGGTGATGACGGGCTTGCCGGCGGCGTTGGCCCGGCGGATGAGGTCCTTCTGGATGACGGCCATCCGCTCGATCGGGACCTCCACCCCCAGGTCGCCGCGGGCCACCATGATGCCGTCGCACGCCTGGAGGATCCCCTCGAGGTGGTGGAGGGCCCCGGCCCGCTCGATCTTGGCGATGAGGAACGGTTGGGCGCCGAGGTCGGCGGCGGCGTTGCGCACCGCCACCAGGTCCAGCGGCGTCTCCACGAAGGATTGACTCACCGCGTCCACCCCCATCGCCAGCGCCGCCTTCAGGCATTCGTGGTCCCGTTCGGTGAAGGCCGAGAGCCCCAGGTCGATGCCCGGGAGGTTGAGCCCCTTCTTCGACCGCAATTCCCCCCCCACGACCACGCGGCACCGGACCCTCCGCCCCTCGACGGCCGTCACCTGCAGCTGGATGAACCCGTCGTTGAGGAAGAGGGTGTCGCCCGGCTGGACCACCTTCGGGAGGCGCTCGAAGGTCACGGAGACCTGCTCGGCCGTCCCCGGGACCGGGTCCGGCGTGAGGGTGAAGGAGGCGCCGGCGGCCAGTTCCACCGGCTCCCGCTCGAAGGTGCCCACCCGCATCTTGGGGCCCGGCAGGTCGGCCAGGACGGCCACGCGCCGTCCCGCCCGCCGCCCCGCCGCGCGCACCGCTTCGGTCATCCTGCGGTGCGTCTCGAAGTCCCCATGGGAGAAGTTGAGCCGGGCGATCGACATCCCCGCGCGGACCATCCTTTCCAACACTTCCACCGACGACGACGCCGGGCCGACGGTGCAGACAATCTTGGTCTTGTGGGCGGGCAGTGGGGTCATGCGTTTCTCCAAGTGTTCAGGCTGTGGATATTGTAGCAGGAGAAGGCTTTGGCTGGGACGCTGGGACGCGATGACGCTGGGAGGCTAATGCTAAGAAATGCAAAATGAGCGAGCAGGGCGAGAAAAGCGAGAAATCTGGAGGTGGGGCTTGGCGAAAATTGTGCAGAGTTCATGTCATGCTATGATTTGCATTATGAATGCTCCATCCATCAAGTGCCCGGTCTGCGGCAAAGACTGTCCAGCGGCGTGTTATTTTACGAGCCGATCGGCGCATACTTTTACGAGGCCG
>CAZRVT010000016.1:0-48556 GCA_964603505.1 uncultured Holophagales bacterium | reverse complement strand
TGCAGCCGCTCCGTGTTGTAATGCGTCACATAGCCCCCCACCAGCCGGTGGGCATCCTCCAGGCTCAGCGGGACGCCCGGCCGGATGCACTCCCCCTTGAGAGTCGATGGGGGTCAGGTCTATCCGTTCAACCTTTGCTCCCGGCGGGGCCGGCGTCAGGGCGGGCGGGGGCGCAGACGGGGCGCTACACGCCCCGTCCTCGGCCCAGGCCGCGGCGCTGACCGCATCCACGGCCGCCATGCCTCCCGCGAACCCCGCCACGACGCCGGCGGCCAGGGCGGCAACTCCTGCCAGGCCGTTGGACCGGCGCTGGAGGATGCCGTCGGCTCCGAACAGGAGGGCTTCGGGCTCATAGGGCTCGAAACCGGCTTCGAGGGGGAAGTAGAGGGGGCGAATAGCGGGGACAGGAGGCCGAAAAGCGGGGACGCCAGGCCCTCCCTCACCCCCGCGAGCCAATCCCCGTTTTTCGGCATGACAAAGGGCCGGGACGGCGCGCGCGGAAACCATCCACCCGCTCTGCTCGAGATAGAGGCGGGCGCGGGCCTCGTCGAGGGCGTCCAGATGGGCCTCCAGCGCCGCGCGGCCGACCACCGCCGCGAACTTCTCCCGAAAGAGGGCCCGGGCCCGGGCGAGGCAATCGTCGGCCGCCTCGGGGACGCGAATGCCCTTGCGGGGCGGGGTCCACCCCTTGCGGCGGCGGGTTTTGAGGGTCTTCCATCCCAGCTTGGAAAGACACCACCCGGTCATCATGGGGTCGGCCATGGCGGAATTGTAGCCCCGGGCCTGGGGGGTGTCAAGAGCGGCCCGCGGCCGGCGGCAGGGGACGGAAGGCCGCCGGAGGGGCAACGGGTTGCGGCGGGTCCGGGGCGGGTGTATGATGGGACCATGCAGCCGGCCGTTTCGCACGATCGGGGTGAAGAATCCATGGAGGCCAAGGCCCGGTGGTTCCAGACGCTGACCATGGAGGAGCGCATGGCGGCGTTCTGCGCCTTCACCGACCTCATGCTGTCCCTCAATCCCCGTCTCCCGGACTTGAAAGATGCTCAACTCCCTCAAAGGCGTATTCGCATCCTTTCAAACGCATGAGGTCCGGTACGTCGTCATCGGAGGGATCGCGGCGATCCTCTACGGCGTGCCCCGGGCCACCTTCGACCTGGACCTTCTGATCGATCCCACACCCGACAACGCTCGGCGGCTCCTCCTCGCCCTGACCGATGCGGGATTGGGGACCGCCTCGCTGACCTCGGCGGAGGAGGTGCTGGCCAACGAAATCACCGTCTTCAAGGACAAGGTCCGGATCGACGTGCAGACCTCCACGCCGGGGCTGACGTTCGAGCAGGCCTGGCGCAATCGCCGGACGCTCACCTATGAAAACCAGGAGTTTTATGTGGTGTCCAGGGAGGACCTGATCGCCTCCAAAAGCGCCGCCGCGCGGCCGGTGGATCTGGAGGATGTCCGGTTGCTGAAGGCGGGCAATCCGCCGTCCGAGGGATAGCGGCTCAGGGGAAGGCGGCCCCCCTTGCCAGGGGGGAACGCGGGGGATTTCATGGCTATCGAGGTCCCCCTCCCAAATCCCCCCTGACCCTTCCTTGCCAAGGAGGGGCACCACCGCCCCTTGATGTGGCGCAGGTCCTCCGACCTGCGGCTTTGGGCTTTGGATTACAAAATGATCAGACGCGGCCGACTGGAGAGTCGGTCCCCCATTGCAAGCGCCCGGAAACCCCCGTCGGGGCTCCCCGTAGTAGAATGGAAGGGAAATCGAACGGGGGACAGTCCCGCCACCGCCCGCCCCATCCCGACGGTCCCCCTTGCCCACAGGAGGTTGCCATGCCCCGCCGACCCTACCGCTCCATGGATTCCCGGTTCGAGGTCACCCGCCGCGACCTCCTGGCGGCGGCGGGCGCCGCAGGGATCGTGCTGGGCACGCCCGCCCTGTGGGCCGAGGAGACGGCGCCGGCCCCGCCCGCCAAGCCGAAGACCAACATCGCCGACGCCCTCCGGGTCCCGCGGACGCAGTTCTCCCTGCCCGGCCCCTTCCCCGGACGGGTGGTCCAGGTGCACGACCCCAGGTCCATCAAGGGCGAGGCCGTCGACGGCAAGGTCGTCCAGGCCATGTTCAAGCGGGGGATGGAGCGGCTGACGGGGAAGAACCTCAAGGACAGTTTCTCCCTCTTTTTTAACCCCAAGGACATCGTCGGCATCAAGGTCAACCCGACGGGCGGGGCGGTGCACAGCTCCCGTCCCGAGCTGGTGGAGGCGGTGGTGGACTGGCTGAACGAGAACGGCATTCCCCTCTCCAACATCGTCATCTGGGACCGCTTCGACTACATGCTCAAGGACGCGGGGTTCACCCCCCAGCGGTTCCCGGGGGTGAAACTGGAGGGGCTGCAGACGATGGACGAAGCGGCCGCCGAATGGAAGGCCGACGACTCTCGCTGGCTGACGGCCGAAGGGCGCCACATCTCCGAGCCGCTCTGGGACACCGCCGCGACCTACTGGGCCGATGTCGAGGTGCCGCAGGACAAGCCCTACCTCAACCAGCATGTCTTCAACGGGAAGGACTCCTTCTTCGGGAAGCTGGTGACGCAGAAACTGACCAAGATCATCAACATCCCCGTCTTCAAGAACACCGGCAACGGCGTCTCCATGGCCACCAAGAACCTGGGCTACGGCGCCATCTGCAACACCGGCCGCCTCCACAAGCCCCTCTTCTTCGACGTCTGCACCGAAGTGCTGGCCTTCCCGTGCCTGCGGGACAAGGTGGTGCTCAACATCAACGACGCCCTCAAGGGGCAATATGAGGACGGCCCCATGCCGGCCCCGCAGTTCACCTACCCCAACCACACCCTCTACTTCGCCACCGATCCCTTCGCCATGGACGCGGTGGGGCAGGCCCACCTGACCGCCAAGCGCAAGGCGATGGGGGTCAAGGTGAACGAGCACCCGCGATACACCGACTACCTGCGCTACGCCGAACGCTTGGGCCTGGGCGTCGTGGACCCGGCGAAGCTGCAGTTGATCAAGGCGTAATATGGGCAACGCGCACGGCGCAGCGCGCAGGGCGCGCGGCGCGTTTCCACTCTTCCCGGCCGCCATCGGCTGCCTGCTGGCTGCCGCTGCGTTCGCCGCCGCCCCCTTCCCCGGCGAGGGGGCCGCGGCGGGGGCCAAACCGGCGGAACGGCTCACCTTCAGCCGCGCGGACCTCTACGGCTACATCGACGGCGGGGCGGAGCTGTTCCTGGAGTTCGGCTTCGAGGAACTGCAGGTCCAGAAGTATTCCACCCCCGACGGGGAGGTGGCCCTCGACCTCTACCGCATGGCCACCCCCGAGGGGGCGCTCGGCATCTTTCTGGCCAAGCGGGGGAAGGAGACGCCGGTCCGGGGGGTCGCCACGCGGAACACCGGCGACCGCTACCAAATCACCGCCCTCAAGGGCCGGCACTTCGCCCAGGCCAACAACTTCAAGGGCGGGGAGGGCGGCGCGGCCCGGGCGGCGGCTCTGCTCAACGCCCTCCTGGCCGGCCTGCCCGACGAGTCCCCGGCCGACCTCTTCGCCGAGTTCCCCCAGGAGCGGCGCGTGGACGGGAGCGAGGCGCTCTTCGCCAGCCCCTTCGCCCTCCAGCGCCTCTTCACCTTCGGCGACGGGGACATCCTCCTGCAACAGGGGCGGGTCATCGGCGCCGCCATGGATTACATCGCCGCCGGCAAGGCCCTCTACACCCTCTACCGGGTGCCCTACCCCGATGTCGAGCAGGCAACCCGGGCCTTCGCCCACCTGCGCGACCACCTGGACGCCACGATCGTGATCACGGAGAAGCAAGAAACGGGGTTCACCTTCAAGGATTTTTCCGGAAAGTTCGGTTCGGCCGAACTCCGGGGGGCCGTCCTGTGGCTGAGGACGGGCCTGGCGGCCGCGCCGCCGGATTGACCGTCGGTCTGACGGTCTCCATGGAATGGGGGGGCGAACCGTCCGCCCCTTTTTTCGTATCGTTCGATATGAGGTTTCGTTTTTCTCTCCTCCCGTGTCCAACTCATGAGCCATGTTGGACGCCATTGAGAGTTAAGAAGCCTTGGAACCCGCCCTCGAGGCCGTGAACGAGCCCGGCGAGAGGGCCCTCGTTCGGGCCCTGCTCGACGGCGACCGGGAGGCCGCCGAGGC
The DNA here is from genome assembly GCA_964603505.1 of uncultured Holophagales bacterium. Taxonomy (GTDB): domain Bacteria; phylum Acidobacteriota; class Thermoanaerobaculia; order UBA2201; family UBA2201; genus UBA2201. The sequence continues at coordinate 44,397 of CAZRVT010000016.1, read as the reverse complement.
CGTGGTGGAGCGCACCTTCCGGCAGGTCTACGCCGCCCTGGTGCGCCTCTGCGGCGACGGCGACCTGGCGGCCGACCTGGCCCAGGAGACCTACCGCAAGGCGTGGGAGGCCCTGCCCGACTTCGACGGCCGGGCCCGCCTCGCCACCTGGCTCCACCGCATCGCCTACACCACCTTCCTGAACCACCGGCGTGCCGAGGGGCGCTGGCGGCCCCTGGAGGAGGCCGGGGCCCTGCCGGACCCCGAACCGGCCCCGGAGGAGGCCGCAGACCGGAGCGACCGCGCCGGCCGCTTGAGGGCCGCCGTCGCCCTCCTCCCGGAACCCCTCCGCGCCACCCTCACCGCGCGCTACTGGTCCGGCCTGTCGGCAGAAGAGATCGCCCGGGCCGAGGGGGTGACGGCCGTGGCGGTGCGCAAGCGGCTGAAGAGGGCCGAGGCGTTGCTCGCCCGGGCCCTCGAGGAGGCATGAGCATGCGATTGCCCATCGGTATTCATGGATTTATCCGCTCCAGCATCAATCGCGATGGCGTCAAGCCGGGCGCGGATAAGCGCCGGCTTGGGGTGAGGGTGGTACCAGGCGGATCCATTCCGCCTGGCGGGAGAGGGGGAGCCCTCTCCCGCTTCAAATGGGCGGCCATGGGAGGTGGACAATGAAACGCCCGACCCCCGAAGAGATACGCGCCGCCCTGGACCCCGGAACGCTCCCCGAACCCCCGGCGGGCCTGACCGAGCGCATCAAACGCGAGATCCCGCCCGCGCTTCCCCGCCGGGAGGCCCCCGCCCGCTGGGGCGGGGCCGACTGGCTCCGCCTGGCCGCCACCCTGGTCCTGGTGTCGGGCGGCGTCCTCCTGGGCTACAAGCTCGCGGTCTGGATGTGGTTTCCTGCCGGGGCCCGGCAGGAAACCATTGCCCGCTTGGTGCCGCGGGCTAACGGTTCAATAGTCCTGCCGACCGACGGCCTGCCGGTCCAGGCCGTGCCCGCCGCCTATATCAGCACCAAGGAATCGCCCCGCTCCACCTGGGGCGCGAACGCCGACCCCTTCCCCGAGGCGGAGGCCCGCCGCTGGCTCGAGCAGGGGAAACTGCCCCCCGCCGACGCGGTGCCGCCCCTCTCCTGGGCCGGCTACTTCGACCCGGGCGGCGACCCCGGAGAGCCGATGGTCCTCGAAGGGGGCCCGTCGCCGCTCAACCCCGACCCGTCCTACCGGCTCCTGCGCGTCACGGTGGCAGCGCCCCTCCCGCCGAAGGTCCCCCGCCCCCCCATGGACGTCACGGTGATGCTGGACCTGCGGGAGGCCAACGGCCAGCTGGAGATGGTCGAGCGCTCCCTCCGAGAGGCGGCCGCCGGCCTGCAGGCCCACGACCGCCTGCGGATGGTGTACGAGCGGGAGCTGGACCCGGAGCGGGCCCACGCGCCGGGCGTGCGCCTGAAGGAGCGGCAGGAGTTCGTCTTCATCGGGGACGCCGGGGGGTCGGCAAAGGAGGCGGCCGAGCCGGTGCGGCGCATGATCCGCATCACCCGCTCCGGGCCCCCGTTCGTATGGATACCCGATGAAACCGGCGGCGCCGGCGGCGGGGAGATGGAAGTGCGCACCATCGTCCTGCGCGCCCCCGAAGCGCCAGAGCCACCGGCCGCGCCCCTTGCCCCCGTCCCCCCCGCTCCGATGCCGGTCGGCATCCCCCCAGACGAGCTTCCGGACACCCTTCGCGCAACGGTCCGCGCCCTGGCGGGCGGGCGCGAGGTGTGGGTCGAGTTCAACCCCCGCGCCGTCGAGTACTACCGCCTCATCGGCCAGGGGAGGGGCCCCTCCACCACCCCGGACGGGACCGGCCGGATGGTGGCCCTCTACGAGATCAAGCTCAACCCCCGCGCTTCGGAGGACGCCGTGGTGGCCACCCTCCGGCTCGACGAGGGCTCCGATGCTGCGGTGAAGTCCCTGGAGCTGCGCCACGACGAGATCGCCGCCTCGATGGAGAAGGCGTCGGCGGGGCTGAAGGCCGCCGCCCTCTCGGCCCGCGTCACGGAGATGGTGGCGCAGGAGAAGGCCCTGCGGGAGATCAACCTGCGGGAGCTCGAGGCGGAGGTTCGCCGCCTCGCCGGCGAGAAGGTGCTCCTGGAGCGGCAGGCGAAGGAACTCCGCCGCCTTGTCGAGATCGCCGCGCGCGACGCCGCGGTGCCCAAACGGTAGCCAGCCCGAAAGGAGAACGATATGACCCCCATTCTGTTCGCCGCTCTGCTCACTCTGGCCCAGGCCGCCCCCCCACCGCCCGTGCCACCCGTCCCTCCCGCCGCTCCGGCGCCGCCCGCCCCGCCCGCCCCCGCCTGGTCGGAGGCCCTGCCATCGTCCGGGTTCCTCGGCGTCATCCCCGGCGACGTCGCCCGCGAGGACGTCAAGCGCCTCGGCCTCCAGGAGGAGTCCGGCGCCCTGGTCCGGGAAGTGGTCAAGGACGGCCCGGCCGCCAAAGCGGGATTGAAGGAAGGCGACGTCATCACCGAGTTCGGGCGCACGCCCGTGGTCAGCGCCTCCCAGCTCCGGCGGCTCGTCGGCGAGACCCCGGCCGGCCGGACCGTGACCGTGCGCCTGGTCCGCGACCGCCAGTCCATGGAAATCCCCGTGACGCTGGGCGAGCCCGACTTCAAGGTCCGCCGCATCGAGGCGCCCGGCCATGTCCGGATCCACCGGGGGCCCGGCGACAAGGAGCTCCGCATCATCGTCGAAAAGGAGCTCGAGGAGCACCGGGAGGAGCTAGAACGCGCCCGGGAGGAGATGGAGCTGTCCAGGGAGGAGATGGAGAAGGCCCTCCAGGAGGCCGAGCTCGACAAGAAGGAGATCAAGATTTACCTGGAAGCGGCGGAGGAGGGGCTCAAGGCATTGGAGCGCATCTCGGCCCACCCCGACCATCCGTTCCTATGGCTGGAACAAGGGGACGACAATGACTTCCATGTTCAGGTCCTCGGGCGGGGCAAGCCGCGCCTCGGCGTGGGGCTCCAGGAACTGACCCCCCAGCTGGCCGACTACTTCGGCCTCAAGGACCGCGACGGCGTGCTGGTCTCCAGCGTGGGCGAGGGCTCCGCCGCTGCGAAGGCGGGAATGAAGGCCGGCGACGTCATCCTCTCCGTCGGCGGCACTGCCGTGAAGGGCTCCGGCGACGTTCAGCGCCTGGTGGCCAAGGCCGAGGCCGGCGCTCTCGAGGTCAAGGTCCTGCGGGACCGCCGCGAGATGACCTTCCAGCCGGTCCTGGAGTAGAAGGAGGAGAAGGTCATCGTGAACGAGAAGCGGGTCAAGGGATGCCCGCTCGACGCGAAGGATCAGAAGAAGGTCATCGTCAAGGTCGTCGAACCCGGTTCCAGTTCGATATAGGCGCATGGTTCCCTCAACCATGGACGGGGAGGCCTTTCGGGGTCTCCCCCTTATTGTTTCGGGAGAGGGCGGCTCCCTCTCCCGCGAGGGCGGTGCCCTTTCGCCCCGCCCCACCCTCTCCCCGCAAGGAAGCCATCCCGCCCTGCAAGGGCGCAGGGCGTCCCGATGTTCTTATCCGCTTGCAATTTTCCTTCTGATTTCAGACACACTGGAGCTATGAGCGATCATAAGGCCACCGCCTACTTCGAGCTCTCGTATATCGTGTCATGTCCAACCTGGGCATGGAGCGGGTTGCATAATTGAACCTGGATCCCATGAATAATCCTCCTTTCCGTCCTTGTGCCAGATGCAAGGCTCCAGTGCATTATTCGCAAATTAATTGTGAAGCGTATGGGCAAGAGAATGAACCAATCGTTATATGTATGGATTGCGGATACGCAGGGAATCCCAAAGAGATTGAGGAAACAACCGGCTTCATAGGGATCATCATAGTGATTGCCACAGTCATATTGGGTAGCAGCGATTTTGGGTGGTTCGCACTAGCGGTCATTCTGCTGGGACTACTTTTCATGATCCTTCGTCTTGGATTTAGAATTCCCCGTATCTCAACAAGAAAGGCATGTCCGAGATGCGATTCCTTGAATATCACCAAGTATTAAGACGAGAAGTTGAGAGAAATCGATGAAGAAGAAGTCTAAGGATCATGGCCCTACCCAGACGAACTCATCAGCATTAGATTTATCTCTGCACCCTGCAACTCCCGACCGCTGGCCGGACCTGGAAGGGCTCTTCGGCGCCCGGGGGGCCTGCGGGGGGTGCTGGTGCATGGCGTGGCGCAAGACGAAAAAGGAATTCGACCGCGACAAGGGGGAGGCGAACCGGAAGTCCCTGCAGGCCCTCGTGAAGGGGGGGCGGGAGCCGGGCCTCCTGGCGTACGCGGACGGGGAGGCGGTGGGCTGGGTGGCGGTGGCGCCCCGGGAGGAGTATCCGCGGCTCGGGGGCTCGCGCATCCTGGCCCCGGTGGACGACCGGCTCGTCTGGTCGGTCTCGTGCCTCTTCGTCCGGAAGGAGTGGCGGCGGAGGGGGCTCTCGGTCCAGCTCCTGGAGGCCGCCGCGGAGCACGCCTTCGCCCGGGGTGCGTCCATCGTGGAGGGGTACCCCGTCGAGGTGCGGGAAGGGAAACTGCCCGACCCCTTCGTGTGGACCGGCCTGCTCCCCGCCTACCTCCGGGCCGGGTACCGGGAGGCCGCCCGCCGGTCGCCGACCCGGCCGATCGTCAGAAAGCTCAGAAAGACAGCCGGGTTGCCGGGTAGGGGAGGACAGAGAAAGGGCAGTCGTGCGCCGGCCGTTTGATTCCGCATTCTTTTCGTTCGGAGAAATATCCCCAGGATTTCCTCCGTTCCCATGATGCTATGAACGCGATGATCGTTTGGTCCATCCTCGGCCTGTCCGCGGCCGCGCAATACATTCATTCCGGGAGCGCTCCCATGTCGAACCCCGCCCCCCGCACCATTGCCATCTTCAACGCCGAGACCGGACTCGTCGAGCAGGTGAAGCCCGTGGTGAAGTCCGACGCGGAGTGGCGCCGGCTCCTCACGCCCGACCAGTTCCGCGTCACCCGGCAGAAGGGGACCGAGCTGGCGTGCTCGGGCGAGTTCTGGAAATACAAGGGCAAGGGGGTGTACGCGTGCGTCTGCTGCGGCACCGTCCTCTTCCGCTCCGGGGAGAAGTTCGAGTCGGGGACCGGCTGGCCCTCCTTCTTCGCTCCCGTCTCGCCCCTCAATGTCCGCACGGAGGAGGACGACAGTTTGTTCATGCGGCGCACCGAGGTCCTCTGCGCCCGTTGCGGGGCCCACCTCGGCCATGTCTTCGACGACGGCCCTCCGCCGACGGGGAAGCGGTACTGCATCAATTCGGTGGCGTTGAAATTCCAGGCGCCATAGGCGGAAAGCATAAGGCATGAGACGCGGGCGGGCGGCCTTCCCTCCCTGCAAACCTGTTCCCAACGGCTCCGTAAATTGTTAAGATAAGCGATCGCCATTCCATCGCGGAGGAACCCATGTCCAAGCGCCTGCTCGCCGTTTTGCTCGTCCTGTCTGCCGCCCTTTCGGCCTTCCCGGCCGACTTTTTGCGCACCCCCGCCCCCTCGCCCGACGGGACGAAGGTGGCCTTCTCCGCCCGGGGCAACCTGTGGGTGGCCGACCTGAACGGGGGGATGGCGGCGGCGCTGACCACCCATCCCGGCTACGACTGGATGCCGGTGTGGTCGCCGGACGGGAAGCGCATCGCCTTCTCCTCCGACCGCAACGGCAACGACGACGTATTCGTGATGAACGCCGACGGCACGGGGCTGGTCCAGCTCACCTTCGACACCGCCGCCGACACGGTGTGCGACTTCTCCCCGGACGGCGGCGCCGTCCTCTTTGCCTCGCGCCGGGACGGCTCCTGGATGCGCCACCCCTTTCTGTATGAAGTGCCGGCCTCGGGCGGTCAGCCCCGGGCGCTCTTCCCCGACTTCGGGTATTTCGGGGCCTATGCCCCCGACGGAACAACGGTCGCTTATACGCCGAGGGTCACCTACTACTACACCAAGGGCTACGACGGCACCGGCAACATGCGGATCAACCTCTATGACCGCAAGACCGGAGCCCACCGGGAAGTGGTCGGCGGCCGCCGCGACAGCGCCCACGCCATGTGGGGCCCCGACGGGAAAGGGTTCTGGTACATCACCGACCGGGACCGCGTCTCCAACCTCTGGTACCACGATCTGGCCTCGGGCGCCGAACTGCAGAAAACCTTCCTGACCGACGGAGACATCGCCTATCCCCGCATCGCGCGGAACGGGTCGGTCATCGCCTTCGAGAACGGAGGGGGCATCTCCCTCTACGACACCCGCGCCGGCACTCTGCGCCCCCTCTCCGTAACCCTCCCTGCCGACCGGGGCTCCAACGCCGTCCAGTACAAGACCTTCACGGGCAAGGCGGGCGAGTTCGCCCTGGGGGACGAGGAGAAGCAGGTGGCCTTCACCGTCGCCGGGACCCTCTTCGTCCAGCGCCTCCTCGACGAGACGACGGCGCGCCGGCTTACCCGCGCCGCGGCCAAGCACGAGGACCTCGTCTTCACCAAAGACGAGAAGGCCCTCTACTTCGTCTCCAACGCCTCCGGGAGCCGGGACATCCTCAAGATGGAATCCGACGACCCGGCCGAGCCGCGCCTGGCTTATTCCTTGACGACCAAGACCACCCCCGTGGCCGCCACGCCGGCGGAGGAGCACTCGCCCCGCCTCAGCCCCGACGGGAAGAAGATGCTCTACGTTCGCGGCAAGGGGGACCTGGTGGTGGAGGACCTGGAGAAGCCGGGGGCGCGGATCCTCGTCGGCGGCTGGAACGTCAAGTCGTTCGACTGGTCGCCCGACGGCGCGTGGATCGCCTTCTCCCGGGAAGACGACGACTTCAATGAAGACATCTTTCTCGTGAACGCCGGGGGCGGCGATCCGGTCAACATCACGCGCCACCCGGCCTACGACACCCGGCCGCTCTTCTCTCCGGACGGCAAATACCTGGCGTTCCTCTCCAACCGGAGCGGCTACCAATACGATGTGCACTATGTCTGGCTGACGAAAGCCGAGGAGGCCAAGACGGAGGAGCAGCGCCTGGACGAAGAGGAGCGGAAGAAAAGCGCGAAGAAGGACGAGCCCAAGGCCGACGACAAGGCGAAGGAGAAGGATAAAACCAAGGGCAAGGCCAAGGACGCCGAGAAGCCCAAGGACGCCGTGGAGGTGAAGGTGGACCTCGACCGCCTCTGGACGCGGGTCCGCCGGCTCACGGAACTCCCGGGCGACGAGAGCGCCCTGGCGGTCTCGCGCGATTCCAAGAAGATCGCCTTCGTCTCCGCCCACGAGGGGAAGAAGGACCTCTACTGCATCGATCGAACGGGGGAGAACCTCAAGCGGCTCACCACCGGCGGGACCGAGCCCTCGAACCTCCTCTTCGGCAAGGACGACGCCTGGGTGTGGTTCCTCACCAAGGACGGGGCCATCCAGAAGGCCAAGCCCGACGGGGGCAAGACCGAGAGCGTCAAGTTCAGCGCGCCCCTGGCCCTGGACGAGCCCGCGATCCGGGAGGCGGTCTTCCGCGAGGGGTGGGCGGTCCACAAGGAGAACTTCTACGACCCCAAGTTCCACGGCGTGGATTGGGACGCCATGCTGGAGCGCTACCTCCCGCTGGCCCACGCCACGGTGACCCGGCGCGATTTCGACGCGGTGATGAACATGATGCTTGGCGAACTCAACGCCTCCCACCTGGGGATCTACGCCCCCGCGGACGGGTCCAAACCGCCCGCCAGCGGGCATCTGGGGATCCGCCTCGACGCGGCCCACGCCGGGCCGGGGGCGAAAGTGGCGGGGGTGGTGCCCCGCAGCCCCGCGGACGATCCCATCGACCCGCTTAGGGCGGGGGATCTCATCCTGGCCGTGGACGGCGTTCCGGTGGGACCCGCGCCCCTCGAAGCGCTCCTGGTCAATACGGTGGGCCGGCCGGTCGTCCTGACCGTTTCACGCGACAGGCGGGAGAAGCTCCTCCGGTTCCGTCCCGTCGGGGCTTCCGCCCTCCGCGACCTCCTGTACGACGAGTATGTCGCCGCCATGCGGGCTTTCGTGGACAAGGTTTCCCGGGGCCGGCTGGCTTACGTCCACATCCGATCGATGGACCAGGGCTCCTACGACCGGTTCCAGATGGAGCTGTTCTCGGAGAGCCACGGCAAGGACGGCCTGATCGTCGACGTCCGGGGCAACGGCGGCGGTTGGACCACCGACCTCCTCCTCCAACTCCTCTCCCAGAGGCCCCACGCCGTGACGGTGCCGCGCGACGGCGGCAAGGGCTACCCCGACTTCGAGCGCAAACGGGTCTACACCTGGAAGAAGCCCTTCGTCGTCCTGTGCGACCAGGACTCCTTCTCCAATGCCGAGATCTTCTCCCACGCCGTCAAGACCCTGGGGCTGGCGAAACTGGTCGGCGTGGAGACCAACGGCAGCGTCATTTCCACCGACGAGGTCCAGCTCCTCGATGGCTCCGACTTCCGGATGCCCACCCGCGGGTGGTGGGCCCTGGGGACCGGAAAAAACATGGAAGAGGCGGGAGCGGTGCCCGATGTCGTCGTGGAGAACCCCCCCGGCGCTTGGGCGCTGGAGGGACGGGATTTCCAGGTCGAGGCGGCGGTGAAGGTCCTCCTCGAGGGGGCGGGACAGTGACCGGGGGGCCGGAAAACCCCCTCGCGGTCCTGACGGCCGAGGAGCGGGAGCGGCTGACGGGGGCCGTCCCCCTGGCGCTGGGATTCATCGCCCAGTGCGACGGGCGGGTGTCGTTCTTCGAAAAGTTCGCGGCGGCCCGCCAGCTGATGAACCTCCCCGCCGCCCTCGGGATGGAGCCGGGCCTCCTGGCCGCGGCCATGGACCCGGCCGCCACCCAGAAGCGCCTCTTGGAAAAGATGCGCCAGGCGGTGGAGGAGGAGCTTTCGGCCGCCGCGGCGGCGGCGGAGCGCCTGCCGGAGGAAACCCGGGCGCGGTTCCACGCTTATCTGCGGGAAGCGTGCATGAAGGTCGCTGCGGCCTCCAGCGGGATCAGCGACGAGGAGAAGCGCGCCGTTCGGCGCGTCCTGACCGTCATGGGGGTCCCTCTGACCCCCGAGGTGATGGAGAAGCTGGTCATCCGGGAGTAGCGTCGGAAAATACAAAAATTGAGACGCGGCCCCGCGTGGGGGTGGTGTTTCTTTCCTCCATCCGCCGACCCTGCGGCGGCCTTCCAGCGGGTCCCGCGTAGACCGGCCATCGCGATTTTGACATCTTCCTGACGGGGGCCTATAATTGGGTCATGATTGCCGAACCCCATCGGATGGGAGGATCTATGAAAAGGACGATCAAGCTGCTGTTCGTTGTTGGGGCCCTGCCCCTGTGGCTCTGGGGGGGCTACCCCTTCAGCGACAACGCGGAGTCCGGTTCGGGCCAATGGAGCGCCTCTCCTCCCTGGGCCGTCACCACGGCGGTCGCCCACGGCGGAGCGGCTTCGCTCACCGACAGCCCAGGGTCGAACTACGGCAACAATGTCGACCTCTCCCTTGCGATGGCCTCCAACATGGATCTTCAGGCCGCGGTGCGCCCGCGGCTCGCTTTCTGGCATCGGTATTCCCTGGAGAACGGATTCGACTTCGGCCGGGTCGAGGTCTCCCTCGACGGGGGGATGAGCTGGGAAGCCGATGCGTTGCTCGAGGTCACGGGTGGGTCGGATTGGCGTCGGGAGGAAATTGATCTGGGAGCCTATGCGGGGCAACCCACCGTCCGGTTGCGGTTCCGCCTCCTGACCGACGGCACGGTGACCCAGGATGGATGGTACGTGGACGATATCCTGGTGGACGGCGGGCCCGCGGCCGTGACCCTGGACCCGATCACCGTGAGGACCGCCAACACGATCCATCTCGCCTGGTCCGCCTCCGGGGACGCCGATTTCGTCGCCTATCGGATCGTCCGGGGCTCCGCGGCCGGGTTCGACTGGCGGACCGCCTACACCGTGACGACCATTCCCGCGGTCGGCACCTTGACCTACACGGACATCTCCCTCAGCCCCAAGAGCACCTACCGGTATCGGGTGCTGGTGAGGGACACCCAGGGGTTCGAGACCCCCTCCAACGAAGCGGCCGGGACCACCCTCACGGGGATGGACTTCCCCTTCCTGGACAACGGCGAAGGGGGGACCGCCACCTGGGTCGCCGACCCGCCATGGGCCCTTTCGACCGAGGCCGCCCGCTCCGGCGCCCACGCCTGGAGCGACTCCCCGGGCGGGAACTATGCCAACAACCTCTCCGGCACCTCGTTGACGCTGTCGGCTCCTCTGAATCTCAGCGCGGCCGCGCAACCGGTCCTCTCCTTCTGGCACACCTACGCCTTCCCGGGGAACGACCACGGCCTGGTGGAGGTTTCCGTCAACGGGGGGCTCGACTGGACGGTGCTGCGCGATTTCACCAACGGGACGCTGTCGGGGTGGACCCATGTCCAGGTGGACCTCTCCGCCTACCGGACCCTCGGCACGCTGATCCGCTTTCGGGTCACCACCGACGGGTCCACCCAGGGGGACGGCTGGCACCTCGACGATATCGCCGTGGCCGAGCAGCCGGCCGGGGTGCCCAGCCCCACGATCTCGGGGGCGACGGCCCATTCGCTGGACCTGGCCTGGCCGGCCAACGGGGAGCTCAACTTCAGCCACTATGCCGTCCACTACGCCACGACTCCGGGCGTGGGGATCACCAGTCCCCTGGCGGGGACGGTGACGGACCAGGGCGCCCCCGCTTTCACCCACACCGGGCTGGCCCTGAACACCCAATACTTCTACCGGGTGTATGCCGTGAACCTTTGGGGGGTTTACGGGCCCGACAGCCCCACCGAAGCGTCGGCCTGGACCCTGAACATCCCCCTCCCCTTCGTGGAGGACTTCGAGGGGTCCCTGGAGAACTGGAACCTCACCGGGGCGTGGTCCAAGAACGACGTCACTCCCCCCCACGGCGGCTCCTGGTGCCTCCAGGACAGCCCCGGCAATTACCTGAACAGCCAGGACACCACCGCCACGACCTCCGTGAACCTCGCCGGCACCGTGCGCCCGCTTCTGACCTTCTGGGAAAAGCACGACTTCCAGGCCAACGCCGACTTCGCCACGGTCGAGGTCAGCGCCAACGGGTCCACATGGTACCGCCGGTTCGTCGCCACCGGCTCCCAGGCCGGATGGCGCCGGCATGTGATCGACCTGACCGAGTGGCGGGGCCAGCCCAACATGCGCATCCGGCTCCGGATGTGGTCGGACGGGGGGACCAACGCCGACGGGATCTATTTCGACGACCTGTCCGTGGCCGACGCCGGCCTGCCCGCTGCCCAGCCCCTCCCGTTCCGCGAAACCTTCGAGACGGACATGGGGAACTGGCTCCGCTCCCGGTGGGTCGAAACGGCCGAGTCGCCGCACGGCGGCGCCCAGGCCGCCCGCTCCAGCTACGACGGGAACACCCTCGACGGCGAGAACATCGCCGTCCTCGCGACGCCGCTGGACCTGACGGGGGCCGCGGCCCCCCAGCTCGTCTATTGGGTGCGGGGCCATCTGTGGTACCGCTCCTGGTTCCGGATCCACTACTCCACGAACGGGGGCGCTTCCTGGGCCGAATTGACCACCGCCAACATCAATTACGACTGGGGATCGGACGCGTCGTGGAACCGGGTGCAGATCGACCTCACCCCCTACAAGGCGAGCGCCTCCTTCCTGATCCGCCTCTACACCAGCACCCAATACAACGCGGACGAGGACATCTGGGTGGACGACCTGTCCGTGGAGGACCTTCCGCCGGCCGTCACCCTGGCCGAGCCGGTGCCGCACTTGAAAACGATGGACCTGACCTGGAGCGAGTCGGCGGTCCCCGTCCCCGATTTCGACCGGTACGAAGTTCGCCGGTCCACCTCGGCCGGGGTCTCCCTCTCCTCGACCCTGGTCGCCACCATCACCGACCGGGCGACGACCGCGGTCACCGACACCAATCCCCCCGAGGGGCTGAACATCGGCACGACCTACTACTACAAGGTCTACACATTCGACAAGTACGGCGCTGCCGTGGGCTCCAACGAGAAATACGCGACCACCGTTTCCATCCCCCTGCCGCTGACCGATCCCATGGAGGACCTCGATAACTGGGTCCGGGGCACCACCGGGGCGGCGATGTACTGGGGGCCGCAGGCGCCCGGACGCGATGGATCGGGGCTCTGCATCTCGGACACGCCGGGGGCGGACTATGCCAACTCCAGCGACACCTGGATCCTCACCGCGGTGAACCTGACCGGTGCGGTGCGGCCGGTGCTTGCCTTCTGGGAGCGCCACGCGTTCCAGACGAACGCCGATTTCGGGCTCGCCGAGATCAGCCCCGACGGCTCCAGTTGGAGCCGCCGGTTCATCGCCACCGGGGTCCAGGCCGAATGGCGGCTCCACCAGATCGATCTGTCGGAGTGGCGGGGGAACGCCAGCGTGCGGGTGCGGTTCCGGGTGGGGACGGACGGGGGGACGACGAACGACGGCTTCTTCGTGGACGACGTGAGCATCGTGGATGTCGGGCCCCCGACCTCCCAGACCCTCCCGTTCCGGGAGGACTTCGAATCGGGGATCGATCCCGCCAAGTGGTACCGGAGCCGGTGGGCGGCGGTGGCGGAGAGCCCCCACGGCGGGACCGCCTGCGTCCGGTCCAGCTACGACGGCACGACCCCCGACGGCGTCCAGATCCTCCGGCTGGTCCGGCCCCTGGACCTCCGCGGGACGACAGCGCCCCAGCTCCTCTATTGGGTGAGGGGGCATCTCTGGTACCGCTCCTGGTTCCGGGTCCATTACTCCACCGACGGCGTGAACTGGTACGAACTCGGCGCCGCGAACATCAATTACGACTGGGGCTCGGACGCCACCTGGAACCGGGCCCAGATCGACCTCTCCTCGTTCAAGACCGCCCCCGCCTTTTATCTTCAATACTACGTCTCGACGCAGTACAACGCGGACGAGGACATCTGGGTGGACGACATCTCGGTCGAGGAACTGCCCTCCCCCGTGACGCTTGCCGACCTGACGCCCCACCTCAAGACCATGGACCTGGCCTGGAGCGAGTCGGCGATCCCCGTTTCCGATTTCGACCGGTACGAAGTGCGGCGCTCGACCTCGGCGGGGGTCTCCCTTTCATCAACCTTGGTCGCCTCCATCACCGACCGGGCGGCCGTCACCCTGACCGACACCAATCCCCCCGAGGGGCTCAACATCGGTACCACCTACTACTACAAGGTCTATTCCTTTGACCGGTACGGGGCGGTGGTGGCATCCAACGAGAAATACGCAACGACCACATCCATCCCCCTGCCGCTGGTCGATCCCATGGAGGACCTGGACAACTGGGTCCGGGGGGCCAACTCCGGCACCCTGTACTGGGGGCCACAGGCCCCCGGCCGGGACGGGTCGGGCGCCTGTATCGCGGACACCCCGGGGATCGATTATTCCAACAGCGTGGACAACTGGGTCATGACCGCCGTGAACCTCACCGGCGCGGTGCGCCCCGTCCTGACATTCTGGGAGAAGCATTACCTCCAGACCAACGCGGACTTCGCGGTGGCCGAGGTGAGCACCGACGGGGGCACCTGGCACCGCTGGTTCATCGCGACGGGGAACCAGGCCGAATGGCGTCGGCACCAGTGGGACTTGAGCGAGTGGCGGGGGAGCCCCAACTTCCGCGTCCGCTTCCGCCTCTGGTCCGATGGGGGGACCGTGGGGGACGGCCTCTATGTCGACGACGTGAGCCTCGTGGACGCGGGACTCCCGGCCTCGCAGGCCCTTCCCTTCGCCGAGGGGTTCGAGTCGGGCCTCGGGGCCTGGATGCGGACCCGGTGGTCCGAAAGCACGGACAATCCGCACTCCGGGAGCTATTGCCTGCGCTCCAGCGCCGACGGCAACACCCCCGACGGCGCCCAGATGATCTGGCAATCCGTTCCGATGAACCTGACCGGGACGGTTTCTCCGCAGCTCGTCTATTGGGTCCGCGGCCACCTGTGGTACCGCTCCTGGTTCCGGGTCCACTATTCCACCAACGGCGGGGGGAGCTGGACGGACATCGGGGCCGCCAACATCAATTACGATTGGGGCTCCGACGCCGCCTGGAACCGGGTCCAGATCGACCTCTCGTCGCTGAAGACCCAGACGGCCCTGCTCCTGCGCTTCTATGTCAGCACCCAGTACAACGCGGACGACGACATCTACCTGGACGACATCGCCGTGGAGGACGCCGCCCCGGCGGTGGCCCTGAACCCCATCGCCCCGGTCACCACCTCGACCCTCGGATTGTCCTGGACCGCCTCCGCCGTACCCAATTTCAAGCACTACCTGATCTATCGGGCCAACGGCACCGGCGTGGGGCTGGGCAGCACCCTGATCGCGACCCTTTCCAACCCGGCGACCACGACCTTCACCGACACCGGGCTGCAGCTGGGCCGCACCTATTACTACCGCGTCTACGTGGTCACCCAAAACGACACCTATACCCCTTCCAACGAGGCCTTCGCCACCACGTTGGTCAACCCCCTGCCGTTCGCCGACGGCTTCGAGGCCCCCACCGACCGCTGGACCACGACCGGCACTTGGCAGGTCCAGCCCGGGGTGGGCCGCGGGGGGGGGGCCGCCCTGGTGGATTCGGTCGGGGATTACGGCTGCAATATGGACGCCGGCGCCACCACCGCCGTGGACCTCCGCAACACGGCCTGGCCGGTCCTCACCTTCTACGACCGATATGTCTTCGAAAGCGGCTATGATTGGGGCGTCCTGGAGATCCTCACCGGCGAGGGCTCGGGCTGGAGCCGGGTCTATTATGTCAGCGGGACCCGCACCGATTGGCGGCAGATCCGGGTGGACCTGAGCCCCTGGAAGAACACCGGGAACGTCTGGATCCGCTTCCGCTCCACCAGCAACGGGTGCGGGGTACAGGGCGACGGCTGGATCATCGATGACATCAGCGTCGCGGAAAACACCCACGCCGCCTTGAGCTACCCCTACGCCAACAGTTTCGAGTCCGGGTTGGACGACTTCCTCCAGACCACCTGGGAGGAGCGCTCCACGAATCCCAAGGATGGGACGACCTGCGTCCTTTCCACGCCGACCTGGCACTACTGGTCGGGGTGGAACGCCCTCACCTTGGCCGGCACCCTCGACCTCAGCGGGTCGGTCAACCCCTCCATCACACTCTGGGTGCGAGGCCACCTCTGGTGGCGCTCCTGGTTCCGGGTCCACATCTCCACGGACGGCGGCATCAACTGGCCCGAGCTAACCGCATTCAACATCAATTACGACTGGGGATCGGATTCGACCTGGGTCAAAATCACGGCGAGTTTGGCTTCCTACAAGGTCGCCGGCGTCCGCCTGCGTGTTTACACGAGCTCCGACGGCAACGGCGGGGACGAGGACATCTACGTGGACGGCCTGCGCATCGGGGAGCCGGCGCCGACCGCCCCCACCCCCCTGGATCCGGCGGACGGTTCCACGGTGTCCGTCTTCCGCCCCACGCTCACGGTGGCGAACGCCTACGACGTCCAGTGGGACAACCTGACCTACCGGTATGAGATCTACGCGGACGCAGCGATGACCCAGCTGGTGGCGCAGGTGCCGTCGGTGGCCGAGACGCCGGGGACCACCGCCTGGGCCGTGGACACCGACCTGCAGAACAACCACCAGTACTGGTGGCGGTGCCGCGCCTCGGACGGGACCAACACCGGCCCCTGGTCCGCCACGGCGACCTTCTTCGTCGTCCAGGTCAACGACCCTCCAACGGTGCCCCAGATGGTGTCCCCCGCCAACGGACAGAACCTCTGGGGGGCCTCCTCGACCCTGATCTGGTACCCCTCCACCGATCCCAACCCCGGCGACTCGGTGACCTACGGCCTCCAGATCGACGACGACCCCGCCTTCGGCAGTCCCGAATTGTCCGAATCGGGGATCGACGAGAACCACGCCTGGGCCCCCCCCGACCCGAACGCCACCACCATCGCCGTGACGCTCGGCTCCCTCACGGGGTTCGGCAACCTCGTGAGCAACACCGTCTATTACTGGCGCCTCCGGGCGTCCGACGATCGCGGGGCGGTCTCGGCCTGGACTTCGGAATCGCGGTATTTCCTCTACGGCACGGACGCGCAGGCCCCCGCGGTGGCGTGGGCCTCGCCCCCCGAGGGCGCCGTGCTCTCCTCCTCCCCGGTGATGTTCGCGGGAACGGCGGCGGACGACTTCGCCGGCCTCGATTACGTGCAGTGGAGCGCCGATGGCGGCGCCACCTGGAAGCTGGCGACGGGGGCGGGCTCCTGGAACTTTTCCTATACTCCCCAGCAGAACGGGGCTCTGCAGTTGCTCGTGCGGGCCGCGGACAAGGCGGGGAACCTCTCCGCCCCCTCGCCGCGGAACTTCACGGTCGCCCTGCCCGACATCCCCGTGGCGCTGCAGGCCTGGCCGGACAACTCCGCCGTTCTGCTGACCTGGCAGGCCCCTTCCGCGCCCGGCGCGGAGGGCTATCATCTCTACCGGTCCACGACCAGCCGGACCGGGTATGTGAAGGTCACCGGGACGCCGGTGGCCGGGTTCGCCTATACGGACCGGGGGCTGACCAACGGAGTCGCCTACTACTACGCGGTCCGGGCGGTCTATGGCGGCGTGGAAAAGGGTTACTCGGACGAGGCGTGGGCGGTGCCCATGGCCACCGGGCGGCCCCCCTTTGTCGGCGACCTCCGGGTGGCCAAGTCGGGCGGGGACCTGGTCCTCTCCTGGAGCCCGCTCACCGTGGACACGGGGGGCGGCGCCTACGCTTGCCCCCACTACGAGGTTTACGCCGGGGGGGACCCGGCCTTCGTGCCCGACATCCTCGGCAACGCGAACCGCCTGGCCCTGGTCGCGTCCCCGGACCATACGATGGTCGGCGGCGCCACCGGACCCGCCCCCCTCTACCTCCATGTAACCGCGGCGGATGCGATGGGGGTGGAAGGGCTCTGGACCCAGTGGCGCCGGGAGGAGGACGGGGCGGAGGCCGCGGCCACCCCCGACTGGGTCCGGACGGCCGCCCCGGACGCCTCCGGCGGGGCCCACATCGTCTCGGCGACGGCGGACGGAACGGTCACCCTGGCTTTCAGCGGGACCGCCGTCAGCCTCGGCGCCATGAGGGGCCCCGACCAGGGGATCGCCGCGGTCGCCATCGACGGGATTCCCGCCGGCATGGTCGACCTTTATGCGGCCGACCGGCAGTGGCGGGCGTGGGTGTTCCATGCCGATGGCCTGGCCGACGGTCCGCACACCTTGGTTTACCGGGTGACGGGAACGGCCAACGGGGCCTCCACCGGGGTTTCGGTGAACCTGGACGCATACCTGTTCGGACGCCGCTGACCCGGCCGAGGCGCAACGCTCGATCCCGCTCCAGATGCCGACCCGGCCGCACCCGTGTTGCGGAGGAGAGGTCCTTCTCATCCGATGGGCCTGGCGCTGCGGTCGAAGATCGACCAGCCGTTTGCAAAACGGCGGACCGCCGGGCTTTACAGGTCGAGCGTGAGGGCGTAGGCCCGGCGGCCGTGTTGGACCGTCAGCACGACGCTTTCCTTGTCGAAGTCCTTGGCCAGGATCCGGTTGATGTCGTTCGCCGACTCCACCCGGCGGCCGTTCACCCCCAGGAGGAGGTCGCCCGGCTCGATGCCGATGCGCTCCGCCTGGCTCCCCTCCGCCACCGCCGTGATCCGCATCCCGCCGCGCGACCCCTTCAGCGTGAGGCCGACGGCCTCCTCCAGGAGATCCATCCCCAGCCCCTCGGGGGCGGTGACGGGCGTGAAGGCCAGGGGGCGCCGCTCCCCCTTGCGCAGGACGGTCAGGGCCATCCGCTCCCCGGCGGAGACGCCGGCCAGGGAGGTGAAGAAGTCCTCCCTTGAGGTCACCGGACCGCCGGCGGCCTCCACCACCGTGTCGCCGGGCTTCAGCCCCGCCCGGGAGGCGGGAGATCCGCCGTACACCTTTTCCACGAAAGCGCCGCTGCGGGCGGGGATGCCGCGCTTGGCCGCCTCGCGGGCGTCAAGGGTGGAGAGCTTGAGGCCCGTCCACAGCGGGCGCACCTCCCCGTACAAGAGGAGGTCCTTGGCGATCTTCTTTACGCGGTCCACGGGGATGGCGAATCCGATCCCCTCGGCGTTCTTGATGATGGCGGTGTTGATGCCGATCACCTCGCCCAGGACGTTCAGAAGCGGCCCCCCCGAGTTGCCCGGGTTGATGGCCGCGTCGGTCTGGATGAAGTCGGTGTAGATGGCCCCCTGCTCCCCCTTGACCTGGCGCTTGAGGGCCGAGACGACCCCCGTGGTGACGGTGTTGGAGAACCCCATCGGATTGCCGATGGCGATCACCGGCTCGCCGATCATCAGGTCGGAGGAGGTCCCCAGGGGCGCGGCGGGGAGGGAACCCGCGGTCCCCTTGAGCCGAAGGAGGGCCAGGTCATTGTTCTCGTCCAGACCGATGAGCTCCGCCTGGTACTCCTCGTTGTTCCGGGTGGTGACGACGATGGCGGAGGCCCCCTCCACGACATGGGCGTTGGTCACCACCGTCCCCGAGGGGTTGATGATCACCCCGGTCCCCAGCCCCTGCATCTTGAAGCGGCGGGTGTATCCGGGGAAGAAGTCGAAGAAGAACGAATCGCCGCCCCGCTGCTCGACGATCTGCTCGGCGGCGATGTTCACCACGGCCGGCCCCACCTTCTCCACCACCTCCACCACCTGGCTGCGGCGGACGAACGGCGTGTCGGCGGAGATGACGCTGGGGAGCAGGAGGAGGGCGAGAGCTCCGGCGGCCGCCGAGCGGTTGAGGCGGGGCCGCATTTCTTTGATTGCAAATTGCAAATTGCAAATTGCAAATTGAAAAAGTCGGAAGGGTGTGGAACGGCGGCCTGGATGGTTTTCCAATAATTTGCATTGTGCATTTTGCCATTGGACTGTTGCGATGTTCGGCCTCATGTCAGTTTCCCCCTTCGGTGCGGAACACCACCGCGCCGTGCTCGACATCGACGGTCACCGTCGAGCCCTCGACCACCCGCCCGGCCAACATCTCGGCGGCCAGGGGGTCCAGAACTTTGGTCTGGATGGTGCGCTGGAGGGGACGGGCGCCGTAGGCGGGGTCGTATCCCCACTCCGCCAGGGCCGCCCGCGCGGCGTCGGTCACCTTCAGGTCCAGCCGGCGGTCGGCCAGGCGGCGCCGCACCCGGTCCAGCTGGATGTCCACGATGCGGGACAGGTCCTCCCGTCCGAGGGCGTGAAAGACCACCACCTCGTCCACCCGGTTGAGGAACTCGGGTTTGAAGGCCCTGGGCAGAATCTCCTTGATGTGGGCCCGGACGGCCCGTTCGTCGCCCTGGTGCTCCAGGATGTATTCCGAGCCCAGGTTGGAAGTGAGGATGAGGACGGCGTCGTGGAAGGAGACCGTGCGCCCCTTGCCGTCGGTGAGGCGGCCGTCGTCCATGATCTGGAGGAGGATGTTGAAGACGTCGGGATGGGCCTTCTCGATCTCGTCGAGGAGGACCACCGAGTACGGCTTTCTCCGGACCGCCTCCGTCAGAAAGCCGCCCTCCTCGTGCCCCACATACCCCGGGGGGGCCCCGATGAGGCGGGCCACGGCGTGCTTTTCCATGTATTCCGTCATGTCCACCCGCACCATCGCCCCCTCATCCTGGAAGAGGAAGTCGGCCAGGGCCTTGGAGAGCTCGGTCTTGCCCACCCCCGTGGGGCCGAGGAAGAGGAAGGTGCCCACCGGACGCAGGGGGTCCTTCAAGCCCGCCATGGAGCGTCGGACGGCCTTCGACACCGCCTCCACCGCCTCCCGCTGGGCCACGACGCGCTTCTCCAACTCCGTCTCCATGGAGAGGAGACGCTGCTTCTCGTTCTCCAGAAGGCGCGCCACGGGGATGCCCGTCCACTTGGCCACCACCCGAGCGATGTCGGCTTCAGTAACCTGTTCGGCCAGGAACCGCCCCTCTTTCTTCGACTCCAGCTGCGCCAGGGTCGCCTCGAGCTCCTTGTTCAACGCCACGAGCACGCCGTACCGCAGCTCGGCCGCCTTCTCCAGGTGGCCCTCGCGCTCGGCCTGTTGGGCCGCCGTCCGGGTCCGCTCGATCCGCTCCTGGAGCTCCTTGACCCGGCCGAGCCGTTCCTTCTCGTCTTGCCACGCGGCCTTGAGGGTGTGCAAGCGCTCCTTCTCCTCCGCCAAGGTCCGCTCCAGGGCCGCCAGACGCTCCTGGGCGTCGGGGGAATCGTCCCGGCGCAGGGCTTCCCGCTCGATCTCCCATTGGATGACCCGCCGTTCCAACTCGTCGATGGGAGCGGGGGAGGAGTCGATCTGCATCTTCAGCGAGGCGGCCGCTTCATCCACCAGGTCGACCGCCTTGTCGGGGAGGAACCGGTCGTGGATGTGGCGCTTGGAGAGGACGGCGGCGGCCAGGAGCGCCCCATCGGCGATTTTGACCCCGTGGTAAACCTCGTATTTCTCCTTCAGGCCGCGGAGGATGGAGACGGTCTCCTCCACCGTGGGCTCGTCCACGAGGACGGGCTGGAAGCGCCGCTCCAGGGCGGCGTCCTTTTCGATGTACTTCCGGTATTCGCCCACCGTCGTCGCTCCGATGCAGCGCAGGGCGCCCCGAGCCAGGGCCGGCTTGAGCATGTTGGCGGCGTCCATCGCCCCCTCGGCGGCGCCGGCGTGGACGAGGGTGTGGAGTTCGTCAATGAAGAGGATGATGCGGCCGCCGGCCCGTTCGATCTCCTTGAGGACGGCCTTGAGGCGGTCCTCGAACTCGCCCCGGTACTTGGAGCCGGCCACCATGGCGCCGAGGTCCAGGGCCAGAACGGTTTTGTCGCGGAGCGCCCCGGGCACGTCCCCGGCGGCCACCCGCTGGGCGATCCCCTCCACGATGGCGGTCTTGCCCACGCCGGGGTCCCCGATGAGGACGGGGTTGTTTTTGGTCCGGCGCGAGAGGACCTGGATCACCCGGCGCACCTCCTCGTCGCGGCCGATGACGGGGTCCAGCTTTCCCTGGCGCGCGAGGGCCGTCAGGTCGGTGGTGAACTTCTTGAGGGCGTCGTACTTCTCCTCCGGATTGGGGTCGGTGACGCGCTGGGAGCCGCGGACGGCCTTCATGGCGGCCAGAAGCCCCTCCTCGGTCACCCCGTTGCGGTTCAGAAAACGGGCCAGGTCGCCCCGGTCGCGCAGGGCGGCCAGCAGGAGATGCTCGGCCGAGACATATTCATCGCCCAGCTCCGAAGCCGAGGCGAGGGCGCGGTCGAGGAGGGCCGCCAGCGGGGCGGAGAGAGTCATGGCCGCGCCGGAGACGCGGGGCAGGCGGTCCAATTCCCTGCCGACCTCCGCCGCCAGCCGTTCCGGGGCGACCCCCAGGCGCTCCAGCAGGAGGGGGGCGACCCCCTCCGGCTGATTCAGAAGGGCGGCCAGCAGGTGGTAGGGGTGGAGGGCCTGGTGGGACCGTTCCTCCGCCAGCCGGCGGGCGGCCTCCAGCGCTTCCTGGCTCTTGATGGTCAGTTTCTCGACATTCATCATGCTCTCCAAATGCTATATGCTTTTTTAGGATTTAACAAGGGGGCCGACGGCCCCATTCCCCATACGGACCCCGGGGGCGGAGCGTTCAGCCGGTTGATACGGTCTTAAAAATTATGCTATATTTTAATGATTTTATAAGGGGTGTCTCATGCCGGACAAGGACGACTCCAACGAGCAACTGCTGAAAAAGGGCGAGGAGTTCCTGAAGCTCTACAACATGGGGCGGCAGTTCACCGAGGAACTGCTGAAGGAGAACGAGCGCCTCCGCTTCCAGATCGCCCGGATGGAGGGGGAGGGGGGGGCCGAGCACACCGGCAACCTCACGAAGGAGGTCGCCCGCCTCCGGGAGCGCATCCACGAGCTGGAGGAGGAGAACCGGCAGATCCAGGAGAAGTTCCAGCAGGTCGAGGCCGAGAACAAGGATTTCGCCACCCGCTATGTCGAGGTGGAGGAGCAGAACAACAACCTGGCCAACCTCTACGTCGCCTCTTACCAGCTCCACTCGACGCTGGATTTCCAGGAGGTTCTGCAGATCGTCATCGAAATCGTCATCAACCTCGTCGGCTCGGAGGCCTTCGCCATCCTCCTGCTCGACGAGAAGACCAACGAGCTGAAGACCTTGGGGCACGAGGGGGCCGACGTCTTCCCCGGCATCGAGGCCCTGACCGCCAAGGTGGGGGAGGGGATCATCGGCAAGGTGGTCAAGACCGGGGAGAGTTACTTCGTCAATCAGGCCCCCGACGAGGCGACGGTGGATCTGGAGCATCCCCTGGCCGTCGTCCCCCTCAAGATCAAGGAGCATTGCATCGGCGTCATCGCCATTTTCAGCCTGCTCAAGCAGAAGTCGAGTTTCTCCGCCGTGGACTACGAGCTCTTCAACCTCCTGGCCGGCCAGGCCGCCACGGCGATTTTCGCGTCCAAGCTGTATTCCCAGTCGGAACGCAAGCTCTCGACCATTCAGAGCTTCCTGGACCTGCTGACCACTTCCGGATAGAGGAGCCGCCATGGAAGGCCTGACGTTCCTGGTCGTCGAAGACAGCCCCACGATGCGCCAGCTCATCTCATTCTCGCTGAAGCGCTTCAAGGGGTGCCGCATCGTGGAGGCCGTGGACGGGGTGGACGCCCTCAAGAAGCTCTCCTCCGAGAAGGTCAACATGATCCTCACGGACATCAACATGCCCGTCATGGACGGGCTGAAGCTGGTCTCCCTGGTGCGGCAGAACCCCGATCTGAAAAGCATCCCCATCATCATCATCACCACCGAAGGGGCCGACGAGGACCGCCAGCGCGGCCTGGCCCTGGGGGCCAACGCCTACATCGCCAAGCCCATCCAGTCCTCCCACCTCATCAAGACGATCACCGATCTCGTCCCCGGCGCCGGACAATAACCCATGATCCGGCGAGCGTACGATTTCCAGGCCATTGAGAGCAAATGGCAACGGTGGTGGCAGGAGCGGCGCGTGGCCGCCGTCAACACCGCCGTCCCTACCGACAAGTTCTACACCCTGATGATGTTCCCCTACCCCTCGGGCAAGCTGCACGTGGGGCACGGGCGCAACTACATCCTCGGCGACGCCGTCTATCGCTACTTCCGGATGCGCGGCCGCCGGCCCCTCAACCCCATGGGGTGGGACGCTTTCGGCCTCCCCGCCGAGAACGCCGCCCTCAAGCACGGCTCGCACCCCTACGCCTGGACGATGGAGAACATCGCCGAGATGAAGCGGCAATTCGCGTCGTGGGGGGTCCTCTACGACTGGGACCGCGAGGTGATGACCTGCGTCCCCGAATACTACCGCTGGAATCAGTGGTTCTTCATCCAGATGCTCAAGAGGGGGCTCGCCTACCGCGGCCTCGCCAACGCCAACTGGTGCCCCTCCTGCGCCACGGTGCTGGCCAACGAGCAGGTGGTCGGGGGCGGATGCGAGCGGTGCGGCACGGCCGTCGAGGGGCGCCTCCTGGAGCAGTGGTACTTCCGCATCACCGCCTACGCCGAGCGCCTCCTGCAGGGGCTGGACCGCCTGCGCCAGTGGCCCGAGCGCGTGGTCACCCTCCAGCGCAACTGGATCGGCCGCTCCGAGGGGACCGATATCCTCTTCGAGATCCCGGCGCTGAAGGCATCGGTCACGGTCTTCACCACCCGACCCGACACCCTCTTCGGCGCCACCTACCTCGCCCTCGCCCCGGAGCACCTCCTGGCCGAACGCCTCATCCGGTCCGAGGATCTGGCGGAGCTGCAGCGGATGCGCCTGCGCAAGCAGGACACCGACGAGAAGTGGGGGATCCGAACCCGGTACGAGGCCGAGCACCCCTTGACGGGGAAGCCGGTCCCCATCTGGATCGCCAACTTCGTTCTGATGGAGTACGGCACCGGCGCCATCATGTCGGTCCCCGCCCACGACCAGCGGGACTTCGAGTTCGCCGCCAAGTACGGCATCCCCATCGTCGAGGTCATCCACCGGGACGGCGGGTTCGACGGCACGGCCGCTTACACCGAGGAGGGGGTCCTCATCGGCTCCGGGACGTTCGACGGCCTCCCCAACGAGGAGGCCAAGCGGGCGATCACGGCGGAACTCGAGCGGCAGGGGAAGGGGAAGGGCTCCGTCCGGTACAAGATCCGCGACTGGCTCATCTCCCGCCAGCGGTACTGGGGCACTCCCATCCCGGTCGTCTACTGCCCCTCCTGCGGAGCGGTCCCCGAGAAGGAGGAGAACCTCCCGGTCCTCCTCCCCATGGACGTCACGATCCAGGGGAGCAAGGGGAACCCCCTCGCCTCCCACCCGGGCTTCCTCAATGCCGCCTGCCCGCAGTGCGGCCAGGCGGCCCGCCGGGAGACCGACACGATGGACACCTTCGTGGACTCCTCCTGGTACTTCTGCCGGTACGTCACCCCCCGCGAGGACCAGGCGATGTTCCGGAGCGACCTGGTCAATGCCTGGCTCCCGGTGGACCTCTACATCGGCGGCATCGAACACGCCATCCTCCACCTGCTCTACGCGCGCTTCTTCACCCACGCCCTCAAAGACCTGGGCATGGTCGATTTCGAGGAGCCGTTCAGGCAGCTCTTCACCCAGGGGATGATCACCAAGTACTCCGAGCAGACGAAGAAGCTGGAGAAGATGTCCAAGAGCAAGGGGAACGTCGTCTCCCCCAACGAGATCATCGAGGCCCACGGCGCCGACACCGAGCGCCTCTACACCCTCTTCATCGGCCCCCCCGAAAAGGACGCCGAGTGGAACGACCAGGGGGTCCTGGGCGCCTCCCGGTTCCTCCACCGCCTCTGGCAGTTCGCCCAGGAGGCGGCCGAGGCCACCGCGGAGGCGGAGTCCGGTCCCGAGGAGCAGGCGCTCGTCCGGAAGCTCCACCAGACCATCAAGAAGGTGACCATCGACCACGAGCGGTTCCACTTCAACACCGCCATCGCCGCGGTGATGGAGCTGATGAACGCCTACGGCCGGTACCACGAAAAACCCGTCCGCAGCGCCGCCCTGGAGCGCGAGGTCATCCTCACCGTCGTCCGGCTCCTCCACCCCATGGCGCCCCACATCACCGAGGAGTTGTGGGAGCAGTTCGGGCACGAACCCTCCCTGCTCGACGTCCCCTGGCCCTCCTACAGCCCCGAGCTGGCGAAGGAGGAGACGGTGACCGTGGCGGTGCAGGTCAACGGGAAGCTGCGGGACCAGATCCAGGTCCCCGAGTCGGCCTCGAAGGAGGAGGTCCTCGAGGCCGCCCGGCGGGCCCCCAAGGCCGTCCCCTTCCTCGAGGGGAAGGAGCTCCGGCGCGACCCGATCTATGTCCCGAAGAAGCTGGTCAATTTCGTGGTGGGTTAGCGTTCTGGCCCTGGCCGGGTGCGGCTACCACCTGGTCGGGACCTCGTCCGCCCTCCCTCCCGAGGTGCGCCGCATCCACATCCCGGTCTTCGCCAACGCCACCCACCAGCCCGAACTGGAGCAGCGCCTCACCGACACCGTGGGGCGCGAGTTCGCCAACCGCGGCCACTTCCAGCTGACCGCCGAACCGGCGGACGCCGACGCCGTCCTCCGGGGGGAGATCACCCAGTTCGCCACCGTCCCGATGACCCTCGACGAGCAGGGGCGCGCCACGGAGTATCAGGTGGGGATCACGCTCAAGGCGGCCCTCGTTTCGATGGACGGGCAGGTCACCTACTGGCAGAACGCCTCGTTCATCTACACGGAGAAGTACCCGCTCGACCTCTCCAGCCCCGACTACTACGACCGCCTCAACGCCGTCGTGGACGAGATGTCGGTCAAGTTCGCGCAGTCGCTGGTCACGTCCATTCTCGAAGGATTCTGATCTCCCCGTCTCCCAGCTCCATCCGGCACTCCACGGTCTCCCCGAACTGCTCGGTCTCCAGGGGCAGCCCCGAATGGGCGAACACCTCCAGCATCCGCCGGTTGCCGGCCAGGACGCTGGCCCGGAACCTCCGGACGCCGGCCCGGCGGGCGAGGAGGGACAGATGCTTGAGGAGCAACGTCCCCAGCCCCAGCCCCTGGTGGGCGTCGTCCACCGTGAAGGCGACCTCGGCCGTGGGGACGGCCGCCCCCGGGTCGAGCAGGTAGCGGCTCGTGGCCACCAGCTGTTCGCGCCCCTCCTCCCGCACGACGGCGACCAGGGCGACGTGGGAGCGGAAATCCACCTCGGTATAGGCGGCGAGCTCCTCGTCCGTCAGCCGGCGCTTGGCCTGGAGGAACCGCCAATAGGCCGATTCCGGCCCCAGGCGGCCCATGGCCTCCTGGAGCGCCGCCTTGTCATCCGGCCGGATGGACCGGAGGAGGACCGGGCGCCCGTCGAGGAGGCGTTCCTCGACGGCGTAGCGGTTGGCCTCCTGATCAACGCGCCGTTGCTTGGCATGCCGGCTGCCCGCGTCGCTTCCCGGCATTTCCCTGAACCCCGGACGCTCAACTCTGAACTTCCCCGACCGATTCGATGAACCGGCCGGTGACGTAGGCCTGCGTCCGAGGGTCGCGGGGGCTCTCCAGCACGCTCCGGGCCGGGCCGTGCTCGACCAGCTCGCCGAAGTAGACGAAGGCCACGTAGTCGGCCAGCCGCCGGGCCTGCCGCAGGATGTGGGTGACGAGGACGATGGTGTAGTCCTTCTTCAGCTCGAGGAACCGCTGTTCGATGCCCTCGGCGCTGACCGGGTCCAGGGCGCTGGTGGGCTCGTCGCCCAGGATGATCTCCGGCTCCACCGCCAGGCCGCGGGCCAGGCAGAGGCGCTGCTGCTGTCCGATGGAGAGCCGGGCGGCGGGGGCATGCAGCCGGTCCTTCACCTCGGTCCAGAGGCCCGCCATTGTCAGGTAGCGCTCCACCTGCTCCCGCAGGCGGTTGCGGTCGTTGGCCCCGTGGATGCGGAGGCCGTAGGCGACGTTCTCGAAGATGGACATGGGGAGCACCTGCGGCCGCTGGAACAGGAGCCCCATCTTCTTGCGCAGGCGGGTGAGTTCGGTGCCGGGGGCATAGATGTCCTCGTCGTCCACCCAAATGCGCCCCTCCACCCGGATGCCCTCCTGCAGGTCGATGAGCCGGTTGAACGATTTCAGGAGGGTCGTCTTGCCGCATCCGGAAGGGCCGATGATGGCGGTGATTTTCCGGTCGGGGACCGAAAGGGTGACGTCCCGGAGGGCCGGGTGGCCGCCGTACCAGACGCTGAGGTTCTCCACGCGGATGTGCGAACGGGATTCCATGGGGGCTCCTATCTCGACGAGCGGGCGACCCGCTGGGTCAGCCATCGGGCGGTCACGCTGACCGCGAGGACGATCAGGGTCAGGATGAGGGCGGCGGCGTACCCCCGCTCCTGCACCTCGGGGAAGGGGGTGCCGAGCTGGAAGAAGATGGCCAGCGGGAGGGTGGCCACCGGCTTGAAGAGGGAGGTGGGGAGGGCGTCGGTGAACGAGGCGGTGAAGAGGACGCTGGCGGCGTCGCCGATGCCGCGCCCGAAGGCGATGAGGACCGACGCGGCCAGGCCGGGGAAGGCCTGGCGGAGGACCACCTTCCGGGCCGTCTCCCACCGGGTGCTCCCGAGGGCGTAGGCGGCCTCGTGGAGCTCCGGCGGGACCATCTTGAACACCTCGTCCATGCTCCGGGCCATGAGGGGGATGATCAGGAGCCCCACCGTGAGGGTGCCGGCCAGGAGCGAGGCCCTCATCCCGAGGGCGACCATGAGGGTGAAGCCGAAGGCCCCGTAGACGATGGAGGGGATGCCCCAGAGGACGTCGAGCGAGAACCGGATGAAGAACGCCAGGCGGGAGCGCCGGCGCAGATAGACGTTGAGGTAGAACACCATCGGCACACTGACGAGGAGGGCCAGAAGGGTGGCCCCCAGCCCGAGGACGAGGGAGCCGGCGATGGCGTTGGCGATGCCGCCCCCCCCGCCGATGTAATAGCCCCCCTGCGGCGTCTTGAACAGCATGTCGAGGGAGAGGGCGCGGAACCCCTTGACGAAGACCGTCGCCAGGATGAGCCCCAGCGACCCCGCCACCAGCCCGGCGGCCCCCAGCATGAGCCCCCGGAAGATCTTCTCCTCGACGAACCGGGCCGGCGCCACCCTATCGCTCCCGCCTCTCGAGGCGGAGCAGGATGCCCCAGCCGACGGCGTTGAAGGAAACGGTCAGGAGGAAGAGGACGAACGCGGCGAGGAGGAGGGCGGCGTCGTAGAGGGGCACCGACATCAACTCACCGTAGGTGTTGGCGATCAGGGCGGGGAGGGGGTAGGCGGGGTCGAAGATCGACCGGGGGAGCGCCTGTAGGGCGCACCCGGCCACCATGAGCACTGCCATCGTCTCTCCCGAGGCGCGCGAGAACCCCAGGATGATGGCCGCGACGACGCCGGGCCACGCCTTCTTCAGCACCGCCTTCTTCGTGGTTTGCCAGCGCGTCGCGCCCAGGGCCAGCGAGGCCTCGCGGATCTCGGGCGGCACGGTGCGCAGAACCTCCTCCATCACCGCGATCATGATGGGGCACACCATGACGGCCAGGACGATGCCGCCGGCCAGGGCCGAGAAGCCGGTGAAGTTGTCGGAGGCGAAGGGGAAGAACCGGAACCGGCCGGACAGGAAGGGCATGGCGTAGTCCCGCACCAGCGGCACCACCACCAGCATCCCCCATGCGCCGTAGACCACCGGGGAGATGCCGGCGAGAACGTCGACCACCGGGCGGGCCAGCTCCCGGGTGCGGCGGGAGGCGTATTCGGAGAGATAGAGGGCCGTCAGGAGGCTCAGAGGCACCGCGAGGAGCATGGCGATGGCGGTCACCCAGAAGGAGCCGAGGATGAACCCGCCGAGGCCGAACTGCCCCTGGGACGGGTGCCAGGCCGCGGAGAAGAGAACGTCCACCCACCGGCGCCCGGCCAGCACCGGGCGGGCGCGCCAGTAGAGCCCGACGCCGACGAGGAACGCGGCGCTCAGGACCCCGAGGGCCACCAGCCCCATCGAGCGGCGGGCGAGGGTGTCCTTAATGCTTCGAAGGTTCGTCACATAGGCCGTCATGAGTCTCGGGTTTCGAGTTTAGCGATTCCCGGCTCCTCTTGTTGTTCACTATCATGGAGGTCCCTGGTATTCAGGCCCTTTGATGCTGGATGCGGCAAGGCCCCTGGACGGGCGCCGGATCTCTGGATCCTCGAACGGCGTGGCGGAAGTCATGGCTATTAGACGCGATCCGTTGGTCGTCATTTCAATTCCCCCAGGATCTTCTCCCGCTCCGCCAAGGGGACGGGCAGACTGGTGCCCACCGCCTCGACCACCTTGGTCCCCTCGTCCGAAAGGGCGAACTTCAGGAACTCCCGGACCAGGCCGGAGGGCCTGCCCTTCACGAAGAAGTAATTTTTTCGCGTGACGGGGTATTTCCCGGCCTCGATGGCCGCGACGGCGGCCCGGCGGTCGGCGACGATCTCCTCCGGGTCGGCTTTGCCGTTGCCGTTGGCGTCCACGGGGACGAGGCGGATGCCGGGCACCGGGTTGCCGTCGCGGGTGAACACGTAGCTGAAATTGTTGTAGCCCAGCCCAATGGGGTCGCGCAGGACCGCCAGCAGGAGTCCGGGGTCCCCGTAGACGCCGACGCCCTTGAGGTCCTCCTGCTTCCTCCCAAAGGCGGCGGCCCAGGCCGCGGCGGCCCCGCAGGAATCGGAGCGGGTGTAGACGTGGATGGGGCGGCCGGTCTTCGTGCCCAGGGCGGCGTCCCAGGCGGTGATGTCGCCGGCCACGTAGATCCCGCGGAGGGTCTGCATCGGCAGGCCCCGCCTCAGGAGCGCGTCGAGGGCGGGGTGCTTGTCGCTGACCACGGGGAAGACGGCGTCGTGGAGGACGTAGACCGGGACGATCCCCTTCCGGACCTCGGCCGGGTCGGGCTCGCGCGAGACCATGCCGATGTCCACCAGCCCGGCGATGGCGTCGGAGGCCCCCTTGCCCGCCCCGCCCGCGGAGACGTCCACCGTCACGCCGGGGTGGAGCTTGTGGAACGCCTCGCCCCAGGCGACGGCGGTGGGGTAGACGGCCCAGGCGCCGGAGAGGGTGAAGGTCCCCCTAAGCTCCTCCCCGAAGGCGGCCGCGCCGAGGGCGCAGGCGATGACGGACAACAGGATCTTCTTCACGGGTCCCTCCTAAAATTGCAGGGTGAGCTGGCCCATCCACGCGTCCGAGGGGGTCCTGGACTGCTCCCCCCCGGCGTGATCGTAATTGACCTGGAAGAACGCCCACTTGTTGAGGTACCACGCGAACCCGAAGGTGTCGATCCGGGTCGAGTTGCCGTCCAGGTCCGTATCGGGATCGTAAACATCGTAGCGGTAGAGCACTTGGAACCGCTTGGGGACCGCCATCCACCCCGCCAGGAGGTACCATCCGTCCTTCCGGACTTCGGCGTCCTGCCCCTTGATATACTCCCCGCGGGCGAGGAAGGGGCCCTTCTGATAGGCGAACTCGGCGCCCACCCGCCGGCGGACATCCCGGCGGTCGGGGGCGGAGGAGGGGGTGTAGCGGCCCTCGTACCCCGACATCCCCACCGAAAGCCCCTCCAGGGGACGGAAGACCACCCGGCCGACGAGGTCCTTCTGGTCGTTGAGGTCCGTCCGGTTGGTGCCGGAGCCGTTGAAGAGGCCCGCCGCGTACTCTAAGGCGGACGGGGAGCTGAACAGGGGGAAGGTCCCCGAGGCCTGGATCCCGATGTCGCGCCCGTTCTGGTCGCCGGTGACGTCGAGCCCGCGGGCGCTCATGGCCGCGACCACCATGGACCGGTTGATCAACTCCATCGTGTTGCTCGACTGCAGGTTCTCCTGGCTGAAGGGGATCTTGAACTGCCCCGCCGTCACCTTGAGGCCGTCGGCGCGGCGCCACCCGAGGACGGCATCCAGCACCTTCGCCGAGGAGCCGGCGAACTCGGCCTGTAGGCGGTAGTCGAAGCCCGATCCGAGGTCGCCCCTGAGCGAGAGGCGGGCGCGGCGGACGTCGAAGGTGTCCTTGAGGGGGTCGGCCTGCCGGTACCGGACCTCGGTGTAGCCGGAGAGCTGGAGGGGCTTGCCGGCGGTGACTTGGAACTCCTTCTGCCGGTCCTTCTCTTCCTGCTTCTGCGCGGCCAGCTCGGCCCGCAGGGCGGCGGCCTCCTCGGGGGTGATGAGCCCCTTGGTCGCCAGGAGCTGGATCAGGGCGTCGGTTTCCGACACCCCCGCAAGGAGCGGCACGGCGGCCGCCCAGCACAACAGCGCGATGCACAATCCGATCCATGCCAGTTTCATGCCCGTTGCCCCTTTCGGTTCATCCTTCAGTCGGTCCATGGACTTGCTGGTCCATCCGGCGGAGCACCTCCGCCAGGGTGGCGTTCTCCAGGATGGCGGCGATGCCGTCCCGCACCTCCCGCATCACCAGCCGGATGCCGCACGCCGCCGGGTCCACGCACTCGCTGCACGGCGCGTAGGCCGTGACGCTGACGCACGGGACCGGCGCGAGGGGGCCGTCGAGGATGCGGATGATCTCCGCCATGCTGATGGCCTGGGGGGGGCGTCCCAGCTGGTAGCCGCCGCCCCGTCCCTTCCGGCTGGCGAGCAGTCCCTTCTTCTTCAGCTCGAGGAGGATCTGCTCCAGGAACTTGCGGGGGATGCGCTCGGCCGCCGCCAGATCCTCGATCAGCACGGGGCCCTCCCCGGCGTGCTGCGCCAGGTAAATGAGGGCCTTCAATCCGTACTTGGCTTTGCGCGAGAGCATTATCACTCCTGTAAATCTATCGAATAAGTAGAGAATATCACGACACCGGCCGCTTGTCAAGGGCCGCTCCTTGCCAAGGGGGGCGGGCCTGCGATAGAGTGGTGCCATGAGCGGCATCAGTTTGAGCGTCGTGGTCCCCCTGTTCAATGAGATCGAGGTCGTGGACCTCCTCCACCGGCGCCTGACGGACGTCCTGAAGGGGCTGGGGGAGCCGTACGAGATCGTCCTGGTGGACGACCACAGCACCGACGGCACCTGGGAACGGATCCGGGCCCTGCGGGCCGGCGATCCGTGCCTGCGGGCCGTCCGCTTTTCGCGCAATTTCGGCCACCAGATGGCGATCACGGCCGGGCTGGCCCGGACGCGGGGCGCCCACGTGGTCATCATCGACGGCGACCTCCAGGACCCCCCCGAGCTGATCCCCGCCATGCTGGCGAAGGCGCGCGAGGGGTTCGACGTGGTCTACATGGTACGCCGCGAGCGCCGGGGGGAGCTGGCCTTCAAGCGGTGGACGGCCGCCCTCTTCTACCGCCTCCTCAAGGCCCTCACGGCCGTCGACATCCCCGTCAACGCGGGCGATTTCCGCCTGGTCAGCCGGCGGGTGGCCGACGCCCTGCTCCAGCTTTCGGAGCACCACCGGTTCATGCGCGGCCTGGTGAGCTGGGTGGGGTTCCCGCAGACGGGGATGCTCTACGACCGGGACGCCCGCTACGCCGGGACCACGAAATACCCCCTGCGCAAGATGCTCCTCCTGGCGGTGGACGGCATCTCGTCCTTCTCCGGGGTGCCCCTCCGCCTGGCCATGGTGCTGGGGCTCGCCACCGCCTTCGCGGGCTTCCTGCTGGCCGCCTGGTTCCTCGTCGCCAAACTCGTCCTCCACGCCGACACGGCCACCGGCTGGCTCTCCACGATCACCGTCGTCCTCTTCCTCGGCGGCGTCCAACTGATCACCATCGGCATCCTGGGCGAGTATCTCCTGCGGGTCTTCAACGAGGTGAAGCGCCGCCCCCTCTACATCGTGGAGGACGAGGCGGGGGACTGACGCGCAAGGAGGACGGCCGCGTAGAACGCGATCCGCGCCAGGTTCAGCCCCGCCGACTTGAGACGGCCGATCCGCCGGTCGCCCGGGGTGAGGCCGTACCGCGGATCCGCGCCCAGGCGCCGCACGAACCGCTGGTAGTTGCGGGCCTGACGGAGGGCCAACCGCAAGCTCCAGGAGCCCGGGGCCACCCGGAAGGCGCACAGCGCCTCCGGCAGGGCCACGACCGGTCCGAGGAGGAGGAGGCGGCACCATAAATCCAGGTCGATCACATAGGGGAGCGAGCCGTCGAACCGGCCCGCCCGCTCCAGCGCCGCGCGCCGGAAGAGGACGGCCGAGGGTTCGCCGATGGGATTGGTCCCCGAGCGGACGATGCGCCGCACGGCCTCGGGGCCGGGGATGATGCCGGTAAAGGCCCCGCTCCCTCGGACCATCAGCACCCTTCCGCCCGCGTCGATGATCTCCCGCCGGCAACAGGCGAGGACCGCCCCCCTTCCGCCCGCTGCGTCGAGGGCCTCCACCTGCCGGCGCAGGCAGTCGGGGCGAAGGAGGTCGTCGGAACAGAGGACCTTGACGAACTCCCCGCGGGCCTCGGCGACGACGGCGTTCCAGTTGGCTTCGGCCCCCACGTTGCGGGGGTTGGCGGCGACCCGCAGGCGGGGATCGGAGAACGCGGAAAGGCGATCGAGGGTGCCGTCGGTGGAAGCGTCGTCGCGCACGATGAGCTCGAAGTCTGCGAAGGTCTGGTCCAGGACCGAGCGGACCGCCTCGCCGATGAACCGTCCGGCGTTGTAGGCCGGGATGCACACGGAGACGCGGGGGGCGGCCACGGTTCAGTACCAGCCCAGGAAGACGGTGCGGTCGGCATCCGGCGGGGGCCAGGGGGAGTCCGCGTCCCTGCCGGCCCACAGCACCTGGAGCCGCTCCGCCGGTCCGTCCAGGCGGAGGGCGTGGTCGCCGGAGGCGAGGAAGCGCGGCGCCTCTCCGGCGGGGGTCCCGTCGAGGAGGACCGGCGCCGCGGCCCCCGCCCCCTCCACCAGGACGCGGTAGTGGCCCGCCTTGTGGACGGTGAACGGATAAATCCCGGCGGCGGGAACGTCCCAGCGGCGGCCCATCACCCAGAAGACCTTGTTCACTTGCACGTACCGCTCCATGATCCACCGCAGTTCCGACCCGGGCAGCCACATCCACCGGTAGTTCAGGATCAGGATGGGGCAGGGACAGCGCTCCAGCATGGCCGGCACCCGTTCGAGTCGGTGCTCGAAGTAGCGGTTCATGTTCAGGGAGTGCAGGTACCAGTAGAACCCCGGCCCCGTCCGGTAGAGGGCCAGCCCCGCGCCGTCGAAGACGCAGTCGTCGGGGCCCGTGACCCGGTGCGCCCATTCCATCACCCGGCGCTGGTATTCGTTGGTGTAGTGCCGGTGCCGCTGGATCCGGTAGAGGCCCGGCGCGACATGGAGGGCCAGGACGAGGAGGACGAGCCACGCCCGCCGGCCGGGGAGACGGTCCCACCATCCGCCGCACACCCGGGCGCAGGCGAAGAGCATGAACAGGGCGGGGAACACGAAATTGTAGGGAAAGAGGGTCGGGTTGGCCGCGACGAACACGGCGCAGCCGAGCAGGGGGAGGAGGATGCACAGGTCCCGGGCCGACCGGTCGTCCAGCCGCCGCCCGAGCGCCGCGCGGGCGGCCGGGAGGCCGTAGAGGATGGCGAACGCCGCGGTCGTCGCCAGCAGCCAGGGGTGGTAGAGGACGAAGGGGAGCCAGAAGGTTTCGAGATAGATGGGGAGGAAATCCTGCCCGATCGTGTCGAAAAAGAACCGCCACGCCTGGAGGAAGGCGGGGAGCGTGCCGGTGGCCGCGTAGAGGCCCAGGGCGGCGGCCGCCCCCGCGGCGGCGCCGGCGGCCAGGAGGGCGGCGGCGCGCCACCGCCGGTCCGACCGGACGAGGAACCCGAGCAGGACCGGGGCCAGGAAGAGCACCGCCTTGTGGCTCGATAGCTGGACCCCCACCGCCGCGGCCCCGGACGCCAGGAGGGCCGCTTGTCCCGGGGGCCCCGCAGGGCCGAGGAGCAGGGCCATCATCAGCGCCAGCCCGAACAGGACGACATTGTCGTGGCGCACTTCAGGGCCGTAGTCCCAGAACACGGGCACCGAGACCACCAGCACCGCCGCGGCGAGGGGGCCCGCGCCCGCCAGATCCGGCCGGATGCCCCGCAGGAGCAGGAGGAACACGCCCAGCAGGGCGGCGGCGAAGGCCAGCCGGGCGCGCTGGAGGAAGCGGAACGGGTCGTCCGTGGCCCGGCTCAGCGCCGCCAGGGAAAGCATGTAGGGCTCGGCGCTGTTGAAGTATTCCCCCGCGTCCTCCCGGCCCAGGAGCCAGGACATATGGAGGGTCTGGATCTCGTCGATCTGGATCACCCGGTGGTGCGCCAGCCAGCCGGCCCAGGCGGCGGCGATGGCGATCAGGAGCAGAAGGGCCGCGCGGCGGGGCGCCGGCTGGACCGCGGCGGGGGAGGGGGTCGAGGGCCGGCTCATGAGGAACCTAACCATAGCACAGGGGAGGGGGAGCCGCAAGCCCCGTGGAGGCACAACCTTTGTCCCGCGGGAGCGTATTAATATAAAGCGTTCGAGCAAGGAGCGTCCATGACCCGGTTTGCCGCGTTCGCGATCATCCTCGCCGTCTCCTCCGCCGCCCTCCCCGGCGACGATGCCCTCATCCGCGTCGGCCGGACGGGGCCGCACGACCGCGCGGCCCTCCTGGCCGCGGGGGTCCCCCTCGTCAAGGAGCTGGGCCCCTTCCTGCTCGCCTACGGCCCCCCCGGGACGGTCCTGCCGCGCCTGGAAGCCGAGGGATATTCCGGCCGGGTCCTCGACCGCCCCGCCCCCATGGAGTCGTATCACCTCCTGGGGCTCCGCGGGGGAGCGGTATGGCCGGCGGACTCGGCCTGCGGCCTGCCGGTGTGGGTGGAGGGCGACACGGCCGTCGTCAAGACCTTTGGCGCCGCCCGCCCCCTCTGCGCCGCCGGGAGTGCGGTCCGCTGGGCGCCGCTGTTCCTCAAGCCCCTGAAGCCGGTCCGGGAGGCCCCGCCCCGCTCCGCACGGGCCGCGGAGGCCCTGCCCCTTGTGCAGGCTATGGTGGACGGACTGACGGACACTGTGATGGCGGACGCCCTCGAGGAGGTGGTCGGGTGGGCCTCCACCCGCTACTCCTTCAGCGCCGGGTGCCGGGATGCCGTCGAGGCGGCCGCGGAGGCGTTCGGGGCCGCGGGCCTGCCCGTCCAGCTCCAGGAGTGGTCTCGCAAGTTCCCCCCCAACGTCATCGCCGAGATCCGCGGGGCGGTCCGTCCCGACGAGGTGTTCATCGTCATCGCCCACTTGGACGACATGCCCGAGGTTCCCCCGGCCCCAGGGGCCGACGACAACGCCAGCGGCTCCGCCCTGGTCCTGGCGTTGGCGCGGGCGATGGCGCCCTTCCGGTTCGCGGGCACTGTGAAGTTCCTCCTGGTCACGGGGGAGGAGCAGGGGCTCGTGGGGTCCACCATCTACGCCCTCGACGCCGACCGCAGAGGGGAGAACATCCGGGCCGTCCTCAACGCGGACATGATCGGCTGGCAGGGGGACGGCCGGCCGGAGGTCGAGGACATCGACATCAACTACGACGTCGCCTCCGAGTGGCTCGCCCTCCTGATGCACGAGGTCTCCAACCTCTACGGGACCGGGGGGCCGGTGAACGCCTTCCCGTGCCCTTCCATGGTCTACAGCGACCACGCCCCCTTCTGGGATTACGGCTGGGCCGCCGTCTGCGGGATCACCGACAACGAGGGGTTCTGCCACCAGCCGGGGACCTACCCCTACTATCACACCCACAACGACACCGTCGCCAACTGCGGGGACCTCTCCTTCTTCGCCGGCGCGTCCCGGACCTTCCTGGCCACCCTGGCCCACCTGGCCGTCCCCATGGAGCGACGCCACACCAGGCCCCTCGGCCGCCCCTGAACCGTTCCTTCGGCCACCGAAAGAATTAATTCAACTTTCTTTGCACTGCCTATCCGGTCAGTCGGTCGAATGCTCCTCCCTCCTTGACGGAAAACGGCGGGGCGGCTATACTAGCCGCACGAGGGCAGGATCGGCCCACGGCCGCGGGAGCAACCGGCCCCGCGCCGCAAAACCATCGGCATTGGGACCATGCTTGTGAAGGAGTGGAACATGAAAAGAGCCATCGTCTTCCTGTCCTGTTTCCTGGCGACCGTGCCCCTGCGGGCCGCCAACACCGTGCCGACGGACATCAAACTCCCCGGCACGCAGCAGTTGGAGGTCCCCACCTACACCAGCCCCGAGAACTGCGACAACTGCCACGGCGGTTACGACCAGGCCGTGGAGCCGGAGTTCATGTGGCGGGGCGGAATGATGGGGAACGCCACCCGGGACCCCATCTTCTGGGCCACCCTCGCCATCGCCGAGCAGGACTTCCTCCCCGGTTCCGATCCCGCCGCCCGCGGAGGCGCGGGGGACCTGTGCATCCGCTGCCACTCCGTCAACGGCTGGATGGGCGACCGCTCCACCCCCACGGATGGAAGCACCCTTTCGGCCACGGCCGACGTCAACGGGGTGGAGTGCGAGTTCTGCCACCTCATGGTGGATCCCGACCCGCCCCTTTCCATCGCGGGAACCACCGAGGTGCAGAACTTCCCGTTCGAGGCCTACGACGCGACCGACACCTACCGCGGGGCGGCTCAGTATGTGATGAACGGCAACGGGACCCGCCTGGGGCCCTACGCGACCAACCCACCCCACGCCGCCATCCAGTCGCCCTTCCACCGGAAGACCGATCTCTGCGCCACCTGCCACGACGTCAGCAACCCCGCCGTGGGGGACCTGGCTTCCGGGAACGGCGCTCAGACGGGCATGGCCCTGGCGCCCGGGACCTACTCCGGGACGGTGGGGTCCACGGTGGAGGGCAAGGCGGCGCTGAACAATCCCCCCCACAAGTACGGCATCGTGGAGCGCACCTACAGCGAGTGGGCGGCCGGCGCCCTCGACACCTTCGAGGTGGACAATTTCAGCGCCTTGCCGGCCGACCTGAAGGTCACCGGGGGTGCCCTGCAGGTCGCCCACGCGAAGGCCTCCGCCGCCCGCGGCACCGCCGACTATGAGGACGGCACCCTCCGGTATTACACCTGCCAGACCTGCCACATGTCCCCGGCCACGGGGAAGGGGTGCAACAAGAACGGTTTCCCCGTCCGGACCGACCTCCCCACCCACGACCAGACCGGCGCCGGCTACTGGATGCCCGACGTGGTCCAATACCAGAACACCAAGGGGACCCTCCGGATGGGAGGCGGTCTCACCCAGCGGCAGAAGGACGCGCTCAACGCCGGCAAGACGCGCGCCCAGGCCATGCTCCAGAGCGCGGGCCGGGTCTCGGGCACCCAGGTGGGGAACAACCTCATGGTCCGGGTCACCAACCTCACCGCCCACAAGCTCCTCAGCGGCTACCCCGAGGGGCGGCGCCTCTGGATCAACGTGCGGTGGTACGACGCGGGGAACAACCTGATCGAGGAGGACGGCGGCTACGGCCCCATCGGCCGCACCGTCACCGACAAGGCGGGGGTCCAGCACCCGGTGCAGTCCATCCTCGACCCGGAGCACACCGTCATCTACGAGGCCGGCATGGGCATGGACCAGGCCTGGGCGGCCAAGCTGGTGTCGCTCGGCTACAGCCCCTCCATGGTCCTCTCCTGGAACCGGATGACCGACGCCCCCGAACACACCCTCGGCGAGCTGGCCGGTTCACTTCCCGGCACCCAGTTCCACACCTTCCATTTCGTCCTCAACAACGTCGTGGTCGAAGACGACCGCATCCCCCCCTACGGCTTCAAGTACGACGAAGCCAAGGCGCACAACACCCTCCCCGTCCCGGCTACCCAGTTCGGGAACCCGGGACCCGGCGGCACCTACAACTACTGGGATGAGCGGGCCTTCCCCATCCCCAACAACGCCGCCTCCGCCCAGATCCGCCTCTACTACCAGCAGACCTCGTGGGAATACATCCAGTTCCTGTGGAAACAGAACGACGGCCTCAGCCCCTTCCTGGGACAGGAGGGGATCAATATGTTGGACGCCTGGCTCAACACGGGGCAGAACGCCCCCCTCCAGATGGCCGTGGCCACCGTTTCCGGGCTCGTGCCGCCGGTGGCCCAGCCGCCCGGCGAGGCCTCCCACCAAACCGTGCGGGCCGAATTGATGCGCGCTTCCCTCGATCGCGTTTCGGGGGAGATCGTTCTGCACTACATGCCCGCCTGCGGCGCCAGCGGACACAATATCTACATCGGGGCCCTCTCCGCCCTGTCGGGGCCCGACGCCGGCTGGTACAGCGGCGTGGTCTGCTCCCCCGACACCGCCGGCCTCATCCGCTTCCCGGCCCCGGCCGGCAACGCGTTCTTCCTGGTGGTGGGCAACAATGGGACGGAGGAGGGGGGGTACGGATACAAGACGGGAGGGGCCCAGCGTCCGGAGGCGACGGGATTGGGCGGAGGGTGCGATTATCCGCGGAACCTGGTGGGAAGTTGCGACTAGGCGCCGCCCCCACGGGGGCTTTGATGAGCAACGCCAAGGGCCGGAGGGACCCGGCCCTTTAGTTTTACCCTCGCCGCCGTTCACCGAAAAGGGAGCCAGAGATACACCGGATCCAGGTCGGCCTTAGGCATTTAAAGGCTTATCATGACATTTTATGTCATCCGCCAGACCCTCCAGGGCGGCAGGGATAGCCTAAGTTCCTTATTTTCAACACTCCCCCTGTGCCGGTTATGGCATTCCACTTGCACGAAAGATTAGGATGGGCTATGTCAGCCTGCAGGAGGGTCGTATGAGAATATCCCACCGCCACAGTCGAGTTCTGTCGTTCGGCCTCCTCCTTGGCCTCCTGGCCGCCGCGCCGGCGTTCGCCCTGGTCCAGAAGGACCCACGCTCCAGCCTGGATGCCAAGGTTTTCATGATCCCGGAGCTCCGTCTGCCGTCACCGGTTGCCGACCTGGACACTCTCCAGGGGTTCAGCCAGACGGCGATGGAACTGCAGGCGTTCCGAGCGCAGTACGGTCCGGCTTGGCGCGCCTGGATCGATGTGCGGCGGAACGCCGTTGCCCTCCTGGACGGCGGGGCCATCCCGTTCATCCCGGGCCCCGCCAACACCCTTCAATGGGCCGCCTTTGATAGCGGTTGTCAGAACCAGGCGTGCCTCTCCGCTCAGACCATGGAAGCCCTGACCCGCGATTTCCTCGTCCGGAACCAGAAGCTTCTGGGGGTCAATCCCGAGGAGTTGGTCCTGGCGCGGGAGAACCTGGGGCCGGTGGAGCACATGTACTTCGTCAGCTACCGGCAGGTGGTGGGCGGCATTCCCGTGCAAGGGGCCTCGGTCAACTTTCGGATCAACGGGGGCAACCTGATCCAGGTGGCCACGGAACGCCTGGCCCCGGTGCGGATTTCCACCGTCCCGTCGATCGGCGCGCGGGCCGCTTGGGAGGCGGTCGTGCGGCACATCGACGACTTTCCGGCCCCCGAGGATCAGGTCTCGGAGGAGGCCCCCCTGATTCTGGTCCCCATCACCCCCCGCGGCCTGGAACCGGACGCCTTTGCCGGGGTTCCCGGCTCGGGGATCGAGCATGTCCTGGCCTACCGCCTTCGGTTCGAGCGCAGAGGGGTCGTTGGGCGGTGGGAGGCCCTGGTGGACGCCCACACCAGCGAACTGCTGCGGTTCGTGGACACGAACCGCTACGGCAAGGTCCATGGGGTGGTGTACCCCGGCGACGGGCACAACAACCCGGTGGACCGGGTCTTTGCGTTCGCCCACACCAACCTCCCCGCGCCCGACAACTACACCAATGAGGGCGGCTTCTTCCCGGGGGACAGCGCCACCATCGATTTCGCCCTTGGGAAATATACGCGCATCAACGACTCCTGCGGGACCACGGCCCTGACCACGACCAACGGAGACGCGAATTACGGTCAGAGCGTGGGGACCGATTGCGGCGTTCCCAGCCCCAATCCGGGCGGCCCCGGCAACACCTGGTCGGCGAAGGTGCAGTTCTACCACCTGACCGCCATCAACATCAAGGCGCGCACCTACCACCCGGCCAACACCTGGTTGACCACCCAGTGGATGAACGTCAACGTCAATCAGAATGCCTGGTGCAACGCCACCAGCGGCGGCGGCACCCTGAACTTCTACAAGGCCGAGGCTCCCTGCTGGAACCTCGGCGAGCTCCCGGGGGTTTCGCTCCACGAATGGGGCCACTCCTGGGACGATTTCGACGGATCCCCGGGCGACAGCCCGCCGCTCGAGACCCGCGCCGACTGGACGGCCACCGTCATGATCCGCGACTCCTGCACGGGCCGCGGCGCGGGGTTCTCCTGCGGATACGCGGACCCCTGCACCAACTGCGACGGCGTCCGCGATTCAGACTACTGGCGCACGCAGAGTCAGACGCCCTATACCGGCGCCAACCACACCATGTGGGGCCCCTGCACGGGGGGCAGTTATTTCGGTCCGTGCGGCGGCGAGGACCATTGCGAATCGCTCCTCGCCACCCAGGCGCTATGGGACATGGTGAAGGGCCCCACGCCCTCGGCCGGGCCCCAGGGAGATTTCTACCTGCAATGCGGCCTCGACGGACCCTCGGGCTGGCAGCTCAACGACCGCCTGTGGTGGACCAGCCACCCCAATCTTTCCAGCATGTACACCTGCACGAACTGGAACACGAGCGGGTGCGGGGCCAACACCCTCTACACGCTGTTCATGGCCATCGACGACGACGGAGACGGGACTGCCAACGGAACTCCGCACGCCGCGGGCATTTTCGCGGCGTTGAACCGGCACCTGATCGCCTGCGGCAGCGCCTCCGACCCCGCCAACCAAAACCATACGGCGCCGGCCTGTCCGACTTTGGCCCAGGTCCCCGGCGTCACGGTGGCGACCGGGAGCAATCAGCTGACCATCGCCTGGGGCGTGGTGGCGAATGCCGACCGGTACGACATCTACCGCAACGAGAGCGGCTGCGACGCGGGCTACACCCGGGTGGGGCAGGTGAACGCGCCGACCACCCAGTTTGTGGACACCACGGTGGTCAACGGGATCACGTATTTTTATCGGGTGCAGGCCTTCGCCACGGAGACGGGATGTTCCGGCACCTATGGCCCCATCAGCGCGTGCGCCACCGGCACCCCCCAGCCCTGCGCCGGAGCCGTCAACCTGGCCCGGACCCTCTACGCCTGCACCGACCAGGTGGACGTGACGGTGCTCGACTCCACGGTTACCGCCCCGGTCATCGTGCAGTTCTGGTCCAGCGTGGACGGCACCCAGAAGACCCTGACCTTGACCAACAACCCGCCGGGCTCCGCCTCTTACACGGGCCACTTCCACACGGTCCCCTCCGGGGCGGGCGCCGACCAGGTGAACGTCTCCAACGGCGCTACGATCACCGTGCGGTACACCGACCCCGACTTCTGCGGCGTGCCGGACCAGAACGTGGACGCCGCCGCGACCGTGGACTGCGTCGGCCCGGTCATCTCCAACGTCCTGGTTGCCGACATCACCGACTCCTCGGCCACCGTCACCTGGACCACCGATGAGGCGGCCAACAGCCGGGTGACCTACGGCACGGCCGTTCCCCCGGGAACCCACCAGGACGACCTGACCCACTACGTCACCTCCCACAGCGTCACCCTCGACGGCCTGGCCGGTTGCACCCCCTACTACTTCAGCGTCACCAGCGCCGACGCCGCCTCCAACGCCTCCACCAGCAACAACGGCGGCGCCTACCACCAGTTCACCACCTACGGGCGGATGTATGCCATGGGCCCCGACGACGTGGAGGGCGGCCCGAAGAGCTGGACGGCCACGGGGACGCCCAACGGCTGGCACATCAGCACCTGCCGGGCCGACTCCCCCACCCACGCCCGGAAAGCGGGAAATACCGACTGCGGCCTCGATTACGCGGCCACCAGCGACAACTACCTGACCTGGAACGCCGACATCAACCTCGGCGCTGCCGGGCACGGCTACAGTTTGCGGTGGAGGGAGTGGTACGAGACCGAATCGGGTTACGACTACTGCCGCCCGCAGATCAG
Source organism: uncultured Holophagales bacterium (assembly GCA_964603505.1). Classification (GTDB taxonomy): domain Bacteria; phylum Acidobacteriota; class Thermoanaerobaculia; order UBA2201; family UBA2201; genus UBA2201. The sequence goes on along the minus strand of CAZRVT010000016.1, from coordinate 1,524 downwards.
CATCAACGGAGGCCTCTCCTGGATCAACCTGGCCCAGTACGCGGGGACCAGCGGCGGCTGGATCCAGAAGGAGATCAGTTTGGCCGCCTACTCGGGCAACGTCCGCATCCGCTTCTGGTTCCACTCGGACGGCAGCATCTTCGGGGAGGGCTGGTACATCGACGACATCAGCGTCAGCAAGGCCGCGGGATGCTCCGCGGACGTGAAATACGTCTCCCACACCTTCACCGAGGCGTGCAACGGGAACGGGACCGGCGGGGGGAACGGCATCCTGGAGCCGGGGGAGGACGCCGTGATCACGGTCACGGCGTCGAACCAGGGGATGCAGAACGCCACGAACGTGGTTGGGACGCTCAGCACCTCCACTCCGGGAGTGACCGTCACGGACCCTTCGGCCGCCTTCCCGAACATGGCGGCGAACGGGGGCTCGGGGACATCGCAGGCCCCGCATTTTGCGGTCCATGTGGATCCGTCGGTGACCTGCGTCACCGCCGCCACCTTCATCCTGCACACCTCCTCGGCGGAGAACCCGGCGGGCTCCGACAGTTCGTTCACCCTCGATGTCGGGCAGGCGGGGGGTGCGGTGGCGGTCTTTGCGCAGGACTTCTCCGGCGTGACACCCCCGGCCCTGCCGGCCGGGTGGACGATCAGCAAGACGAGCGGGAATGACTGGGCGACCAACGCGGCGGGGTGCACCGACAATGCGCTGATGTACCCCTACCACAGCACCCAGGCGGCCAACTCCTGGGCCTACACGCCGGGGATCGCCCTGACCGCCGGGGTGACCTACACGCTGAGCTTCAACCAGAAGGTGTACTCGGCGAGCTACCCGGAGGCGATGGAGGTGAAGGCGGGGACGGCGGCGACGCCGGCGGGGCAGACTCTCACCATCCTGTCCCTGCCGAACCTGACCAATACCGCCTGCACGGCGCGGTCGGCGACCTTCACGGTGCCCTCCACGGGGACCTACTATCTCGGATTCCACTGCACCAGCGCGGCCGACATGTGGAACCTTTACGTGGACGATATCGTGATCACCTATCCCACGGCGCCGGTCTGCAACGAGTGCACCGCCGCGGGGCCCAATGTGGTGTTCGACGCCGCGACGGGGCTGGCGCCGATCTGCGGGGACGGAGATTCCGTGGTGGAGCCCGGGGAGGACTGGCGGGTGACGGTGCGGCTGAAGAACACCGGGACCGGCAATGCGACCGGCACGGTGGCGAGTTTGGCGGTGAACGCGGGCAGCGCGGTGACGGCCGCCATCCAGGCCGGGAATCCGGGGAGCTACGGCACCCTTGCCTCGGGCGGCGGAACCGCGAACGCGGCATTCGTGTTCCGGGTGGCCCAGAACGCCGCCTGCGTCAACAACATCACGTTCGATGTCACGGACATCAGCAGCACCGAGAAGACCTACCCGGACGCCAGCGCCGCGTTCACGGTGCCGGTGGGTTGGGTGTCGGCGGGCGGCGACGAGACGAGGACCCAACAAACCAGTCCCCTGAACGCAACGAACAGCACGGCCGA